>CAIQDX010000049.1 GCA_903870685.1 uncultured Chitinophagaceae bacterium | reverse complement strand
CAAACTAAATTTCGGCAGAACAGAAATGCATTTATCACAAAAAGATTTGTACAAATTAATTTCTACTCAAATTATTTTGTTGTATAAAATTTGTATTGAAAATAAAACAACATTGCATCATGTAAAACCTCACGGTGCTTTGTATAACATGGCTGCAAAAAATGCAGAAATGGCAAATACAATTTCACAAGCCATAAAAGATATTGATGAGAATTTAATTGTGTATGGATTAAGCGGAAGTTGTTTGATCAGCGAACCAAAAAAAATAAATTTAAAAACAGCAAGTGAAGTTTTCGCCGATAGAACTTATCAGGATGATGGCAGTTTAACTTCACGCAAACAATCAAATGCATTGATTGAAGATGAAAATATTTCTGTGCAACAAGTTTTGCAAATGATACAAAGGCAAAGCGTGACAAGCATTTCAAACAAACAGGTTAATATTGTTGCAGAAACAATTTGCATTCACGGCGATGGAAAACATGCGGTAGATTTTGCAAAAAAAATTAGTCAAACACTTAAACTAAATAATATTGAAATTAAAACCATCTAAACTAAGTTTCATTAACGGCGCTGGTTTAGGTGCTGCATTTTTAATGGCCAATTCTTCCATTGGTCCCGGCTTTCTAACTCAAACAACTGTCTTCACTCAACAACTATTAACAAGTTTTGGATTTGTAATTATTGTTTCTGTTTTATTAGATATCGGTGCTCAATTAAATACTTGGCGAATATTAACGATGAGTGAATTGCATGCTCAGGATTTATCTAATCAACTCTTTCCGGGGCTTGGATATTTTTTATGTTTTATTGTTGTGTTGGGCGGATTTGCATTTAATATCGGCAATATTGCAGGATGTGGTCTTGGCATCAATGTCTTGACTGGCTTGAGTTTCCAACAAGGTGCCATCATCAGTTGTTTTATTGCTTTGATTTTATTTTGGGTGAGAGAAATCGGAAAAATGTTAGATGGCTTCACAAAAATTTTAGGAACAATAAAAATTTCATTGACATTATTTATTGCTTATGCAGCACGTCCACCATTGATGCAAGCTATTCATCACACATTCATTCCCGAAAAATTATCTACTGCCGCCATCGTCACAATTGTTGGTGGAACCGTTGGTGGTTATATAACTTTTTCGGGTGCGCATCGTTTGTTAGATGCAGGAATAAAAGGAAAAGAAAGTATTCAACAAGTAAATAAAAGTGCCATCAGCGGAATTATTATTTCTACCATCATGCGTTTTATTTTATTTCTTGCTGTTGTTAGTGTGGTAATAAAAGGAGTTGTCTTAAACGCTGATAATCCCGCTGCCACAGTGTTTCAAAGCGCTGCAGGAAATTTTGGTTTCAGAATTTTTGGTGTCGTGTTGTGGAGTGCTGCTATATCTTCTGTTGTTGGTGCTGCTTATACATCAGTTTCATTCTTTAAAACTTTTCATCCGTTATTTATAAAATATGAACGATTATGCATTTCGATTTTTATTATTTTATCAACCTGCATTTTCGTTTTCATCGGTAAACCAAGACAATTATTATTATTTGCAGGCATTGCAAACGGATTTATTTTACCAGTTGCGCTTGCAATAATTTTAATTGCATCAACAAAAATAAAATTAATGAAAGGCTATCAACATCCTTTGTGGATGCGACTTTCAGGATGGTTGGTTGTTGCCGCAATGGGTTGGATGAGTGTATTAACTTTATACGATTGGGTAATAAAATAATTTTGTTACGAGCGGTAGAAATTCAATGATGCTTCAGTTGCGTCGCACACTTCTACACCATATCTTTATTCAACATAAAAAGCAAAAATGAATTTTATAGGAAATATAATTTGGTTGGTCTTTGGTGGATTTATTTCTGCTCTATCATATTTATTCGGCGGATTAATTTTATGTTTCTCCATCATCGGCATTCCATTCGGGTTGCAATGTTTTAAATTGGCAACATTTATTCTCTGGCCATTCGGAAGTAAAATTGTTTATGCAAACAGTAGTGGCGGTTGTTTGCAAACCATTGGAAATATAATCTGGATCTTTACGGGCGGTTTATGTGCTGCTATTTCGCATATCGTTTTTGGATTTTTATTATGTATCACAATTATTGGAATTCCTTTCGGCAGAAAACATTTTCAATTAATAGAACTTTCATTAATGCCTTTTGGAAAAAGAATTGTTTACGAGTAAATTTTTTTCGCCCATTCATAAAAAACAAAAACATTTTCGCTTCTCATGCAATAGATTTATAGCACCAAAATCTTTCCGACATGAGAAAAATATTTTTCCTTTTTTTTATTGCATTCAACATCGTTGCATCTGCTCAACAATTAACTGTTGAAAAAATTATGAGAGATCCAAAATGGATCGGCACATCACCCACAAATATTTCCTGGACATGGGATAATAAATCAATTTTCTTTTTATGGAATCCCGATAAAAATGTTT
This sequence comes from uncultured Chitinophagaceae bacterium, assembly GCA_903870685.1. Lineage (GTDB taxonomy): Bacteria > Bacteroidota > Bacteroidia > Chitinophagales > Chitinophagaceae > CAIQDX01. Next base: position 136,671 of record CAIQDX010000049.1, on the reverse strand, counting down.
CTGATTCGTTTTATATTTTTTCGCTTGGTAATAAAGAACCGGTTAAATTAAAATATAACGAAGCGCAATTATTAAGCGCCATCAATGGTGGCAGTTATAATTCTAATTATTCGCAAATCGTTTATTCATACCGTGGCGATCTTTTTTTATTGGATATTAAATCAGCAAAAACAATTCGCATCACACAAACCGAAGAACAGGAATCTAATCCAAAATTTATTTTAAAAGATGAATGGATTGCATTTACTCGCAATCAAAATTTATATGCATGGAATATTAAAACAGGATTCACACAACAACTAACAAATTTTTCAAAAACTGCTGAAATATCTACTGCACCTGTATTTGCCGGTGGTGGAAATCGTGGCGGCGGCGGACCAAGAGGCAACGCTTCATCAGCAACTTCAACAAACAATAATCAGCAGGAACAATGGTTGCAACAAAATCAATTGTTCACTTCAGATATCATCAAACAAAGAAAAAATAAAAAAGAATTACGCGATGCCTTTTTAAAATCGGTTAAAGAATCCGATACTTTAAAAACAATCAACATCGGCGATAAGTCTTTACAAAGTTTACAAATTAGTCCCGATGGAAGATTTATTACCTATCGTTTATTCACCGCAGCAACCAATGCAAAATCAGCTATTGTGCCCGATTATGTAACCGAAAGTGGTTTTACAACTGATATTCCAAACAGAACAAAAGTTGGAGCACCAACAGGCAAGTATGAATTTTTTGTTTACGATAAAATAAAAGATACGGTGTTGGCAGTAACAACAGATTCTATTCCCGGCATAACAGATCAACCCGATTATGTAAAAGATTATCCCCAAAAATTTGCAAATAAAAAAGCAACTGTTCGTCCGGTAACTTTTAATAACACCTTATGGAATGAAAGTGGAACAGCAGCGATTGTTGATATTCGTTCGCAGGATAACAAAGACAGATGGATCATGCAGATCGATGCTACAACCGGCAAATTAAAATTAGTAGATCGCCAACATGATAATGCATGGATCGGCGGACCCGGAACCGGAGGCTTTGGTGCAAGTATTAAATGGATAAACGATAATGTTTTTTATTTTCAAAGTGAAGCAACGGGTTATTCGCATTTATATGCTTACAATATCAGCACATCAGCTAAAACACAGATCACAGAAGGAAAGTACGAGATTCAGGATGTTTGGTTAAGTAAATCAAAACAATATTTTTATTTGGTTACCAATGAAGAACATCCGGGAAAACAAAACTGGTATAAAATAAAAATTGATGGGACTGCAAAAGAAAAAATTACTTCCCTGACGGGTGGTTATGAAGTAACATTATCGCCAGATGAAAAAAATATTGCGTATCGTTATTCATACATCAATAAACCATGGGAATTATTTGTTCAGGAAAATGCAGCGAATAAAAAAATTACTCAGGTAACAACAAAAGCGCAGACTGATGAATTTAAATCTTATGCATGGAGAGAAAATAAAATTTTCACTTTCACTGCAAGAGATGGTCAGCCTGTTTATGCAAAATTGTTTGAGCCAAAAAAAGAAATTAAAAATAATGCGGCTGTAATTTTTGTACATGGTGCAGGTTATTTACAAAACGTTCATTATTGGTGGAGCAGTTATTTCAGAGAACAAATGTTCAATAATTTATTAACCGACAAAGGTTATACCGTTATTGATATTGATTATCGCGGCAGCAGTGGTTATGGTAGAGATTGGCGTACCGGTATTTATCGTTTTATGGGCGGAAAAGATCTGGATGATGAAGTAGATGCAGCAAAATATTTAGTAAATGAATTAGGAATTGATTCAACACGAATTGGAATGTATGGTGGCAGTTATGGTGGCTTCATGACATTGATGGCCATGTTTACTGCACCCGATGTAATTAAGGCTGGTGCTGCATTACGGCCTGTCACCGATTGGGCACATTATAATCATGGTTATACAGCAAACATTTTAAACGAACCGTTTAATGATAGCATTGCTTATGCAAGATCATCGCCAATAAATTTTGCAAAAGGATTAAAAAATCATTTATTGATTTGTCATGGTATGGTTGATCTGAATGTAAATTTTCAAGATGCTGTTCGGTTAAATCAACGATTAATTGAATTAGGAAAAGATAATTGGCAAATGGCTGTTTATCCGGTAGAAGATCACGGCTTTGTTGAACCAAGTAGTTGGACCGATGAGTACAAAAGAATTTTAAAATTATTTGACACTTGGTTGTTGAAATAATTTTTGAAAAATTAAAAAGCAGGAAGATTTTCTTCCTGCTTTATTTTTTCTATTATCTTCAAACAAATAAAACAACATGAGGAAACTGCAAGCATTTATTTTTTTATTAGGCTGTTTAATTTCAATCAGCACATTATCTCAAACAAAAAAAATAATTATCAAGGCAGGTAAATTAATTGATACGGAAAACGGTAAAGTTTTAACCGATCAAATTATTTATATCGAGAATGATACTATCAAAGCAGTTGGCAATAATGTTGCCATTCCAAAAGATGCAACGATAATTGATTTATCGAAAGCAACTGTGTTGCCGGGATTAATCGATTGTCACACACATCTTACCGGACAACCAACAGGAGATTATTACGGAGACATTTTTAGAAGAACGCCTGTAGATGACGCCATCACTGCACACATCTTCGCCAAACGTACGTTGGATGCAGGTTTCACCACTTGCCGAGATGTTGGTTCTCGTGGCTTTGTTGATGTTGCATTGCGTAATGCCATCAATAAAAATGAAATTCCCGGCCCTCGTTTAATTGTTTGTACTTTTTTTATTGGTTCAACAGGAAGTCATGGCGATCTCAATGGTTTTTCTCCTTACATAAATTTCGAAGGACCAAAAGAAATGAATGGAATTGCTAACGGTGTTGATGAATTAAGAAAACAAGTTCGTTACAATATTAAATATGGTGCCGATGTAATAAAGTTTGGTGCAAGTGCCGGAGTTTTATCGGAAGAAGAAAGTGTTGGTGCACCACAATTCACACAGGAAGAAATGAATGCGATTGTTGATGAAGCAAAAATGTGGGGTCGAAAAACTTGCGCACATGCACACGGAACCGAAGCAATTAAAATGGCGGTCAAAGCAGGTGTTGCATCAATAGAACATGGAAGTCTAATTGATGCCGAAGGAATTGAATTAATGAAACAACGTGGCACTTATCTCGTTGCCGATATTTATAATGATGATTATATTTTGAGTGAATATGCGAAGCTTGGTTTTCCTGAAAAAATATTAAACAAAGAAAGATCGATCGGAAAATTGCAAAGAGAAAATTTTGCAAAAGCAGTGAAAGCAGGAGTTAAAATTGCTTACGGAACTGACGCAGGCGTTTATCCGCATGGATGGAATGGCAAACAATTTTATTATATGGTGAAGTTTGGATTAACACCCATGCAAGCCATTCAATCAGCAACAATAAATGCTGCAGATTTATTAGGATGGAAAGATAAAGTTGGTTCAATCGCTGTTGGTAAATGGGCTGATTTAATTGCTGTATCAACTAATCCAATTGATAATGTAACTGTTTTAGAAAATGTTCAGTTTGTAATGAAGGCGGGTGTGGTTTATAAGAATGAATTGACAAAATAATTTAGCCATTCAATAATAAAAATTAAAAAGCCGTTTCGAAATTGAAACGGCTTTCTTTTAACTTATCACTTAGAAATTTTATCTATTCATACTTGATAAAAATTCTTCATTATCTTTTGTACCACGCATACGTTTTAATAATTCATTCATTGCTTCCTCGGTATTCATATCATTAATGTATAAACGTAATATGTTCATACGTTGTAATACATCAGGCGATAATAATAAATCATCTCTTCTTGTTGAAGAACCAACCAAGTCAATAGCAGGGAAAATTCTTCTGTTAGCCAAACGTCTGTCTAGAACTAATTCCATATTACCTGTTCCTTTAAATTCTTCAAAAATAACTTCATCCATTTTGCTGCCTGTTTCAATTAATGCAGTTGCCAAAATGGTTAAGGATCCGCCATGTTCAATTTTTCTTGCAGCACCAAAAAATTGTTTTGGCTTTTGCATTGCGTTTGCTTCAACACCACCACTTAATACTTTACCACTTGATGGAGCAACGGTATTATGTGCACGTGCTAAACGAGTTATTGAATCTAAGAGAATCACAACATCATGTCCGCATTCTACTAAACGTTTTGCTTTTTGTAAAGCAATGGTAGAAACTTTTACATGTTTTTCTGCAGGCTCGTCAAATGTTGATGCAATTACTTCTGCTTTAACACTGCGTTCCATATCGGTAACTTCTTCCGGACGTTCATCAACCAACACAACCATCAAATAACATTCAGGATGATTAGCAGCAATTGCATTTGCAACCTCTTTTAATAAAACTGTTTTACCAACTTTTGGTTGGGCAACAATTAATCCACGCTGACCTTTTCCGATCGGCGTAAAAATATCAATGATACGTGTACTATAATTTGTTGGAGAAGTAAATAAATTTAATTTTTCGAATGGAAATAACGGAGTTAAATAGTCGAATGGAACACGATCACGAACTTCATCCGGACGTTTACCATTGATCGCATCTACTTTTAATAAAGCAAAATATTTTTCACCTTCTTTTGGAGGACGCACATAACCCGAAACAGTATCACCTGTTTTTAATCCGAATAATTTTATTTGTGACGGAGAAACATACACATCATCAGGAGAACTTAAATAATTATAATCGGACGAACGTAAAAAACCATATCCATCGGGCATCATTTCTAAAACACCTTCACCCGATATCACTCCATCAAATTCAATATTGAAAGCAGGTTCGCGGCGATGATTTTGTCTTGGTTGTTGCGGCGCTTCCTGAGCAGATTCATTTTCATTGCTGTTGCCATCGGTATTAATCACTGCTTCTTCGGCAGTAGCTTCGTTTCCATTAGCATCCTGCTCTTCGGTTGCTTTTAATATTTGATGACCAAGATTTAATTGAGCATCGTCAATTATTTCATGTTCTTCTGTTTTTATTTTGCGTCCGCGATTTTTTATAACAGGTTTTTCGGGCTGTGGTTCTTCTTGCATTACTTCTGCTTCTTCCGTAATATTAGCCGTAGAAGTCTTAACTGTTATAGGTTTACGGGTACGTGTTTTTTTAACGTCTTTAGTTTCGCTTGCTTTTACTGCTTGCGAATCAAGAATTTTGTAAATCAAATCTTGTTTTTCTAATTTTTTTGTGTTGCTGATTTTTAATTGCTCGGCTATGTCCAGTAATTCTGGCATCAGCAAGTCGTTTAATTGCGAAATGTCGTACATAAAATCATTTGTGTGAAAGAAAGTTCAAGTTGTCTAATTGTTTTATCCAGTCTAATAGAGATTGAAAATATATCGGTTGTGTTATTTGGAAAAGAGATAAACTGATGAGTCTGTGGGATTTTCTTGAAGACGAAATCAGTCCGATTCCACTGCAATGTTACGGCAAATTGTTGTAAACAAAGAAATTTTTAAGGGAAATATAGTGCGATTATTTGTTGTGAATATGTTTGGCAACAGCATTAACTTATCTTTGCCGCTCTGAAAAGCAGAATAGAATTACAAAAAGTACAAGAGTGCGACGCAACAAAAGCTAAATGATGTTGTTGTCGCCGGTAACATAAAACAAGCAACGATGTTTAACAAAAGAACAAAGATCAAACAACTGCTGCAAGGCGAGCAGACGGGACATGAAGTTACAGTAATGGGTTGGGTGCGTACATTTCGTAACAACCAGTTTATTGCATTGAACGATGGCAGTACCAATAATAATTTACAGGTTGTTGTTGAATTGGGTTTAATTGATGATACAATTTTAAAACGTATTACAACTGGTGCATCGATAAAAGTTGATGGTATTGTTGTTGCATCTGTAGGCAAAGGACAAACCATAGAAGTAAAAGCAAAGAACTTAGAAATATTGGGCGATAGCGATGCAGAAAAATATCCTTTGCAACCCAAGAAACATAGCTTAGAATTTTTAAGAGAGAAAGCGCATTTGCGTTTTCGTACCAATACTTTTGGGTCGGTATTTCGTATTCGACATTCATTAGCTTTTGCTATCCATAAATTTTTTAATGATAAAGGTTTTGTGTATTTGCATACGCCCATCATCACATCAAGTGATGCCGAAGGTGCAGGAGAAATGTTTAGAGTTACAACCTTGCCAATTGATGGAACCGCACAAAAAAATGAAGATGGTTCTATTAATTTTAAAGAAGATTTCTTTGGCAAGAGTACCAACTTAACTGTTAGCGGACAATTAGAAGGCGAATTAGGAGCGATGGCATTTAGTGAGATATATACATTTGGTCCAACTTTTCGTGCAGAGAATTCCAATACAACCCGCCACCTGGCTGAGTTCTGGATGATCGAACCCGAGATGGCTTTCTTTGATATTGAAGACAATATGAACCTTGCAGAAGAGTTCATTAAATATTTAATTCAATATGCAATGGATAATAATCGTGATGATATTGAATTTTTATCGCAACGTTTGGCCGAAGAAGAAAAACAATTACCACAGGATAAACGCAGCGAATTAGGATTAGTAGAAAAATTGGAATTCGTTTTAAATAATGCGTTTGAAAGAATTACTTATACTGATGCTATTAATATTTTATTAGAAAGCAATCATTATAAAAAGAAAAAATTTACTTATGATGTAAAATGGGGAATTGATCTGCAAAGTGAACATGAAAGATATTTGGTTGAAAAACATTTTAAGAAGCCTGTTATTGTTACTGGGTATCCAGCTGCTATCAAAGCATTTTATATGCGAATGAATGATGATGGAAAAACAGTTGCCGCAATGGATATTTTAGCACCTGGTATTGGAGAGATTGTTGGAGGTAGTCAACGTGAAGAACGATTAGAAAAATTAGAAGCGAGAATGAAAGACATGCATATTCCTGCTGAAGAAATGAGTTGGTATTTAGATACACGTCGTTTTGGAACTGTGCCACATGCAGGCTTTGGCCTAGGCTTTGAAAGAATGGTACAATTTGTAACCGGAATGACCAATATTCGTGATGTGATTGCATTTGCAAGAACACCAAAAAATTGCGAATTTTAATTGCAAGCCATTTTGCTGATGTTTGATTGATTTTTAATTTGATTTTTGCAATTTGGAATCTGCGCTTATATTTGCAGCCCTTTAAGGAGGTGCGGTAGCTCAGTTGGTAGAGCAAAGGACTGAAAATCCTTGTGTCGGCGGTTCAATCCCGCCCCACACCACTTTTAAACAATAAAACCCACGCTGGTCGTGGGTTTTATTGTTTTCTCCATAGTACCTATAATATTACAAGCAAAATGGTTGATACAAACGGACATTATAGTTATTTAATACTATAATTATTTATACCCGCACCATTGCGTATTTCTTCACCGGCATGTGTTATAATTGTATCACCTGCATTTATAGAACCCAACACTTCCGTTTTGCCCTCGCTTGTTCTTCCTGTTTTAACGGGTTGCCAAACAGTTGTTTTATTGTGAATGGCAATAACAAATATTCCCGTAGTGGAATTTAAAACTGCTGAAGTAGGAACGATATATGCATTTACGTTTGCAGTAAGAGGAATAGAAACTTCTGTAACCATTCCGGGCAATAATTTTTTAGTATCATTAATAACATCCATCTCGATATGTTGAGAACGAAGTTTGCTATCTAATGCGCCCGCAAGTCTTGATACGCTTGCTTTAAACTTTTCGCCCACTAAAGAATTAACTGAAAAATTAACTTCACTTTTTTTATTGATGAATGATGTATATGCTTCAGGTACACTTACTATCAATCGTAATTTATTATGTTGTTGCAAAGTAAAAATAGGCATGTCGGAACCTTTGCCTGATGGACCAACATAAGCTCCCGCACTTACATTTCTTGTTGTTATAATTCCATTGAATGGTGCACGTATTTGCAAATAGTCTTTTGTATTTACAACTTCTCGATAATTTGATTTTGCAGCTTCGAATTGAGCAAAATCAGATTTTTGTTTAGCATCTGCAACCTCCAAATCATTTTTAGAAATAGTTCCGGGTGTTTTACTTGTTTCGTACAAACGATTATAAGTTGCTTTACTTGAAAGATAAATTGCTTCCTGTGATTTTAATTTTGATTCTGCAGCTGATAATTGCGAATTAATTTCAGGAGCTTCTAACTCTGCTAATATTTCTCCTTCCTTTACTTCGCTACCTATATCAACATGCAATTTTTTAATATAGCTGCTAATCTTTGCATACAAATCAACTTGTTGATAGGCTACCAATTCTCCTGGTATTTTAATAGATGAAGCAAAATCATTTTTACTCAAAATAAATGCTTCAACAGCTGCCGGTTTATTAGTTTCAATTTTCTGATTTGTATCTTTTTCATTTTTGTTTTCTTTACAACTCGCAATAATTGTAATAGAAAAAAACAAAATGAATATGCTTTGCAGATGAATTCTTTGAGTGAAATTGAAACTCATACAATTGTATTTATGATGATCTAAGTACTTATTATTTTTCATTTACTTTTTTTGATTTCTTTTATTGTGTTTGGTGATGCAATGATGAAATAAAATGAACGCTGTCTTCATCTTCAGGATCTAATGAAACGCTTTGTGTTGTTGCTTTACCCTGCCCCCACGCAAACGCTAATGGTAAAATAAATAATGCTGCAAAAGTTGATGCAATTAATCCGCCGATAACAGCTCTTCCTAATGGTGATGATTGATCGCCGGCTTCACCAATTCCTAAAGCCATTGGTATCATTCCTACTACCATTGCAGCAGCAGTCATAACAATAGGACGCAGTCTTAATGCCGCAGCTTCTTTTGCTGAAAGAATTGCATCACCATTATGTTTTCTTATTTGTTCGGCATTTGTAATTAATAATACCGCATTGGATATTGAAACACCAACAGACATGATCATTCCCATGTATGATTGTAGATTCAATGTAGAACCGCAAAGTATGAGCAGACCTAAAGATCCTAACAAAACTGCCGGTGCGGTTGCCAATACAATAGCGGACACTTTAAATGATTGAAAGTTTGCAGCCAACATTAAAAATATTACTACGATAGCAACTAATAAACCGCTTTGCAAACTATCCAAAGTTTCATTTAACGTATTGCTTAAACCAATTACCTGAACATTTAATCCACGAGGCAATTTACCCAAAGCGTCTATTGCATTATTAACTTCTTTAGATGCACTACCTAAATCTTTTTTATACAAATTAGCAGTTACAGTTAATGCAGGCATCGCACCTAGATTATCAATTTCGCCATATGTTGAATCAACAGAGAATGTTGCTACATCACTCAATATTGGACGCGATGCATTTTTTAAAATTGGGATCTCGCCTATATCCTCTTTGCTCTTCATTTTATTTTCGGGTACTTCAACTTGCACGCTATAACTATAACCACCTTTCTCATCGGTCCATGTGTTTTTTTCTGTATAACGTGATGAAGAAGTTGATGCAATTAATGAACGTGATATATCTGTTACATCAACACCTAATTGTGCAGCTCTTACTCTATCGATATTAATTTTGTAAGCAGGATAATTAATAGACTGACCCAATTGCACATCGCGCAAATAAGATATCTTTTCTAATTCGCCCACCAATTTCTTTGCAAACGTTTCATTCAATTTTTTATCTCTTCCGGTAAATCTTATTTCAACAGGTGTGGGAGAACCTTGACTTAAAATTTTATCTGTTAATTCAATTGGTTCGAAAGAAAGTTTGATATTTTTATCAATTGTTTTCGTCATGTTTCTGATCTTATCTTTCAATTCATCCAAATCAAATTTTACACTTTCTTTTAATGCAATTTGTAAAACTGCTTCATGAGGTCCGGCCATCCATAAAAATATCGGACTCACAGAAAATAATTGCGGATGCATTCCAACATAAGCCGATGTAATAGAAACATTATCTTTTCCAATCAGATTATTAATACTGTCTAATAATTTTAATGTTGTTGCTTCTGTATGTTCAATGCGAGTTCCATCAGGCAAACGCATTCTTACCATAAACTGGCTACCATTGACTTTCGGCAAAACATCTCTTCCAATATTTATAATTAATAAACCCGCACAAATACAAACAATAATGAGATAAGCACATACAATTGGTTTTCTGTATGGCATCATTCTTCCAATAAATCTTAGATAACGAGTTCTTATTTTTTCAAAAACTGTCATCTTATCTTCGGTGATATTTTTTTCAATCAAACTTGCTTTCTGACTCCAAGTATCTTCTTCATCAGATGAATTTAATCCCGCTGCTGCAAACTCTTCATCATCGCTCATTTCTTTTCCATCCAATTTTTTATGATGTTTCACTTTCATAATCCAATTAGCCATTACCGGAACAAAGGTTTGTGCTAATAAATAAGAAATGATCATACTAAATCCAATGGCCAATGCTAATGGAAGAAATAATGAACCTGGAATACCACCCATTGTAAACGCTGGTGCAAACACAGCGAGGATACAGAATAGAATTAATAATTTAGGAAATGCTATTTCTTTACAAGCATCCCAAATGGCTAATGCTTTTGGTTTGCCCATATCTAAATGCTGATGAATATTTTCTATTGTTACAGTGCTTTCATCAACCAATATCCCGACGGCAAGTGCAAGACCGCTTAACGTCATGATATTAATAGTTTGTCCAAACAGATTTAAAAATAAAACAGCAGAAATAATGGAAGTAGGAATTGTTAGAATCACAATTATAGCGCCTCTCAAATCACCTAAAAAAAGTATTACCATTAATCCTGTTAGAATAGCGCCAATTATACCTTCGCTTAATAAACTTTTTACTGAATTGATAACATAAGTTGATTGATCGAATTCATAACTCAACTTTACATCTTCGGGCAATTGCAATTGCATTTTTGGAATTGCTTTCTTTAAATTCTGTACAACTTCCCAAGTAGAAGCATCGGCACTTTTTGCAATACTTAAATAAACAGAACGACGACCATTTACCAATGCATATCCTGAAGTAATATCTGCACCATCTTCAACAGTTGCTACATCTTTCAAATATAAATTCTGTACACCACCTTTAAATAAAGGAATGTTTTCGAAATCTTTTATGTTACGAATAGTTGTATTTGCAGGAGTGATATAATTCTTATCGCCAATGCGAACATTACCCGAAGGAGTGGGTTGATTATTTACACGCATGGCTTCCACCAACTGATCAGGTGTCATATTATGCAAACGCAATAATTCAGGATCCGCTTTAATTACAACTGTTCTGATATTTCCACCAAATGGCGGAGAAGAAACTAATCCGGGAATAGTAGTAAAAGATGAACGAACATAAATATTTGCCATATCAAGCAATTCATTATTTGTTCTTTTATCACTACTTAAAACTAATTGACCAACCGGTAGTGTTGATGCATCGAAACGAATAATGAATGGAGGATTAGAACCCGGCGGAAAACCTGATTGTGCACGATTTCCAAAAGCACTTACTTCTGCAGCAGCCTGCGCCATGTTTGTTCCGGGATAGAAATTAATTTTCATTAACGTTAATCCCTGAATATTTTTTGTTTCAATACTTTTTATTCCATTAACAAAAAGAAAAATATTGATGTATTGTTTTGCAAAGTAAGATTCCATTTGTGCAGGAGTATAACCGCCAAATGGATGCGAGATATAAATAACAGGCATATCCAATTTTGGAAAGATGTCGATCTTTGTTGTGGTAACAGCCTTTATACCAAAAAATAATAATCCTGCCGCCAGTACCAAAATTGAAATGGGCTTTCTTAATGCAAAGCGAATTAAATTCATAATGATGTATAATTATTTCGATGAAACCCTGATCTTTTAAAATTGATTTTCAAACAAACTGAAATCTCCGGTTGAAGCAGCTTTCAATAACAATGCCTGCCATACATTATTATTTGCAATATCCCTATCTGTTTCAGCCCTGATTAATATATATAAAGTTTGAGTGACATCAACGAGATTAGTTAATCCATTTTGATAAAGCACCGACTTCTGCAAATAAGCATCAGTAGCGGCTTTCACCTGTATCGGAGCTTCGTTATGCAAGAGTATTGCGTTTCTAATTTTGCTTTCTGAAAGTTGTAATTGCGCTTTTATTTGTTGATCAATTAATGAATATTCTTCCTGCAATCCTTTACTGATTAAATTTTGCGATTTCACCTGTTGCGAAATTCTATATGGCTGAATAATATTCCATGTAACACCAACACCTAATAAATAATTTGAACGATTGGGCGTTACGCCGGTTAAATAATTTGATGTGAAATCGGTTGAATTACTTGCATAATCACTGTTAAATCCAGAGCCTCTTCCCTGTAACACTCCCACTAAAGTAAATGCAGGATAAGATGTTGTTTTATAATAACGCGCTTGTTCATCACTTGCATTTATTTTGCTTTGATAAAATTGCAATAAAGGATGTTTTTGAATGGTGTTTGAATCTTGCAGAATTTGAGGAATCCGAGAAATGAAAAAAGCGTCTAACACAAACTGTTGAGTTGTGATGCCAATCAATTGCGATAATTGATTAGATAATTCTTCTTCCTGATCTCTAGATTTAGTTAATAATATTTTTGCTGAAGAATATTCTGCATTGGCTTGCGAAGAATCAACACCTGGTATCAATCCATTTAAAACTCTAACCATAACTATTCTTCTGAAAGTATCTGCACGCGCCAGATTCTTTTCATATGAATTGGTTAGTTGCTTTGCTGCAACCAAATTTAAATATGCAGCGGCAATTTTTATTTTATGTTGAAATATTTCTTGTTGAAGATCTTTCTCATCTTTTGCTGCAAAAGCTTGTGCTGTTTTTACTTTTTCTTTTGCTTTACCAAATGCATAAAAATCCCAATTAACATTCGTGAGATATAAAGCTCCAAATGCTGCATTGTTATTTTGCAGACCAAATGCAGGACCTGCAGATGCAACGCCTAATCCATTAAATCCATACAAAGGTCCATACTGGCTATTTACTGTTCCAAAAGTTTGTTGTGCACTAAGATTTACATTGGGTAAATTCTCTCTCTTCGCTTGTTCAACAGAAAGTTTAGAAGCTTCGGCATATTGTGTTTTTGCTTTTATGGTTCCATAGTTTTCAATACCGATTTTTAAAGCATCTTTTATTGTGAGAGGCTTTTGTGCATATAAAAAGCCGAATTCAAATAAAGGAATGATTGCAAATAAAATAAAACGTTTATTACCCATGTTAACTATTGTTGTAGGTAGATTAAAAAAGAATTCCGAAACATTTGCCAATAAAATTTAAAAGTATCTACTTTTTGGCCGCTAATATTCCGAATTAGAAAAAATTTTCTGAAAATTCTCAATAGCAAAAAAATTGAATTTTGCAGAATGGGTGTAACGAAATTCAAATCAATAATTATGTTTATCAAACAATAAAGCTATTTCCACTTTTGAACTTGATTATTGAGGAACAATGTTTTTAATGAATGCCTGGTTAATATTAATCACTTAACGATTCAGAAGAAGGTTGTTTTATAAGGCATAAAAACAAAAAAGGCCATACCTTTTTATGGTGGCCTTTATTATCGCTTATCAAATTTTACCAAAACTATTTCTTCGCTATCTTAAATGTTTTACTTGAATAATTCGATGACGTTGTTGCCGAAGTAATTGTTATTGTTCCTGTACAAATCACACCGCTAACCAAATTTTGAAATGTTGCTGTTATATTACTGGATAATGATGTTAGCGATTGACTAAACACGGTACTTCCATCTAAATCTTTTGTTAGCACTAAATCAATTTTTATACCTGCAGTTGGAAGTTTTGAACTTATTGTAAGATTAAAATCCTGTGTTGCCGACAATGCTGCCACCACCCCGATTCCGGGGTCGGGATTTACTGTAAATGCAATAGCAGATTCGGTTGGCGTTGTTACACCGCCCCCAGAGTTATCGGTTTTATTGCACGAAAATCCAATCATTATTAAAAAACTAAAAAGAAACTTTAGCGAATTTTTCATATAAAATATTTTTTAAAAAATTATTCTATTATTTCATTTTTATAATGTGACCTGTATATAATAATTTATTTGCCTTCGCGTCAATCAGTCTGATCGTATAGTTGCCATTTGGTAAATTTGTTGCCGAGATTCTGTTTCCACTTGTTATGGTTTTTTCAAAAACTTTTTTTCCATTTAAGTCATATAGTTCTGCAACTACATTAGCAAGATTTAAAAATTTATATTCAACCCAAAAATCATTTGCTACAGGATTAGGATAAATACTAACACTCTCATTAGTACTTAAATTTATAATCGCAGTAACCAAATAATAATATGCATCAGAAAAAGAACTTTGGCAATTATTTAATGTCACTTGCACTTTATAATATCCATCAGTTAGCGGTTTATACAATTGATTGGTTGCCCCGCTTATTACCGATGACCCGCTATACCATTGATTTCCGTCAGTTAACGAACTAACTAAATTATTATTTACATCTCTATTTATCGTTGGCTTTGAAGGAATTGAATTTGCTGCAACAATAGTTGCTGTTGATGTTGCAGAACAACCGTTGCTGTTTGTATTGGTTACAGAATAATTACCACTTGCCTTAACGGTATAACTTGAAGTTGTCGCAGCACTAATATTTGTTCCATTTAATAACCATTGATTGTTGCTTGCTGCTGATGATGTCAGAATTGTGCTATCACCATTACAAAATGTTAGTGGGCGACTATTACTGATTGTTGGAACAGATGGTAATGCATTTACTGTAATTGTATCTTTCAATGATATTGCAGTACATCCACTAGTATTAGTTATTTTAACTGTATAAACACCCGATGTTTTTACTGTAATATTTTGTGCTATTGCCGCACTAATATTTGTTCCGTTCAACAACCATTGGTTATTATTTGTTGATGATGATGTTAGTATTGTACTATCGCCATTACAAAATGTTAGTGGGCGATTATTGCCGATTGTTGGAACAGATGGTAATGCATTTATTGTAACAACAATTGTGTTTCTTGGCCCTTCACATGCAGTTAAAATATTTTTCTGACTTACATAATAACTTATTGTCCCAACTGTTGTTGTTGTTGGAGTTGGCGCTATATTACTTCCTGTGCCTGATGAAGATTGTGTATACCATATTAATGAATCTCCAACCGAAACTGTTGCATTTAATTGAGTTGCATTTGCTCCTTGACAATAATTAATATTATTAACTGCTGGCAAAGAAGGAAAAACAACATTGATTAAATTTAAACCAGTAAGTGTATTACTATTTCCAGCGGTATCCAAAAGCACACCATCTTTAATTTGAATGTTTAAAGTATCGTTACAAATTCTGTCAACAACAATTTTAAATAATTGATTTGTTTGTTTGGTTATAGTTGTTACCGAACCATTGTTTAAAATAAAATCGTTTGTGTTTGGTTTGTTTCCGATAAACTCATTCGAACTTAAAGTATAGTAGGCTTTTAATCCAATCATACTATCTTTTTGAAAACTTAAAACAGGCGATTTAGTATCCTTGTATATTGTTTGAATAACAGCATCTCCGGGGTTTCCAACTGAATCAACAGAAATCACTTTTACATCAATAAGTCCATCAGAAAAATTATTTAAACTTGAATTTGAAAATACTGCAACGGTGTCTGTTGATGATTTTTGAATTAAAACCGAATCACCAATTTTCATTCCACCACTATAACCATTATTAATAGTTTTCTGACTGAGAATAATATTATTTGTACTGTTAATTTCAACAGATTTTATATTCACAATAAAAGAGTCGAGATTGCTGCTACCTAATAATTTTTTATTTGTTGTCAACCTATAATTTATTGGTATTTGAGTATCCTTTGTATAAGATGCTTTGCCCATTCCAATTAATGCTTGTGTTGTATCAAGCATCATCACTGTTGCATATAAAACACCATCATTTACTCCTTTTAAATTTAAGTTGTTAAGTGTAATTGTATCAGCAGTCATCTTACCATCAAACACAACATTATTTCCTCCCATTGAACTATACATGTTTAAATGATAGTTCTGATTGATACAAGAAGCGCAACCAAATTTTACCGAAGCCGAATCCTGATTTAATAGATTTACTTTTTTACCTAATATTTCTATTGATGGATTTACTTGTAATATTTTGGAAAGCTCTACATCAAATCTTACTATTTCAGCAAATGAATAATATTTTGTGTTTTGCGCATGATCGGTAAGCCTTATTGATGAAACACCCCATAAACCCGGAGCTGATCCAACAGGTAAAAGAGTATGAAAATAATATCGTTTATATCCATAGATAGAAGAGTCGGGGGTTATATCATAAAACAAACTTCCTAAATCACCTTGCATACTAACTGAATGTTCTATGCCTTGTGGATCTCTTAAAATATAGGTGCCATCTTTAAAGCCTGAGGCGTGACTTTTAAAATCGGAGGTATCCTTGATCCATAACCACATTTCAAATATTGTTTCTCCATTTGGTGCAGTTGGGTTTGTTGGAGTTGCTTTGATTTGCATTCTATTCAAATCTAACATTGGAGGTAAATAGTCCGGATATTTTGTTGTGATATGAACACTATCTCTTAATGCTCTTTGATCAATTAATGCAGGCGGTAAAAAATAATTTTGATTCGCTGTGTCTTTATCAAAAAACACATGACGGATATTTAGCGCCAAGTCTTGCATCAATAAATAAGAAATAGAATAATAACCGCTAGGATAATAATCGGGTACTGCTAAATAAAATGTTGCGTTCTTTAACGAATCTCTTACATCATTTTGTATTCCTTCATAACCAATTTGACAATCCAAACTATAAGGAATAATATTATTTTTATTAGAACTATCTAAAGTTGGAAATATCATTCTTGCTAACACTCTTCCGTAAGGAGCAATTGTATTTTTCTCTGCCATTGAAAAACTAATTTTCACTGCATTCATTGGCTGAATTGAATCTGGACAATTGTTACATAAACTTCCACCGAACGAAGAAAATTTTCCTGACGTTGAATCAAGTTTTAGTGTTTGTTGAATGTATAAAGGCGGGGTTAAATCTTCTAATGGATTATTTACAAAACACTTCAATCCAAAATTAGTATTGCTTTCGTAACGCTGATTACCTACAACATCAGTAGTTACAATTTGATCAATTCTCCAATATCCGCTTTTTGCAAATTTTGATAATGACAAAAATCCAACTAAAACAGAACCCGTATTATCTGTTGGACTCAAATACATATCAGCTATAGTTCCTGCGCTACTTGTAAATCTTGTATATGCTGAAGTTGCTCCATCTAGTTTTGGGTTTTGAATATTTAATTCTATTTCTAATCTTACTGTTTTATCGGCAGTGTCGGCACCAATCACTTCTAATTTAGTTCTCTTAATTTTTCCGGGATAATTATAGTTGGGATACAAATTATAAACTTGAAATGTTAGGTCTGGTCTTATGATTGAAATATAAGTAGTGCCTTGCATTATTCTGTCGCGAATGAATTCAAATTTTCTAATTGATCTGCTTCTTAATGCATCCGGATCGGTTATATAAAAAGCAATTGATTCAGCCATGTCTTCATCTGGATTTTTCAAATGTCCATAAGCAGAAACAAATTCTGTTGTGTTGGTTGTTGACCATCCTGAAGGAGCTGTTGGATCTAAATACCATCCGCCTAAATCGGCCCAATCTTTTTTGGTTGATGCATCAAATGTATATGCCCACAAGAAATGGGATTTCTCATGCAGTACTAGTCTTTGCGTTGGTTCAATATTAGCAACAACAAAAGCTGTTTCCATAAATTCAATATTGCCCCTTCCTGTTCTTGCCAAAGCCGCTGCTTGAGGATATTCGGGATCAACTTGTCCATTAATTCGTCTTACTAAATATTTTAATTGTTGTTGTTGATGCATCGCATCTGGATACTCCTCAAGCATTGAAAGAATTATTATTTTTTCATCAGGGGTAAATGATTGATAGTTGGTTTGTGTTTCATTCATTACTGTTTGAAGTAACGCTGAAGGATCTAAGAACTGAACGCCAAATCTGGCATTAGCAATTTGTGATATCGCAGTTTGATCTGTTCCTTTATTTGTATAATAATATACAATCGATGTAAATAATCTCTTGGAGAAAAAATTTCCTTTTACATTATCCAATGTAACAACAAGTGGTGCTGCATAAGTAAACGCATCTCTGGAAATAGTAACAAAGTCAACTCCTTTTATTTTAGTGAATTGTATATCTCTGTCTAAGTGATCGTCTGTAATAAAAAATTTTGCCCTAACTAAAACAGAATCATTTTCACCATACTTATGAAAGTTGAATAGTCCTATGTTTTTATATAATCTATACGCATCTTCCGAAGTCCATTTAGTTATTGAATCGCTTAATAAGAAACCATAGGCATTTAATAATTTAATTCCATTAAAATCATCGGGAACTTTTTCGGCTTTTCCTAAAACATTAATGACAACTTTATCATTGATGTATGATTGTTGAGCATGTCCAACAAACGAACTATCATCTTGCCAATTATAAATGAAGTTGCTATCAATTGGTGTTTTATTAAGTTGAATAGTTGAACTTATAGTGTTGTTATTTAAATTTATTGTTGTTGCAAGCGGAAAGATGTAAGTCTTTGCATCTATGCCTAAAGCCCAAGGGCCATTAGCCAATGAATCGAATGTTAATGAAATATCATTCCCATTCCCGGCTATATATTTGAATCGATAAGTCTCACTGCTTTTTTGAATCCTAACTAATGCAGAGTCTCCTTGTATAAGTCCTTTAACTGTTACAATTATTTGACTTTGCGAAAATGACTTTTGATTGATTAAAATACTTGCGCTTAAAATCATCAATACAGGCAAGTATCGTTTTGCTATATTTTTCATAGACTATTTATATTTAAACCCGTTGGCCGAATTTATTATTAAAGATTTTTAACCCTGCTTTCGGTTTATATCTGATCGTTATGATTCTATACAATAATAGTATTCACGTAACAAAAATGTAATGGATAATACACACGAAAAAATTTACCTAATTGATTAGTAGTAAAATTTAATTGAAGTGTATACATTTTAAAATGAATTGAATATTTAAAATGTTTTTAGGAGGTTATTATCAGCTTTTATTCCGGAAGAAAATTCGAATCAGAAAATATGAAATTACGCTTGTAGAATTTTTTTTCTGTCGTACCAAATCCGAATTTTATGTGGGTTTTAATACTACAAAAATTGGGATTGACAAAACACCAATCTTTTGATTGTGTAAGCTTATCTCTTGAAATGTTTACACTTCAGTGAATAAAAATGTGAATAGTTGATTGCTAATCTTAGCAGTTCCTTTTGATCAAAGGGTGATGTTTTTATCAAATTAATGAACTAAATAAACAGTAAGAAGAATATAGATTTTTAACGGTCTAACCACTTTTTAAATGCGGGTGCTTTTTCTCTGCTTATATCTATTTCCATTTTTAATGGCTCTTTCAATAAAACAAAAAGCTTTTGACTGTTGTGTAATTTTATACTTTGTATAGAATTCATGTGAATGATGCACTGCCTGTTAGCACGATAGAATAATTTAGGGTCTAACAATTCTTCAATATGATCTAGAGAATTAAAATCCAAAATATATTTATCTCCTGTAAAAGTATACAGGTAGTTTAAATTTTCTCTTACAAAGCAAGCAATATCTTTTGTTTCAACAGGGATCCAATTATTGCGGACACTAACAATAAATTTTTCTTTATACAATGGTTGTGAGTTCGGTTGATTTTGTAAATTGCTAATCAGCTTTGCAATATCAACTGGTATTTTGGATTGATTCGAAATAAATTTTCTACATTTCTCAATGGCTGATTTAAGTTCATCTTCATCGATAGGTTTTAATAAATAATCTACACCGTTTACCTTAAATGCACGAATGGCATATTCGTCATAAGCTGTAGTAAAAATTACCGGACAGGTTAAATTATAAGACTCGAATAATTCAAAACTAATACCATCGCTTAATTGAATATCAACAAATAAAATATCGGGTTCTGAATTATTCAAGAACCATTTTTTTGCGGTTTTTAAACTGGGCAAAATTTCAATTACTTCAACATCTTCTGCTACAAGGCTGATTTTATTTTGCAGCTCTCTGGCAATTAAATTTTCATCTTCAATAATTACGGCTTTCATATCAATGGGATTTTAACAATAAACCAATTTTCATTTTCTTCAATGGCAACAGGTTTATCAGAAAGATATTTATATAAAGATTTTAAATTATCAAGTCCTTGTTTATTACTTGTCTCAACAAAATTTTTCCGTTGCAAATTATTTTTTACTATTAAAAAATCGGCGTCGATATAAATATTAATACACAAAGGACTTTCTTCATCAATCACATTGTGCTTAATAGCGTTCTCAATTAAATTTTGTAGAGTTACAGGTGCAATTTTTCGTTGGTTAAATTGTTCACCTACATCAATATTAACCAGCAGGCCGTTATTAAAACGCATTTTTTGTAAACTAATAAATGTGGCAATGAATTTTATTTCATCTTTTACATTCACCAATTCGTTGTCCTTACTTTGAAGAATGTAACGATAAATTTTACTCATGTTTTCTAAAAACTCTATTGCCATCTTCTGATCAACGCGTATTAAACTACTTAATGAGGTGAGCGAGTTAAATAAGAAATGCGGGTTTAAATGTTGTTTTAAATTTTCGTACAACACCTGTGTTTTTTCTTTTTCTAAAGCTTGTGCTTTTGTTTCTAATACCAGAATTTGGCGTTGCCTTAAAAATCTATACTTGTAAAAAGAATAAAAACTATATACACCGATAACTATTAATAAAATAAAAAACCAGGCTTTTTTATAAAAAGGCGTTTGAATAAAAAACGGAATGGCTATTTCATTAGATTCCCATTTGCCTTTGTGTTGTGTTGCCTTAACTCTAAAAACATAATTCCCTCCGGGAATATTAGTATAATTAACCGACCGTCTATTAAATGCATAAATCCAGTCATTATCAAATCCTTCTAATTTATAAGCGTAGTGATATAATTCTGGACGTTTAAAATCAATGGCGGCAAATTCAAAATAGAAAGAATTCTCTGAAGGATTTAAAACCAATTTTCCATTTTCTTTTAATTCGGTGTCAAAATATTTATCGACAGAATTTACTGCCATGATACTTACCACCAGATTGTTTATTTTTTTTGGCTTGGTATAAATAAATGGATCAAATTCATAATAGCCGCCCTGAGCAAGTAACAACATTTTGTTGTCTACTCTGCGAATACAATACATATCTTCTCCTTCATGATTAATGCCATCTCCATTACCATAATTAATTACCCGAGTTCTTTTTTCATCAATAGAAGCAACGGCAAAAACATACGGCTCCAAACCCCATATTATACCATAATCATCCTCCTGCAAACCAACTACGATCTCTGAATTCAAACCATTTTGAACACCTATTTTGTTTGCAAATTCCGGGAATGGTTTTTTGCAATCAATCTTTATAAGTCCTGATTTTGTTGACACCCAGAGGAATCCTTTTTTATCCGGGTATAAATCAAAAATTTTATCTGAATATATTCCAGGAAAAATTTTATTAATTACAGATTCCGGTTGAATTGTTTTAGTAACAGGATCATAAAAACTAAAATAGCCCCGATTGCTTGCTAACCATACCCGACCTAGTGTATCAACTTTTAAAACATTTACAAAATTGGTGGGGATGTTTTTATTATCCTTTGACTCATAAAAAAAATGAGTGTATGTTTTTCGTATCGGATCATATTGAAATACGCCATTGCGCACCGTACCATACCATATATTGCCTTGCTTATCTTCATCAACATAATCAAACACATTTGAATTAATATTATCGTATAATGATGGTTGAGGCGGTTTGTTTAATTGTTGATTTTTAAGATTGTAATTATAAATAAAATCTCTCGATGTAATATAAACACTGCCGTCTTTTGCTTTAACAAAATGATTTAAAAAGTTATATTGTTCTTCGCTTTTTATTTTATCAACTTCAAATATTTTTTCTTTTAAAGTAATTTTATTGATGACATGCAAACCATCTGCATATTGCGTTGCAACAAACCTCCATTCACCAACATCTAATATATCGGGTATACTATAAAATTCATGATTCTTACTGTAGTTTACAGGAAATACATGAAAATTAAATTTGTATTCTGGTATTTGAAATTTCATCAACCCTTTTCTATTGAGCGCCCAAATATTTTGATCCTTATCAAAAATAATTTTTGCCCAAAGCAAAGAATGAATACTCTGAAATTGAGCGCTATTATTGTAAAAAGTAAACCTTTGGGTTTTGATATTAAATGAAACAAGCCCTGTATCTGAAGTAGCTAAATACAGTTCTGAATCACTTTTTGCTATTATAGAATTTACAATATTATTTGTATTGGAATATGGGTGTTGAAGATCAAATTTGTATACTTGCTTTTTGCCGGATATTATATCGTATGAAATTAAGCCGCCGCCCCAAGAACCTAACCACAAAGTGTTTTTAATTTGCTTAATGCATCTTAATTTATCGTCTCTCCAATCATCGTATTTTTTTGGTCTATCCCTTAACGGTGTCATTGTATTTGTCTGTGGATTAAATTGATAAAGACCGTCGGGAGTGGTTAACCAAAAAAGACCTTTATCATCTTCGTAAATATCCGTTACGTGGTTATAAAATTTTCTAATTTCTGGTGTAAAATAATTATCGGCATTGGGTATTACATCAAATATTTCAGCTTTGCCGGTAATTGGATCAACCTTAACTAACCCTGTTCTTCTAATACCTAGCCAAATATTACTCTTTTTATCAACGTAAATAGTTTCAATTGATCCGGGTTTTTCCTGTGTTGATAACAATGGATATTTGATGGCGATGTTTGTAAAACTAGCGTTGGCTGTATTAAATTTTGCAAGTGTTCCGTCTAATAAAATTGCCCAAATATTTAAATCTTTGTCTTCTGTAATTTTTCTAATCGAATTCGAAAGACCTGAAATATTTGTAAATACTTTAAACGAATAACCATCGTATCTTATCAAGCCTTCGTTAGATGACAACCACAAATAACCGCTTGTACTTTGTAATATATCGGTTATGCTTTTTGAACTTATATTATTTATGTCATCATATTTTGTAATAATAAATTCTTTTTTTTCTTGCGAAAAAGAAAAAGTTGTTGAGGTAATAAATAAAAAAAATATATAACACCGTTTAAGCATTCGTTTGGTTTTAATAAATATTCCCTCTCAAAATAAATACTTTTAGCCCAAAGCTTCCGTCATTAATTTCTTCACTTCTTCGCAACCGTTTATCCATGCAATTTCAATTTCTGTATTCCAATCTTTTCCTATTCCGCGTTTTAATGTAAACAGCAATGCCTCTTCGATAAAAGGATAATACTTGGGAATTATCCCATACCCCGCATAGGTTTCGGCTAATTCTTTTATTTTAGCTTTCATACTTTGTACTTCTTCAAGGCGAAGAATAACGGCATTCAAAAAATCAATTAATAAAATTGATTGCCTTTTTAGTGAGTATTTAAAGATGGATGCAACCGAAGGGTTCTTATGCAATAAATGACCGTAAAATAAATCGCCAATTGTAGTGGGTTCCATTTGGCGAAATATTTTCCAGCTAGTTTTTATTAATAAAATATCTTTTTCGGTCATTTAAAATTCAGCTGGGGTTTGAAAATTAAATTTTTCTCAAGATTAATTTCACAAGATTGGATAAACTGTTTATAAGAGAAAAAAGCAACCGTTTTAGAAAAAACAGTTGCTATTAAATCACCCCCTCCCTTGTGTATTTTAACCTTGAAAAAATTTTCCGTTACTTATCTTTTACAAATACCTTCTCTTCTGAGTTTTATCATTTATAGTTTGGCTCACTAATTCCTTTTTATCAATATTATTTGTTTGATGATCACCAATTATAGTTCCTATAAAATCCTTTTGCAAAAAAGAAGGTATTTATTGGTATTAAAAATAAATTTCGTTCGAACTGTTTGTTTTTATTCCTGAAGCGTAGCAAATTTCAATCGAAACAAAAATCATAGGATATTGGATTTTATTAAGATGAAATTGTAATCGCGGTTATTATACCTATTTCTCCATTCTTAAGCAACAACTTTAGTTTTAGCTGCTTCTGAATGTTTGGTTAGAATACTATAATGCGGATTGTGATAGTTATATTTATAAATAACTATCCCAATAATTATGTAAACTAAAATTAGCCCGTGTTTTAATATTTTAAACTTTGCTTTAACCAGTCTTTTCATCTTCGTTAATTGTATATGTATCGCAAATAAAGTTTTATCAATCGCAAGAAACATTACAGCCCGACGATGGTTTACCAATAGGCTCCAGGTCATATCCTTTATTTAAACTTACCCAGAATACTCTTGTGGTATAATAATGATGAAGAACTATTTGATTTTTTTTGCAGCAAGAAAAATCCATGTTTTTGTTGTACTGTTTTCCAAACATGTTGGTATAGGGCGAAGCAATAACCAATACCACAGTTAAATAAATAAGGCCAATAACAAATTTAAATTTGTTCATCATGCTATCGATTTTCATTAATTATATTTCAAATCGGCTTTTATACTGATAATCTATTTATACAACAAAGATGTTTGGAGTGAAACAAATGAAAAAACTTACTTAACTGATTTGTAGTAATAATTAACTGAACTGTGTTTTTTTTTAAATGAAGAGTAAATCTTTAATTAAAATAAATTGATTTAAAGAAGTGAAGATGATAATAAGTTAGTCATACAGAATTTTAGATCTACCGCTTACACCATTCTCTAGAATTGATTATTAAAAGAATATTCAAAATGAAAAAACAACACTCTATTTTTATACTCAATTTCAAGATTTAATAATTTACAAATGTTACTTTATAAAAAAGTTTCTCTTGTTTTATTTTTATTAATAATTGTATCGATTACAAAAGCGCAATCTGATTCATTAACATCCGGTGTCTATAATTTAGAAAATATTCTAGGAAAAAAGTTACAGGGAAAAACCTCAACTCTTTCTATGTTGAATATTCATTCTTCAACACTTGAACCGGGAAAAACAAATCATCCGCCACGTGCATTAATGGATAGAGAAGAACTTGTAATTGTAAGTCAAGGTTCTTTAACCGTTACGATCAATGGCAATAATAAAATATTAAGTGCAGGAAGTATTGCATTGATCGTTGCAGGAGATGAACAAAGTTTTCAGAATGCATCTGATAAGTTGGTTAGTTATTTTGTTATCGGATTTAAATCTCTTTCTCTGGTAGATATTAACAGGGGAAAAATCAACGGCGGTTCATTATTAAAAGATTGGAGTGAACTTATAGTGAAGAAAACAATCAAAGGAGAATCGAGGCCTGTTTTTGATAGAGCAAGTTCTATGTTTGAAAGATTTGAAGTTCATGCAACAACCTTGAATGCCGGACAGGAAAGCCATCAAGCGCATATGCACAACGAAGAAGAAATTATGCTATTGATAAATGGTAATATTACCATGCATATCGCTACAAATAATTATCATGCTGTTGCAGGAAATATAATATTCGTTACTCCCGGTATATTACATAATTTAACCAACACGGGTAATGAGTCATGTTCGTACTATGCAATAAAATGGTACTCGTCTTCAGTAATTAAATAAATATGGATGAAGCATGGATGCGGTATGACAATAGTATGAGATGGTATTTTCATAAATCAAAAGCCATCCAAAATAATTAGATGGCTTTTGATTTATTGTATAGATTAAAATTATTTTTCTAACACGATCACTTGAAAACTTCCTGCGATCATTTTTGGTCTTCCTTTTTCTCCTGCTGCTTGTGCTTCAAAATCTGCAGTTGGCAAATAAGCTTTGTGCGTTGATTCGTCAACACAAATTGTTCTTGCACCTCTTTTGGTTACAACATTATCGATCACTTTAAAATTATTCGCTGAAATTTCTTTGATAACGGTTGCTGTTCCCGATCCGTTCGAAGTGAAAATTAAATTTGTTTTTGAATCAAAACCAACCCCATCGCAGCCTTCCCCAATTGGAACTGTTGTAACAACTTTTCCGTTCGTTGCATCAATCACAACTAATTGTTTTTCGCAGCCGGCAAATAATCTTTTTGTTTTTCTGTCTATTTCCAATCCTGTTGGAGATTCGCCCGGAGCGATTGACCAATGATTTAAAACTTTAGCAGCTTTAATATCAACTTCAACAATTTCATTTTTGTCTTCGATGTTCACAAATAATTTTCCGGCATTATCACTCACTGCGGTTTCGGGTTTGCCGCCAACAGGAATGGTTGCAATTACTTTATTTGTTGTAGCATCTATCACGGTTAAATCTTTACTGCGACCATTACAAGTAATTACTGTTTTAGAAAATGCATCGTACATAATTGCATCAGGATTTTCGCCTGTTGCAATTTGTTCCAATATTTTATCTGTCTTTAATTCAAAAACAGTAACGCTGTTAATTCTTCCATTACTTGTATAACCTCTTCCCGTTGATTCATTAAAAGCAATACCATGAACTCCTGTTGTGTTTGGAATAACACCCAAAGAATCTCCTGTTGCTTTATCTAAAATATTTACTTGTGTTCCGTGAGAGAGATATAATTTATTGCTGTTTGGATTAACGGCAATATAATCCCAGCCACCCGGACTTGCAACATGAAAAGTTTTTGTGAGTTTGTAACCACTTTGTGCATTTGCATTTTGCAACGATGTAAATAATAGCGTTGCGGCGAACATAATAAAAATTGTTTTTTTCATATTTGGTGTTTTAGTCTTTTACTTCTTTAATAAAGTTACCGTTTGCATTAAATAAAATATCTTTTGCTTTAATGCCTATCTCGAAATTAATTTCGCCATTTGCTTTTGTGATCTTTACAGTTTCTTTTATAGCGACATTTACATAATGAGCTTTAAAATAAATCATCACGTTAGCCGGCATTTCTGTTGCAACAAGGGCTTGTTCAGATTCTTTAAAATTTCCTTTTGCATTATAAATGGCAGACATTTTTTTGCCTTCTGAAATAAAATCAACTTCAAAATCTTTATCTTCTTTTCCCCATTTAATATTGGTTGCTCCTGAAAATTGTTTAGCAAAAGCAGTTTTTGCTTCAATAGGAATTTTTGATTTGTCTTGTGCATGCAAATTGATAACGATTAGCATGGCAAAAATGAAAATTAATTTTTTCATATTTATTGTTTTAGTCTCTTTCTTTTTTAATAAAGTTACCATTGGCATCAAAGAAAATGCGGCTCTCATTGGGGTGTATCATAAAAAATATTTCTCCATTTTCTTTTATAATCTTATACGTTTCAATTATTACGGCATGTTTATATTTTTGGTTAAAATTGGTTATAACATTCTCTGGCAACGAGTCAGAATGAATCCACATTTTGGTTTCTAATAACACTCCGGTTTTATCGAATAACGCTATAATTTTGGTTTCGTTATCGGCAAAAAATGTTTGAAAATTTTTTTTATGCTTTTTCCAGCTCACATGTGTGCTATTTGGAAAAGATTTTGCAAATAAAATTTTTACTGCATCTGGTATATCTTTTTCGTTTAGGCTTTGTGCCATCAAAATATTAATCGTTGTTCCAGCCAATATTATTGATAATAAAATTGCTTTTTTCATCTAGTATTATTATGGTCGATTAAATAATACCCCAAACCTATCAATGTATTTTGTAGACATTCTGAATTATACTATTTGATTTGTTTTTTGTTTGAATAATAATCGAATCATACTCGGCAATACAATTAATAATAATGGCAACGCTACAATAAAACCACCAATCACAGCAATGGCCAATGGCTGATGCATTTGTGTTCCGGTTCCTAATCCTAATGCAATAGGAAGCAGCGCAATGATGGCACCAATGGCTGTCATTAATTTTGGACGAAGTCTTGTTGAAATGGAATAAATAATCGCTTCATCAACATTGTTCGATGCTTTCAACGATTCTTTAAATTGTAAAAAAGTAAAGATGGCATTTTCACCAATGACTCCGATGATCATAATTAATCCTGTATAACTTCCTACATTCAAAGCGGTGTGTGTAAAATATAATCCCATATAACTTCCACTAATTCCCAACACTGCGATCAATAAAATAATTACAGCCACTTTAAAATCTTTGAATAAAAATAATATCACTCCAAACACCAATAAACTCGCTGCGATCATGATAACCATTAATTCTTTGAACGATTGTTGCTGATCGGCATAAGCGCCGCCATACACAATTGCATAACCCTGCGGCAATGCAATTTTTGATGATACTTCTTTTTGAATATCTTTTATCACACTTCCCAAATCTCTTCCTTCCAAACGTGCAGTAACAACACCCATCGATTGCAGATCTTCTCTTTGAATTTCTGCATCACCGGTATTTAAATGAACATTAGCTAATTGATTAATGGGTTTTAATTTTCCGTTTGGTAAAAAGATTGGCGTCTTTGCAATATCTGCAACACTTAATGTTTTGCTGCCGGGATAAACTAATCTTACATTACTTAATTGTTCTTTATCATAAACAGTTCCAACAACATTTCCTTCGAGTGATGATTGCATTTGATATTGCAAATTCATCGGCGTAATTCCATATTGTGCTAATGTTGAACTATTGGGTTCGATATTAATGGATGGGCCTGCAATAACAATTCCATCAAACACATCTGCTGTGCCATCAACTTTTGAAACGATAGATGAAACTTGTTTTGATAACTCTTGCAATTTCGATTGATCGTTACCAAAAATTTTTACTTCAATGGGTTGAACAGATGTCATCAGATCGCCTAACATATCGCCGATCACTTGTCCGAAATCTATGCGCAGCGAGGGTTGTGAGGCTTCTACTCTTTTTCTGATATCGCTGATGACTTCTTCAGTTGTTTTTGTTCTGTTCTTTTTTAATTGAATTAAATAATCGCCGCGATTAGGTTCGGTAATAAAAAAACCCATCTGTGTTCCAGTCCTTCGGCTGTATGCTTCTACTTCAGGAATGGTGACTAACATCTTTTCAACTTCGCGTAAAATTCTGTCTGTTTCTTCCAACGATGTGCCCGGTGGAGAATTATAATCGAACACAATACTTCCTTCATCCATCTCCGGTAAAAATCCGGTTTCTAATTTTGGATAGATATAATAAACAGAAAAAATTAATGCAATAATGATGATAAAACTTAAATATGGTTTGGTAATAAAAAAGCCAACCCATCTTTGTGATTTTACTTCGTGTGATTTTTGTTTTTTATTTTTTAATGAATTGATGTTTACATTTTTTGTAAACAATAAATAAATGACCGGTAAAATAATCCATGTTACAAAAAACGAACAAACCAATGTGATTATCATTGTGTTCGTCATCACTTTAAAATAAGCACCGGCAACTCCGCTCATTAAAACGAATGGAAGAAAAATAACAATGGTGCTTAATGATGAACCAACCATCGCAGGAAATAAATAATGAATTGCTTTTTGTACCAATGTTGTTGTTGGTTCTTCGGGATGTTCTTCATGTGTTCGATGAATTTGTTCTGCAACAACAATCGCATCATCAATAATTAATCCTATCGCAGCAGCAATGGCACCAAGCGTCATGATGTTTAATGTTTGTCCGATGGCATACAAACAAATTATCGTCATTAAAATAATTACAGGAATTGTAATTAAAATAACGGCGCTTGCTTTTAGTGATCGTAAAAAAATAATGGCAACTAAAATGGCCAATCCTAATCCTATCCACAAACTATCTGTTACACTTTTTACGGAGTCTTTTACAAAATCGGCCTGAACATAAAATGGTTGAATAGAAACATCTTTGGGAATGATTTTTTTTAATGCTTCTAACTTTACATTCATCTTATCACTCAACTCAACCAAGTTTGCATTTGGTTGTTTGATAACAGCCAGCAATATTCCCTCATGCCCGTTGGCATTGATTTTCACGTATTCTTTTGCTTCCTGAATTTGTACATCGGCAATATCTTTCAACAACACAATTCTTTTTCCGTTATTGCTGATCACGATATTTTGCAATTGATCTTTTGAAGTAACCGCTGCATCTGTTACCGTTAGATATAACAACCGATAATCAGATAAATATCCATTTGATTTGATGAAGTTGGTTTGAGATAATGCAGTGTTGATATTATCGGGCGTAATGCCCAGCGTACTCATTTTTTGAATATTCAACACCATCCAATATTCTTTATTTTTTCCGCCGATCACCCGTATTTCTGAAACACCTTCTACCTGTGATAAAAATGGTTTGATGGTGTACATCGCCAATAATTTCATTTCAATCGGCGATCTGGTTTTACTTTCTAAAGAAAATCCGGTGATGGGAAGAATGGATGGATTCATTCTTTCAACAGTAATATCAATATCGGGAGGCAATGTGTTTCTTATTTCATTAATCTTCGATTCAATTCTTTGCTGACTGATATCAATGTTAGCTTTCCAATCCATGTATGCAGAAATTTCGCAAGTGCCTCGACTTGTTGTGCTCCGAATCATTTTTAAATCGGGGACTTGTTTCACCGCATTTTCTAATTGCCGTGTAACAGTGATCATCATTTTTTTTACAGGCTGCTGTCCTGCATCTGCAATGATTTTTATTTTAGGAAAAGTAATTTCCGGAAACAATGCTGTTTGCAATTTGCTGTATGCAAACAATCCGCCCATGATGATGATGACCACCAAAACAGTAACCGGATTTTTATATGTTGTGAAAAAGTTTTTCATCGTTCATTCATTATTTAATGATGATTACTTTGGCAGTATCACCTAATCCGTAATTACCGGTCAATAAAATTTTATCTGTTGGTGAAAGCATTGGTGATAAAATCTCAACATGATCAATTGTCTCCAAACCCTTGTGTACAGGCAGTTTCACGGCGGTAACGCTATCAATCATTTTCATGATCCAAAATTCGCTTTGCACTTCATTACTCAACACAGCCGATTTTAGTAATGATGTTGTATTGATTTTTGATTTCTTTATCAAACTAACTTTTGCAATTAAGTTTTCAGGAATTTGTTTGTCGGTATTTACTTTAATAATATAATTCTGTGTTTGCGAAACGGCATCAACGGTTGGCATGGCTGCATCAACACGACCATCTAAAAAAGTTCCATCAGGTAATTTTAATTGCAGTTCGTTATTGTTTGGTAAGAATGGTTTTAATTCATAAGGAAGGTCCAATAAAAAAACAAAACTTTTTGTATCGGTAATGGTTGCCAATTGTTCTCCATCCTGAACATAATCACTTGCACGATAATTTAGTTGAGAAATATAACCACTGCCAGGAGATTTTATATGAATCACTCCTTCAAAATGTAAGGAAGTATCCAGTGAATTGATGGTGTTTCCTAGGCTTTGCGATTCTTTTGTTTTAATTACAAACAACTCTTGTCCTTTGCTAACATACTTTCCCAATTGCGCATTTACTACTTGCAAATAGCCGCTGGCATTAGCTTTCACGAAACTCTTCAATAAAAAAGATGAGACCGCATTTAATTCCACCACATCAGTCATACTTCCTTTTTCCGGCGATACAATGGTAACCGGCGTTCCGGTTGCTTCGGTTTTTTCTTCTTTCGGTTCCGCGTCTTTTTTTGCAGGATCAGATTTGCATGATGCAAATACGACAACAAAAAAAAGTAAAGAAATTATTGATTGATTTAGTTTCATAATTTTTATTTTCTGTTCCAATAATTAATTTGATTGATGATCTGCAGTTTGTTAATATTATTTTGTGTGATGATATTTTTTGCAGTGAGATAATTGCCAATCGCTAAAATATAATCAGGCATTCTTACATCACCGGCTTCTAATAATTTTCTGTTGGCTTCAATTAAAATTTCAGTGTACTTAATTTGATTGTTGGCTTCGTCAATTAATTTTTGTGTGGAATGCAATTGCTGAAATAATTGAGCAATATTTTGTTCGTATTGTTTCTTAAAAAAATCGCGATAGCCTTGTCGAGTTTGTTCCGAGATCGCAATTTTATCAACCTGCATTTTCTTTTGCTTGCCATCATAAATAGGCACGGTAAGGGTTACACCGGCGCTCACACCAAAATTTTTATAGTATTGCTCGGCAAAAGAAGTTAGGTAACCACCATCGGCATAAACATTTACTTTGGGTTTATAATTAAATTCTATTTGTGCAATATTGTTTTTAAACTTCAAACTGTCTACAACAAACTGCTGATAAAAAATAGAACTTTCCGCTTCCGGTAAAGCTGCAATTTGCAGATCGGGTTTTTTTAATTGAACAGAGGATGTATCTCTTAATCCGCATAAATAATTTAGCGCGGCTATTTCATTTTGAAATTGAAGATTATATTGACTAATTAATAATTCCTGTTGTTGAATTGTTACCAAAAAACTTAAATAATCTGTTTGGCGATAAATTCCACTTTCGGTCATTCTTTTTAAAATCAATTCTTCTTTTTTTAAGAGATCAAGAACATCTTTATTGAATTGATATTGTTGTCCAAATCCGAACGCAGAAATAAATTGTGCGGTAATTGATTTCTTTAGATCCTGTTCTGTAACCTTTCCTGAAATATCAATAGATTGATTTAATAATCTGATGGCTTCATGTTGGTTTGAAAGATTTTCTTTGCTTACCAATCTTTGTGTTGCAACAACTTGTTGTGCAAAATTTGCGCCGTTTGTTATAGCATTATCGTAACCCCAATTTTTATACGAAGGTGCATAAGAATTAGTGCTGAC
This sequence comes from uncultured Chitinophagaceae bacterium, assembly GCA_903870685.1. Lineage (GTDB taxonomy): Bacteria > Bacteroidota > Bacteroidia > Chitinophagales > Chitinophagaceae > CAIQDX01. The sequence goes on along the minus strand of CAIQDX010000049.1, from coordinate 103,792 downwards.
GCCATTTACCTGCGGTTTATATCCCGCTAATATCTTCAAACTATCAATCAGGTTGCTTAATTTTTGATTACTGTAATCTTTAAACAACGGGTTATTTTGCAAACCTGCATTAATATAATAATCCAAAGATTTTTCCTGCGATAAAACAGGAATACAAAAGGAAACAAGAAAAAAAATGTTGATTAATTTTTTCATCATTAATTATTCAATCGTTTTAATTTTTATTAAAAAAATATGTTGATGATCTTTAAATGAATATGAAATTTCGAATCCCGCCAAATTGCATATTTCTTTGATGATGGCAAGTCCTAAACCGGTCCCATCTCTCGAATCGTTTGGTTTATAAAATCGTTGAAAAATTTTATTTGTATCAAGTGATTCATTGAATGCATCGTTTTTGAAACAAATAAATTCTTCATTCAATTCGATATTAATTATGCCATTTTGAGGTGTATATTTTATCGCATTGTTCAATAAATTATTGAAAAGAATTTCGGCGAGATGATGATAGAAATAAATTGTTGTTGCTTTACAAAACGTTTCAATTTTTAACTGTTTGCTATCAATCAATTCTTCTCTTTCTTTTATTTTTTCAAGAATGATTTCTTTAAGGTCAACTTGTTCATTCAAAACAAATTGTTTATTCTCAATTTTGGTCAACAATAATAATGATTGATGCAATTTCGATAACCGTTTTGCCGCATCTTCGATGGACAATATTTGTTGTAAACTCTGTTCGTTTAATTCTGATTGTTGCAATAATAGATCGATCTTAGAACGTATAACAGCAAGCGGGGTCTGCATTTCATGGGATGCGTTTTCAGTAAAAGATTTCAGCGCAGCATATTCTCTGTAAATACTTTGCGTCATTTTGTTCAGGCTATCATTTAATAAATTCAATTCATCTATTCGTTCATTTGATAGCCGCATTGGTTGTTTGTCAGATACCTGATATTGTTTAATATCATCGATCGTTTTATAAAACGGCTGCCATAATTTATTGATCAGTCTTCTATTAATAAAATAATTAAACAACAACATTAATGCGATCATTCCAATTGTTACCAAAATGATAAGCTTCAACAATTCTTCTGTTTCTGCTTCAGATTTATTTACGGTGATGAGATAGTTTTGTCCTGCAACCTCAATGTTAAAAAGCAGTTGTTTTGCCGATTGATTTTCTTTATCTCTTTCATTGTAATAACCGATATTTTTAAACTGCGGCTTATCAAGTTTTTCAATTGATTTTTCAACTGTTATCCATTGATGTCTTGTATTTTGAATTTCGGGCAATGCATGATGTTCTTCAACATAATGAACTATCTCAAATTGCTCAGAACGCAAAGTCTCTTTGAGTTGTCTTGACAACACATAATCTAAAACAAAATAAAACGCAATGCTGCCTAATACAAATGTGAAAATAGTTGCAGAAACATTTACTCGATTATATTTTGTAAATAATTTCATGGCAATTGCATTTTATATCCAACACCATAAATAGAACGAATACGATCTTCTCCACCAGCGGTAACAATTTTTTTTCTGAGATTTTTTATGTGCGCATAAATAAAATCGAAGTTGGATGCAATGTCCATATCATCACCCCACAAATGTTCTGCAATGGCATTTTTGGAGATCACTTTATTTTTATTAATGACAAAGAATAACAATAATTGAAATTCTTTTTGTGTGAGTTCTGTTGTTTGTTGATTTATTTTTACAGATTGTGCCACAGTATCAATCTCAATATCGGCAAGGGTTATGACAGAATTCCCTTGAAATTTTTTTCTGCGGATGATGGCCGCAACACGCACACTTAATTCCGATAAATGAAATGGCTTGGTTAAATAATCATCGGCACCCAATTCAATCCCATGAATTTTATCTTCGAGAGAATCTTTAGCCGAAATAATAATTACGCCATCGGTTTTATTATTTTGTTTTAGGTATTTTAAAATCTGTAAACCAGAGCCACCTGGCAACATAATATCTAGAACAATGCAATCGTAATCGTACACTTCAATTTTTTCTACTGCATCATTAAAATTAAAGACCGATTCGCATACATAACCACTTGCCGATAGAAACTCTACCATGCTTTGGTTTAATGATAATTCGTCTTCGATGATCAACAGTTTCAAAACAAAAAGATTTACATACAAATTACAATATTAATTCTGTAGCAAATCTGAAACTGACTAATGAGTTTTATTTTTATTCATTAGTTTAGCAACAATTATTATGAGCAACCTTTCTTCATTCAATCCTGAGCAATGGGTTCAAAAGTATTCCGACGCGTTATATGCATACACGGTTGTGCGTGTAAATGATTCGGGTTTGGCCGAAGACCTAGTGCAGGAAACTTTTTCAAGTGCATGGAAAAGCCGTGCATCTTATAAAGCAGAAGCTTCAGAAAAAAATTGGTTATACGCTATTTGTAAAAACAAGATCATCGATCATTATCGAAAGAATGCAAATAATATTGTTCGGCCAGCAGAAATAAATACTTCGGAAAATTATTTTAATGAGGAAGAGCATTGGAAAAAAGAAGCTGCGCCAAGCGATTGGGGCATTGATTACAATTTGCCAATAGAAACAAAAGAGTTTTATTTAATACTTGAACTTTGTAAAAATAAATTGCAGGAAATGCAACAATCGGTTTTTGTAATGAAGTTTATGGAAGGGCTTGAATCGGATGAAATTTGTAAGGCTTTGAATATAACGCCGTCAAACTATTGGGTGTTGATTCATCGGGCAAAATTGCAATTACGTAGTTGTTTAGAAAAAAATTGGATCAATCCAACATAATATTCAGTGAAGAAATTAATAATGATATCGTGTAAAGAGGCAACGTTTCTCATCTCTAAGAAAGAAGAAAATAAATTATCGTTTGTAGAAAAGATAAAATTAAAAATGCATTTATTGATTTGTAGTTTTTGCAGATTGTTTGAAAAACAAAGCAAATTAATAAGTATGAATGCAAGTAAGAGTCATCAACATTACACTGCTGTACTTTCTGATTCCTCAAAAGAAAACATCATTCAAAATTTGAAAGATGTTTCAGATTAAATAATCCTTCCGCAAATAATTTTAACACAACGATTTTTATTCCGCCAATTTTTTATTTTGTTGCAAAGCAGATGGCAGTTACCTTTGCCGCGTTCTCAAAAAGAACACTATTCTTAACAAAAAACAATCACCATGGATTCGGGTCCGAGTAAAATCAATCTAAAACATCCTTTCTAACCCCGATGCGGTTTTAGCAATCAGTTAGCAAGGAACACAATTACTGATCAGCTAAAAATGCAACCATGAAAAATTTCATTTTAATTTCTCCTTTCATTTCAACACATTTTGTTGTTGCAACAAAATTATATCGTTTATTTTCTTCTGCTAAAATAAAGCCTCCGGTCGTCGATCACTAATTTGATGAATGATAATCAAAACTTAATCTGATAAACAGTTGGGTTTAGGTTGAAAAAAGAATATTCACTCAAAAATTTCGGGAGGACTGACGATGATATCAAGTGTAAAAGAAAAATTTAAATCACGCATTCTATTTAATACAGGCAATGCCGTTATAAGTGTTGATGCTGCTGCGGCTTCTAAATTAAAAAATGTTGGCGCTGCAACTAAACAACATTTTTTTGAAATATTAGAATCTGACGAAACAGGATTGACCAACGAAGAAGTTGAAAAAAGATTAGAAACTTTTGGTACCAACGAAGTGGTACACGAGAAAGCGCCGGCTTGGTATATTCAGTTTATTCAGGCATTTATAACACCGTTTAATGCAGTGTTGGTTTTAATTGCAGCTACTTCTTTTTTTATTGATATAATAACGACAGCGCCCGCCGACCGCGATTATAAAACAGTGATCGTTGTGGGTGTGATGATTTTATTAAGTTCCATAATCCGCTTCTGGCAAGAGTTTCGAAGCAATGTTGCTGCAGAGAAATTAAAAAGTATGGTTAAAACCACGGCAACAGTTTTAAGAAAAGATGAAGGGAAAAAAGAAATTGATATAAAAGAAATCGTGCCGGGCGATATTATATTTTTATCTGCCGGTGATATGATTCCTGCCGATTGTCGCATCATTCAATCAAAAGATTTATTCTTAAATCAATCAACTTTAACCGGCGAATCTTTACCTGTTGAAAAAAGAGAATTTGTTATTAATGATACAAAAAATAAATCACCGCTCGAATTAGAAAACATTTGTTTCATGGGAACAAATGTGGAAAGCGGACAAGCGTTGGTGATTGCCGTTACAACCGGCAATCAAACATATTTCGGTTCTATCAGTAAATCTATTTCGGGCAAACGCGCCGAAACAAGTTTCGATAAAGGAGTGAACAGTGTTAGTTGGTTATTGATTCGTTTTATGTTGATCATGGTTCCGCTAGTATTTTTTATTAATGGTTTTACCAAAGGCGATTGGGTTGAAGCATTATTATTCGCCATTGCTGTTGCTGTTGGATTAACACCAGAAATGTTGCCGATGATTGTTACAGCCAACCTTGCAAAAGGCGCTATGACAATGAGCAAAAGAAAGGTAATTGTAAAAAGATTGAGCGCTATTCAAAACATTGGCGCCATGGATGTTTTATGTACCGATAAAACCGGAACACTGACATTGGATAAAATTGTTCTGGAACGACATTTAAATGTTGATGGTATTGAAGATGATGAAGTGTTGAAATGGGCATACTTAAACAGCTATCATCAAACGGGATTAAAAAATTTATTGGATGTTGCTATTTTAGATCACGTTGAAGTAAAAGACTATTTAAAAGTTGAAGAACAGTTTAAAAAAATTGATGAAATTCCTTTCGATTTTCAACGAAGAAGAATGTCGGTTATTTTGGAACAAACCAATAATCATAAACATCTATTAATTTGTAAAGGGGCTGTTGAAGAAATTTTGGGATTGTGTTCTCATACTTTCGATCCTGGAGAAGATCGTCAATTACATATAGAAGTTGATACCATTCAACCAATGGATGAAACTATTCGCCAAAACATTCTTGAGCTTTCAAAAAAATTAAACAAAGAGGGTTTAAGAGTTTTGTTGGTTGCTATTAAAGAGTATGATGAACGTCCGTTAACTTATACCGTTGCTGATGAGTGCAATATGATCTTAACAGGATTTATTGGTTTTCTAGATCCCGCAAAACCTTCTGCAAAGCCTTCTGTAGAAGCATTACAGCAGCTTGGTGTTACATTAAAAGTATTAACAGGCGATAATGATATTGTTACAAAAAAGATCTGTCGTGATGTTGGAATTCCTGTTGATAAAATTTTAATTGGTAATGAACTTGACGCGATGAATGACGATCAGTTGAAAGAGGTGGTTGATGAGATAAGCATCTTCGCAAAATTAAGTCCGGCTCAAAAAAGTCGCGTTGTAAAAGTTTTACAATCGAAAGGTCATACAGTTGGTTTTATGGGTGATGGAATTAATGATGCCGCTGCTTTGCGTGATGCAGATGTTGGTATTTCAGTTGATACTGCCGTGGATATTGCAAAAGAAAGTGCCGATATTATTTTGCTCGAAAAAGATCTGATGGTTTTGCGTAAAGGCGTTATTTATGGAAGAAGAACTTTTGGAAATATTATCAAGTATATTAAAATGACGGCGAGCAGTAATTTCGGAAATATGTTCAGCATGTTGGGCGCCAGTGCATTTCTCCCGTTCTTACCAATGCTTCCTGTACAAATTTTAGTACAGAATTTATTGTACGATATTTCGCAAATTTCTATTCCGTGGGATATGATGGATAAAGAATATTTAGAAAAGCCGCGCAAGTGGGAAGCCGGTGGCATTGCACGTTTCATGGTTTTTATCGGACCCATCAGTTCTGTTTTTGATTATATAACTTTTGCGGTGATGTATTTTGTTTTCAAAGCAAACACTGTTGAACATCAAAGTTTATTTCAATCGGGTTGGTTTATTGAAGGATTGCTTTCGCAAACATTAATTGTTCATATGATCAGAACAAGAAAAATTCCTTTCATTCAAAGTTGGGCAACAGCGCCTGTGTTGGCATTAACAACTGCAATCATGGCTATTGGCATTTATATTCCTTTCTCACCATTTGCAGAAGCGTTTAAACTACAGCCATTGCCAATGATGTATTTCCCATGGTTGATAGGAATGTTAACTTGTTATTGTTTGCTTACACAACTTATTAAAAACTGGTTCATCAAAAAATTCAATCAGTGGTTATAATCAAGTTTTTTATTTTATAAAATAATTTCATGCGTTTTTTTCGAATAATTATAACATTGTTCTGTACTTTATTTTTTGCAAAAATTTTTTCGCAATCATCAGATTTTTTATTCAACAGAATTAATAAAAAAGATTCTGTTGCAGATTGGAGTGTACATTTTCAAAACACAACGGTTACGCAAATTCATCCGGCATTTGCTGTAAAATATTCCGGAGATAATAGTTTAGACGATGGTTATGAAGTAGCCACATCAAACACGACTACGATTTCTATTGGAAGAAAATTATGGAAGAATGCGTTTTTTATTTTTAATCAGGAAACTACCGGTGGTGGTGGATTAAGTAAAACTAAAGGTTTGGCGGGTTTTCCTAACGGAGAAATATATCGCGTTGGCGCATCTGCATTAACACCTTTTGTTGCAAGAGCATATTTTCAACAGATCATTCCTTTAAAAAATTCTTCGTACGAATTTCAATCTTCTGGTCAAAATCAATTCGCAGGAAAAATTCCAACATCGCGTTTGGTAATTACAGCAGGCAAATTTTGCATCACCGATTTTTTCGATGATAATAAATATAATCACGATGCACGATCACAATTTTTAAACTGGAGTTTAATGGCACAAGGTGCGTGGGATTTTCCTGCCGATGTAAGAGGTTACACAACAGGTATTGTTGTTGAAATAATAAAACCTACATGGGCATTGCGTTTTGCCTCTGTTGAAGTTCCTAAAATTGCAAACGCTTTACCAATGGAATGGAAATTAAATGGTGCAAACTCTGAAACAATTGAATTCGAAAAACATTGGAATACAAAAAATAATTTACCCGGTGCAATAAGAACAAATGTATTTGCAACTTTTTCGAAAGCACCATTTTATAAAGATGCAATTGCAAAAATGGCAATCGGTGATAGCAGTTTAAACGATATTATTACGGGCAACTCCGAAGGCACAAAATATTATGGTGCTAAATATGGTTTTGGATTTAATCTTGAACAAGCAATAAACAAATCGATGGGCTTCTTTGCAAGATATAGTTGGAATGATGGGAAAACCGCTTCCTGGGCGTTTACAGAAATTGATAAAAGCTTACAACTTGGCGTTGAAATAAATGGAACAAATTGGAATAGAAAAAATGATGCCTGGGGAATTGCGGCAGTTATTAATAATATATCTGAAGAGCATAAAAATTATTTAGCTGCCGGTGGTTATGGGTTTATTATTGGTGATGGTAAATTAAATTATGGTGCCGAATCTGTTTTTGAAACTTATTATAGATTTTATATTACTTCGTTCGTGCAACTATCTTTCGATTATCAATTGGCAATTAATCCTGCATATAATAAAGACAGACAGGGTCCGGTTCATATTCCTTCTATAAGATTACATTTCGAGTTGTAGAAATTAATCAATCAAAACTTTTTTTGTGCTTTTATTAATAGTGTTTTCGTACAAAACATTATAAAGATCATTGGGATTAAAAGGCTTTGTTACAAAACCATTCATGCCAACATTAATTACTTTTTGTTGTATGTCGGCAGAGAGAGATGCGGTTAATGCAATGATTGGTGTAGTGGTATCAAATTTTCTGATCTCTATTGTGGCTGCATATCCATCCATTACCGGCATTTGAATATCCATTAATACTATATCGTATTTATTTTCTTTCATTTTTTCAACTGCAATTACACCATTTTCTGCAACTTCTGTTATTGCGCTCCAGTTTTGCAGCATTCCATCTGCCACCATAACATTAAACAAAACATCTTCTACTAATAATACTTTTAACCCTTTTAATTCTTGTTTATCGAATGTTTGAAATTTTTCTTCGCGTATAATATTTGCTTTGCTCTTTTTAAAAAGAAGAACAAAATAAAATGTTGAGCCCTTTCCATATTCACTTTCTAAATTAATTTCACTTCCCTGTAATTCAAGCAACTTTTTGATGATTGCCAGACCAAGACCCGATCCTCCATAGTCTCGTGTAATATTTGTATTTGCTTGAGTAAACCTTTCGAAAATTATTTGTTGATTCTCAATCGGAATACCAATACCGGTGTCTTTTACTGCAAAATAAACTAGCGCACTGTCTTCATTATTTTCTTTTAACGAAGCTTGAATAGTAATAATTCCATCGTTTGTAAACTTTATGGCATTAGAAATTAAGTTGTTTAATATTTGTCCGATTCTAACATCGTCGCCTCGTACAAAGTCGGGAATGTTTTCATCATACAAAACCACTATCTCATTTCCTTTTTCTTCGGCTCTGATTTGATTTGCCATTTTAATATTATTGAGAAAATGCTGTATCTCAATATCTCTATCAGTAAATATTATTTTGCCTTCTTCCAATTTGCTGAAGTCTAATACATCGTTTATTAAACTCAATAAATTTTCTGAGGAAATTTCAAGAACACTTAAAAATTCTTTTTGCGATGGTAGCGGATCCTGATATTGTAATAATAATATAGTTCCGATGATCGCGTTTAATGGTGTGCGAATTTCATGGCTCATCACAGTAAGAAAATCGCTTTTAGCCTGCATTGCTTTTTCTGCAAACTCTTTTGATTTTATTAGTTCGGCTGATAGCTCCTTTGATTTTTTTATTTGTTCTTCGAGAAAAGAAATAGTACTAAAAAGGTCGTCATCTTTTTCAGAAACAAAAGATGCGTTTGGATCCATTGATTTAATCGCTTCTTTTAATTTAAGAATTGATTGCTTTCTTATCTCATTTTGCTGAAGCAGATTATTATTAACTTCTTGGTATTCTTTTTCACTTACATCAAATGCGTGTTCAGATATTTTTTTATCTTTTTCGAAAGTTGCATAACATTTACTTATTGCCGTTAGAAAATTGCAAATAGCTTCATCTTGAAGATATTTCTCAGGTAAAAATTTTCCTATCTGACTTTCTAAAATCTTATGATACGGCATATTGGGTTTTATTAAAGTAATATATAGCTAGATTGTTTCGGTAAAAGTTGTAATCGTCATTGTTTGATTATGCAATCCGCAAAATGCATTTTGATTGTACGGAGATATTTCTCCATAAGAATAAAATCCTGTTATGTTTGTTTTGTTCCCAAAAATTTTTTTAGCCGCTTGAACTTCTTCGTATGATCTTTCCTGCAACAACAATCTTCTTCCTACACAACTAATGAGTATCGCTAGCTGTGGCGGGATTGCGTGATTGTCTAATGACTGCTCTGCGGCTGTTGAAGACGCTTCAATTAATTTTTCGAAATTTGCTTTCATCAAACGAACTTTACTTCCTTCAGGAAGATTTCCTGCAAAAGTCATTGACTTGTTGTTTTCATCAATAGAAAGAATTGTTCTTACTAATGTTGATTCATCATTTTCAATTTTAATTGACAGAGGAAATAATAAAGCCGAGCCCGGAAGTTCTTGTGCATACGGTCCTAAATATTCTTTATAAAGATCAAGCGCATTTTTTCCATCAATCTCGTATAAAATATTTTTATCTGATTTCGTGATGATTCTTTCTCTTCCAAATTCATCCCACCCACCAAACGAACCATGGCCAATTTTTAAATGCTTGCCATAAAAACCAATAGCAAGTACGTTTCCTTCGGTTGGCGTGTGGTTTAATCCTACATAAGTTTTACCGAACCGTGCCGCATCGCCGGCTAGTCCTCCGGTGATAGGAATTTTTTTATCGTTGTTTTCATTCATTCCGTTAACCAACTCGCTTCCGTTAATTTTTGTGCCGTCAGAAATAATAAACACTGCAACAATATCATCTGCATTTAATTCCTGCATTAAATGTTTTCCGGCTTCAAAACTATTTTGTTGATTCTTAATATTTGTTTCGGCACATTTTACTTTTGTTTTTTCAAACTCAATTGCCGTAACTACAACGCTTTCATCAACCACATCGTCGTTTATAATTTCTCCCGAAGTAGATGCTCCAACTATATTGGCGTTGGGATAAATATTTTTTAAATAATCAAATACTTCTTTATCTGAAATTAATTGACCGGCACCTAAAGCAAAAACCAATTGTGCGTTGTTTGTATTAAAATTGGTATCGGACGATTTTTCAAGCCATTTATCTTGAACAAAATGATGTTGTTGGATTTTCATAAAGTTGGAAATATTCTAAGTTAAGATAACTAATTATCCCCGTAAAGTTCTAACGTTATTTATTAAAAAATTGTCGCTGTTATGATTACACGGAAAACTTAAGGTTTGACGGGGCTTTCCGCTTGCTTATTATAATTTTTTAAGTCATTAAAGCCTTTGATTTTCCAGAATGCGGAACGTTTGTTTTGATTTTGGAGAAATATTTTATTGTGCGTATTATAAAACTATGATTATTAATCTTTTTTCTTTTGGCACAGAATTGAATGCTGTTATGATAACCAAGAATTAAAATCATGAACGCCAATAATAACAATGCCAAATTTTTTGTGCGCCTTTACCATTCTAAAAGAAATGGTGAAGTGATTTATAGAATCGTGGAGTTTAGTAATGATAAGATTGTTAACATGTTTGAATCAGATAGAATTAAAAGTTGTTTGGATTATTTTGATCTTCCATCAAGCGAAGAGTATCTTGTTTACTGGATGTTTAACTGCGAAGAAGCGGAAATCTATGAAGATGCAATGTTTTCAAAAAATTAAAGATCGTCTTTTAGTATAAAATTTTTCATAGTGTTTGTTTTGGTTTATTGCCTCTGTTTAAACAGTGGCTTTTTTATTGTATGATGTTTGTCGATGTTTTTATAAGTGCATAACCCAACATATTATCCCCATTTTAATTTCTATAACTAAATATACTTTTAGTTTATAACAATTCATTTTATCTTGCTATAACTAGCAATTATGATACAACCTACTACTAACCCAACGTATACGGTTATCAGCAATCATGGCTTTGCTGAAATCGTACAAAATTCATTCACGCAACAAAGATCGTTGCATGCATTTTCTTCATTTTATGCAGGAGATGTTCTTTGTACTTTTTCTGCAGGAGAAACATTATCACAACCAACTTATCTTACCGTTCAGGTTGAAGAAGAAAAGCATATAACCCTGCAACCGGAGTTTTTGCAATACATCAATCACAGCTGTAATCCAAATGTTTTTTTTGATACAACAACATTTCAATTGATTGCGCTAACGAAGATCGAAACAGGTGACGAGTTTACTTTTTTTTATCCGTCAACCGAATGGAATATGGCACAGCCATTCAATTGTTTTTGCAATACTGCAAGATGTTTGCATCAAATACAAGGTGCTGTTTATTTGAGTGATGATATCTTAAAACAATATCGTTTAACTGATTTCATACAATCACAAATCCTTAAACGATAATAACATCATTTTTACTCAATGGCACCTAATCCTCATAAAAAAAAATCATCTGTTGCACTAAAAGTTTGGGTGTTGGCTCCGCATCTAATAACTAACGATGCTAATATTGATTATTATTACGACTTCTCTCAAAGTATTGATGAATACACTAAAACCTTTGCCCAGCTTGGTTTACAATGGCATTGGCAACCTGTAACAATGAGCGATTATAAAATTGTTATCGATGAAATTGTTGCAGAAAAAAAATCAAAAAAAATTTTTCCTTTGGTTTTAAATTTATGCGATGGCGATGAAGTAAACGGTACGCCCGGTGTTTCTGTTGTAAAATATTTAGACGAAAAAGATTTGATTTATACCGGTGCCGACGAATATTTTTATAACATCACCACATCAAAAATTTCGATGAAAGAGTGTTTTGATGCTGCAAATATTCCAACGCCAAAGTGGATGGCCATCAATCAAAAAAATCAATCACTTAAAAATATTTTTAAAAAACTAGGAACGCCAATAATTGTTAAGCCTTCTATCTCCGGCGGAAGTATGGGTGTTGGAATTAAGAATGTTGTGAATGATATTGATGAATTAAATAAACAGGTTGAATTAATGTTTGATGGTTATCGCGGCTGGGATTTAACTGCCGATGGTTTAATTGCAGAATCATTTATAAACGGTGCAGAATTCACAACATTAATTGTTGGCAGTTACGATAAACCTGATGAAGCAATAATCTATAATCCTGTTGAAAGAGTCTTTCATCCTTCATTGCCTGAGCATGAAAAATTTTTATCCTTCGATCGTTTGTGGGAAATATATGAAGAAGAAACACCCATGCCACAAGATGAAAATTTTTACGAGTATCAATTACCAGAAGCGTCTTTAATCGATCAAATAAAACAATTAAGTTGGGATGCATACTGTTCGGTTAAAGGAAGGGGCTATACAAGAATTGATATTCGCATGGATAAAGAAACAAAAAAATTATTTGTGCTCGAAGTAAATGCACAATGCGGCATCAGTGAAGACGAAGACTTTACTTCAATTGGTGCTATCTTACGTTTTTCAAATAAAACTTTCTCTCAATTAGTAACAGAGATCATTAACGATGCTGTTGCCAGAACCCCGGTACTTGTATCATGAAGATCTGTGTGTTGCAACCCGATTACTCAACATCATCGGTGGATTATCAATATTATGATCCGCCAAGAGACTTATCCCGCTTGATTCCCGAGGCAACGGTAGATCATGTGTTATTAAATAAACTTTCTGTTTACAAACAACTCAAGGAATTAAAAAAGAAGAACTACGACGTGTTTGTAAATTTATGTGAAGGATATTTGGATTGGAATATTCCATCCATCGATGTTATTTATACTTTAGAATTATTGAATCTTCCACACACTGGACCGTCCACATTATTATACGATCCAACAAAAGAGTTGATGAAATATGTGGCTCATTGCGAAGGCGTAAAAACACCAGCTTATTTTTTAATTGAAAAAATAAATGATGTTGAAAGTGCCTGTAAGTTTTTACAATTTCCAATGTTTGTAAAGCCTGCGAAAGCCGGTGATAGTTTGGGTGTTGATGAACAATCTTTGGTGTTTGATAAAAAACATTTGCAAGAAAAAGTTGCCAGTATTATTGATGAGTATGATGAAATTTTAGTTGAAGAATATATTGATGGAAAAGAGTTTACTGTTTTGGTTGCGGCAAATGCCGATGGAAAATCATCAACCGCTTTTCGTCCGGTTGAATTTATTTTTCCCGAAGGAAATAAATTCAAAACTTATGCATTAAAAACTTCAGAGTTGCATCCCGACGCAAATATTCCTGTTACTAATATTGCACTCGACAAACAATTAAGAGAAAGTGCTCAACGCATTTTTAAATCCTTCAATGGTGTTGGTTATGCAAGAATGGATTTTAGAATGAATGCAAAAGGTGAAATCTTTTTTCTTGAAATAAATTTTACTTGTTCTGTTTTTTATAAAGATGGTTACGAAGGTTCTGCCGATTATATTTTAAAATATGATGGCATTGGACAATCAGGTTTTTTACATCACATCATTGCCGAAGGAATTGCTCGTCACAACAGAAAACAAAAATGTTATGTGATGAAAGGCAATAGTATTGCGGGTTTCGGCATTTATGCCAATAGAAATATTAAACAAGGAGAGATTATTTTTTTAGGTGAAGGAAAATCGCAACGCTTAGCAACTCGTCGTTTTGTAGAAAATAATTGGAACGAAAATGATAAAGAAATTTTTCGTCGTTACGCCTATCCGGTAAGCAAAGAAATATTTTTATTGTGGGATGATAATCCTGCCGAATGGGCGCCACAAAATCATTGTTGCGATGCAAACACCGGATATATTGGTTTAAATGTTATTGCTTTAAAACATATTTTTAAAGGCGAAGAGCTTACTTTAGATTATGCCTCTTTCCTCGATGAAAACATGGAACCTTTTAATTGCAGTTGCGGCAGCGCAAACTGTCGCGGATTAATTAAAGGAATAAAAAACAATTCGTTGACGGAGAGAGAAAATAATTTTTAGTGTTTACTCCTCTTTCCTCCTCACAATCAAATACCAATTATTCTCCAAAGGCAAAAAACCATAATCGTAATTAAAGAAATAAATATTTCCTTTCTTGTTTGCGTAGGTATGCGTGTGATATTTAAAAACAAATCCTTTTTGTATTAATTTATCGCGTGTTGTTTTTGCTGTTTCTTCTGCAACTGGCAATATTTCTTCCAGAATTCGCCGGTTCTTCAACAGCGTATTATTTATGTTGCGAACGTAATTGCTGTAATTACTTTTTGTTTTCAGTTCGTTGTTGTAAGCATTGCGACAAGCATCATCACAAAATTTTTTATCGGCTCTTCCTTTAATTACTCTGCCGCAGCTGAGGCATTTTTTTATTTCGGTTACCGGCATACAAACGGTTTATTAAAAAACAAGATACGAAAAAATTATTATTCGTGTGCAAACGTTTATATCCGAATAGAAACGATTAAAAACCGACTGCGGCCTTTTTCGAACCGCAATTTTGTGTTGTCAATTACGGAAGACGTCGTCGCGATTGATTGAAATAAAATTGTAAATCAAAAAATCAAAGATCATGTACGCATTAAAAAACAAAGTTCAGTTGATCGGTAACTTGGGTGCTAATCCTGAAATTAAAACATTGGAAGGCGGAAGAAAATTAGCCCGTTTTAGTCTGGCTACCAGCGAAAACTATCGTAATATCAAAGGAGAAAGAGTTTCAGAAACTCAATGGCACAATATTGTTGCTTGGGGCAAGGTTGCAGAGATTGCGGAAAAATATTTAAAGAAAGGAAGCGAAGTTGCCATCGAAGGCAAGCTCATCAGCCGCAATTACAATGATAAAGACGGTAATAAAAAATACATTACCGAGGTGCAGGTAAACGAAGTGTTGATGATTGGCGAAAAAGCCAAGGTGTAATTCATTTATTTGTTTAATGGTTTATTAGTTTGGCAATAAATATTGCTGGGCTAATAAACCTTTTTTATAATCATTCTTCGTGGCAATTATCTTTACGCAATGGTTACCGATACTTCAAATATTAATTTTCAACTCGCATCAGATTTTATTCAATATACCAATCGTTCTGTTTTTCTTACAGGAAAAGCGGGTACCGGTAAAACAACTTTTTTAAAATACATTAAACAACACAGTCATAAACAATCTGCGGTTGTTGCACCAACCGGAGTTGCTGCAATTAATGCAGGCGGGGCAACCATTCATTCTTTTTTTCAATTGCCGTTTACGCCTTTCATTCCCGAAAGCAAAGGATTTGGTAAAGACGATTCTTTGAATGATAAACACAGTTTAATGAGCCGTGTTCGTTTGAATAATGAAAGAAGAAAGGTTATTCAACAATTAGAATTATTAATTATTGATGAAATAAGCATGGTGCGTTGCGATGTGCTCGATGCCATCGATACAGTTTTAAAAACTATTCGTCACAGATATCACGAACCGTTTAGTGGTGTGCAGGTTTTGTTGATCGGCGATATGTTTCAACTGCCACCGGTTGTACCCGATGCTGAATGGCAGATATTATCACAACATTATAAAAGCCCTTATTTTTTTGATAGTCGTGTGATGGAAGTCCAGCCACCTGCTTATGTTGAATTAAATAAAATTTATCGC
This sequence comes from uncultured Chitinophagaceae bacterium, assembly GCA_903870685.1. Classification (GTDB taxonomy): domain Bacteria; phylum Bacteroidota; class Bacteroidia; order Chitinophagales; family Chitinophagaceae; genus CAIQDX01. The sequence goes on along the minus strand of CAIQDX010000049.1, from coordinate 88,046 downwards.
CAGAGTGATGAAAAATTTATTTCTATTTTAAATCAGGTTCGTAATAATGAATTGGATGACGATGGAATGAAAACCTTGCACAGTCGATATTTGCCATCGTTCTTTCCAAATAGAAATGATGGTTATATTAATCTTACCACACACAATTACAAAGCCGATGCAAGCAATGCAACCGAATTGGAAAATGTAAAAGAAAAATTATTTTCTTTCAAAGCAATCATTACCGGCGATTTTAATGAGAAAGCATATCCGGCTGATGAAATTTTAAATGTAAAAGTTGGCGCACAGGTAATGTTTATTAAAAATGATCTGGATAAAGCCAAAAGATATTTTAATGGAAAGATTGGTATAATTGATAAAATTTTTGCTGATAAAATTTTTGTGCAATGCAAAAACGAAACAGAATTAATTGAAGTTGGGAAAGATATTTGGAAAAATATTCGTTACAGCATCAACAAACAAACACAGCAGGTTCATGAAGATGAGATAGGTTCTTTCACTCAATTTCCTCTACGATTGGCCTGGTCAATCACCATACATAAAAGTCAGGGTTTAACTTTCGAGAAAGCTGTAATCGATGCCGGGCAGGCGTTTGCGCCGGGACAGGTTTATGTTGCATTAAGCCGTTGTACTTGTTTGGAAGGAATGATTTTGCTGAGCCGCATCACTTCAAGCAGTTTACATGCCGATGAACGAATTGTAAATTTTTCTAAAAATAAAGAAGCGGCTCAATTGCCTGCAAATCTTTTAGTCGATAAACATCGTTATCAAACAACATTGCTTTCGTTATTGTTTGATTTTACTTCTGCTTTAAAAAAATTAAGCGCTGTTGTTCGTGGCGTTGAAGAACATGTTGATGCTTTTAACAAAGAAGCGTTGCCGTGGTTAAAACAAGTTGAAGAAAAATTAATTGATCTGGACGAGGTTGGCAAAAAATTTAAATCACAATTACAACAATTTTTTCTGGAAGAAATTCTGCCCGAACAAAATATTTTGTTGCAGGAAAGAATTAAAAAAGCTTCCATTTATTTTACTGATCAAACACAATTGCTGTTAACATTTTTATCTTCTTCGCCGGCAATAACAGATGGCAAACAATATGCAATGGCATACAACGAAGATTTGAAAGATTTGTTTATAGAATTGGCGCTTCAAAAACATATTATTCAATCATGCAAAGACGGATTTAATGTTTCTGTTTATCACGAACAAAAAAATAATTTTGTTTTGCCGGTGTTTAATGTGAATGCTTATGCCGGTGCGCTTTATAAAAAAACAGATTCGCCGCATCCTTTTCTGCATAAGGAGTTGCGCTTATTGAGAGATAAGATTTGTGCCGATGCAGATATTCCTATTTTTATAGTTGCCGGTACAAAAACATTGGACGAGATGGCACAATACCTTCCGCAAACATTGGATGAGTTAGAAAAAATAAACGGTTTTGGAAAAGCGAAAATTAAAAAATTCGGTCAAGAATTTTTAGATGTTATTTTAAAATATTCGGTTGCTAATAATTTATCATCAAACATTCACGAAAAGATTCCAAAGAAAGAAAGAAAAGAAAAAACAACTGTTTCAAAAAATCAAAAGGTTGATACAAAATTGCTGAGTTTCAATTTATACAAAGACGGAAAATCGGTTGAGGAAATTTCTAAAGAAAGAAATCTTACAATTCAAACCATCGAGTCGCACCTGGCACATTATATTTCTTTGGGAGAAATAAAAATTGATGAACTGGTTTCTCGTGAAAAAATTATTTTAATAGAACCGGCATTACAAAATATTGATGGCAGCTCAATTACTTCTATTAAACAAACAATTGGAATCGGCGTTAGTTTTGGAGAAATACGATTGGTGATGGCATGGAAAGATTTTCAAAAAAATAAAGTCGCAAATTAAAAATTTTAATCTGCGGCTTTAATAAAAATTAATTTCTACAAATACTTGTCGCCCTTGCTGCGCTTCACTTCTGCAACATATTCTTTAATCGCTTGTTCTTTATCTTTCTTGCAAATCATCAATACATCTTTTGTATCAACAATAATAAAATCATCTAGTCCTTGTAACAATAATAATTTTTCTTGTGGTGCGCTGACCATACATTTTGTTGCATCTATCACAATCACATTGTCCGACGCAACGGCATTGCCCAAATAATCTTTATCTAAATTTTCGTAAGCGCTATTCCATGTTCCCAAATCGCTCCAGCCAAATGAAGATGGAATTACATAAACATTATCTGCTTTTTCCATGATCGCATAATCGATGGAAACATTGGTGCATTGCGGGTAAATTTTTTTGATCGATTCTTTTTCTTTTGCTGTATTAAAATTTTCTTTTTCACCATCAAATAATTCAAACATTTCCGGCTGGTATTTTTCGAACGCATTCACTACCGTTTTCACTTTCCAAACAAAAATGCCTCCGTTCCATAAAAACTCTCCGCTTGCTACAAAAGTTTTTGCTAATTCGAGATTGGGTTTTTCGGTAAACGTTTTTACCTTATGAATATTTTCGGCAATTATTTTTGAATCGAATTGAATATATCCATATCCGGTGTTTGGATATGTTGGCGTAATGCCGAGAGTAATAAATGCTTCTTGCTTATCAACAAATGCCAGAGCCTGGGTGGTAATTTTTTTAAAATTTTCTCCATCTAAAATCATGTGATCGCTTGGCGCAACTATTAAAGATGCTTCCGGATCCTTTTGTAAAAGTTTGAATGAAATATAAGCAACGCAAGGGGCCGTATTTTTTCTGCTGGGCTCTGCAACAATATTTTCTTTCGGAATATCCGGCAATTGTTCGACAACAATTTCGCTATATTCTTCGGATGTAACTACGAAAATATTTTCTTTCGGAATAAACGCGGCATACCTTTCAAATGTCCACTGGATAAGGGTTTTGCCTGTATTTAAAATATCTAAAAATTGTTTTGGGTATGATGTTCTGCTTTTGGGCCAAAATCTGCTTCCAATTCCGCCGGCCATGATTGCAACGTAGTGATGTTTATTCATATTGAATTTTTGTGGCGCAAATATAGTGTGTGTTTATAGCAATAAAGAATTGGTGTGTTTATAAATTGATTAAATTATTCCTTCTCTAATTAAATCGTGTAAATGCAAAATACCAAGATATTCTCCTTTTGATTCAACAATCAGCTGACTAATGTCGTGTTTGCGCATAAGGTCCAATGCCTGCACTGCTAAAATATCTGGCTCAATTGTTTTTGGATTGATTGATAAAATTTCATTTGCTGTGATATTTTCTATGTTGCTACTTTTTTCTAACATTCTTCTTAGATCGCCGTCGGTTATAATTCCAACTACTTTATTGTTTGCATCAACAACAGCGGTAACACCTAATCTTTTTTCGGTTATTTCAACAATCACCTGTTTCAATGATGCGGTTGATAAAACTTTTGGTTTTTGATTATTCAGATAAATGTCTTCAACTCTTAAATATAAACGCTTGCCTAAATTTCCTCCCGGATGATATTTAGCAAAATCTTCGTCGGAGAACCCGCTTAATTCCATTAAAGAAACGGCTAATGCATCGCCCATTACCATTTGCGCCGTTGTGCTACTAGTTGGTGCTAAATTATTTGGACAGGCTTCTTTTGAAACTGTAGTATTTAAAACAATATCGGATTGAACAGCTAAAAAACTTTCCATATTACCTATAATGCCAATTAATTTGTTTCCGAAATTTTTAATCAGCGGAACCAACACTTTTATTTCGGGGCTTTCGCCACTTTTACTGATAATTAAAACAACATCGTCTTTTTGAATCATTCCTAGATCGCCGTGAATCGCATCGGCGGCATGCATAAACAAAGATGGTGTTCCGGTTGAATTAAATGTTGCTACAATTTTTTGAGCAACAATGGCGCTCTTGCCTATTCCACTTACAACTAGTCTTCCTTTAGATTGATAAATTGTTTGAACGGCTTTTTCGAAACCCTCATCAATAAAGGCTTCCAGCCCTTTTATAGAAGATGCTTCCAGTGCAATGGTGCGCAATGCTTTTTGTATGATGGATGAACTCATAAAAGCAAAGGTAAACTTTAACAACAATCAGTTGTATTTACTCTGTTCGATGTTTAACTTCGCTACCCTTGAAAAGGGTTTTTATGATTCGAAATTGAATCATAATCAATAACACTCCGCCGAATCGGTACATTTTTGTGACCGACCGTTCTAATAAATTTTTGAACTCTTTCGGCAAAATGTTTTATCTTATAAGTCGTTTAAAATCCGCCTAGCGGAATAGAAATTTTTATATACATGGCAAAAAGTACAAAGCGATCGCAAACAATTCTTACAAAGAAAGTTTCAACAAACAAAAAACCAACTATCGATCCATTAAAAGAAGGCTCTTCTAAATTGCATAATATTCATGCTGCTTTGCAAAAGCATTTTGGTTTTTCGGAGTTTAAGGGCACGCAAGAAAAATCTATAAATAGTTTATTGGAAGGGCGTGATACATTTGTAATTATGCCAACAGGCGGCGGCAAAAGTTTATGTTATCAGTTACCCGCATTGATTTTACCCGGTTGTGCCATTATCGTTTCGCCACTTATTGCATTAATGAAAAATCAGGTTGATCTTGTCAGGGGTTATAGCGAAAAAGATGATGTGGCACATTTTTTAAATTCTTCTTTAAACAAAGGACAGATCAAAGAAGTGAAAGAAGATTTGATTGCGGGCAAAACCAAATTATTATATGTTGCCCCTGAAACATTAACAAAGCAAGAGAACTTAGATTTTTTTGCTGATCTGACTATTTCTTTTTTTGCTGTTGATGAAGCGCATTGTATTTCGGAATGGGGACATGATTTTCGTCCGGAATACAGAAGACTTCGCGAAATGATGGACATCATTAATCCCGATGTTCCTGTTGTTGCTTTAACCGCAACAGCAACACCAAAAGTACAAAGCGATATTGTAAAAAATCTCGGACTTCGTAATCCAAATATTTTTATTTCTTCTTTCAATCGTACTAATCTTTATTACGAGATCATTCCAAAAATTCAGAAAGAACAAACCATTAAAAGTATTGTGCGTTTCATCACAACACACAAAGGAAAGAGTGGAATTATTTATACGCTCAATCGAAAAACAACAGAAGAGTTGGCAGAAATTTTGATGGCCAATAATATTAAGGCCGTTGCTTATCATGCAGGGCTTGATCAAAAATTAAGATCAGAAAGACAAGATCAATTTTTAAATGAAGATGTTCAGGTAATCGTTGCCACCATTGCGTTTGGTATGGGCATCGATAAGCCGGATATTCGTTTTGTAATTCATTTTAATATTCCAAAATCAATTGAAAATTATTATCAGGAAACCGGTCGTGCTGGTCGTGATGGATTGGAGGGAATTTGTGTTTTATATTATTCTCATAAAGATGTTTCCAAGCTCGAACATTTGATGCGTGATAAACCTTTAAGTGAAAGAGAGGTTGGCGCACAGTTAATTAATGAAACTGTTGCTTTTGCAGAAAGTGGTGTGTGTAGAAGAAAAACTTTGTTGCATTATTTTGGAGAAGACACAGATGTAAAAAATTGCGGTAGTTGTGATAATTGCAAACATCCAAAAGAAAAAATTGAAGCAAAAGACGATGTTGTAAAAGTCTTGAAAGTTGTTAAAGCAATTGAAGGACGTTTTGTGACCGAGTATGTTGTGAATGTTGTGATGGGAAAACTAACGCCGCAAATTGCAATGTTCCGTCACGAAAAATTAGCAGAATTTGGAATTGGAAAAGAGAAAGAAAATCATTTGTGGAACAGCTTGATTCGTCAGATGCTTTTAGAAAATTTTATTAAAAAAGATATTGAAGAATATGGTTTAGTGAAGATGACAGAAAAAGGCGAAAAGTTTTTAAAGAAACCAACATCTTTCAAAATTGTTTTGAATAATTTATTTGAAGACGCGAACGAAGATGATGAAGATTCTGAAAACGCATCTCAATCCGGCGCCGCTGCAGATGAAAAACTATTTGATTTGTTGAAAGACCTTCGTCATAGAGAAGCGAAGAAAAAAAGCCTTCCGCCATTTGTTATTTTCTTAGAAAATTCTTTGCAGGATATGGCAACGCTTTATCCAACCACATTGGCGGAATTAGAAAAATGTCAGGGCGTTAGTAAAGGAAAGGCAATAAAATATGGAAAGCCTTTTGTTGAACTAATTGCAGAATATGTTGAAGAAAACGATATTGAAAAACCAGATGATTTTGTGATGCGAAGCGTATTAAACAAAAGCAGTAACAAGGTTTATATCATTCAAAACATCGATAAAAAAATTCCTCTGGAAACTATAGCTAAACACAAAAGTTTAAAGTTGGATGAGTTACTTGAAGAAATGGAAACCATTGCCGCCAGCGGAACAAGACTTAATCTTGATTATGCGATTGATGAGTGGCTGGATGAATACGAGCAGGAAGAAATTATAGATTATTTTAAAAGTTGTGAAACCTCTTCTTTAGATATTGCACAAAAAGAACTAAGCGAAAATGATTATTCTTTAGAACAATTAAAAATAATGCGCATAAAATTTTTAAGTGTTTTTGGTAATTAATTTTATGTATTAAACAACAAGAACAGGAGCGGTGGTTCGTGTTTCTTTATTTCCCTTTGCCTACTCCCTTAAACCGCTTCTATCATTCTTGACTTCTCCAAGCAGCACATTTTCTTTTCGCTCTGTCATATTTTCAACCCTCTGTTTTGGTTTATTTATAACTAAAAAGAAGTCCTATGTTAATCGGCAGTTTATTTCCAACTCAGATAACACACAGCAGCACACTAAGCGTGATGGCTGATAAAAACAGTCGCATTATTATGAAGGTTTTGGACGGCGAGGGAAAAATAGCAAAAACATTAACAAGCATTGTAGATGCCGGCAAGCAAGATCTTGCTTTAAATTTAAGTGACTTACAAAACGGGGTTTATATATTAAATGCTTTTTGCGGCGACATTTTTTTAAAGTCAATAAAATTTATTAAGCAATAACTTTTTCGTTTGGGGTATAAAACAAAACTCTGCTCTGTTCTTGAGCAGAGTTTTATTTTTTTAAGTATTCTTTAATTCGCAGTTCAACATTTTTTCTAATGCTGAGATAATAAAAATTATAGTCAGCAATATGATAATTCTTTGAAACATAAAAAACATTTCCAAAAAATTTTGGTTTGCGTGTCCATAAAACACCTTCTTCTGTTTTTGCATCTGCCACTCCGGTATAAAGTTTGTTGAAATTAAACAACACACTTCCTTTGTTTTCGCTTCTTAATGCTGTTGCATTTTTTGTGCTCCATGTTAATGGGTTTGTAACAACTGCTGTAAATTTTTCTTTCTCAATAAATTTCGGTTTATATCCTTCTTTAAATGTTCTCCAACTGCAAATACATCCTGTTTGATCGGGTGTTTCGCAGGTTTTTATGTTTGTTAATAAATCCGGTTCAATAAAAATTCCGACAATATATGCTGCAATTAATTTTTTTTGCAGCGGTTTTCCATCAAAAAATTCTTTCAACAATTTTTTTGCGTGTGTTGTTCCTTGGCTGTGCGATGCAATGATTATTGACCTTCCGTTGTTATAATGTTGCAAATAATATTCGAAAGCTTTTTTAATATCCTGATATGCTACATCAAATGCTGCAATTGCGTTGGTTGTATCGCTCTTCGTGATTGGATAATATGCTTTTAAATTTGCTTGTCTGTATCTCGGAGCGAAAATTCTTCCCGCTTCATTAAAAACACTTGCCTGATATAAAATGCTGCTGTAATCGGTTTTTGCGTTGAGTTCTGCATTATCAATCGGAGCGTTCCAACCAAATGGCATTTGCATATTTGTATAAGATGTTGGGTATATAAAGAAAATATCGACCGAAGAATCGCGATGATAATTTTCTAATAATGGTTTTGGAACGCTGTCGCTTGTGTTATGTTTTTGCGGATTGGCTGCCCAATAATTTAGGTTGTCGTAATCTGGTTTTCCTTCATTGCTTTTGAAAGTATAGTTGCTAGCAAAGCGATGATATTTATTACTGCAGCTTAATAAAAAAATTAATAAAAAAAATACCGCCGTCTTTTTCATAAATTTTGATAGTTTTTTTCTAATACTAAATTTAATTCGCCGATTATGTTGCTTTTTTGCGGATGTATTATTTAAGTAAAATTTTTTTCGCTTACTTTAATCATTCAAAAATAATTCTCATTTGGCACTTCTCCGTCATATTCCTTTTTTGCGTTCTGTTTTTTTATACAGCATTACTGCTTTTGGTGGGCCGCAGGGGCATTATGGAATGATGTTGAAAACATTTGTTCAAAAAAGAAAAGACGTTGATGAACACGAACTTCTTGATCTTGTTAGTTTCTGTAACATGCTGCCTGGAGCTTCTTCCACACAAACACTAACACTCATCGGATATAAGCGTGGCGGGATTTCTTTGGCGGTGTTAACATTATTAATATGGATAACACCAGCGTGTATTATTATGGGAGGTCTTTCTTTTTTACTTGATTATTTTGATGATCTCGGAATATCAGTTGGTATTTTTAAATTTATAAAAGCAATGGCAATTGGGTTTATTGCGTTTTCGTCTTATAAACTTTTTCATGTTGCCATACACAACACAATTACAAAATCAATTTTAGTTGTTGCCGCTTTGGCCACATATTTCGCTTTTAAAACTCCTTGGATATTTCCTGCATTAATTGTTTTGGCTGGGTTTTTTACTAATTTCAGCGATAGGCGTATTCCTCAACATGAAGAAAAACCAAAACAAATTAAATGGGGCAATATGCTAATTTTTATTGCACTATTTGCAATTGCAGGTTATTTGTCTGAAACAGCAACAAAAGAAAACTGGAAAAATAGAAAAGCTTTTAATTTATTTGAGAATACATATCGTTTTGGAAGTTTGGTTTTTGGCGGTGGTGATGTATTAATGCCCATGATGTATGATCAGTATTTAACAAGACCAGAAACAAAAAGAGTTCAGGAAAATAAACGCGATGTGTTGCGAATGAATAAAGATGAATTTTTAACAGGCTGGGGAATTGTTCGCGCAATTCCTGGCCCTGTTTTTTCAATCGGTGCTTTTACCGGTGGAATGGTAATGCGAACCGAAAATAGCGCGTCCTTGCAATTGCTTGGTTGCTTCCTTGGAGCGATAGGAATTTTTTTACCTAGTGCATTATTGGTTTTATTCTTTTATCCTGTTTGGAATAATTTAAAAAAATATGCTGTTATCTATCGCTCTCTTGAGGGAATCAATGCTGCGGTTGTTGGCATCATGACCGGTGCTACTTTTTATTTAATGAAGGATATTGTTTTTGTTGAATTGTGGAGTGGAAAAATTTCCGGCGTGTATGATACAGTAATTATTCTTGCAACGTTTTTTATTTTGGCTTTCTCAAAAATTTCGCCGCCTTTTATTGTATTATTTTGTCTCTTTTTAGGTTGGATTATCTAACCATTTTTCTTTCTGGCTATTTTTTCTTTTGTACCTTTTACCCCTAAATTTTGACTATGAAAAAATTCTTTTCTTTTTATTTTATTCTATTTTGTTCGTTGTCTACATTTTCTCAAAAAGAAAATTCTTTAATTCCAATTCCTTCTTCTATAACCAAACAGGCCGGATTTTTTTCATTACACAACAATGTTGTTATTGGTGTTAGTGGTGATGATAAAAACGCTTTTTCTGTTGCTAATCAATTATCAAAATCTTTGGCCGCTCCAACGGGCTTCAATATATCGATCAAAAAAAATAGTGCTACTGCAAACATTCAATTGTTTCTTCTTAAAAAGAGAGATAATAATATAGGTGATGAAGGATATAAACTTTCTGTTTTACAAAAATCAATTGTAATTTCTGCAAACAATCCAGCCGGCCTTTTTTACGGCTCACAAACATTATTACAATTATTTCCGAAAGAAATTGAAAATAAATCTTTGGTTAAAAATATTTCTTGGAAGGTTGCATGTGTTGAGATCGCCGACCAGCCTCGTTTTGCTTGGCGTGGATTAATGTTTGATGTTAGTCGTCACTTCTTTGGAAAACAAGATGTGAAAGATTTTATTGATAACATGGTAAGGTATAAATTTAATTTATTGCACTTGCATTTAACCGATGATGAGGGTTGGCGAATTGAAATAAAAAGTTTACCAAAACTTACTTCGGTTGGTGCGTGGAATGTAAAAAGAGTTGGAACATTCGGAACGTTTTCGGCACCAACAGCAGAAGAGCCGAAAGATTATGGTGGTTTTTACACACAAGAAGACATTAAAGAAATTGTGCAATATGCAAAAGAAAAATTCGTGAATATTTTACCAGAAGTTGATATACCAGGCCATAGTCTTGCCGCAATAGCTTCTTATCCCGAGCTTTCTTGTACACCCGGTGCAGAAAATTATAGAGTTCGTTCCGGCGAAAAAATCATGGATTGGCACGCCGATGGTTTTACTGCATTGGTTGATAATACTATTTGTCCGGCCAATGAAAATGTTTATCCTTTCTTAGAAAAAATATTTACCGAACTGGCTCAATTATTTCCTTTCGAATATATTCATATTGGTGGCGACGAGTGCGCAAAAAATTTCTGGGAAAAAAGCGACGCTGTAAAACAACTCATGCAAAAAGAAGGATTAAAAACAATGGAAGAAGTGCAAAGTTATTTTGAAAAACGAGTTGAGAAAATTGTTGAATCAAAAGGGAAAAAAATAATTGGTTGGGATGAAATTTTAGAGGGTGGTTTAGCGCCAAATGCTGCCGTGATGAGCTGGAGAGGCATGAAGGGCGGCGTTGCTGCAGCGAAGATGAAACATGATGTTGTGATGAGTCCAACAGATTTTGCTTATTTAGATTATATGCAAGGCGACAAGGTTGTTGAACCTCCTGTTTATGCAACACTTCGATTAAAAAAAGCATATTCTTTTGAGCCTGTTCCAGACAGTGTTGATGCAAAATTTATAAAAGGCGGGCAAGCAAATTTATGGAGCGAACAAATTTATAATACTCGTCACATGCAATATATGCTTTGGCCAAGAAGCCTTGCAATTGCCGAGTGTTTATGGAGCGCTAAAGAAAATAAAAACTGGAATGGCTTTACAAAAAGAGTTGAATCAACATTTGAGCGAATGGATATTGAACATGTAAAATATGCAAGAACAATGTTTGATCCGATCTTTGATGTGACTAGAGGTGAAAATAACGAATTACAAATTATTCTTTCAACAGAAACAGAAGGATTAGGTATTTATTACAGTTTTGATAATTCGCATCCTGATAATTATTATCCAAAATATTCTACACCGCTAAGTGTTCCGAAAGATGCGGTGGTGATAAAAGTTGTTACTTATAGAGACGGAAAACAAATCGGTCGTCAAATTGATATGCCGATTGCAACACTTAAAACAAGGTTGCCTAAAAAATAATTTTTTTTTGCTGCACAGAGAACCAAAAGTACAAGAGTGCGACGCAACGATGATGCCATGAAAATATTCTGCAGGTAAAATAAAAAAGAGCGCAATTAAAACGACGCTCTCTTTTTTTTATTTTTTATTTTCTTTTTCTAATGTACTAACTCGATGCACAATAGAATCTAAATTTCTAAAATGAATAAATGCTTTTCTATATTTTGCCGCTTCGAAAGCCGGAGATCCTGAAAAAACTTCTCCGGGCTTCGTAATACTTTTTGAAACTCCGGATTGTGCTGTAAGAATTGTATTATCGGCAATTTGTAAATGTCCAACAACACCAACCTGGCCGCTGAACATACAATTTTTTCCAATCTTTGTTGAACCTGCAACCACATTACACGCCGCCAGATAGCTATTCTCGCCCACTTCTACATTGTGGGCAATATGAATAAGGTTGTCAAATTTAACGCCCTTGCGGAGGATGGTAGATCCTAGTGTCGCGCGGTCAATTGCACAGTTGGCACCAATTTCAACATCGTCTTCAATAATTACATTTCCTATTTGTGCAATTTTCTTTTGTCCTTCAGGATTTTCCGGAGCAAACCTAAAACCATCACTTCCAATTACTGTTCCCGAATGAATGATGCAATCTTTACCAATAATAGTTTCGGAATAAATTTTTACTCCCGCAAAGATTGTTGTGTTATCTCCAACAACTGAATTATCTCCAATATAAACCTGAGGATATATTTTTACATTATTCCCGACCTTAACATTTTCTCCAACAAAAGAAAATTCTCCGGCATAAATATTCTCTCCAATTTTTGCCGATTCAGAAATAAAAGAAAGCTTAGAGATACCAACTTTATTCAACTTCACTTCATTGTACATTTCTAATAATTTTCCAAATGCACTTTGGGCACTGTCAACACGAATTAATGTAGCGCTGATTGGTGCAGTAGCTTCAAAATCTTTATTCACAATAACTATTGAAGCTTTTGTGTTATAAATATATTGTGTATATAAAGGATTACCAAGAAATGAAATAGATCCAGGTTCTCCTTCTTCAATTTTTGCAAGTTTTGAAATAGAAACAGATTCGTCTCCTTCGATCTGACCTTTAAGCAGACCCGCTATTTGTTGAGCACTGAATTGCATGTGATTATTTTAAATGAAATATTAAAAGCAATCGTTTTAGGGTTTAGATAAAGATAAAGAAATAATGTGTTGTTGTTGGAAAAGAAAATTATAAGATAAGTCCGGCTGCGCGACTTATTTCTAACATTTTATCTATTGGTTTTTTTGCTGCAAGTCTTAATTTCTCATCCATTTTTATTTCAGGTAATTCATATTTCATACACAGATATAACTTTTCGAGAGTGTTTAATTTCATATGAGGACAATCATTACAAGCACAATTATTATTTGGAGGAGCGGGAATAAATGTTTTTAACGGATTTGATTTTTGCATCTCGTGTAAGATTCCTGTTTCGGTTGCAACAATAAATTCTGATGCTGAATTTGTTTGAGAATATTTTAATAATTGAGTTGTACTACCAATATAATCTGAAATATTTAATACCGATTCCTCACATTCTGGATGTGCAATCAATTTTGCTTTAGGATGACGGATTTTTAATTTTATTATTTTTTCTAAACTAAAAATTTCATGAACCATACAAGCACCGTTCCATAACAACATTTTTCTTCCGGTCTTTTTGTTTAAATAAGCTCCAAGGTTTTTATCTGGTGCAAAAATTATTGGTTGCTCTTTTGGTAAACTTTCTATTATTTTTTCGGCGTTTGATGATGTACAAATTATATCGCTTAATGCTTTTATTTCGGCGGAACAATTGATGTAAGAAATAACTAAATGCTCTGCATTTTTTTGTTTAAATATTTTAAATAAATCAGCTGGAGCGCTATCTGCCAAAGAACATCCTGCATTTAAATCAGGTAATAAAACTTTTTTTGTTGGATTTAAAATCTTCGCTGTTTCTGCCATGAAGTGTACACCGGCAAAAACAATAATTTCTGCATTTGTTTTTTTCGCTTCTTGTGCAAGACCCAAACTATCTCCGATAAAATCGGCCACATCTTGAATATCCGGTTCTTGATAATAATGTGCAAGAATGATTGCATTTTTTTCTTTTTTTAATTTTTCAATTTCACCAAACAAATCTAACTCAGGATTTATATCAATATCTAAAAAACCTTTTGATAAATTATTTTCTATGTTCATAACCTTTGTAATAATTCTTTAATAATACTTTTATATAAAACCAATACTACTATTACGGGTGTGTATATCGTGATAACTTAATTATTCACAAAGAGCAAAGTTAATTAGATGATGTTTATTAACAGCAACTAACATTTAATTAAGAGAGTGTTTTATAATACAGTATTATTTTAACCACTCTTACTAACAATGGTTGATAATAAATAAAATAAAATAAACATTTTAATAATCACAGATTACACACTGTTTATTATGAGTATATAAATGGTGTTATATTCTTGTTGTTTAGCAAAATCACCTCAATTATTAATAGTTATTATAATTTTTAACACAATCGGAAAAGTAAAAAACACGATTTACCCACCGAAAAATTGGCTTGTTAACCCGGGCCTGTGGAAAAGAAAATGGGCGGCCTAAAGAAAATTATTTCTTCTGCTTTTTAAAAACCAAAGGAGTATTATGTTTTGCTGTTTTTTCCACAATTTGTGCAATAGACAGATTCCCCTATTTTTGCCATCCTTTATTTATTGTTTTTAATACTAATTATATGTCTGTTATACAAAGAATTCGTGACAAGGGTGCCTGGATTGTTTTTGCAATTATTGCATTAGCGTTGATCGCTTTTATTCTTCAAGATGGTGTACGTCGTGGCGGAAGTGGCTTTTCAAGCAATTCCGTTCTTGGAAAAGTTAATGGCCAGAATATAGAGCGTGTCGATTTTGAACAAAAGTTATTAATGTATGGCAAAGGTCAGCAGAGAGAACAATTAATTGGTCAACTCTGGAATCAAGAAGTTTCTACTCTTATAATGAAACAAGAGTTTGATAAATTGGGATTGTCTATTTCACAAAAAGAATTGAATGAAATTATTTTTGGAGAAAGATCTCCGCTAAAAAGAGAATTCACCGATCCACAAACCGGAATATTTGATGTAGAAAAAGCAAAGCAAGCATTTGCTCAAATCAAGAAATCAAAGAACTCTGAACAACAAGCCGGTATTATTGAAGCTTATATTGAGCCCGCAATTTTACAAGCACTGAATGATAAATATCAAGCTATGTTACAACAAAGCTTGTATGTTCCAAAATGGATGATTGAAAAACAACAAGCTGATAATAATTTAGTTTCAGCTGTTTCTTTTGTTTATGTTCCATATTCAGCTGTTTCAGATAGTACTATTAAAGTAAGCGATGATGATATTTTAAATTATGCCAAGAAACACAAAAAAGAATATGAAAGAGAAGAGGAAACAAGAACTATTTCTTTTGTTTCTTTTAGCGCATCAGCAAGTGCGGCAGATTCATCAGCAACAAAAAATCAATTGTATCTTTTAAAAAGTGAATTCTCTTCTACTTCTGATATTCCTTCTTTCTTTGCAAAGAACGCAACGGAATCTCCTTTCTACGATAGTTATGTTAGTAAAAAAGAAATCAAACAAAAAAGCATCGATTCAATTATAAAAGTTCCTGCAGGTGGTATTTATGGTCCTTATGTTGATGGAAATAATTTTGTTTTAGCAAGAGTTGTTGGTGTAAAACAAATTCCTGATTCTGTAAAAGTTCGCCACATATTAATTTCTACACATCAGCAAGATCAGAACTCCGGAACATTAGCCAGGGTTAGAGAAGATAGTGCTGCAAGAAAAATAATGGATACTGTTGAAGCAGAAATAAAAAGCGGCAAAAACTTCGACTCCGTTTGCGCTAAATTTTCTGACGACGGAAATAAAAACAAGGGCGGTGTTTATGATTTTTTTGCATCTGCCAGAATGGTTCCAACATTCAACGATTTCAGCTTCAACAAACCCGTTGGATCAAAGGGTGTAATACAAACCGAATTTGGTTTTCATTATGTTGAAGTGTTAGCACAAAAAGGATCTGGGCCTGGATATAAAATTGCATACTTATCAAAACCTATAATTGTTAGTAATGAAACGGATGCTGCTGCAAACAACGCCGCATCTCAGTTTGCAGGCACAAGCAGAAATAAAAAGCAATTCGATGATAACGCCGCAAAGCTTAATAAATTATCAATTCCTTCCGGCGAAATAAAAGAAAATGATTTTACAATTTCGGGTCTTGGAGAAAGCCGCCAATTGGTTCGTTGGGTTTATGAACACAGTGCAGGAGATGTAAACGACCAGCCAATCAGAATTGGAGATAAATATATTGTTTCAATAATCTCTTCTGTAATTAAACCTGGATTGCCGCCGGCACAGGTTATAAGACCAGCCATTGAAAGCATTGTTCGCAATCAAAAGAAAGCAAAACAAATAATTGAAAATAAATTTAAAGGAAACACATTAGAAGCATTGGCAATAAGCACGGGATCAACACTACAAAAATCTGACAGTTTATTATTTACCAATCCTTTTATTCCTGGTGTTGGTAATGATTCTAAATTTTCGGGCACAGCATTTAATGCATCAAACAAAGGAAAAGTAACAGAGCCCGTTGCAGGAACATCCGGTGTTTTTGCTTTGCGAGTTGAAAATATCGGCGCAAAAGCAAACTCAACACAAACGCCCGAATCAATTAGGCAGGCGGCTTTGCAAAGTCAACGCATGGCAATTTATAGAGGATCTGAAGCGTTGCGAAAATCATCTGCGGTAAAGGATTACAGAAGCAAATTTTATTAATAAATTTTTTAAAAAATAGAAAGCCGCATCAATATTTTGATGCGGCTTTTGTTTTACGCAATGCGAAAGCGAAACAAAAAATCAAATTGTACTTTTGTGATAATGGAAGAAATATTTCTAAATAAGGTTGCCGAAAGTGGATTGATTAGCTTTGATCTGGAAGAATTTTATCCCAAAGGAGAAATAAAAATTTTTGATTTGAAAGACTTTCTTTTTATGGGAATGATTTTAAAAGAGAAAGATTATCGTGCCGCTTTACAAACAACAAATTGGGAACAATACCGCGACAAATATGTTTCAATTCTTTGTAGCGCCGATGCTATCATACCTATGTGGGCAAACATGTTGGCAGCAAGTTATTTACAACCCATTGCAAAGGAGGTTGTTTTTGGCGATGAAAAAAAATTAATTGAAACGATACTCATCAAAAAAATTAACGAAGTAAAGGGAGAAGATTATTTAGATAAAAGAGTTGTCGTAAAAGGTTGCGGCGATGTTTCAATTCCTGAAATTGCTTATGTTGAAATAACTAATAAATTAAGGCCTTTCGTTAAAAGTATTATGTACGGCGAGCCTTGCAGCACGGTTCCTATTTATAAAAAGAAATAATTTCTATTTTGTTCGCAAAAATTTTTGCAAATTATTTATTGCATTTCTTTTTATTTTATTTTGCATGAAAGACGTCCATCCAAATAAAATTCCCGGAAATCCCAATGCTTGTCTTGCCCAGCGATATAAATTAAATTGATCGGTGTGTTCTGTAATTTTTCCATCAACAATTCTTAAATGTGCTTTTATTTTGTTTACTACTTTTCTATTTGATGCAGAAAATAAATATGTTGCAACCCACTCGCAGCTTGCATATTCTTCATCAATCAAAATAATGTTTCCATAGGTTAAAGAAAAATTATTTGCTTTTTTACACAACATTTCCCACATGGCCTGCGGTTCGCCGTTTTGTAATAAACCAAAAACGGGATCAGAAAATAAAACATCGTTACTATAACAATCCTGCATTGTTTTATAATCTAATTTTTGAAACGCCTGATAAAAACGATGAATGATTTGTTCGTTGTTTTCCATGAATATTTTTTGTAATTAATTTTATTAATGTGCCAGCAACCAGTTTTCTCCAACACCAAGTTCTGCTTCAACAGGAACACTGTTTGGTAACAGCATTGCCGTTTTCATGTTTTCTAAAATCAATGGTTTTATAATTTCTAATTCTTCGCGTAATACATCAAACACTAATTCATCGTGTACCTGCAACAACATTTTTGATTGCAATTTTTCTTTCTTCATTGCAGCATGAATTTTTATCATAGCCAATTTTATCATATCCGCCGCGGTTCCTTGAATAGGAGAATTAATTGCATTGCGTTCTGCAAAACCACGAACCGTAAAGTTGGACGAATTAATATCTTTCAACCATCGTTTTCTTCCCATCAATGTTTCTACATAACCATTTTCTTTTGCGAAGTTGATAGTATCATCCATGTATTTGTTTATGCCAGAAAATTCTTTTTTATAATTATCAATAATTTCTTTTGCTTCTGTTCTTGAAATACCAAGATTTTCAGCAAGGCCGAACGCCCCTTGTCCATAAATGATTCCAAAGTTTACGCTCTTTGCTTTATAACGCATTTCCTTTGTAACATCGGCCTCGCTTATGTTATAGACTTTTGCAGCCGTTGCTGTATGAATGTCTTTTCCTTGAGTAAATGCAGCACACATATTTTCATCACCACTGATTGCTGCAACGATTCTTAATTCAATTTGTGAATAATCAGCGCTGACTAAAATATGTTTCGCGTCTCTTGGTACAAACGCTTTTCTTATTTCTTTTCCCCTATCGGAACGAACTGGAATATTTTGGAGATTAGGATTATTGCTGCTTAATCTTCCTGTAACAGCAACGGCTTGCGCATAAGAAGTGTGCACTCTTCCTGTTTTTGAATTGATCATTTGCGGCAACGCATCAACATAAGTTGATTTTAATTTTGTGAGTTCTCTGAACCCTAAAATATCATCAACTATTTTATGTTGATGTGCGAGTTTTAATAAAACATCTTCACCTGTTGCATATTGACCGGTCTTTGTTTTTTTTGCTTTCTCATCTATTTTTAATTTATCAAACAACACTTCTCCCAATTGTTTTGGTGATGCTAAATTAAAACGAACACCTGCTTGCAGATAAACACTCTCCTCACATTTTTTTGCTTCACGTTCTAATTCTTTGCTGTAATCATTTAAGAAATTTACATCCACTTTTATTCCTTCAAATTCCATATCGGTTAATACTTTAACCAATGGATTTTCTACTTCATTAAACACACGTTCAACATCTTTTTCTTTGAGCAACGGAGTAAATATATTTTTCAATTGCAAAGTAATATCTGCATCTTCGGCCGCATACTCTTTAACTTTTTCTATCTCAACATCACGCATATTACCCTGCAACATTCCTTTCTTTCCAATCAATTCATCAATATGCACGGGTTCATAACTCAAATATTGGGCACTCAGCAAATTCATACTGCGCTTACCTTCCGGCTCAATAACATAATGTGCCAACATTGTATCAAAAATATTTCCCCTCAGCTCAACACCACACCATTTTAAAACCAGAAGATCATATTTTAAGTTTTGCCCGACCCAAACGATTTCTGTTGAATTAAAAAGCGATGAAAATTGTGTTAATATTTTTTCTGTTGAATTTTTATCTGCGGGGCACGGTACATAATATGCCCCCCCTTTTTCGAAAGCAAAACTCATACCCACTAATTCTGCTTCATTAGCGTTAATGTTTGTTGTTTCGGTATCAAAGCAAATTTCTTTTTGTTTGAGCAAATCGTCAACGAGCAATTTAATTTTTTCTTCAGTATCAATAAGAATATAATTATGTTTTGTATTGTTAATGTTGTGAGCAGAAATTAATCCCGGTGTTAAAGATTCTTCAACCACCTCTGTTTTTTTACTTTCTATTTTTTTTGTTTCAACAGTGTTTCCAAACAAATCGGTTTGCACACCAACGGGCGCAGAATGAAACATATTAAAATCATCACCCAATATTCTTTTGCCAAGAGTTTTAAATTCTAATTCGGCAAACACTTCTTTTAATTCTTCTTTATTCCATTCTTTTAATCTGAAATTTTCTTCATGAAATTCCACCGGCGATTTTGTAATAATTGTCGCTAATTTTTTACTCATAATAGCGCTTTCTTTTCCGGCTCTTATTTTTTCACCCAGCGCGCCCTTGATATTATCGGCGTTTGCTAAAACATTTTCTAATGTTCCAAATTCTTTTAAAAGTTTAGCGGCTGTTTTTTCTCCAACACCGGGAATTCCTGGAATATTATCTACGGCGTCCCCCATCAATCCTAAAATATCAATTACCTGATCAACCCTTTCAATACCCCATTTTGCACAAACCTCTTTTGGCCCCATTATTTCTACATCTCCTCCTTGATATGCGGGTTTATAAATATTAATTCCATCGCGAACCAGTTGGCCAAAATCTTTATCGGGCGTTACCATAAAAACTTCGAATCCTGCATCGTGGGCTTCCCAAGCCAATGTTCCAATTACATCATCGGCTTCATATCCCTCAACACCGATCACCGGAATATTAAATCCTTCAATTATTTTTTTTATATCGGGAATAGATGCTAATAAATCTTCGGGCGCATCTTGTCTATTCGCTTTGTAATCCTCAAAATCCGCGTGTCTTTCTGTTGGACCAGAAACATCAAAACAAACGGCGAGATGTGTTGGTTTTTCTTTATTAATCAATTCAAACAAAGTATTTGTAAAACCAAATTGAGCATTGGTGTTTTTTCCTTTTGAAGTGATGCGTGGATTTCTGATCAAGGCATAATATGCACGAAAGATTAAGGCAAAAGCATCCAGTAAAAATAATTTTTTCTGCATGCGGCTAAGGTAGCTAAAAGAATCATTTTGCTTTGCTCAATTTATCCGAAACTAACATTCGTCATGTTTATAAATATCATTCGGTAATATGTTTGCAATAGAACTTAAAGAAAACGCCGATGAATAAGATTATTTACAAGGAACAACTTTCAAAAGACGTGTTTCTTATGGGAATTGACGCCCCGTTAATTGCAGAAGAGCGACAGCCAGGGCAGTTTATTATTTTACAAACCGACGATGATTACGGAGAAAGGATTCCATTAACAATTGCAGATGCAGATATTGAAGAAGGAAGTATCACAATAATTTTTCAAGTTGTTGGTAAAACAACAACAGAATTGTCTCTAATGGAAGTCGGCGATTATTTACCGGCATTTGTTGGTCCGCTTGGCAAACCAACCCACATAAAAAACTTCGGACATGTTGTTTGTGTGGCCGGTGGCATTGGTGTTGCGCCGATGCATCCCATTGCGCAAGCATTAAAAAAAGTTGGAAATTTCGTTACAATTATTATTGGCGCAAGAACAAAGGATTTGTTGATACTGGAAAACAAAATGAAAAACATCGCAGACGAATTAATTATTTGTACCGACGACGGTTCTTATGGAAGAAAAGCATTGGTAACCGAGCCACTTAAAGAGCTTTGCGAAAGAAACAAAAAGCCGGAGATGGTTATTGCAATTGGCCCGCCGGTTATGATGAAATATTGTTCAATAACAACTAAGCCTTACGAAGTTTTTACCCAGGTTTCTTTAAATACAATTATGGTTGATGGCACTGGAATGTGTGGCGGTTGCAGAGTAAGCATAAACAACGAAACAAAATTTGTTTGCGTAGATGGGCCCGAATTTGACGGACATCAGGTTGACTTTGACAATATGATCGCAAGATTAAACTCTTATAAAAATATTGAACGGCAAAAACAAAAATGTTTTGTTGAAAAAACATTCAAAGCAAAGGAGGGGGTGTTATGAGTTATCATTCGCTAGAAGAGCTTTCAGCTCAAGCAAAAGAATTAATTGTTGAATATGTTGATAAATGCGACTCGCTAAAACCAAAAGAACGCACGCAAATTCCTGCACAGGAAATGCCAACGCAAGATCCACTTATTCGTAGAACAAATTTAGAAGAAGTAGCTATTGGTTTTTCTGAAGATCAGGCACGAATAGAAGCAATGCGATGTTTGCAATGTGTAAAGAAAAATTGTGTTCAGGACTGTCCTGTAAATATTGATATTCCTGCGTTTGTAAATAAAATTGCACATGGTGATTTTGAAGGCGCGGCTCAAATAATAAAACAAACAACATTATTACCTGCTATTTGTGGAAGAGTTTGTCCGCAGGAAACACAATGTCAACTACATTGTGCAGTTGGAAAGGCGCTGAAAGACGTTGAAAAATCCGTTGCGATCGGAAGGCTAGAAAGGTTTATTGCCGACTGGGAAAGAAAAAACGGAAAAAAGGTACTACCAAAAATTAAACCACCAACAGGAAAAAAGATTGCAGTAGTTGGTAGTGGTCCTGCCGGATTGGTTGTTGCTGCAGATTGTAAAAGAGAAGGACATCATGTAACAATATTTGAAGCGTTTCATAGATTAGGCGGCGTTTTGCGTTACGGCATTCCCGAGTTTCGTTTGCCAAATGATATTATTGATCATGAAATAGAAACGCTCTCGCAAATGGGAGTTGAAATAAAAACAAATTTTGTTGTTGGAAGAACAAGAAAATTAATTGACTTAATTGAAAAAGATAAATACGATGCCGTGTTTGTTGGAACAGGCGCAGGGCTTCCAATGTTTATGGGAATTGAAGGAGAAAATTTAGTAGGCGTTTTTTCTGCAAACGAATATTTAACAAGAGCTAATTTGATGCGTGCTTTTGAAAAAGAAAAAGCCGATACGCCAATAATTTCTTCAAAAAAAGTTGCCGTATTAGGCGGCGGAAATGTTGCAATGGATTCTGCAAGGATGGCGAAACGACTTGGTGCGGATAATGTATATGTAATTTACAGAAGAACCGAAAACGAAATGCCCGCAAGAAAAGAAGAGGCTGTACATGCTAAAGAAGAAGGAATCGAGTTTCATTTTTTAGAAAATGCCAAACGAATTATTGGTGATGAACATGGGTGTGTTACAGGAATGGAATGTGTTCGCTTTGAATTAGGAGAGCCGGATGAATCGGGAAGAAGAAGACCTGTTGAAATTAAAAGCAGCGAATTTATTGTTGATGTCGATACTGTGATTGTTGCAATAGGAAATGGAAGCAATCCCCTAATCAGTCAAACAACACCACAAATACAAGTAAACAAGTGGGGTAATGTATTAGTCGATAAAACTCAAAAAACATCTTTAGATAAGGTATTTGCCGGAGGAGATATTGTTTTGGGTGCGGCAACCGTAATTCTTGCAATGGGGGAAGGAAGAAGAGCCGCAGCTTCAATTAATAGCATGTTGGCTCTGGAAAGGGAAACAGAAAAAGCGGTAAAAAACTCTTATGCTTTGTAAGAAACGCAAATAAAGTTTATGATATTAAAAAGCCCCACAAGTTTTTATGTGGGGCTTTTCTTTTATTTAATATTATATTTATATTTATACCTTTCGTACAATTGTTTCTGTTTATTATCTAAGCTTACTTGTCTTCCCTGAATAAAAGCATAAGAAATGTTGCTGCTTTTCATATCCAAAATATCGCCGTCAGCAATAATAATATTTGCATCTTTTCCAACTTCGATGCTTCCTGTTTTATCATCTATTCCTAAAATTGTTGCAGCATTTAATGTAATTGATTGAAGGGCTTGTTCTTTAGTCAGTCCATAAGTTGCGGCGGTACCTGCATTAAAAGAAAGGTTGCGGTATCGGCTTTCGTCGTGTGTATCATTCAAAGCAAACAAAACACCTGCTTTTTGTAATGCAGCCGGTGTTTTAAATGGTTGGTCTATATCATCATCTTCTGTTGCCGGTAATGCGTGTTCTTGTCCCAAGACAACAGCAATATTATTTGCTTTTAAGATGTCGGCAATTTGAAAACTTTCGCTTCCGCCAATAATCACAACATCAAAGCCAAACTCTTTTACAAAATCAATAGCAGCGAACATCTGTTTTACTTGATCAGCATGAACAAACAATTTTTGTTTTTTGTCAAACAATCCTTTTACTGCTTCAAACTTTAAATTAGTTTCTTTGTGCGAGGCATCTTGTAAATATGCTTTTGCTTGTCTGAAAAAAGAATTTAATTGATCAACTTTTTCTAATGCCAATTTTATTGGGTCTGGTTGTTCTCCGCCAGCACCACCAAATCTTCCGGTAATTCCCGCAGGAGGAGCGCCGCCGCCTCTTCTACCTGAGCGCTGAATGAAGCTCGGCATATTAATGTGAATACCGTTATCATATTTATATGCTGCATCTTCCCAGTTCCAAGCATCTAATTGAACAACGGAAGATGTGCCACTTATTTCACCACCTTCAGGAGTAATACCGGCTAATAAAATTCCATTTGCCCTTAATGTGCCAATAACTTTTGAATCAGTATTATAAGCAACAATAGATCGAACGCTCGGATTTAAATCGCCAATTTCTACATAATCATTACTTCCCCTTACACCATTTGCAATCTCTTTTAATCCAAGATCGGTAGATGTCAAAATCAAACCAGGATAAACCTCTTTGCCTTTTGCATCAAATACTTTGTCATCTTTTGCTGTTGTGATATTGGAGCCAACACGAACAATTTTTCCGTTGTTTACTTCAACAGTTGCATTTTCAATAACCGTTCCGTTTCCAACATGAACCGTTCCGTTAACGATATAGAATTTGCTCTTAAACTCTTTTGTAGGATAAACAGTTTCTTGTGCTTTTAAAAAATCGGCAAGCAACAAAAAAACCGAAACACATAAAAATATTTTTTTCATGATTGATAGATTTAATTGTTTATGATATCATCTTCTTGAACATCGATAGTAATTAAACCATCGTGATGATCATGATCACCACAGCTTAAAATATATTGCCAGCTTGGTTCTGCTGTGCGAACGGGAGAACCACTTCTTTTTTCGCCATTCATTTTTTGAATCAAACGATTTCTTTCTGTTGCAATTTTCTTTCTTGTTTCAAGATCTTTTCCTCTGTCGAAATAAATTATACCATCAACAATTGTTTGTTCTGCCTTTGCATAAATACTTAAAGGGTTTTCACTCCAAACAACAATATCTGCATCTTTTCCAACTTTAATACTTCCAACTTTATCAGAAACGTGTAAAGCTTTTGCGGGATTTAATGTTACCATTTTTAAGGCCTCTTCTTCGCTAACACCACCATATTTTACAATCTTACCAGCTTCCTGATTTAATCTGCGAGCTTGTTCGGCGTCATCAGAATTAATACAAACATTTAAGCCAACTTTTTGCATAATCGCAGCATTGTAAGCCATAGCATCTATAACTTCTTGCTTATAATACCACCAGTCAGAGAAAGTAGAAACATTTGACCCGTGTGTTTTCATTTTATCGGCAACCTTATAACCTTCAAGGATGTGAGTGAATGTGTTGAATTTAAATCCATATTTTTCTCCGATTCTCATTGCGGAGGTAATTTCGCTTTGTACATATGAGTGACAAGTGATAAAACGCTTCTTATTTATGATCTCAACCAAAGCATCTAATTCAAGATCTCTTCTTGTATGAGAAGGATCTATTTTCATAGCGGCTTCATAATCTTTTGCTCGTGCAAAAGCATCATCCAGCACTTGATCAACACCCATTCTTGTGTCAGGAAAACGATTGTTGCTCTGAGATGTAGTTCTTTTTACATTTTCACCCAATGCAAATTTTATGAAAGGATCAGCGCCCTTAAATTTTAATTCTTCGTCATTGCTTCCCCAACGTAATTTAATTAACTGCGTTTGACCCCCAATTGTATTAGCAGAACCATGTAAGATGTGGGAGGACGTAACGCCACCGCTTAATTGACGATAGATATTAATATCTTCTGGATTTAAGTTATCTCCGATTCTTACTTCTGAAGTTACAGATTGTGCCCCTTCGTTAATTGAAGCAGCTGCTATATGCGAATGCTCATCAATGATTCCCGGGGTTACATGTTTACCAGTACCGTCTATTATTTTGGCACCATCAGCAGAAACATCTTTTCCAATTTTTGAAATCTTTCCGTTCTTTAATAAAACATCTGTGTTTTGCAAAACACCATCTTTTTCATTTGTCCAAACGGTTGCGTTTTTAATTAAGATAGTTTCTTGTTTTGGTAATTCTTCAAAACCATATCCATCAAAAGGAAAGGTGACCTTTGCTAAGTTTTTAGGAGTGTTTATTTTTCTTTTAACTGTGTCTAAAGTCGATACCGAAGATTTTGATGATGTTGCCATCCAAGTAAATCTATTTCCTAAAGTATCTTCTCCGTTTCCATTCCAGGTATCTCCGTTTGCAAAACCACTTAAACGAAAGACAGACTGCGCTACAACAAGATTACTTGCGTTGCCTCTTGCGCCTCCACCAAAACCACCCCCCCCAAAGCCTCTACGCTGAGGGGTTGTAGAGAAACTTAATTTAATTGTTTTACCATCATAAGCAAATTTTCCTGTTAAGGTATCTTTTCCAATTACGCTTGCTGATGTTGCATTTTTTACATCAACAGTATAATTAATTGCTCCGCTAGAAGCATTAATAGTAAGATTGTATAAGCCCTTAATGTCATTCCAATTGGTCTCATTGATACCATATTTTTCGCCCTGTACCCAATTTTGTAGAATAGTTGACGTTTCTTTAAAAACAGGACCGGTTGTAATAATAAAGTTGGCCAACTTACCCTCATCGATACTTCCAACTTTATCATAAACATTTAATAATGTAGCAGGAACTTTTGTTAAAGCTTCTAGGGCTCTTGTTTCGCTTAACCCATAATCTAGAGCCTTTCTAAGATTCGTCAAGAAAAGTTTTGGATCTCTAAGATCTGCGGTGGTTAAAGCAAAAGAAATATTTGCTTTTTCGAAAGCCCCAGGATTTGTAGGCGCCAACTCCCAGTTTTTCATGTCCCCCAAAGAAACAAACCTTGCATCATTAGGATCTTCAACATCCATGGCTTGCGGAAAGTTCAATGATAAAATATATATTGCTTTTGTTGCAGCAATATCTTTTATTCTTTGATATTCGTTACCACCGCCCTTAATAATATATTGAACACCATTCTCATCACCAACTCTATCGGCACGTAAATCATTCCATTTATCATCTGCCTCAATAATTTGTGGTAAGGATTGAATATCATTCCACGCTTGTAAAGAGATATTTATTCCTTCTTTTGCTGGTTTGTTTTTATACCATTGTGCATCTAAATAAGTTTGACGTAACAATGCTATTGTTCCCATCATACTACTTGGATAGCTTTGAGATGAAGTTCCTTTGCTTAATGAATAATGTGCAGAAGCTTTTTCTTTTACTATAACAAAATTGTCTTTTGTATTTGCTAATGTTACAACAGTTCCACTTCCCCTTGCAATACCATCTTTCACATGTGAAAGAACGGTACCAAAACCAGATTCACGTAGTGGCTTCGCTTTACTATCGTCTATAGAAAACAATTTCGAAGCATCTACTTCTGGTCTGATTGCCTGATTCCATCCATAAGCACCTTTTGTATTTGAATTAATTTGTGCAGGCTGATTAAAGCCGCCGCCAAACCCTCCGGCACCCAGTTGTCGCTGAGGTGTTGTAAGACCGTAATCGGTGTAGATGTCTATGAAAGAAGGATAAATATATTTATCCTTACAATCTATTACTATTGCATATTTTGGAATAGTAATATTTGTACCAACAGAAATAATTTTACCCTCTTTAATGACAAGAGTTGCATTTGTAATTGTGGTTTGTGCATCTCTAACAATAGTAGCGTTAGTAAAAGCATAACAGCCGATTCGACTATCTGCTACTCCGTTTACAGGAAATGTTTCTTGAGCTTGCACTACCAATACAAAAAGCAGCCCGAAAAACAGAAGCTTAATTTTTCTCATAATACATGAATTGTTTTGGAAAGGATTAAAGCTACTGAATAGAATGAATGGTAAAAGCCATTCATCATATTTTCGGTATAAAATATTTTTTGAGGGGTGAATTATCGTCCCATAAAAATCATGAGGATTTGAACATCACTCGGGTTAACACCGCTTATTCTGCTTGCTTGTCCAAGTGTTCTCGGTTTTATGCGCTTAAATTTTTGAAGTGCCTCATTTGACAAAGCGGAAACTTTATTATAGTCAAAGGAATCGGGAATAATTAATTCTTCCAATTGGCTCATTCGAACAACAAGCTCCTTTTCTTTTTCAATATATCGTTCATATTTAACTTGGATTTCAGCTTGCTCAATACATTGCTTTGAATAAGAAGATAAGCTGGCTGAAACAGATGGAATGTTTTCAAGTAACGATTGAAGTGAAACATTTGGGCGAAGAATAATTTTTGCAGCCCTTTGTTTTTCTAAAAGTATAGTAGAATCAATACTATTTAAATAAGGATTTATTTCTTCCGGTTCAATATTTAAATTTAATAAGGCAACTTTAATTTTTTCTGTATTAGATTTCTTGGCGAGAACCGCATCCATTCTTTCTTGCGACGCCAACCCAAGACGATAGCTAAGTTCTGTTAATCTTAAGTCGGCGTTATCTTGCCGAAGCAAAGTTCTAAACTCGGCTCTGCTTGTAAACATTCTATAAGGCTCTTCGGTTCCTTTGCTGATTAAGTCGTCGATTAAAACACCAATATAAGCATCACTTCTTTTTAAAATAACAGGCTCTAGGTTTTTTGATTTCTGGTGAGCATTTATACCAGCCATTAAACCCTGACAAGCAGCTTCTTCATATCCAGTTGTTCCATTAATTTGCCCGGCAAAAAACAGACCGCCCAACAATTTTGTTTCTAACGTATGTTTAAGCTGGGTAGGGGGAAAATAATCATACTCTATAGCATAGCCGGGTCTAAAAAATTTACAGTTTTCAAATCCAACAACGGACCTAAGTGCTTGAAACTGAACGTATTCTGGCAATGATGAAGAAAATCCATTAACATAGATTTCGACGGTGTTCCAGCCTTCTGGTTCTACAAACAATTGATGCCTTTCTCTTTCAGAAAAACGATTTATTTTATCTTCTATACTTGGACAATATCTTGGACCAACCCCTTCAATTCTTCCCTGAAACATCGGACTTTTATCAAAGCCGGTTCTTAAGATATCATGGACTTGTGTGTTTGTATATGAAATAAAGCAGCTTTTCTGTTTAGCTGGATTAATTTTTTTAAAATCCAAATAGGAAAATCCAACAATTTCTTCATCCCCCTTTTGTTCTTCCATTTTAGAATAATCCAAACTTCTACTGTCAACCCTTGGTGGTGTACCTGTTTTTAATCTAGAGCTTTCAAAACCAAACTCAACCAATTGCTCCGTGATTCCATGTGCCGCTTTTTCCGCCACCCTTCCGCCACCAAATTGTTTTTCGCCAATATGAATTATGCCGTTCAAAAAAGTCCCACTTGTTATGATTACTGATGAAGAACGAATTTTATTACCAAGTCCGGTTATAACCCCACACACCCGATCCCCCGTTATTATAATTGAGTGTACCGTATCTTGATAAAAATCTACATTAGGTGTATTTTCTAACATCTCACGCCAAGTTGCAGAGAAAAGCATTCTGTCGTTTTGAGCACGAGGGCTCCACATTGCAGGCCCCTTACTTCTATTCAACATGCGAAATTGAATCATGCTTTTGTCTGTTACAATGCCGCTATATCCGCCCATGGCATCAATTTCTCTTATAATTTGACCTTTTGCAATTCCCCCCATTGCCGGATTGCAGCTCATTTGTGCGATGGTCTGTAGGTTTGTTGTAACCAACAAAACTTTACTACCTAGGTTTGCAGCAGAGGCTGCGGCTTCACAGCCCGCATGGCCGGCACCAACAACAATAACATCATATTCTGGAAACATTCTGTAAACAGGTTTAAAATAGGGACAAAGATAATCACGAGTCGCTCGACCGGGTTTTTTGGATTAACGGGAAACGGAAAAATTGTTTCACATGGAACGTATATGGTTTGGGGAGACGAACGAACAATAATGGCGACCGTGGTTTTACATTGTGCAATCCGCGAAATTTTTTAGACAGCCTATTCGGGCATTATTTGAAAACCCAATTTAAGCAACAATTTTATAAAGAAACCCGAATAAAGCCCGAAAATTGTAACAAAAAGGGGAAATGTTTCACGTGGAACGGAAGGAGCGGATGGCTTGGCTAGGTTTTATTAAGGAGTCTTAAATAGGTTTCCTCCTGTTTTCGCATTTCTGCTATCTCTCCTTTCTTTTTGTCTTTATAACCGCACAAATGAAGTGCACCATGAAAAATAACTCTCAAAAGCTCTTCTTTAAACGGAAGGCCTAAAGTCAAAGCATTTTCTTTAACTCTATCAATGCTGATATAAACCTCACCAACAATTATTTCAGAGCTATCCTCAGATAAATCAAATGTAATAATGTCGGTATAAAAGTCGTGATTGAGAAAGTTTTTATTGATTTTTAATAAATAACTATCGGAACAAAACACAATATTTAAAGTCCCAAGGAAAAATCCTTCATTAGCAAAAATGGAATCAATTATAAAACGAACCTTCTTTTTTTGAGGCAACCGAAAAGAGTTAGTTGCAGAATGAAAGGAGATCTTTTGCATATTATTGTCTTGCTCCAAAATTCGTAACAAAAAGCCAAAAGCTAAATTTACTTTTGCGGATATAATGACAAATGAAAAGACTAAGTGAATTGAATATTGGAGACAGAGCAACAATTTCGTCTTTTGAAAAGGACGAAATTTTTATAAAATTAATGGAAATGGGGTGCGTGCCCGGAGAAATGATTAGGGTTGACCAAATTGCTCCTCTTGGAGATCCAATTTCAATTTCTGTATCAGGCTATAGTCTTAGCCTGCGATTGAACGAAGCAAATAGCATTTTTGTAGAAAACATAAATATCTGATTATCAATTATATAAATGAAAATTGGTTTATATTTTGGATCATTTAATCCCATACATAATGGCCACCTGATTATTGCAAATTATATTGCCAATAATTCAGAACTAGAGCAGGTGTGGTTGGTGGTTAGTCCGCAAAACCCCTTTAAAAAATCAGCTGTTTTATTAAACGAATATGATCGCCTCTTTTTAGCAAGAATAGCGGTAGAAGACGAGCCACGATTAAAGGTTTCGGATGTAGAGTTTAAATTGCCGCAACCATCATATACCATAGACACATTAATCTATTTGGAAGAAAAGTTCCCGCAAAACGAATTTTCGATTATTATGGGTAGCGACAGCTATCAAAATTTGCACAAGTGGAAAAATACAGATTTAATTTTAAAAAAATATTCAATTATTGTTTATGAGAGACCCGGACACAAAATTAGAGAGGAGGAGATTAAAGGAACCAGAATTAAATTATTAAAAGCACCTTTATTAGAAATATCCGCAACGACAATAAGACAAAATATTAAGCGGGGCAAATCAATAAGATATTTGGTTCCCGAAAAAGTAAGAGAAGAGATTGAAAAGAGCGGGTATTATAAATCAGAAATCAAATAATTTTATCAATAAATCGTTATAAATATCAATAAACAAAAATCGTATGAAAATTAATTACTCCCTGGTTTTATTAACTGCTGTTGTTCTATTAACTATCTCGTGTGTTAGTCCTAAGAAACTTCAACAAGCCGAAGAAAAATATACGCAACTAAATGGCGCATATCTTGATGTGCAAAATAAGTACAGAGAATTGCAAGGCGATCTTGCTGCATCTAAAAATCAAAACGCCGACTTAACAAGTCAATTAACAAAACAAAAGGCCGAGTCAGACGCAAAGATTAAAGATTTAAATAACCAAATTGATTATTTGAAACAAAACAATAATCAAGTTTTAAATCAATTGAAAGACCTATCTGTTGTTACTGGCGCACAAGCCGAAAGCATTAAAAAATCTTTGGATAATATTGGATCAAAAGATGTTTACATTAAAGACCTTCAATCATCAATAGCGCGAAAAGATTCATTGAATATGGTTTTAGTAATGAATTTAAAAGGAGCGATAGGAAATTTGGATGATAAAGACATAAATATAAAAGTTGATAAAAGCGTTGTATACATTGATATTTCTGATAAACTATTATTCAAAAGCGCCAGTTATGATGTGACCGACAGGGCAAAGACAATTTTAGGAAAAGTTGCTAAAGTTTTAGCTGCGCAACCTAACCTTGAGTTTATGGTAGAAGGCCATACAGACAGTGTTGCCTTTAAAAATGGCGCCTTAATCGATAATTGGGATCTAAGTGTTAAACGTGCAACAACGGTTGTTCGTGTTTTGCAGGACCAATATGGATTAGATCCAAAACACATAACCGCCGCTGGCCGTGGTCAATATTTGCCACTATCTGATAACTCAACAGCAGAAGGCCGCGCAGCAAATAGAAGAACAAGAATTGTAATTCTACCACAACTCGATCAATTCTTTAAATTGTTAGAGAAGAAATAATTTATTCCTGATAAAAGCGAAACGCCATTCATTAATTAATGAATGGCGTTTCGCTTTTATCAACGATCCTTCTTTTAAGATATAAAATAATTAGGCTAAAAATACTATAGAGACTCTTTTGCGTTAATTTTTTTACTGTTTCTACCAACTGCATAATTTTTTTTGAGTTGCTGATAGATTGTTTCTGATGTTTTAACCCCTGATTGAGAAGCAAAACGAGCATTGTGAAAATAACTTTTTGTCATATTCATTACTTCGCTGCCAAGCTGTAGTTTTACATCTTCCATTAAGCGCTTAATTTTTTCTAATTCGGCAATTAGTTCAACATATTGCAGATATAATTGCAAATAATTATTGCAGGTTGTGACATTGATATGATGAGGAACCGTGTCGGGCTTCGTTTGCATAAATTTCAATGCAGCTTCAACAAACGCCTGTTTTTTTGAATTTAGTTTAAACATGCTTCTTCTTTCGTGAGGCTTTAGCTTAACATGGTTGGGCAACATCATTTTAATGCCGGAAAAATTTTGCATGATTATGGCAACGTCAGACATGCTGAAAGTGCGAATATTGATCATCTTTTTAGTTTATTGCTTAATTTAATTAGAATAATTCTAATTAATAACGCCAAAAAGGGTCGTTTATTTAAAATGGCAAAAACAAAAGTTAATAATCTCCTTCAAACCGATTAAACAAAATAGTATCTTGAGGGCGCTAAAAGATTTCAGCTTGTCAAAATTTATTTCTTCCTTTTTGTTACGATTGTTTGGATGGAACACCTCAGCAAGGTTTCCTGCCGGAATTAAAAAATGTGTAATTGCGGTTGGTCCTCACACAAGTGGCTGGGATGTGATCGTAGGCGTGCTTTACAGAAGTGCTGTTGGAGTAAGCGAAACAAAATTTTTAGGAAAAAAAGAATTATTTAACGGGCCTTTTGGTTTTGTTTTCAGGTCACTTGGAGGAACGCCGGTTGATAGATTTAATAAACACAATGTTGTTGAACAGGTTGTGGAGTTGTTCAACCGAAACGAAATATTTATGTTGGCATTATCGCCCGAAGGAACAAGAAAAAAAGTCGATAAACTTAGAACGGGCTTTTATCATATTGCAAGGGGGGCAAATGTCCCAATAGTAATGGTGGGACTTGATTTCAAAAATAAACGACTGATTATTTCCGAGCCTTTTTATACAACTGAAAACCAAGAAAAAGATTTACAGAAGATAATTGAATTCTTTGCGCCAATACAAGGAAAAATACCCGGCTTTGGAATGGGGCATTTATTGTAACAAGACTAAATTTATAAATACAAAAGAGATTTTGAAAATGAGAATTCTTAAATTTGCATTTTATTGCCCGATAGTATAATGGTAGTACTTCAGATTCTGGTTCTGATTGTCTTGGTTCGAATCCAGGTCGGGTAACAAAAAAATCCTGAAAATAATTTTCAGGATTTTTTATGAATATGATGATTTTGTTAATTAATCGACTATATTAGCGCCGCGTATAAAAAAATAGGCCCTTCCGTAGAAACGGACTGACCCCTAACGATTGCTTGCCATATGAAAATTCTTAGTAGTAGTGTTTAACTGCGCTAAACAGTTTTTCGAATTAAGGCCTCTAACGATTCTCTTTGTTTGATCTAACGATTGCTTGCTATAACTTTTGCCTTAATTGATAATGTGAAAGTACTTATCAATTTTGTGGTTTTCAAAACAGAATTATGCTGTTTTGTTTATGGCAAAAGTGAAAAAATTTTCATAAAACCCTTGCGGGTATTGCTTTTTAGGCCAAAATCATTATCATGTCCAACCGTTTTTCCGACATATTATTTCAATTGATTCATACACTGGAAAAGTCAGAAAAACGCCACTTTAAATTATATATTAAAAGAAGTTCAGGAAAAGAAGACCTAAAAATCATTCAACTCTTCGATGTTTTGGACAAACTTCCTGAGTATGATGAAAAATTATTATTAAAAAAATTACCCGGTGTAACTAAGCCACAGTTGGCCAATTTAAAAAATCATCTTTATAAACAATTATTAGCAAGTCTTAGATTATTGAAGACAACTGAAAATATAGATCTTCAATTAAGTGAACACTTAGATAATGCGAGACTACTTTATAACAAAGGACTTAAGCTACAAGCTCTTCGCATTTTAGAAAGAGCAAAAGAATTAGCAAAAGCAAATCAGAAATTTAATTTTTTAGTGCAAGTAATTTCTTTAGAAAAAAAAATAGAAACACTTCACATCACAAGAAGCTCAACAGAAAAAACAGAACTGATGGCACAAGAAGCTTTGGTCATCAGCAATCATATTAATCGTGTTACAAGATTATCAAACCTTGCGTTGCTTTTGTATCGATGGTATGTTTTAAACGGCCATGCAAGAAACGAATTGGACGAAGAAGATATTAAAGTGTATTTCAAAAAACATCTTCCGGATGATCTTCACGCTGTAAATGGTTTCTACGAAAAATTATATCTATATCAATGTTATTGTTGGTATGCATTTATTCGTCAGGATTTTTTAATGTATTATCGATATAGTCAAAAGTGGATTGATATATTTGATGAAGAGCCACAAATGGTGGCGGTTGAAACAGGCCATTTTATTAAAGGCATGCATAATTTATTAAATGCACATTTTGATCTTCGTAATTTTCAACTGTTTGATAAAACATTAAAAAGATTTGAAGCTTTTGCAAAAACCGTGGAAGCTAATCAGCATGATAATTTTAGAACACATACATCTATTTATATCAACAGTGCAAAAATTAATTTGCATTTAATGCAAGGCACATTTAAAGAAGGTGTAGCATTAATTCCTGAAATTGAAAAAAATCTAGAAGAGTATTCTTTGTATGTTGACCGACATCGCATTCTTGTTTTTAATTACAAGTTTGCCACACTGCATTTCGGAAATGGAAACATAAACGCATCGATAGATTATTTACAAAAAATAATTAATGGCCCGCTAGATCTAAGAATCGATCTGCAATGCTATGCTCGTGTACTGCATTTGATGGCACATTACGAATTAGGCAACACAGAGATAATAGAATCGTTAATAAAATCTGTTTATCGTTTTATGGCGAAAATGAAAAACTTAACAGTGGTTGAAGAAACAATGTTTAAGTTTTTAAGAAGCTCTTTTAATGTTTCGCCAAAAGAATTACAACCCGAATTAGAAAAATTTTTAAACAGCATCAAACACTTAGAAAAAAATCGTTTCGAAACAAGATCATTTGCTTACCTCGACATTATTTCATGGATTGAAAGTAAGGTGTATAAAAAACGCATGAGCGAGATCATTCATAATAAATTCAAGAAAACGAGAAAGAGAATTTATCCCTCGTAGTTTATTTACTGTAAACGTTGTTCACAATCTTTATTCTGCTATTGTAAATACGAAATAGAAAAATTATATTTAGGAGTAATTTAATTTTTTACCCCAAAAACGATTGCATATGAACACTCAAAAATTTATTATCTCCGGCATAGTCGGAGGCATTGCTTCTTTTGTAGCTGGTTATGTTGTTTATGGTTTATTACTGATGAATTATATGAACAGTCATCCAGGACTTGCTGATCCCAAAATGGTTAATCGTCAAATGGCCGACTTTGTTTGGTGGGCCTTAGTTCTTGGAAATGTTTTTAGTGGATTAACGCTTTCTTACATTTTCAACAAATGGGCAAACATCACAACTGTTGTCGCTGGTGCAATGGCCGGTGCGGTATTAGGCTTGTTGATTGCATTGTCATACGACTTCTCTATGTACGGAACAAGCATGCTGCTTTCTAAATATTCTTTCTGCGCCGATGTTTTAGGTAATGTTGTTGTAAGTGCAGTTGCGGGTGCCGCAGTTGCTTGGGCCAATAGCTGGGGAAAAAAATCTTAACCAATAATTAAATAGAAAAATTTCAAGAGCGATAAATTAATATCGCTCTTTTTTATTTTCATCACCCCATAGAAAGAACTTTGTAATTTGGAATAATGAAACTGATGATGAAAAATATTTTTCTTGTTTTTACTTTTTGGATAATTGCATGTTCTCCAAAATATAAAAATCCGCATGTTGAAATACAAACACAGTTTGGTGATATTGAAATAGAATTGTATCCCGATCAGGCACCAAAAACAGTTGCTGCATTTTTATCGTACATCGATTCGGGTTATTATAAACGGTGCAGTTTTTACAGAGTGTTGAGTGATGATAACCAACCAAGCAACGCACCAAAAACAGAATTGATACAAGGTGGTATTTGGAAAACAAAAAATAAAATTGCATCATCATTAAAAGGTATTCCGCACGAAACAACACAACAAACAAAAATATTACACAAGAGTGGAATGATATCTTTAGCAAGATTAGCACCCGGCACGGCCACAACAGAATTTTTTATTTGTGTTGGTAATCAACCGGGATTAGATTATGGTGGCGAAAATATTGAAGACCACCAAGGCTATGCAGCATTTGGAAAAGTGATTAAAGGA
Source organism: uncultured Chitinophagaceae bacterium (assembly GCA_903870685.1). Lineage (GTDB taxonomy): Bacteria > Bacteroidota > Bacteroidia > Chitinophagales > Chitinophagaceae > CAIQDX01. Next base: position 51,747 of record CAIQDX010000049.1, on the reverse strand, counting down.
ATGGATGTTGTAAGAAAAATTTATAAACAAAATGAAGACAACCAATATTTCGATCCGCCTGTTGGAATAATTAATATTGTAAGAGAATAAATTTTATTTCATTAACGATTAATCTTGTTTGAATTTTCTTCTAATAATTTTAATGTGTGTTCTAGGCTTTTATTATCAGCCCATGCGAAGTGGCCGGGAATTATATATTTGGCATTAGTAAATTTTTTTATTGTGTTTTTTACAGATTGTGGCCATGCTTTTACATTGGCGTCAGCTATGTTTCCAATATCATTTGTTTCAGTGCTTTTTACAAAACAACCGCCGTATAAAATTTTTTCTTTCTCAAACCAAATAACAATATTGTCTTTTGTGTGTCCTTCGCCGGGATAAAAAGTTGTAAAAGTATAATCGCCAACTTTAAAAGTTGTATCATTCTTAAAAACAAATGCAGCTTTCTTTTCAACATCATCTTTACACAATTCTCTTGTAAGTGTAGACGAATAAGTTTTAATTCCTTTGGATGAATAATAGGAAAGTCCTGCAGATTTATCGTCATGAAAATGTGTGGCAATGCAAAGAATAACTTTTTTGTGATGTTTGTTGTTGATGCTGTCGAGCAATGGTTGAAAGTCAGAACTATCCCACGGCGTATCAAATAACACAACACCTTTTTCTGTTACGAGATACATGTTGTTTGAAGGAAAAGATGCACCATTAAAAAATTTATAACTGGTACACACATAAAAGTCTCCGGTTAAATGTGTGATAGTTATGCCGGGCTTATTTTGCTGCGCAAATAGTGCGGAAGAAAATAAAATTGAGATCAGTAGCGTAAAATATTTGATTGAATGTTTCATACAATAAAAAATGCCGAAACAAGTTCGGCATTTAATAATAATATGCAAAGTGATTTATTTTTTTCTGAGATATTTAGTTAAGATAACAATGGTTTGTGTTTCGATCTTTCCTTCAATTTGTTCGGTATTATCTTTTACTAGTTTTATATTTCTTACAACAGTTCCCAGTTTTGCATTTATTGTTGAGCCTTTTACATCCAACGATTTTGTAAGAACAACAGTGTCGCCATCTTGTAGCAAAGCGCCATAAGCATCTTTGTGTAAATCAACAGCAGCAGAGTTTTCATGGTCGCCGGTTTCTTTTGCCCAAGCCAGATTTTCTTCGTCGAGATACATCATGTCTAATTTTTCTGAAGCCCAAGTTTCGTTTCTAAATCTGTTTAGCATACGCCAAGAAACAACTTGCACAGCAAGAACTTCGCTCCACATACTTTCATTTAAACATTGCCAGTGTTTACTATCGAGCTCTTCTTTTTTATCTAATTGTTGTTTGCATTTATCACAAATGAAAATATTAATATCGGCATTGTTATTTGATGCAGGAGGAACTTCGTAAACTTTTAGTTCTGTTGTTGATTTACATAATTCACATTCGTTGTTGCTTCTTTCAATTAATTCTTTTTCTATGCTCATGATTGATTTTTGAGGCGGCGAATGTAAGTGATTTTATTTTGTTGCCATAAAACCCAACCGCACAAGTGTGCGACGCAACAGGCGATGCCATAAAAAACTTCTGCTCGCTACAAAAAATTATTGTGCATAAATTAGATTCTTCACATTCATTCATAATCACAATCGCAACAATTAACTTCGCCGCATGCAGGATTATTTAAGTGGATTGAACGAGCCGCAAAAAGAAGCGGTATTGCACATGAACGGACCGTTGATGATCGTTGCTGGTGCTGGCAGCGGTAAAACAAAAGTGTTAACTACACGCATTGCTCATTTAATGAACAAAGGCGTTGATGCATTTAATATTTTGGCGCTTACGTTTACTAACAAAGCTGCTGCCGAAATGAAAGAACGCATTGAAAAAATTCTCGGCAACAGCGAAGCAAGAAATTTATACATCGGAACTTTTCACAGCGTGTTTGCAAGAATATTAAGAGGCGAAGCGCATCGCATTGGTTATCCAAGCAACTTCACAATTTATGATACCGATGATAGCCGAAGCGTTTTAAAAACCGTTATCAACGAAATGAATTTAGATGATAAACATTATAAACCAAACGTTGTTCATAACAGAATATCATCTGCAAAAAACGCATTGGTTGGTCCAGCAGAATATGCGGTGGATTATTATATTCAACAAGAGGATACAAGAGCCAATCGTCCTGCCATTGCGCAAATTTATGCGGCGTATGCAGCAAGATGTTTTAAAAATGGAGCAATGGATTTTGATGATCTGTTATTTAAAATGTATGAATTATTAAAGTTTCATAACGAAGCATTACACAAATACCAGCATAAGTTTAAATACATTTTGATTGATGAATATCAGGATACAAATGCGGTGCAATATCAGATCACAAAATTATTAGCAGCAGTTAGTGAAAATATTTGTGTGGTAGGCGATGATGCACAAAGCATTTATAGTTTTCGAGGAGCAACGATTGAAAATATTTTACAGTTTCAAAAAGATTATGATGATGTGAAAGTGATAAAGCTGGAACAGAATTACAGAAGTAGTCAAAGTATTTTGGGTGTTGCGAATGAAGTGATAAAAAATAACAAAGGACAAATTCCTAAAAATCTCTGGACAGAAAACGAAACGGGCGAAAAAATAAAATTGGTGCGCACGATGACGGATAATGAAGAAGGGAAATTTGTTGCCGATACTATTCAGGAACAAAAACTCCGCAATCATTATTACAATAAAGATTTTGCAATTCTTTATCGAACCAATGCACAGAGCCGTGCATTTGAAGAGAGTTTGCGCAGAATGGGAATCGTGTATAAAATTTATGGCGGCTTAAGTTTTTATCAGCGTAAAGAAATAAAAGACATTGTTGCTTATTTGCGGGTAATCGTAAATACAAGAGATGAAGAAGCATTGAAAAGAATTATTAATTATCCCGTTCGCGGTATTGGTAAAACAACGATTGAAAAATGTGTGATAGTTGCCAACGAACAAAAAATTACTTTGTTTGAAGTTATTGCAGAAGCTGCGAAATATGGTTTTAAAGCAGGCACATTAGAAGCGTTACAAAATTTTGTAACGATGATAAAATATTTTCAGACGATGCTAACCGATAAGAATGCTTATGATGTGGCAACACAAGTAGGCAAGCATACTAATTTGGTTAAAGAATTGTTCAACGATAAAACAACAGAAGGGTTAGCACGATACGAAAATATTCAGGAGTTATTGAACTCAATTAAAGAATGGACAGAGAGTCCGGATAATGAAGATGGCGAAGTAGGCAGTAAAAGTTTAGGAAGTTATTTGCAACAAATTACTTTGTTGACTGATGCAGATAATGATAAAGAAGATTCTGATTCTGTTAAGTTGATGACGATACACGCAGCAAAAGGCTTAGAGTTTGCTTGTGTATTTGTTGGTGGCATTGAAGAAACATTGTTTCCCAATGCGATGAGTATTAACACCCGCGAAGAATTGGAAGAAGAAAGAAGATTATTTTATGTGGCTGTAACCCGCGCCAAGCAACGATTGTGGCTTACGTATGCAAATGCACGATATCGTTTTGGTCAATTAGTACAAAATGAACCAAGCAGATTTTTAGAAGAAGTGCCGGAAGAACATATTGATAAAAGTTATGCAGGCGGTGGTGCAAGAAATAATTCAACTAATGAATGGAGTAATGGAAATGCGTTCCAAAAAATGCAAAGAGGTTTTGGCGATGCGGCGAATGCAGAAAAAAGATATGGTCCGCCACCAAAGAAAGAAAATAAAAAACCGGAATATTTACCAATTACTCCGCAAATAAATAAAGTGGTGGCGCATGTTCCTTCAGAAAATTTTGTTGCAAGCGACACAAGTTTTTTAGAAGAAGGAAATAAAGTAGAACATCAAAAATTTGGTTTTGGTGTGGTAAAAAAATTAGAAGGCAGTGCACATAATCCTATCGCAACAATTTTATTTGAACACAATGGCGAGAAAAAAATTATGTTGAATTATGCGAAGCTAAGAATTGTTGAATAGTGTTAAGGAGCACAAGAGTGCGACGCAACTGAAGCTTAATTGAAATACAAAAGCCTGTAACAAAAAATTAAAAATGAACTTCGCGGTACGGATAACGAATTTTATATAGTTCGCGAACCTTGTTTAAAATAAATTCACGCAGGGCATCAATATTTTTTCTTTCGAGCGCCGATACAAAAACACAATTATTTTCTGTTTCGCGTTCCCATCTTTCTTTTAGTTCTCGTAAAATATCTTGTTGTACACTTTCGTCCAACCACTCGTCGAAATTTTTTTCTTCGTACATGTCCATCTTGTTAAACACAGTAAGGATGGGCTTTTCGAAAGCTTTCAGTTCCTGCAAGGTCTTATTTACAGTACCCATTTGTTCTTCGTGCTGCGGATGAGAAATATCAACAACATGCAATAAAATATCGGCTTCACGAACTTCATCTAATGTGCTTTTAAAACTTTCAATTAAATGATGCGGCAATTTGCGAATGAAACCAACAGTATCGCTTAATAAAAATGGAGTATTTTCGAAAACAACTTTTCTTGTAGTGGTGTCGAGTGTTGCAAATAATTTATTCTCGGCAAAAATATCGCTTTTGCTTAATAAATTCATCAACGTGCTTTTGCCAACATTGGTATAACCAACCAGAGAAACACGAATAAATTCGCCGCGTTCTTTTCTTTGTGTAAAAGATTGTTTATCGATATCGCCCAATCTTTTTCTTAATAAAGAAATTTTATCTTTTACGATACGACGATCGGTTTCGATTTCTGTTTCGCCCGGGCCACGAGTTCCAATGCCACCACCTTGTCGTTCCAAGTGTTGCCACATTCCTTTTAAGCGTGGTAATAAATATTGATATTGTGCAAGCTCCACCTGCACTTTAGCTTGTGCAGTTCTTGCACGACGTGCAAATATGTCGAGAATTAAATCGCTGCGGTCAATAGTTTTTATACCAATTACTTTTTCAATATTGCTAATTTGAGATCCTGTTAATTCATCATCAAAAATGGCGAGGTCGATATTTTTTGCAGCGATATAATTTTTTATTTCTTCTAATTTTCCTTTACCAACAAATGTTTTACTATCGGCATGAAGCATTTTTTGAGTAAATCTTTTTACAGTAATTGCGCCGGCGGTTTCTGCTAAAAAAGCAAGCTCATCCAAATATTCTTGAACCTGTTCATCGGTTTGTTCTTTTTGAATTAACCCAACCAACACTGCTTTTTCTTCACTTCTAATTTTATGTTGTTTCTCTATCAAGCTTTTTATTTTTTGCAAATGTAATTCATCCGCAATCGTTCAATAAAAAAGCCCTACTCAAAAGATTTAAGCAAGGCTTCAAAAATATTTTTATAAAATTATAAACCGCTTACCGTTATACCAATTGACATTGTATGCAAATCGGGGCCAGCAGAAGATTTTAGAAGAGAAGTAAGTTGAATATCTGTATGAAGCGAAATATTTCCATATCCAACTCTAGCAGTAAAGGCAACCAATGTGTTGTTGATGAACCTTGTGCTGCTTTCTTTAAGAATATACGTTGGACCATAAACAGAACTACCGTTTCTGTCCTGAAGATTTTTTCCTTTAAAATAAGATTTTAATAACAGCCCTGGTTTTATGCCCAGCGCAGCTTTCCAAGATTTTCCGGGATGTTCTGGATCAGAATAATATCTTATTTCTATAGGTGCTTCAACATAAAAAGTTGTGACCTTCGATTTTTTGAATGTCGTGGTACTATCAAATGCCAAAGTAGAACCCGCACCGGCAACTTTTACATATTCGCGATCGAAAAACATGTTACTGCTTCCAAGCCCAAGTCCATAAGCAATACTGAATTTTGGATTATTTTTCATCGGCTTGTCGATCATTGCATAAAAATTAAAATGACGACTTGAGCCTTTTGTTTTAATACTATCGGGATGACTTAGCAAAAAGTCGCTTCCGTACTGAAACATAAAATGATCGGCAGGTCTTTTGCTAAAATCAATTTTAGTCCAATCTTTTTTTGGAGTAGCAATTTTTTTTGGCTCTTGTACAACAACAGGTTTTACAGTTTTTTGTGTTTCTGTTGTTTTCTTCTTTTTTGTAAAAAGGCTACTAATCTGTGCGTTTGCCGAAACAATACAAATAATACTAAGCAGTAATATAAACGTTTTTTTCATTGTTTTTAGTTGTAAGGAATTGTATCCTTTTTAGAAAGAGTGACAAAAATAGTAGAAATGGAAGCACTTCAAGGGTTAAAAATTAGCAAAAGATTTAAAGATTGCCGTTTAATTAAGAAAAACCGTTTAAAAATGGTCATTATTTGTAATCCATTAATAAAATATTCTTTGAAATTCGAATTCTTTACGAACTATGTTTTGGGAAATCGAAAAATAGGAACTCTTTTTTGGAGGAAGCAAATAATTTCCAATGGTTAATATTGGCTTTTACAGCAAAAATACCACATGTTGGCATATTATCTAGTTGACGATCGGTTAATTCGTTTACAAATTCTGTAATGCCAGGATTGTGTGAAAAAATAGCAATTGTATTGAACGCACCGTCTATTTTACTTATTACATTATAAATAACGGCGGCCGGTGCATGATATAGTTCGGGAACTTTAATAATACAGTTCTCTTTTTCTCCAAAAATTTCGGCGAAATATGTTGCGGTTGTAAAAGCTCTGTTGGCGGAACTTGAAATAAAAGCATCAATTGTAATGTTGCTTTCTAACAATCGGCTTGCCATCATCATTGCATCGTGATGGCCACGTTCGTTTAATGGCCTGTCAAAATCATTCAAAACAGAATAATCCCAACTGCTTTTCGCGTGACGAATGACTAACAATTGTTTCATTAATCGAATCTAAAAAGTTTAGAATAATAAATTAATATCCCCTCACATTTTTTCCTTCCATATAATTTAGAAAAGCCTTGTTACAAACTTTGTTACCGCCGGGTGTTGGATAGTTGCCGGTAAAATACCAATCGCCGGTATTAGTTGGACAAGAGTCGTGTAAATCTTCAATTGTTTGATAAATTACTTCAACAGGCAAATCAATTTCAGGTGGTGTGATGAGTTGCGCAATTTTATTTGAAATCTCTTCTGTTGTAAAAGGTTTATAAACTTGTCGAACAACATTCTCAACATGCAATTGATTGTTGCGTTGCAGTTCTTTACATTTTTCTGTGAGGTCTTTTAAAAGATCTTCCATTCCCCTTTCTTTCAACAATTCAATTGCAGCGCGGAATGCAATGAAATCGCCCAATTTACTCATATCAATTCCATAACAATCGGGATAACGAATTTGCGGTGCAGAAGAAAGAACTAAAATTTTCTTTGGGCCTAATCTCGATAACATTCTTACAATACTTTCACGTAAAGTGGTACCGCGAACAATACTATCATCAATTACAACCAGTGTATCTAACCCTTTGCGAACAGTGCCATAAGTAATATCGTAAACGTGTTGCACCATTTCGTTTCTGTTGGCATCTTCTGTAATAAAAGTTCGAAGTTTTACATCTTTGATCGCAATTTTTTCCTGACGAATTTTTCTGGTAATCATTTCCTGCAACTTCTCTTCAGTAATATCATTACCCCAACTTAAAATTCTTTGTACTTTAATTTGATTAAGAAAATGTTCCATTCCTTTTACCAAACCAAAAAATGCAACCTCTGCGGTATTTGGAATGTATGAGAAAATAGTATTCTTTAAATCGTTGTTGATATTTTCTAAAACGCGTTTGCTTAAATGATAACCAAGCGCAATTCTTTCTCTATAAATTTTTTCATCACTACCACGTGAAAAATAAATTCTTTCGAAAGAACATGCTCTTCTTTCTTTTGGTTCAATAATTTGATTGATAGAATAATTTCCTTTGTCATCAACGATCAAAGCATTGCCCGGCATGAGTTCCAGTACTTCGTTTTCTCCAACATTAAAAGTTGTTCTGATAGCAGCACGTTCACTCGCAGCAACTATAAATTCATCGTTTACAAAATAATATGCAGGACGAATACCATGTGCATCACGCATTACAAAGCTGTGACCGTTTCCAATCAATCCACCAAAAGTATATCCACCATCAAATAATGGAACCGATTTTTTTAAAACATTTGCAACATTTGCGCTGTTAGGATTTTCTTCATCTTCCTTTACTAAAAAGTGATGGATCACTTCCATCATCGCCGCAAGATCACTTTGCTTTTGAAATTCACCCGGCTCCATATTCAACAGATCATACAATTCGTCCGTGTTTACTAAATTAAAATTTCCAGCCAATGCTAAATTTCTTCCGGGCTGAATATTTCTTTTAATGAAAGGATGACAAAACTCAACATTATTTTTTCCTTGTGTGCCGTACCGAAGATGACCCATTAATAATTCGCCCAATAATGGAAGATGACCTTTCATTAATCCGGGATGTGATTTCATGTCGCTCTGATATTTTTCTAATTCTAAAACATCTTGTCCTATCTTAAAAAAAATATCAGCAATGGGTTGTTGAGCATTACTTCTAATGCGATGTAAAAATGGATAACCCGGCTCAACATTTAATTTAACTGCAGCAATACCAGCACCATCTTGTCCGCGGTTATGTTGTTTTTCCATGAGAAGGTATAGTTTATTTAAACCATACATCACCGAGCCATATTGTTGTAAATAATATGAGAAAGGTTTTTTTAGGCGGATAAAAGCAAGTCCGCATTCATGTTTAATTTCGTCACTCATGGTATGTATTAAAAAAGAAAGTGGCGAAGTTACAACAGCGCCACTTTCTTTTAAAGTTAATTATATACAGGTTGAAGCTCCGGCTTCACACTTTCTGCAAGCCATAAAAATTCATGAATAAAAGTGTCGATACTCGCCTGGAATGCGGCATCCAGGAGATTTCCCCTCTCGTCAAATTTCTTATCAACAAATGGTGTTACTAACATGTATGGAGAGCCGATACCAAACAATGCATTAATTAATAATTGCAATTGTTGTGTTGCGCGCATGCCTCCCATCGCGCCGGGAGAAGCGGAAACTATTCCAAATGTTTTATGCAATTGTTTTGGAAAATGATCAAATAAATTTTTTAATGCAGGTGTGTAACTTCCGTTGTATTCTGGCGTTAATAAAATATAAGCATCGGAAGAAAACATTTTTTCTGCCAAATCTTTTAAATCTTCAGGAGCTTTTTCTACAGATGTAATCACACTTTGCAAAAGCATCGGAATATTATAATCTCTAACATCAATTATGTTGATATTGTGATTTGTTTTTTCTTCCAATATTTTTTTTAAAAACAAAGCCACTCTAAAAGTTATACTATCTTTTCTCGGACTTCCAGAAACAATTGAAATATTCATTTTATATTTTTTATTTATTCTAATAAACAAAATCTATGCTTGTTTAATCATTTGAACAGCCAGATTTAATTTTACTTCGTCACTAACAACAATGCCGCCGGCTTCGGTTGTTGCGGTCCAAACCAAACCAAAATCTTTACGATTTATTTTTCCGCTAATTTCAAAACCAGATTTTACTTGACCATAAGGATCTGTTGCTGTGCCGCCATAATCTACAGACAATTCAATTTGTTTGGTAACATCACGAATAGTTAAATCACCAATCAATTTATATTCTTCATCAGATATTTTTTTAAGTGATGATGAATTAAAAGTAAGTGCAGGAAATTTTTCTGCTGCAAAAAAATCATCACTTTTTAAATGACCATCTCTTTGTTCGTTGTTAGTTGAAATGCTTGTTACGTCTGCATTAAAAGAAATTTTAGCATCTGTAAAATCTTCTTTTGATGATTCTAATATTGCATCAAATTTTGTAAAGCTTCCAGTTACGTTGGTAATCATTAAATGTTTTACTTTAAAAGTAATTTCGCTGTGCGCTGCGTCAATTTTGTAAGTTGCCATGATTGTTTATTTTATTTTTAATTTATTATACTATTTAAAATGTCATCGGAACTTCAATTAATAAAATTTCCGAATCTGCATTTGCTTTGATAGAAAAATTTTCGGTTTCAGAAATACCAACGGCATCTCTCTTATTTAAAATGACATCGTTGATTGTTACTTCTCCCGAAATCAGAAAAACATAAACGCCATTTTTAATTGAATGAATTGTATAAGATATTTTGGAATCTTTTGAAAGATCTCCCAATGAATACCAAGTATCCTGATGTAACCACAAGCCATCTTTATTGTCAGGCGAAACAATGGTTTGCAATTTGTTTATTCTCTCTTCGGGTAAAAATGTTTTTTGATTGTAACGAGGCGTAACATTTTTTTCTCTAGGGAAAATCCATGTTTGTAAAATGTTTGCGTCTTCGTTTTTATTATGATTGAATTCTGAATGGTACACACCAGAACCAGCACTCATGATTTGTACATCGTATTTTTTGATAACACCATGGCCACCTGTGCTGTCTTTGTGTTCCAGGGCACCTTCAAGCGGAATGGTTACTATTTCCATATTATCGTGTGGGTGTTTTCCGAAGCCCATACCACCTTTTATAATATCGTCATTCAATACTCTAAGCGCTCCAAAGTGAATTTTTGCAGGGTCATAATATTCGCCGAAACTGAAACTATGATGAGCGTCAAGCCAACCAAAGTTTAGATGACCTCTTGTATTTGCTTTGTGAATTATTGTTTTCATTTTTTAAGTGTATATACATATAATTTGATAAAAAATTTTTATTCTTCGTTTTGTCTTACTTTTTCAAGCAACTCATTTATTGCAATGGCCTCTTGATTATTTATTGGCAAAGACTTATCCATTAATTCATTTATTTTTTTTGTACATGATTCAAGAATGGTGATTCCGGCCTGTGTTAGAATAATTACCGTTTCTCTTTTATCAGCCGAGCAGTTAGAGCGTTTAACTAATTTTTTTAATTCTAATCTGTCTATGATCCTTGGCACGTTTGAGTTTTTCTCAATCATTCTTGAGGCAATATCTCTAACACAAATCTGATCAGGGTATTTTCCTTTTAAAATCCGTAGCACATTGTATTGTTCATGTGTTATTCCAAACTCTTTCAATTCTTTTACAGTAATGGTTTTTATCCACCAGGCCGTATATAAAATATTTAGACCGGCTTTATGAATTTCGTTTTTAAATTTATTACTTTGTATGGCTGTTTCTAATTTCACAACACAAATGTATGTACATACATTCAATTTTTCAAATTTAAATTGTTAAATAAAAAATCCCGCAAACTTGCGGGATTGGTTGTTTTATAAAAACTTAGTTTTTTGCTGCATATTTCCACCAATCGGCAAGACTTGTACATCCTTCAAATTCTTTGTCGATAGAAATGTAATAACTAGGCAAATGTTCTTTGAACCATTTTTCTAATCTTTCTTGTTTTTTATCTTCCAAAGCTCTCTGAGCAATTTTATTATAATCTTCTTTTATATTTTCACGATGAGGAGTTGTTCTGGTTTTTAAATAAATTAAACGAACCAATTTTCTACCTCTTTCATCAACATAATATTGCGGTTTTGAATATTCTCCGGGTTTTAAATCTTTAATTGCGACAACCATGTCCTTATCTAATTGATCGATGGTTATATATGTTGAACCATCTCTTGCCTGAATTGCGCCACCATTAAATTTACTATTCTCATCTTCACTGTATTTATTTATTGCTTCTCCAAACGACATTTCGTTTGACAATAATTTTACTCTTATAGAATCTAATTTTTGTGTTGCTAATTTTATTTCATCATCGGTAACAGGCGGGATTTTTAAAAGGTGACGAACAACGGCATCATCGCCTGCGCGACTAACCATTTGAATAATATGGTATCCAAACTTTGATTTTATAACAGGAGATATCTGACCTTCTTTTAATTTAAAAGCCGCAGAAAGAAATGTTGGATCCCACATACCCTTATCATTTCTATTTAAAGAAAGTGTACCACCTTGTTTTTCTGTTCCCAAATCGTCTGAATATAATTTAGTTAATTGCTCAAACTTTTTTGTACCAGCTTCTGCCTGTCGTCTGTAATCATACAATTGCTTGATCACATATTCGTCAACATCCTTATTAGATTTTGGAATTAAAAGAATTTGACTTACTTCAATTTCAGTTTCGTAATATGGTAAACTGTCTTTCGAAATTTTATTAAAAAAACCTTTTACTTCTGTTGGTGTTATTTTAATATTCTCAAGAACCTTATTCCTCATTTGATCGGCCAACTTTCTTTCTTTGAAAGCCGGTTTAAAATCTTCTTTGATTTGATAAATAGTTTTGCCTGCAATTTCTTCCAGCGTTTCTTTAGAACCGTATTCTCTAATGAATCCTCTAACCTGATTTTCTAAAGCTGCATCAATTTCATCTTCAGTAACAATAAGCGAATCTTTTTCTGCTTGTAATACCAAGGCCTTTTGAATTAATTGTCCTTCCAGGAAAGCACATTCAGGATTGGGTGGTAATTGTGCTTCAGTGCCTTGGCGCTTGGCATCAGAAATCGCGTTTAGCACATCAGAACGAAGAATAATTTTATCTCCAACCTGAGCAACAATTTTATCGGCTATAACTTTTTTTACAAGTTGTGCAGACGAACGCCCAACAACAATCATCACAATTAAAAAGAAAATCAAAAATTTTTTCATAATCAATAAATGAGTTCAAAATTACTCTTTCAAGAGGTGCAACAGTTATTATATAATGCTTTTAACAAAAAAATTAGCTTCAAGCTATTTGCCGTTATACGGGATGACTTGAAGCTAATTGTTAATTATTATAGTTTATAATGTTCTTTTTACTTCTTCTTCTTCGTAAGCAACGATACTATCGCCAACAGAAAGATCTGTGAAGTTTTTAACTGTTAATCCGCATTCCATATTACTTGGAACTTCTTTCACGTCATCTTTGTAACGTTTCAGGCTTCCCAATTCTGCAAAAGCACCTTCTTGTCTTGGATATAATAAAATACCATCGCGGAATAAACGAATTTTTGCATCGCGTTTAATTCTTCCATCCAAAACAAATGAACCAGCAACAGTTGCTTTATCGAATTTGTAAACTTCACGTATCTCAACAGTGGCAACTTCTTTTTCCTGAATCTTAGGCTCTAACATACCTTCCATAGCGCTTTTCACTTCTTCGATTGCATTATAGATGATAGAGTACATTTTAATTTCAACACCTTCATTTTGTGCCAATCGATTTGCTTGTAAAGAAGGACGAACATTAAAACCAATTAAAATAGCATCTGATGCAGTAGCTAACAAAACATCACTTTCAGAAATTTGACCAACTGCTTTATGAACAACATTTATGGCAATTTCAGCAGTAGATAATTTTTGTAATGAATCGCTCAATGCTTCAACAGATCCATCCACATCACCTTTGATAATGATATTTAATTCTTTGAAATTACCCAATGCTAAACGACGACCGATCTCATCTAAAGTAATATGTTTTCTTGCACGCAATCCTTGTTCTCGCATGATCTGTCCTCTTTTTGCAGCAATTTCTTTTGCTTCAGATTCATCTTCATAAACCTTGAATTTTTCACCAGCTTGAGGAGCTCCATTCAAACCTAAGATTACAACAGGTGTTGATGGCGGCGCTTCTGTCACACGTTGATTGCGTTCGTTGAACATGGCTTTGATACGACCGAAGTGTTGACCGGATACGATCAAATCACCTAGTTTTAAAGTGCCATTTTGAACAAGAATAGTAGCAACATAACCACGACCTTTATCTAATGATGCCTCTATAATAGTTCCTGTTGCTTCTTTGTTAGGATTGGCTTTTAGATCTAAAACTTCAGCCTCCAACAATATTTTTTCTAATAATAAATCTATATTGATATGTTTCTTCGCACTTAATTCTTGCGATTGAAATTTACCACCCCATTCTTCTACAAGAATATTCATTTGAGATAATTGCTCATAAATTTTTTGAGGATTAGCACCGTCTTTATCAATTTTATTTACTGCAAATATCATTGGAACAGCAGCGGCCTGTGCATGGCTGATGGCTTCTTTTGTTTGAGGCATTACTGCATCGTCAGCTGCAACAACTATCACAGCGATATCTGTAATTTTTGCACCACGGGCACGCATCGCAGTAAATGCTTCATGACCAGGTGTATCTAAGAAAGTAATATGTTTTCCACTTGGTAATGTCACTTCGTAAGCACCAATGTGTTGAGTAATACCACCAGCTTCACCGGCTACAACATTTGCATTACGTATATAATCCAGTAAAGAAGTTTTACCATGATCTACGTGACCCATTATAGTTACTATTGGAGGACGACCAACTAAATCTTCTGTATTTTCTTCTTCCTCTTCTTCTTCCATTTCATCAACATCATCCAAGTTAATGAACTCAACTTCAAAATTAAATTCACTAGCCACTAATTCAATTACCTCTGCATCTAAACGTTGATTAATTGAAACCATGATACCCAATCCCATACACTTTCCAATTACATCAGCAAAGCTTACATCCATCAAGTTTGCCAATTCGCTTACTGTAACAAATTCTGTAACATGAAGTTTATTATCTTCAACTATATCACCCAAAGCATCTGCGGCTTCATCTCTTTTAGCACGACGGTATTTTGCTTTTAAGCTCTTACCGCGACCTCCGGATCCTGCAAGCTTAGCTTGTGTTTCGCGTATTTTTTCTTGAATTTCTTTTGCGTCAATTTCTTTGTCTTCACGGCGAACATCTCTGCCCCCTGTTCTATTTCCACCACGTTGTTGACTGCCGCCGCCTGCTGATCGTTGTTGACCACCACCAGCTGCGCCTCTATTAAATCCTCCTCCTCCGCCAGATTGATTAGTGCGATTGTTTGCAGGAACTATCGGTCTGCTTGGTCCGCCACCTGTTCCTGCTGCAGGAGCAGCTTGTGAACCTCTGTTATCTCTATTAAATCCGCCACCTTGATGTGGGGCTCTTTGTTGAGGTTGATCATTTCCTTTTTTATCAACCGGAATACGTTTGCGTTTACGTTTTTCTTCTCTTGTTGGTGGTTTAGGACGTGTATCGCTATCAATTGGTAATTGAATCTTACCAAGAATTTTTGGACCGGTTAATTTCTCGATTTCAATATTTTCAATTTGGGGAGAAGCATCTTCTTCCGAAATAATTTCTATAGGTTCTTCCTTAATTTTTGCAGTTGGTTTTATTTCTACTACAGCTTCCTTCTCTTTTTTCTTTTCTTTTTTTGGTTCTTCAACTATTTTTTCTGTTACAGGCTCTTCTTTTTTCTTAGTGGTTTTTTTAGGACGTGTTGAAGAATCTATCGTACTTAAGTCAATTTTATCTAAAACTTTCGGACTTTCGATTTCCTGTATTTCTATTTTAGTTAATTCAGGCTCTTCAATTTTTATTTCTTTTACTGGTGGCGGTGGTGGAGCTGGAACAACTTCTTTTACTTCTTCAACAACAACTGGTTTTTCAACTTTTGGTTCTTCTTTAACAGCAGGTTTTTTTTCTTCTTTTCTGAATGTTATTTCTTCTTCATCTTTTTTCTTCTTCATTTCTCCACTGCCACCTTTCGGGATTTCTACAAGATCTGCTTTATTTTTTGCAACCTTGTCGCCCTGAAACTCAGCCTGCAAAGCATAATACATGTCTTCCGAAAGCTTTGCCGTGGGCTTCAGGTCGTCTTTACTAAATCCTTTCTTTGCCAAAAAATCAATGATGGTATCTTGTCCAACATTGAACTCTTTAGCTGCGGCTAATAATCTCGGTAATTTCAGTTCTGACATTCAGTTTTTTTATTTTGTCCAATGATCATGATTTAATTTTCATGATCATTTATTTTATTATTAGTGAGACCAACTTCGGC
The DNA here is from genome assembly GCA_903870685.1 of uncultured Chitinophagaceae bacterium. Classification (GTDB taxonomy): domain Bacteria; phylum Bacteroidota; class Bacteroidia; order Chitinophagales; family Chitinophagaceae; genus CAIQDX01. The sequence goes on along the minus strand of CAIQDX010000049.1, from coordinate 35,924 downwards.
ACTTTAATGTTGCATCGTTGCGTCGCACTCTTGTGCTTTCAATACTTTATTCAACTATTCTTTATCAAATTCAGCTTGCAAAATATTTCTAACATCATCAATTGTTTCTTTTTCCAAATCTGTTCTTCTTTCTAATTCTTCGGCGGTTAAGTTCAATACACTTCTTGCCGTATCGCAACCAACACGTTTAAATTCATCAATAATCCACGTTTCAATTTCATCACTAAATTCATCCAGATCAATATCAAATTCATCTGCCTTTTCTTCATCTTCTCTAAATACATCTAATTCGTATCCGGTTAATTCGCAAGCTAATTTAATATTAACGCCACGACGACCAATTGCCAAAGAAACCTGATCTGCTTTCAAATACACATCTGCCTGTTTCTTTTCGTTATCAATATTCATGTAGCTGATCTTGGCAGGAGTTAATGAGCGTTGAATTAATAATTGAATATTAGCAGTGTAATTAATTACATCAATGTTTTCGTTTTTCAATTCACGAACAATTCCGTGAATACGGCTTCCTTTCATACCTACGCAGGCGCCAACAGGATCGATGCGATCGTCATAAGATTCAACAGCAACCTTTGCTCTTTCTCCCGGATCACGAACAATCTTTTTAATTGCAATCAACCCGTCGAAAATTTCAGGAACTTCTATTTCCAATAATTTAGCAAGGAACAAAGGACTTGTTCTTGATAAAATAATTACAGGAGTATTATTTTTAATGTCTACTCTGGCAATAACGGCACGAATATTTTCGCCTTTCTTAAAATAATCCTGTGGTATTTGTTCGGATTTTGGAAGAATTAATTCGTTGCCTTCGTCATCTAATAACAAAACCTCTTTTTTCCAGACCTGATAGACTTCGGCCGAAATAATTTCACCAATTCTATCACCATATTTTTTGATCAAAACATTTTTCTTCAAATCGCTGATGCGGCTAGCCAAAGTTTGTTTGGCAGCAAGAATAGCGCGGCGACCAAAATCTAGCATATCAACTTCTTCGTATAATTCTTCGCCCACTTCAAAATCGGGTTCGATCTTTACGGCTTCAGAATAAGCAATTTCAGCCAAAGGATCGTTTACTTCACCATCTTCAACAATCATGCGACGACGAATGATTTCCAAATCGCCTTTTTCAGCATTCACGATTACGTCGAAGTTTTCATCGCTGCCATATTTTTTTCGTAACAAAGTTTTGAAAACATCTTCCACTACTTTCATCATCGTTGGACGATCTAAGTTTTCTGCGTCTTTAAAATCCTGAAATGCGTCGATCAGATTGATACTTGCCATACTATTTACAATTTTCGATTTACAATTTACATTTAGCAATAAATGTATTTCGTAATTAATTTTTAAAATTTAATTTGAACAGTTGTTGATTTTATATGATTAAACGGAATAACCAATTGTTGTGTAATTGCCTTCTTTCCCTTGCCCTCACTGTGTTCTATAATAATATCGGCTTCTGCAACGGCAATTAATTTTCCTTCTTTTTTAGACCCATCTGTAAAAACCACTTCTATTATCCGGTCAATATTTTTTAAATATTGACGATGAAGTTTCAACGGTTCTTCCAAACCGGGAGAAGAAACTTCCAAACTAAAATCTCCATCGGGATAATGATTGCTCTCTTCAATCATCTTATATAATTTGCGATTGAACTGCACACATTTTTCAATTGGCAAACCATTATCGCCGTCTAAAAAAATCTTTATATTATTAACAGGCTTTACTTTAATGCTTACGCAGAAATATTCTGCTTCAGCATCTAACAATGTTTTTATCCATTGTTCTATTTGTTGTATTTGCGTGTCTGTTGCCATAGGTATAAAGAAGAAGGGAACGAATTCGTTCCCTTCTTTTATTCTTTGTCCGCTGCAAATGTAATGCAATGAAGAGTTATGTTCCAAATTTATGATTGAAAAAAATCATTAACCATTTAACAAAATCTCAAGCAAACAAATGTTTGCACGCTTTACCTTTGTTTCTATGATTAAGCTTATCATCTGGGGAATTATTATTTATCTCATTTACAAATTTATATTTGAATTAGTTGTTCCTGTAAGTAAAGCTGCTTCACAAATGCAGGATAAAATAAAAGAAATGCAGCAAACACAGCAAGAGCAAACGCAGCAGCACACTGCATCTCAAACAAAATCTACTACTGCGCCAAACAAAGACGATTATATTGATTACGAAGAAGTGAAATAATTTATTGCATCATAATTTAAGATCTAATACTGTCATTGGGGCTAACAAATGAATAGTTTGCAAACCAACTTCTTTTGCACCCTCAATATTTTTTGAAGTATCGTCTATAAATAAAGTTTCTGCTGAAATAAGTTTTTGTTCGTCAATTATTTTTTGATATGATTCTTTGTAAGGTTTGCGTAATCCTAATTCGTGCGAATAATAAGCTTTAATAAAATATTGATTGAAGTCTTTAACTCCTGTTTGTTTTCTAAAGGTCTTAATAAATGCGTCGTAATGAATTTGATTGGTGTTCGAAAATAAATAGATGTTATACTTCTTCTTTATTTCAGTGAGCCAATCGATTCGTTCAATTGGAAAGTCGAGCAGGATTGCATTCCATGCATCCCGAATTTGTGTGTTCGATAAATTCACATTAGCAATTTTGCGTAGTCCATCATAAAATATTTCATCAGAAATTTTACCTGTTTCTAAATCTTCGAACAAAGGCGATGAATGATGTTGGGTGAACAATTCAGAAAAATTTTCAATTCCCAAATCAATAAAAGAACGCTCCATTTTATTATAATCGAGGTTCATGAAAACACCGCCCAAATCGAAAATGATATTTTTAATACTGCTCATATAAACAAAATTAATAGGAAGATCTAGATTAAAATGCGATAATCTGCAATTTCACTGCATTTATTAGTCCAGGTTGGCTTGCCATTCTACCCGGATGCTCTATTTCTCTTCCATAATAGCTTTATAATAAACCCATATTAACTATATATAAAACCCACAATTATCTACAATATTGTGGGTTGTTGTGGGAGTAATGTGTGAATAATGTGGGTTTAATAACAATAAAAGTATAAGCAAGTATTGCAGAGAACAGCAAGAACGCCTAAGTTAAAATAGGCGAATCTATACTTTATAGTGGGTTGCATCATGAAAACAAATAAGAAATGGAATAGCAGAAACAAGATAGGGGAGTTAATAAAAAAAGTAAAAGCAGTTCTTTTCAAAATGAGCTTTATTTACATACTTTTGCGCCTCATGAGTAAAAAAACTCAGGGCCTATAGCTCAGTTGGTTAGAGCACCTGACTCATAATCAGGGGGTCCCAGGATCATGCCCTGGTGGGCCCACTCAAAGTGGGATTGATAATGAACCACTTACAATGAAAATTTGTAGGTGGTTTTTTATTTTAGAGATGAACACGCCAGGTTTACGCCAAGTTTTGATTGGTTAACATGGTAAAAGATAGTTGGTATATAATCTTACGCATCATAACTCTTTGATAGAATAATTCAAAATCCTTCGTAGATCGTCCACAGGAATTAATTCCCAAATAAACGTTCGATGTTGAGTTTATGGGACTTTGATTTATGGGACGTTTTTTTGGGAATTATGGTTTATTTGTAGAAGTAGTTTTTACACAATAATGGATTGCATGATCATGAGTCTCACAAAAGGAACGTTTGTTTGAGAATCAAAGCTTCACTCGGCAAAGAAAAAGCTACAAGAAACTTGCAGCTTTTCAGTAAATAATATACTAATATTAAAACTATAGTTCCATCATCTTTTTAGCCATTGGAAAAAGAATATTATTTTCTATATGCACATGCTGATGCAGGTCTTCCTCAAAAGCTTTTAATTCTTCCAGACAAACCTTATGTGTTGTGCATGCAGTTTCAGGGGCTGTATAATGATTGGTAAGATCCCTGATAGCAAACATTAACTGACCGGCATTATCGTGTTCGGTTTCCATTACCATAACGAGGCCGTCTATAAAGCCAGGGACAAATGTCCGATGATCTTTATTTTCAACAGAAGCAACTAATTCTTTAATTCTAGGAAAGAGGATCATTTCTTCTTTTTGCATATGTGGTAATAACTCTTCACGAACGGCTGCAAACAATTGCAATACCTGCTGCATATTTGGATATTTGTCGCCATGTTTTATCACTACTTTTTCTATATGGTTATAAATAGTAGGGATGGAATTCTTTACGTAAAAATGATGATGGATCAGAATAAATGAGATCAGCTGTTCCGCAGTCATTTCAGTAAAGGGCATTTGCGCTTTTACCGGAGCAGTTTGCTGCATTTCTGTAATGATGCTGCTGATGTCGAGATCTTTTTCAATGCATACTTCAGTTAATGTTTTACTACCTCGACAGCAAAAATCAAGACTATATTTCTCCAGAACAGGGATCACTTCATGATGTTCTAATGCTATACTCTTTAATGTTTGTTCTTTGATATTTTCCATGATGTTTAATTTTTAGCAAAGTTGCTATGACTATTTTTTGAAGCTTATGATTCAAATCATCTTGCAATAAATAATTGGATCATCTGACCTTGTTTTTAAAATGGCATAGTTGCACATTCATGATCAAAATGCCACTGAACATGATCAAGGCTATACAGAACAATATTTCATTGATAAACGGAATGCCCGTATAAGCAAGCCCTGCAACCCCCTGTAACATCAAAAACAACTCATTAATAATAATACCTGAAATAAATAGGAAAAGGCCTTTCATGAAGTCTTTGCCGACAGATAATAATTCTAGCGAAAGAATATAGCCTATAATAAAAATGCTCGTCACACCCAGTAAAACAAGGTGCAGATAGCCTATTACAATGGGCCTGAATCCAAATGCCAACTGACTTAGTGAGGGAACAGTAGAAACCAGTTGCAGTATTAATTTTATCGAAAGTGCAATTCCCGAAAGCATTAATAACCATCTTCCCTGATCAAAAAAAAACAACTTTAGGGTGATTATATTCTTTCGCATGAGCTTAACTAAAAAAAGCCAGCCGATCAATTGTGCAATTGCAGCAATCACAACAAAGCAATAGATAAAAAATGGGATGGGCATCCACAATGCAGATAAAAAATAAGCCGGCGGGCAGGCTATACTAAATAGCCAGAAAATAATGCTTAATTCTTTTTTGATTGCATCGATTCTTTCTAATTGTGAAAACAATAAACCCATACCTGCAAAGAAGAACCAACCATTATATTGAAAATGCAGGAAAAAATAAACAGCGGCTAATTGAAAATTTTGATTCGTGATCTTGGCAGCCATTATATATGCGAGTGAAAAAGCTCCCAACGATGAAATGACATTAAACAGTAAAGCCGCCTTATACCATAGAAAACTGATTTGCTTATGTTTAACCTCATTTAAATCCTTCCAGAATTTTATTGCGAAAAAATAGGAATTGATAATCGACAATGTAGAAAAGCTGATTGAAATAAGTCCATAACCCTGCAAAGGGAAACTGAGTAACATGCCATAAGCTGTAAAGAGATTTCCGAATAAAAGTGTTCGGTATTGTTTAAAGACAATTTCGCCTTTATATTTTGAAAGATGATGAACCAACAAAACCATCAATGCCTGTGTGATCCAACCGGAAAAAGCAAAATGCGAATGACCATGTAATAAATGTTTCTGATCTATAAAAGGGAGTGAAAATGCAATTTTATACCGAAGAATAACTCCGATAGAGGCTACAAGCAGTAAATTAAAGATTGAAATTCTCAACCAATTTCGCAGAGAAACATTCATGCTGTTTATTTGGTCGCAAATTAGAAACAGCTAAATACAGACTATATGATTGTAATCATAGCTAACAATATACTTTGCCTTTGTCTATCACAAGTTCACCTTTTTCATGCATGTGACGCATAGCTCGGATCACTGTTTCTACCCTTAACCCTGTCATATCAGCTATTTGTTGACGTGTAAGTTGTAACTGATTGCATTTAGGACAGAAATTCTTATTTTCTTTTTTGAGATAATTTATCAGTGCAGCTATTCTTGCTTCGGGGGCATGATAGGCAATTGATTTAAGGATCAGAAATTTAAACCTCAATCTCTTTGCCAATTGCTTACTGAATGAAAAATGGATATCGAAATTTTCTTTCAGTAGTTGCAGGAATGTTGGTTTTGATAATCTGATAACGACCGCGTCTTCATCGGCGATCGCTGTAGCAGCATATTGGCCATCATCAAACAAGGGCATTTCGCCAAAACATTCGCCTGGTTCAACAATAGTTTGAATAAATTCTTTCCCTTCATCATCAATATTTACCCATCTGATACTACCACTGACTAATTGATAGTAAAATGAACATTGATTTCCTTCTTTGTAAAGAATTTCCCCGGCGGCAACTTTTTTATAAGCGGCGCCCCAGGCAAGTAAAGTATCAATATCAATCATCTCAGTCATGAGAATAAAGTAATTAAAGTTATGAAGATTGAACGAATCTATTTTTTATACAAGACCTTATTCATGATAATGGTCATGTTTTAGTTTCCTACGATTAAAGGCTTACCGGTAATGCCCTTCATTGGTGTTATAAACATTAATATTTTTCTTTCCCGGTTATGATTACACGCATAAAATGCCGAATGGGGGTTAGCTAATCTTGTGCAATCAATTATAAATAAAAAATATAGTCGCATGAAAAAAGTTCTGGTAATGATTTTGGTAGTGGTTACTGCCTATGCTTGTGGAAATCAAAATGGCGGATCGTCTGCGAAAGCGCCGGGAAGTGAAGCAACAGCTAACGATAATCCGTCTTATGATCCTCAAAGAGGCGAGGGAAAGTTTACAAAAGTAGACGTTGCATCTGGCCTTGATGCAAAAATGCTGGAGGCCGGTACAAAAGTATATACAGTAAAATGCAGCGCCTGCCACAAATTGACAGGAGAAAAGTTAGTAGGTCCGGGATGGACAGGAGTTACCAAAAGGCATTCTGCAGAATGGATCATGAATTTTGTTACCAATACAGATGCTATGCTGAATAAAGATCCCAAAGCACAAGCGCTTCTGGAGATCTGTTTGGTGAGGATGCCCAATCAGAATGTAAGCGATGAAGATGCCAGAGGAATTTATGAATTCATGCGCAAAAATGATGGTATCAAATAACCATAGAATAAAAAAACATTTCGTTTTTCATAAACCCAAAACAACCAATATGAGAAATTATAAGTTAAGTGCAATGGCATTGATAGCAGTTGCATTAGTAACAGGCTTCATTGCCTGTAAACCCAAAAATGCAGGTAATGCTGTAAGTGCTGATGCGGCAGCCAAAGTTTATGTTGCTCCCGGTAAATACGATGAGTTCTACAATTTTGTTTCCGGTGGTTTCAGCGGACAAATGAGTGTGTACGGATTACCCAGTGGAAGGCTTTTAAAAGTGGTTCCAATATTTTCCATTAATCCTGAAAATGGATATGGCTTTAGTGAAGAAACAAAACCGATGCTGAACACATCACATGGTTTTATTCCATGGGATGATCAACACCATTTGGACCTTTCTCAAACAAATGGAGAGATCGATGGTCGCTGGATATTTGCCAATGCCAACAATACACCCCGTGTAGCAAGAGTTGATCTCACTACTTTTCATACTTCCGAGATCATTGAATTGCCCAATAGTGCAGGTAATCACTCTTCTCCTTTCATTACCGAAAACACAGAATATATTGTAGCCGGCACTAGATTCAGTGTACCTCCTGATGATGCCAATGGCGATGTTCCTATTAATACGTACAAGAAAAATTTTAAAGGCACCATCAGTTTTATCAGTGTTGATAAAGGCAATGGTAAAATGGATATTGCATTTCAACTGCAATGTCCCGGTGTAAATTTTGACCTTAGTCATTCCGGTAAAGAAAAATCTCATGGGTGGTTTTTCTTCTCCTGCTATAATACAGAAAGAGCCAATACTTTATTGGAAGTAAATGCTTCACAGAATGATAAAGATTTTATCATGGCTGTAAACTGGAAGAAAGCAGAAGAATATTTGAAAGCAGGTAAAGGAAGAAAGCAATCTGTAAAATATGCGCATAATGTGTATGACGAAAAAACACATACTGCTACTTCTGAAATTAAAACAGAAGTAACTGTTCTGGATACAAAAGAGCTGAAAGATATTTGCTATTTTATTCCTTGCCCTAAATCACCGCATGGTTGCGATGTTGATCCAACCGGAGAATACATTGTAGGTAGCGGTAAACTTGCTGCATTGATTCCTGTTTTCAGTTTTGATAAGATACAGAAAGCCATTGCTGCTAAAGATTATATCGGCGATTATGATGGTATTCCGATCATCAAATATGAATCTGCTTTATACGGTGAGGTAAAGAAACCGGGTCTCGGACCTTTACACACAGAGTTTGATGGTAAAGGGAATGCTTATACATCATTCTTCGTTTCATCTGAAGTGGTGAAATGGAATATCAAAGATCTGAAAGTGCTGGACAGAGCGCCTACCTATTATTCTGTTGGTCATTTATGTGTACCGGGCGGAGATACCAAAAAGCCAAATGCGAAATACCTGATCGCATACAACAAGATCACAAAAGACCGTTATTTGCCAACAGGTCCTGAATTAGCACAAAGTGCACAGTTGTATGATATCAGTGGCGATAAAATGCAATTGATTTTAGACTTCCCAACTATTGGCGAACCGCATTATGCACAAGCTGTTGCGGCTGATGTGATCAAGAATAATTCTGTGAAATTCTTTAAGATCGACGAGAACACAAATAAATATGTTTCTAAAGGAGAAAGCACAACCAAAGTGGTGAGAGAAGGAAATAAAGTGCATGTTTATATGACTGCTATTCGTTCACACTTCTCACCAGATAATATTGAAGGTATCAAACTCGGTGATGAAGTTTATTTCCATATCACCAATCTTGAACAGGATTGGGATGTGCCGCATGGCTTTGCTGTGAAAGCAGCCGGTAATGCAGAATTGCTGATCATGCCTGGTGAAACACAAACATTGAAATGGACACCGGACAGAGTGGGTATTATACCTATCTATTGTACAGATTTTTGCAGTGCATTGCATCAGGAAATGCAGGGGTATGTAAGAGTGTCACCCGCAGGAAGCAATGTACCTATCAGTTACAGTTTAGGCACTAATCTGCCAAAAGAAGACAGTACAACAAAGAAATAATTTTCTAAAAAAGAGAGGTCTGTCCATTCGTGGGTACATGCCTCTCTTTTTATTTAATGATGTGTTATGAAAACGAATAGATTAAAAAAAGCAACGAGGATCATTTTATTCTTATGCGGCCTTTCGCTCATTGCTGTTTTATATGTTCCGATGTGGAGTATTGAATTGAATGCCCCGCAGTATCCCGAAGGATTAAGTTTGGCCATTTATGCGAACCGATTGGGAGGCAATGTTGATATTATCAATGGGTTGAACCATTATATCGGCATGAAGACCTTGCATGAAAAAGATTTTGTTGAATTTTCTGTGTTGCCTTATTTTATTTTATTCTTTGCAGCAGCATTTGTGTTAACCGCATTGATAGGGAAAAGAAAATTATTATATATACTTTTCATGCTTTTTGTAAGTTTTGGTGTGTTGGCGATGGTTGATTTTTGGCGATGGGAATATAATTATGGGCATGATCTGAATCCGGAAGCTGCCATTAAAGTTCCGGGTATGTCTTACCAGCCCCCTTTAATAGGCTATAAACAATTACTCAATTTTGGTGCTTACTCAATGCCTGATATAGGCGGATGGATCTTTGTATTGGTGGGCGTTTTACTTCTATTGTTGCTGATCATCGAACTGAGGAGTGTAAAAAAAATGAAGCTCAGTGCTGATACGGTAAAATTGATGGTCCCGATCATTTCTTTGCTTTTTTTAAGCAGTTGCAAGACCGAACCTAAGCCCATTAATATGGGAAAGGACAGTTGTGATTTTTGTAAAATGACGATCAGCGATAATCGATTTGGCGCGGAAATAGTTACAAAAAAAGGTAAGGCCTATAAGTTTGATGATACGCATTGTTTATTGTCATTCCTCCATTCAAAAATGATAGAACAAAAGGAAATAGCAGATGTATACTTTATTGATTTCAGCAATGAGCATGCTTTTGTAAAAGCAGATCAGGCATTCATTTTGCATAGCGAATTATTCAGAAGCCCTATGAATGGCAATATTGCGGCTTTTGCAAATGAAGACAGTATGAAAAAATTAATGCAGCAATATTCCGGCAAAAGTATAACCTGGAGAGAGTTGAACCAATGAGATATGTTTTGATGATATTCTTGTTTGCGCTATGTTACAGCAATTGTTTTGCTAAGACAATTCGCGTTGGTAAGAATCAATCATACAAATCAATTACCTCTGCGATAGCAGTATCCACCGTTGGCGATACTGTTTTGGTAGATGCAGGTTTGTATTTCGAAAAGAACTTAGTGATCAATAAAAGGATCGTTTTAAAGGGAATTGATCATCCTGTATTAGATGGCGAAAAAAAGTATGAGATCATTTCTATAAAAGCGGATGCAGTTGTTGTGGATGGATTTAAGATCATACACAGCGGTGTTTCCAGTATTGTGGACATTGCCGGCATTAAAATTTATAATCGCAGAGATGTGGTTATCCAAAATAATATACTGGATGATACTTTTTTCGGTATTTACTTACAGAACGTAAAAAATTGTTTCATAAAAAACAATCAGATCTCAGCACATAATTCAGAAGAACAACAAAGCGGCAATGGCATTCATTGCTGGAAGAGTGATAGTTTGCAGATTATTGCCAATACGATCAGCGGCCACAGAGACGGGATCTATTTTGAATTTGTAACACATTCTGTTATCTGGCGAAATGTATCTTTTAAAAATATCCGCTACGGATTGCATTTCATGTTCTCCAGTGATGATGCTTATATCAGCAATAGTTTCGAAAACAATGGTTCAGGTGTTTCTGTGATGTATTCACATGGTGTAAAAATGTTCAATAATTATTTTAAAGAAAATTGGGGAGATGCGGCCTATGGTATCTTATTGAAAGAAATTTCCGACAGTTATATTGAAGGCAATTTTTTTGAAAAAAATACGAGCGGCATTTATATGGAAGGTGCTAGTAGAATTCATATGCAGAAAAACACTTTCAAAAATAACGGATGGGGTATGAAGATACAAGCAAGTTGTATGGATATTGTTGTGGAGAAAAATAATTTCATTGGTAACACATTCGACGTAGGGACAAATGGCAGTCTGGTATTGAATACTTTCAATAATAATTACTGGGACAAATACGATGGATATGATCTGAATAAAGATAAGATCGGTGATATTCCTTACAGACCGGTAAGCATGTTTTCGATGATCGTTGAAAAGAATCCACCTGCCATGATGTTGTTCAGAAGCTTTATGACATCATTGTTGGATAAAACGGAAAAAGTATTGCCCAGTCTTACACCTGAAAATTTGAAAGATAATTTTCCTATGATGAAAAGATTGTTTTAAAAAAGGAACGTCGGGTTAATAAAATAATAAAGTTCGTTTATGATTATTGCAAGCAATGTATCGAAGCAGTTTGGGAAACTAAAAGCATTGGATAATGTTTCTGTTGCCTGTAAAAAGGGTGAGTGTATTGCTTTGATAGGCCCGAATGGAAGCGGTAAGACTACATTGATAAAAAGTATATTGGGAATGGTGGTACCCGACAGCGGCTTTATCACTTTTAACGAAAAGAATATTTTACACGACTGGAAATACCGTGAACAGATAGGCTATATGCCTCAGATTGGACGTTATCCTGATAATATGACGATCGGACATGTATTGGATATGATGAAAGATATACGCAGCAATTCGTTACAAACAGATGAAGATCTGATCAAGGCATTTAAGTTGAATGAGTTAATGCATAAGAGAATGCGCACATTATCAGGAGGTACAACACAGAAAGTAAGTGCAGCATTGGCATTTTTATTTGATCCTGCAGTATTGATCCTGGATGAACCAACCGCCGGCTTAGATCCTGTTGCTTCTGAAATCTTCAAAGAGAAAATAATCACCGAAAAGCAAAAGGGGAAACTGGTACTGATCACATCCCATGTATTAAGTGATCTGGATGATCTGATCACACAGGTCATTTATATGCAAGACGGGAAACTATGTTTTCATAAAACAATTGAAGCATTGCGAAAAGATACGGGCGAAGAAAAATTGTCAAAGGCGATCGCTAACGTAATGACCAAAAATTAGCCATGAAAAAAATCATTAAATATGTAATGACCGATATTCTCCGTAACAGGATCGTATTGGTGTACACTGTTTTTCTATTAATTACTTCTTTCAGTGTATTTAGTCTCGAAGACAACAACAGCAAAGGCTTATTAAGTTTATTGAATGTCATTTTAATTGTAGTTCCCTTAGTGAGCATTATTTTTTCTACGATCTATGTGTATAACAGTGCCGAATTTATTGAGTTACTGGTGAGTCAGCCATTGAAAAGAAAATCTATCTGGCTGAGTTTGTTTACCGGACTTGCATCGTCATTATCTTTTGCATTTTTTATCGGCGCAGGTATTCCTGTATTACTGTATCAACCTAACAGCGTTGGTTGTATGATGATTGGTATAGGTATTTTGCTGAGTGTGATTTTTGTTGCGATAGCTATGCTTGCCGCTGTTCAAACGAGAGACAAGGCAAAGGGTATTGGAATTGCGATCTTATTATGGTTATATTTTTCACTCTTGTTTGATGGGCTGGTATTATTTCTACTGTTTCAGTTTGCGGATTATCCCTTAGAGAAACCAATGATCGCAATAAGTGCATTGAATCCTATCGATCTGGGAAGGATATTGATCTTATTACAATTAGATGTTTCAGCCATGATGGGATATACCGGAGCGATATTCAAAGATTTTTTCGGTACATATATCGGTGGGATATTCTCATTTACCGTGTTGCTGATATGGATCGGAATTCCGGTATTTTTCTCAACAAGAAAATTCAATAGAAAAGATCTATGAAAAAGGATATTACAGACCGGAAAGATATTGAGTTGCTGGTAAACAGCTTTTACGACAAGGTAAAAGCTGATGAAGAGATCGGTTTTATTTTTAATGATGTGGCAAAAATTAATTGGGAAAAGCATTTGCCCATCATGTATGATTTTTGGGAGAATGTTTTATTTTTTACCGGAACCTATTCTGGAAACCCGATGAATTTACATAACCACCTGCACCATATCAGACCGTTAAACCATAAACATTTTGAACAATGGAATAAGCTATTCATAGCAATAGTAGATGAATATTTTAAAGGCGCTAATGCAAAACTGATCAAACAGAGAGCGATTAGTATTTCTACTGTAATGCAGGAAAAGTTATTTCAATCTCAAAAGGAACCACATCATCTATAAATAGAAAATCAAAAAAAGCATGAATTGGTATTCATGCTTTTTTAATTTTAAGGGGGTTCTGTTTCATTTTTTTGGAGGAAGTAATACGCCATCGATAACATGAATGATCCCGTTTGATGCAGGTATGGATGCAATGATGGTTGCAGTGCCATTCACCATAATTTTTCCATCCTTTTTAGTAATCACGATATTATCACCATTTACCTGTCCGATCTTTTGACCGTCCTGTAATGCTTCAGCTTTATATACACCAACAGAAACATGGTATTGTAAAATATCGGTCAGAGCTTCTTTCTTTTCGGGTTTTAATAAACCATCCACTGTACCTGCCGGCAGTTTATCAAAAGCTGCATTGGTGGGAGCAAAAACTGTAAAAGGACCGGCATTGCTTAATGCATCTACCAATTCTGCAGCTTTAACCGCAGCGACCAATGTTGTATGATCTTTACTTCCGATGGCAACCTGAACCACATTTTTTTGTGAGGCATCATCTTTCACACCTGACTGACCAGCTCCCTTTGTTTCAGTAACTGAAGCAGATCCATTGCTGGCGGAAGCTGTATCGGTACTATTACATGCTGAGAGGGTGAACACATAACTTGCTACTAATAGCAGTGCTATTTTTTTCATATCAAATTGTTTAAGGGTAATTTATTGTAGATTAAAACTACTTATGCTGAGAAGGAAATTTTATGCGTTGAATCATAAAAAATAGAAAATGTTATATAAAAAAGGGGCCTCCACTGATATTTTCTGTCTATTGATATATCACTTGTCAAAAAAAAGGACCACATTTTTGAGACTTTATAAAGTGCCGGAATGCCGAGAAAGTTAATTTTAATATGCAAAGGCTCATTTTTAATTAACTTAGTAATGCATATATAACGTTAACACCAGAATCGATATTTGCTTAATATGGAGAAAAAACCGCTGAAATATTCTTCAACACTTGACTGAATAAATATAAGAGATTCTTAATTAAAAATTGCATACAAAAAAAGTAAATAATTTTGTTAAAACAAATTAAAAGCAAGCTCATGCGCGAGCAAAAGACCTTTAGATTTGAAACAGTTTTCTAAATATTATTCTTCTAAAAGAAGCCTCAATTAAATTATGATACACTTTAAACGCGTAACAAATAATACAGAGCTTGAAGGAATAAAAAAACTACAAGGAAAAAATTTGAATATTAATATCAGTGCAGAAGAAGCACAAGAACAAGGATTTGTATCAGCGGTTTATTCTACTGAGTTTTTAAAGATCATGAACGATGCAAGTCCTTCGATAATTGCAGTTGATGAAGATGTTGTTGTTGGGTATGCATTGGTTTCTACAAAAGAAATTCGTCATCATCACGATTTATTAGCTGATTTATTTAATGCGATTGATAAAATAAATTATGATGGCATTGATTTGAAAGATGCTAATTATGTTGTGGTTGGACAATTATGTGTTGCCAAAAATTATCGTGGCAAAAGTGTTGTTCAAATGATGTATCAACATTTCAGAGATAGTTTACAAAATGAATTTGATTATTGTTTAACCGATGTTGCGCAAGCCAATCCAAGATCTTTAAAAGCGCATCTTAAAACAGGATTTAAAATTATAAACACATTAACCTACGGAGGAATTAGTTGGGATATTGTTTTATGGGATTGGACAAAATAAATAATTAAGAAAGCTGCATAAAGTACAAAAAGCTGAAGAGTGCGACGCAACCGGGTTTCATAGTAGTGCAAAAATTTGCTACATTTTTTTTAATTTTTTATTCTTCGCCAGTTTACGAGATAAACACCGCCAAAAATTAATACCGCAGAAATTATTTTATAAGCATCAATTCCTTCGCCTAAGAAAATCATGGAAGTAACTGCAGCAAAAAAAGGTTGCGTATAAATATAACTTCCGGTGGCAGATGCACCTATAACAGAAATACCATAAATATTAAACAGGTAACTAAAAAAAGTTGCACCAATACAAACAAGAGCCAATGCCAGCCATTGATTGGTTTGAAAACTATTCCAATCGGTTGTTGCAAATTGATGCCAAGCAAATGGAGCGATCATGATTGCACCAAAAGTAAATACCCAACGAATTACATGAACCGGACTATAAGTTTGCATGAGCGGACGAACCAACACCATATAAAATGCATAAGAAATGGCGTTGAGTAAAATTAAAATATCACCGGTTACAATATCGCTTCCGGTATGTGTATTGTCTTTTAATAAAATTAAAATCGTTGCGCCACCAACACCTAAAAACAATCCAATTAATTTTATAGTAGTCAACATTTCTTTTAATAACCATGCTGCGATAAATGTAATAAAGATGGGCGTTCCAAGCGATAGCAATGAAGCGTGAATAGATGTTGTTAACGAAAGTCCTTTAATAAATAATAACTGATTAATTGTAACGCCGCTTGCTGCACAAATTATAAAACGAGGAATATCTTTTTTGCGAATGCCGGCATTTGTTGGTTTGAATAAAAATAAAATCCAGAACAAAATTAAAGCCGTTAATACTCTTGCCATGTTTAATCCGAAAGGAAGAATATGCGATGGCGTAATATATTTTACAGTTGCATAATTTATACCAAATAAAAGATTGGTTCCAAGAACTGCAAAATGTGCTTTGGTATTTGATTTCATGTTATGCAACAAATGTAAAAGCTAAATTTTAAAATTGTATTTGTGAAAGTAGTTGTTGCAGGGTTTCTTTTTTGAATACCGGCAATGAAATAGTTGAATAAGAAAATTTTTTTGCTTGCTGAATGGCAGTTATAATATTGAAATTATTTTGTGAGATACAAAAGCAAAGATTCTGTTTGAGTAAAATTTTAGATAAATATTCCTGCTCTGTTTGTCCGGGTGTGGCAATTAAAATTGATTTTTTTTGGAGCGATAAAATTTCCATTACAGTTGTATAACCACTTCGGCTGATAATGTATTCGCTTTGCTGAAAGGCCTGCTGCAGCTGCATTCCGGGCAGATGATTTTTAATTTCTACATTTTCGGTTGATGGAATGATTTCTTTTGTTGATAGCAATCCTCTAACCAATAATATTTTACCTCTTACCTGATGAAGGTCTTTTAAAATTTTATTTTCTAAAATTGTTCTCTGCGGTTCGGGACCCGAAAGAACAATGCAGTAATCGTATTTTATTTCGGCTGAAATTATTTTTTCAAATCGTGATAACAAACCAATGTAATGAACAGGAATGAGTGGTAATTGTTTTGGATGAGATAATATTCCCGATGCATTTTTATTTCCTGCAGCATCTGGAATCCAGCAGGCGGTGAATTTATTGATGAAGCTGTAACTTATTTTTCGCAATAAATTTTCGATCAAATCAAACGGCGCTTTTACATTTAACTGATGTGTTATAAAAACGCAAGGAACTCTTTTTGAATGCAAACCATAGCGATTATCGCTGATTACTAAATCTACTTTATGTTCATCAATAATTTTTTCTAACCAAAGACGTTCGTTTTTTATGACTGATAAAACTCTAGGTGTTTGCATTAATAATTTTATCGCAAATAAATACTTCGAATTGCTGTAATGAACATTGTATCCTTCTATATCTATAAATTCTACTTTTATAAATTCTTTTTGCAATAATATTTTTTGTTGCGGCGTTGCTGCAATCAAAACTTTGTATTCATAAAATAATAAAGCATTAATTATGGGGATACAGCGTGTAGCATGTCCCATGCCCCAATCTAATGGCGCAATTAAAACAGTTTTTATGTTAATTTTTTCGGACAATTTATTTTTGAAGAATTAGCAAAATGGAAAACACTAATTTAGAAGTTCATTTATGAAAACAAGAATAAATATAATTATCGTTTTGCTGTTTTTGATTGGTATTGGTTGCACATCGTGCAAAATATTTTCTAAATCCAATCACAATAAACAATGTTTGTGCCCCGTTCGCAAACCAATATAGGCATGGATTTCAGTAAGAATCAATCAACTCAATTTTTGTAAAGCGGCTTCTAATTTTTCGAACAATTCTTTTAAATCTTCTAATTTACAAGTACCAACACTAACCCGGTACCATGGATTATTTTTGCTTGCACCAAATGCTGAAAACGGAACGATGGCCAATTTTGCTTCACTTAAAATATAATCGGTAACATCCGATTGAGATGCTAATAATTTTCCTTCTGAAGTTTTCTTTCCAACCAAATCAACTTTAACCGTTAAATAAATAGCAGCCTGCGGCGTAATGGCATCAACATTAAATCCTTTTGATTTCAATGAAATAAAACCATCATAAATTTTATGTAATCGATCTTCGATCGCGGATTTAAAATGAAGAAAAAATTTTTCAATCGCATCTTTTTGCAATAAATATTTAGCAACAGCTTTTTGTTCGGCCATTGGCGCCCACGCACCTAAATGACTTAGCAATGCTCTCATTTTTGAAATGATATTTTCTGGTCCCATTGCCCAACCAACTCTTAATCCTGTTGAAGCAAAGGCTTTCGTTATTCCATCAACAAAAACAGTGTATTGTTTCATTTCGGGCCGTAAAGAAACAGGATTATAATGTTTCGTTTTTCCATAAGTCAACATCCAATACATTTGATCGTACATCAAATACAATTTCTTTTCTCCTTCACCACGCTGTTTGTTTTCTTCTAAGATTAGATCACATATTTTTTCTAACTCTTCTTTCGAAAGTGTTGTGCCTGTTGGGTTTTGCGGTGTACATAAACAAAGTAAAGTTGCAGCTTTTATATGCGGTGCAATTTGTTCAGCCGTTGGCATGAAATTATTTTCGGGCGTACATTCAATCAAACAATGAATCGCATCGGTTAAATGTGTGTAGTGATTATTGTTCCATGATGGTGCTGCATAAATTACTTTATCGCCTTTATCTACAAAGGTTTTGAAGATGGTATAAATTAATGGACGACCGCCACAAGCAATTTGAATTTCGCTTGTTGAATAATCTAATCCTTCCCATTCTTTGATGAATGACGAAACTGATTTACGCAATTCCAACACACCATCACCGGCAGGATAATTTGTATTTTTTTGTTGATAAGATTCGATAATTAAATTTTCTAATTCTTGTGGAATGGGAAAAATTTTTGGATCAAAATCACCAATAGTATAATTATAAATTTTTTCGCCGTTATTAATTCTAACTGTGATGGCATTTCCTAATTTAACTATTTCGCTACCGATTAAAGTTTCAGCGAGATGACTCAGTTTTGTTTCAGTCATGATCAAAGATTAATACTTGCTAATAATCACAAATCTACTGATTTTAAAAAGGATGTTTTTTGCAAAATCAACAAATAAAAAATCCCGTGAAAAACGGGATTTAAAAAATTTATTTTATTGTTTATTCTTTTCATCATATTTCTTTTCGGCTTCTTTTGCTTTTTCGAAATCGAGCACAACTCCATTGATGCAATAACGCAAACCTGTTGGCGGTGGGCCGTCATCGAACACATGTCCCAAATGCGCTTTGCATCTGCCACATTCAACTTCGGTACGTTTCATGCCCAAAGTGTTATCCGGTAAATAAATGATAGAGCCTTTGCTGATAGGTTCGTAAAAACTTGGCCATCCGCAACCACTTTCAAATTTTGTATCGCTTTTAAATAAAGCATTTCCGCAAGCTGCACAATAATAAGTTCCATGTTCGCTAAACTTCTCAAACTTACTGGTGAAAGGCCTTTCGGTGCCTTTTTGGCGGGCAATATAATAGACATCGGGACCTAAAATCTTTTTCCATTCTTCGTCTTTCAAAACCACTTTATTATTATCTGTTTTTGAATAAACAGGATTTTGCTTTTTTTCATTGTCCATATTTGAATTTTTATTTTGATTGTTTTGAGAATAACAACTCGATATCAAAGTTGTTGTAAAAAATAAAATAACAGTCCATTTCATAATTTAATATTTCGTTTATAAAGTTAGGTTTTGTTCAATCGAATGTTAGGACGATACCGGGCAAGTTATCTTACATTAATTTATTTTAAAACTGTTGTTTTTATGTTAAAGCATTTTGAAAGTCAAGTCTTATCTTTGCCTTTCATATAAGGTTAGTAATACAATGTTTAACATCATTTTGTTCGGTCCTCCGGGAAGTGGAAAAGGAACACAAAGCGAAAATCTAGTTACAAAATATCAATTAAAACATCTCTCCACAGGTGAATTGTTGAGAAAGGAAATAGCAGCAGAAACCCCATTGGGCAAAGCCGCAAAATTAGTGATGGATGAAGGCCATTTAGTGCCGGATGAAGTTGTGATTGGAATGATTGGTTCGGTATTGAAGAATAACGAACATGCAAAGGGTTTTTTGTTTGATGGATTTCCAAGAACAGTTGCTCAAAGTGAAGCACTCGATGAATTATTAAAACAGGAAAAGGCGGAAATAAATGTTGTGCTTGCCTTAGAAGTGGGAGAAGAAGAATTGATGAAGCGTTTATTAAGCAGAGGTTTAACAAGTGGCAGAAGTGATGATCACAGTCAAGAAATTGTTCGTGAAAGAATTGTGGAATATCATAAAAAAACAACAATAGTTGCCGATTACTATAAACAATTCAATAAGGTTGTTTCTATTAAAGGAGAAGGAACGGTGGATGAAATATTTTTGTCGCTGTGCAACGAAATCGACAAAAGACTGTCATAATATATAGTAACTTTTTGCAACCATAACCAACTGCTGTCCCGTTCTGATTATCAGAACGGGATTTTTATTTTCTTACTTTAGCTGCATAACTGTAAAATATGCAAGAAATAAAATCGAATTTTATTAAAAATGAGTTCACCACGTTACTGCACAATTTAAATCGGGAACAAAAAGGAAAATGGGGATTGATGAATGCACAGCAAATGGTGGAGCACGTTACTGATTTTTTTAAAATTTCTACTGAAAGACTTTCATTTCCATTAGTTACTCCACTAGAGCATCTTCCAAAACTTCGAGAATTTTTGTGGAGTGATAAAGAATTTAAAGAAAATACCAAAGGTCCCATAAGTGTTATTCCCGCAGAACCATTGCCATTGCGCAATGCAACAATATCTGTTGCCATTGATAAATTAGAAAAAGAGATTAAATTATTTTTTGAATTTTTTAAAAATGATTCAGAAAAGAAAACCCTACATCCTGTTTTTGGCGAATTAAATTTTGAAGATTGGATTCAACTTCATTACAAACACATAATTCATCATGCAAAACAATTTGAATTGCTAAGTAATTAATTTTTCAATTCAATCAAACTTACTATTGTTAGTTTTGTTTATCAATATAAATAATCAATCATGCAGTCAACCAATAAAATTGCTTTAGTAACAGGTGGTAGTCGTGGTTTAGGAAAAGATATGGCCATAAGTATTGCAAAAAAAGGAATCGATGTAATTGTTACATATCGCGGCAATCAATCAATGGCAGATGATGTTGTAAAAGAAATAGAATCGCTCGGACAAAAAGCTTTTTCGCTTCATTTAAACATGAACGATTTTAATTCCTTGGATAATTTTGTTGGACAATTAATTTCATCGCTTCAATCAAAATGGAAAACAACAACATTCGATTTTTTAATTAACAACGCCGGAATGGGCGCGACTGTTCCGTTTGAAAAAGTAACAGAAGAAATCTTTTCCGAATTTTTAAATGTGCATTTTAAATCTGTTTATTTTTTAACACAAAAATGTTTATCACATATTAATTCCGGCGGAAGAATTATTAATATATCATCTGGCACAACACGTTTTAGCAATCCCGGTTATTCGGTTTATGCATCGATGAAAGGAGCAATAGAAATTTTTACAAAGTATCTGGCAAAAGAATTAGGGCCAAAAGGAATTGGCGCTAATGTTGTTGCACCGGGTGCTGTTGAAACAGATTTTAATAATGGTTTTATCAGAAATAATCAGCAAGCTAAATCTATGATCAGTTCATTGTCGCCGTTTGGCAGAGTTGGAAAAGCGGATGATATTGGAAGTGTTGTTGCTTTTCTTTGTACTGAAGATGCAAGGTGGATTAATGGTCAGCGCATTGAAGTAAGTGGTGGAATTAATAGTTAGATGAATCTCGTCTTTCAAAATTTATAACAACAATTTTATGAACGATGCTTATGTAAAATATAGTGTGCAAAATAATATCGGCACAATAGAATTTTTTACGCCACAACATAATTCATTGCCAGCAAAAACTTTATCACATCTTTCTGAAACTATTGTAAATGCTGGCACTGACAGGGAAAGCAAGGTATTAATTTTGCAAAGCGGCGGCAATAAAACATTTTGCGCCGGTGCAAGTTTTGATGAAATATTATTAATTGAAAATGAAGAACAAGGACTTGAATTTTTTAGCGGATTTGCGAATGTTATAAGCGCGATGAGGCAATGTCCGAAATTTATTATTGGTAGAATTCAAGGTAAAACAATTGGTGGTGGTGTTGGATTGGCGAGTAGTTGCGATTATAATTTTGCAACAATTTTTTCGGAAATAAAATTATCTGAACTCGCCATTGGCATTGGACCTTTTGTTGTTGGTCCGGCAGTTGAAAGAAAAATTGGAACAACAGCAACATACGAATTAGCAATTGATGCAACTCATTTCCGCTCGGCACAATGGGCAAAAGAAAAAGGATTATTTGTTGAAATATTTGACACGATTGAATTAATGGATGAAGCCATTTATAAATTGGCAACAACCCTTGCAAGTTCGAACAGCGAAGCAATGAAAGAAATCAAAAAAATATTTTGGAGAGGAACAGAAAATTGGAATGAATTGTTATTACAACGAGCAGCAATGAGTGGAAAATTAATTTTATCGGAACAAACAAAAAAAGTAATTGCATCATTCAAAAACAAATGATGCAATTTTTATTCGCAATAAAATTTTTAAGGAGCTAACCTTTCTCTTTTCCAATTACCATCTGTTTGCAAAGAATATTGAATACGATCGTGCAAACGGCTACTGCGGCCCTGCCAGAATTCAATTTTATTTGGTTTTACTAAATAACCACCCCAATGTTCGGGACGTGGAATATTTTCGTTGCCAAATTTCTCTTCATAATTCGAGAAACTATCTTCAATTATTTTTCGATTTTCGATCACTGTGCTTTGCGGTGAAGCCCATGCACCAATGCGACTTCCAATCGGACGAGATTTAAAATATATATCGCTTTCTAATGCAGAAATTTTTTCTACTGTTCCATCAATTCTAATTTGTCGTTCTAATTCTTTCCAAAAAAACAATATTGATGCTTTTGGATTTTGTGCTAATTCATTTCCTTTAGCACTGTTATAATTTGTAAAAAAAACAAAGCCGCGATGGTCATATCCTTTTAATAAAACTATTCGCGCCGACGGATTCCCATTTGTATCTGCAGTGGCTAATGTCATTGCATTCACTTCATGCAAATGACTGTTGCGTGCTTCGTTCCACCATCTCGTAAATTGTTCGAAAGCATTATCAGCAGTGTCTTCTTCGCTTAAAGATTTTAATTTATAATCTATCCTGATACTTGCAATGGGATCGTTTGTTTCGCTCATCAAAATTATTTTAGACAACAAAGTTATTGATAATAAAAAAATAAAAGTTGATGTTTATCATTCAATAAAAAAAGCGGCATGTGCCGCTTAATGTTTTTGATTGATTAAAAATATTATTCGGTCATTTCTATTTCATCAGATTTGTGCTTACCACTGATGAAAGTATAAACAGCAGGAATAACAAACAAAGTAAGTATCAATGAAAAAATAATTCCACCAACAACAACAATTCCCAAAGGAATTCTACTGGTTGATGCAGCTCCCAAACTTAAAGCGATTGGCAATGCACCAAATGAAGTTGCTAAACTTGTCATTAAAATTGGACGTAACCTTTGTGCAGAAGCCTCAATAACGGCTTCCATTTTTGGAATTCCTTTTTTACGTTTTTGATTGGTGAATTCAACAATTAAAATTCCATTCTTTGTAACCAACCCAATTAACATGATCATTCCAATTTCAGAAAAAATATTTAGTGTTTGTTTAAAGAGATATAAACTTAATAACGCACCGGCTAATGCCAAAGGCACAGTAAGCATGATAGTGAAAGGATCTAAGAAACTTTCGAATTGTGCAGCTAATACCAAATAAATTAATATCAATGCCAAGCCAAAAGCAAATGCAATGTTAGATGAGCTTTCGGCATAATCGCGTGATGGTCCGTTTAGTGCGGTTTGAAAACTTTGGTCTAATAATTTTGCCCCAATTTTTTGCATAGCATCAATGCCATCGCCAACTGTTTTACCTTCTGCTAACGATGCGGAAACAATTGCTGATTTATATCGATTAAAATGAAATAATGTTGAAGGATTACTTCCTTCATCAATTTTTATTACAGCATCTAAAGGAATGTTTTCTCCTTTATTATTTCGCACATAAATTTTTTCAATATCGTTTGGTTTATTTCTGTCTGTTCTGTCAACCTGAGCAATTACCTGATATTGATAGCCATTCATAATGTAGTAAGCCATTCTTCCACCACTAAACGCAGATTGCATGGCAGAAATTACATCAGAAGTAGATAAACCCAAATCTTTAACTTTCATTCTGTCAACAGTAATTTGTAATTCAGGTTTATTGAATTTTAAATTCACATCGACGTTGGAAAAAGTTTTATCCTTTCTTGCTTCTTCTAAAAATTTAGGAAGAACATCTTTTATCTTATTAAGATCCTGATTTTGCAAAACAAACTGAACAGGCAAAGCTGCTCTGGAACCAAGCCCTACAGAAATGGTTTGTTCCTGAATAGCAAATATTCTCGCATCATTAAATCGAGATAGTTTTTTTTGAAGATCATTCGCAATTTCATTTTGACTTCTTTTTCGCAATGTGGGATCAATTAAACCTAATCTTGGTTGAGAAGAATTAACTGATCCGCCATTACCACCAACTCTTGCAAAAACAAAATCTCTTTCCGGAATAGAATCGTACAAATAATTTGCGATTTTATCGGTGATGTTCAACATATAACTGAAGCTAGTGCCCTCAGCCGCAGTAGACTGAAAACGTATGCTACTTCTATCTTCCAAAGGAGCAATCTCACTTTGTAAATTTTTCATTACAAAAAAAATTATGCCGGTACAAACTAAAATGATTACCCATGCAGCCCATCTTATTTTCATGAAGGATTGCAATAAACTTTTGTATCCATTTTCCATACCTCTGAAAAACGGTTCAGTTCTTTCATAAAACTTTCCATGTTTTGCATTCTTTCTGTTTAAGTAAACATTTAAAACAGGAGTTATAGTAAGAGATACAAATGCAGAAATTAAAACAGCCGCAGCAAGGGTTACACCAAATTCGCGAAACAATCTTCCAACAAATCCTTGTAAAAATATTACAGGCATAAATACAACTGCCAATGTTAATGATGTAGAAATTACGGCAAAGAAAATTTCTTTACTTCCTTCTAATGCCGCTTTGCGAATGGGCAAACCTTCCTCCAATTTTCTAAAAATATTTTCAGTAACAACAATACCATCATCGACGACCAAACCCGTTGCCAGCACTATTCCCAACAAGGTTAATACATTAATGGAAAATCCAGAAACATACATGATAAAAAATGTTGCAACTAGTGAAATAGGAATATCAATTAATGGTCGAATAGCAATTAACCAATTTCTAAAAAAGAAAAAGATAACTAACACAACCAAACTAAATGAAATGATCAGTGTCTCTTTTACTTCGGCTAATGAATGACGAATGTTAACCGTATTATCAATTAGAACATTAATTATTATATCAGATTTATTTGCTTTTTTTATCTGTTCAAGTTTTTTATAAAACTCATCAGCAATCTGAATATTATTTGCACCAGGTTGTGGAATGAGTGCCAATCCAACTGCATTTACACCATTGTATTTCCAACTTTGTTCGGGAGATTCTGGGCTTAATTCTACTCGAGCTATATCACTCATTCTAACAATACCTGTGCTATCTTCTTTTATAATTAAATCGCGAAATTGTTTTTCAGAAGTTAATCTACCCAAGGTTCTAATTGTTAACTCGGTATTGTTACCATAAATTTTCCCCGGAGGTAATTCTATATTTTCTGATTTGACAGAGCTTGAAATATCGTTGTATGCAATATTATGAGCAAGCATGCGATCAGGATCCAACCAGATATGCATCGAATATCTTTTTTGTCCGAAGATGCCCACAGAACTAACATCGTTAATTGTTTGTAATTGTTGTTGCAGAACATTTTCAGCATAATCTGTTAATTCCATCAACCCTTTTGTGTTGCTCTGCACGGCTAAAATTAAAATTGGATCACTGTTAGCATCAGCTTTCGAAACAACTGGTGGTGCATCGATATCCTGTGGTAAACTTCTTTGCGCCTGTCCAACTTTATCTCGAACATCACTGGCCGCAGCTTCCAAATCAACACCCAAATTAAATTCTACTGTTATGTTACTTCCGCCTAAAGTACTTGATGAAGTGATAGTTCTGATACCGGGAATTCCATTAACCTGTTTTTCTAATGGTTCGGTTACCTGGCTTTCCATTATATCAGGATTTGCACCTGTATACGATGTTGAAATTGTAATTACCGGAGGATCAATCGCAGGATAATCTCTTACTGCCAAAAAAGTATATCCAACCACGCCAAATAAAATGATCATCAAATTCATTACAGTTGCTAATACCGGACGTTTCAATGATAACTCGGAAATATTCATGCTATTTGTATCTAATCGTTTGTATGAATTGTATTGATATTCTTCTTAATTATTGTTGTTTGCCTTAGCAATTTCTTCCAATGTTTTTACACTTCTGATTTTAACAGGAGATTTTGGTCGTGCAAATAAAACGCCTGTAACAATAACGGTATCGCCTAAATTTAAACCCTTTGCAATTTCAACATTATTCGATTCTCGCAATCCTGTTTTTACATTTACAAAAGTTGCTTTACCATTTTTAACTAAAACAATTTGATTGTTTTTATCATCCGGAATTAAACAATTGGTGGGAATCATTAACGCTTTTGTATCGGCTCCTGCGGCAACATAAACTTTTACAAACGCACCCGGATTTAATTTTTGATTTTGTAAAATAGCCCTTACTTTTAAATTACGTGTAGCTTGTGTGATCTGGGGTTCGGTTGCAATTATAGTTGCTTTTATACGTGATGATGCTCCGGCAATAGATTCAATATCTACAGTATTTCCTTTTTTAATAACGTCAGCATATTCTTCGGGAATAGTAAAATCAATTTTCAGTTTGCTTATTTCCTGAACCGTTGCAATTATTGTTGATGGAGTAACATAAGCACCCGGGCTAACTTGTCTTAATCCAACCAATCCGTCAAACGGGGCTTTGATAACCGTTTTATCAATTAATGATTGAGTATATGCCATATCGGCCTTAATGCTTTTTACCTGATTTAATGCAGCATCATAATCAGCTTGATTAAGACCATTCACCGATAATAATTTTTTATCTCTTTGTTCTGTTATCTGGGCAAATTCTAAGAGTACTTTCGATTTTTGCAATTGCGCTTGCAGGTCTTCATCATAAATTTTAGCAATCACTGTTCCTTTGGTAACCATTTTTCCTTCGGGTACATTTAAGAAAGTAATGCGTCCGTTAATTTCAGAATGTAATTCAACATATTCATTGGCAACAACCGATCCGTTAGCTTCAATTGTGTGCGAAATAATCTTTGAATTGGCAATGATTACATCAACAATTACATTTTGAGCAGGAGCATTTTGTTTTGGCGGATCTTGTTTTTTGTTATTGCAAGATGTTATAATTAATAATCCAATAAAATAAATAGGTGCTTTTCTAAACATTGTTTTTAGGTATACTTATATGATAAAGAATTTTTGGGTTTAAAGATATACAGAATTGATATGAGAATAGTAGGAAGCAAATATAAACTGTGTTGAATTTACCGATAAAATCGTACGGTAAGTCTATTTATGAAATGCGATTGCTCATACAACTAACTGATATCCGTCATTTTTTGCCCTATATCATCAGGGTACATTCGTACACTTAATTTTCTTTTTGAACAATAAATAATATTATGGAAACATCAACAAAACATCAAACAGAAGTTACGCCTACAGAAGATAAGATCACTCAAGAAATTATGGATGGAAATGAAGCTGCTGCTTATGTTGCTTACAAAACAAGCGAAGTGTGTGCTATTTATCCAATTACACCATCTTCTGCAATGAGCGAATGGACGGATGAATGGAGTGCCAAAGGAATCACAAACATTTTTGGTCAGGTTCCAAAAATTATGGAAATGCAAAGTGAGGCCGGTGCGGCCGGTGCAATACATGGTGCATTGCAAGGCGGTGCTTTAGCTTCTACATTTACTTCTTCGCAAGGTTTGTTGTTGATGATTCCAAACATGTATAAAATTGCCGGTGAATTAACTCCAGCTGTTTTTCATATTGCCGCAAGAACAATTGCAACACATGCATTATCAATTTTTGGAGATCATAGTGATGTGATGGCTGTTAGAGGAACAGGATTCTCCATGTTATTTGGCAACAACGCGCAAGAAGCAATGGATATGGCTTTAATTGCACAGGCCGCTACATTAAAATCAAGAGTTCCTTTCTTAAATATTTTTGACGGATTTAGAACTTCACACGAATTGTCTCAAGTAAACATTATTCCAGATAGTGTTATTTCTGAAATGATTGATATGGATGAAGTAAATGCACATCGTAATAGAGCGTTATCTCCAAATAATTCTTTCATTCGTGGTACTGCACAAAACCCCGATGTGTTTTTCCAAAATCGCGAAGCTGCTAATACTTATTACGAAAAAGTGCCGGGCATTGTTGAAGAAATGATGGACAAGTTTGCAGCATTAACAGGAAGAAAATATAAATTATTTGATTATTATGGACATGATCATCCTGATCGAGTTATTATTATAATGGGCTCTGGCGGAACTGCTGTTCAGGAAACTGTTGATTATTTAAATTCTGAAGGCAAAAGAGTGGGAATGTTAAACGTTCGTTTATTCCGTCCTTTTTCTATCGAACATTTTATAAAAGCTTTACCAAAATCTGTTGTAAACATTGCTGTGTTGGATCGTTGTAAGGAACCAAGTGCAATGGCCGAACCTTTATACATGGATATTGTAAATGCATTGAATGAATCTCAGGAAAATCATCATGCACATGTTATTGGCGGACGTTATGGTTTGTCTTCAAAAGAATTTACACCCGCAATGGTGAAAGCTGTGTTTAAAGAATTAAAACAAAAACATCCAAAACACCATTTTACTATTGGTATTGATGATGATGTTACCCATTTAAGTTTATTTTACGATAAAACATTTAATCTCGATTCACAACATAAATTCCGCGGATTGTTTTTTGGTTTAGGTGCTGATGGCACAGTTAGTGCGAACAAAAATTCAATTAAAATTATTGGCGATAAAACAAACTTTTTTGTTCAAGGATATTTTGTTTATGATTCAAAAAAATCCGGATCATTAACTGCATCGCATTTACGTTTTGGCGAAAATCCAATCCGTTCTTCTTATTTAGTTCAATCTGCAAACTTTATTGCTTGTCATCATTTTAATTATTTAATGAAGTATGACATTTTAAAAGATGCAGAATATGGCGCAACATTTTTATTAAATGCACCATACGAAAAAGATAAAGTTTGGGGAATGCTTCCAAGAAAAGTTCAGGAAGAAATTAAAGAAAAACATTTAAAGTTTTATGGCATCAATGCTTATACTGTTGCCAAAGATGCAGGTATGGGCAATCGCATCAATACTATTTTGCAAACATGTTTCTTTGCTATCAGCAATGTATTACCAAGAGAAGAAGCGATAGAAAAAATTAAAGAAGCCATTTATGAATCATATTGGAAGAAAGGCGAAGCTGTAGTTCAAAAAAATTATGAGGCAGTTGATAAAACATTAGCCAATTTATATCAAATAGATTATAAACATTTGGCAGTTGGTGATGTTGCTTTAGATACTGTTGTTCCAAACAATTCTCCTGATTTTGTAAAAGATGTTTTAGCAAGAATTATATCTGGCGAAGGTGATGATTTACCAGTTAGTGCTTTGCCTGTTGATGGACAATTTCCTTCCGGTACAACAAAATATGAAAAGAGAAATATTGCAGATGCAGTGCCTGTTTGGGATGCAGACCTTTGTACACAATGCGGAAAATGTTTCTTGATTTGTCCGCATGCTGCTATTCGTCCAAAAATTTATGATAAAGAATTATTGCTTGGTGCACCATCATCATTTAAACATGTCGATCCAATTGGAAAAGAATGGGACAAAACAAAAGAAGCATATACCTTACAAGTTTCTACAGAAGATTGTACCGGTTGTAATATGTGTGTTGAGTTCTGTCCGATGACAAGTAAATCAGATCCTGGACATAAGGCAATTAATATGTTTGACAAAACACCTATTCAGGAAAACGAAAAATTAAATTGGGATTTCTTCTTGACATTACCAGAAGTTGATCGCACAAAAATTAATCGTAACACAGTTAAAGGCTCGCAATTCTTCCAACCATTATTTGAATTCTCTGGAGCTTGCTCTGGTTGCGGCGAAACACCATATTTAAAATTGATCACACAATTATTTGGTGAAAGAATGATCGTTGCAAATGCAACAGGATGTTCATCCATCTTTGGAGGAAATTTACCAACAACACCATGGACAAAAAATAAAGAAGGTGTTGGACCAGCTTGGGCAAATTCATTATTTGAAGACAATGCAGAATTTGGATTAGGAATTAAATTGGCTAACGAACAAAAAAGACTTTCTGCTATTTCTTTATTAAATGAATTGCGACATATTGTTGGAGATGAATTAGCTGATTCAATTATTAATACTCCTGAAACTACTGAAACTGAAATTCATGCTAAACATGAATTTATAAAAGAATTAAAACATCGTTTACGCGGACAAAGATCCATTGCAGCACTTAATTTATTTCACTTATCAGATTTTCTTGCAGATAAATCTGTATGGATTGTTGGTGGCGATGGTTGGGCTTATGATATTGGTTATGGCGGATTGGATCATGTTTTATCAACCGGTGAAAATGTAAACATCATGGTGTTGGATACTGAAGTGTATTCTAATACCGGCGGACAAAAATCTAAATCAACACCAATTGGATCTAGTGCTAAGTTTTCTGTGAATGGAAAAACGACCGGTAAAAAAGATTTAGCATTACAAGCCATTGCACATGGTACTGCATATGTTGGACAAATTGCAATGGGTGCAAATGATGCACATACTGTAAGAACTATTTTGGAAGCAGAAGCATTTCCTGGTCCATCATTAATTATTGCATACAGTCATTGTATTGCACATGGAATTGATATGGGTCGCGGTGCTGAAGAACAAGATTTCGCAGTTAAATCTGGTTACTGGCCTTTGTTCCATTACAATCCATCAAAAGAAAAAGGACAACGTTTTGTAATTGATTCAAAAGAACCAACAATGGCATTAGGGGATTTCATGTATCATGAAAACAGGTTTAATGTAATTAAAGCAAAGGATCCTGAATTAGCAGAACAATTCTTGCATCAAGCAGAAGCTGCGCGCCAAAATAAATGGGATCGACTAGTAACTTTAAAAGGCCTCTAACGATTGCATATATATAGAATGTAAAAGGAATCCCTAAACGGATTCCTTTTTTATTACAATAAATGAAACAGACTTTCGTTTATGATACGACAGGTTCTTTATTAAGCTAAGATTTTAATTTGGAATTGAAATCTTTTAACCTTGTTAAAACCGCTGTTATGAAAATTATTATCACATTAATTATTATGGCTTTTGTTTTGTTGTCTTTTTTATAAAGCAATCAAATAATAAAGCTTCAGCTTTTAAATGAAAAACCAAAAGAGAACTTCGAAAGGAGTTCTTTTTTATTTATCGAGAGTAAGTAAATTTTAATTAGTTCTTTCTTTCGTAATAAGGTACCTCATCGTGTGAAACTAATTCTTTCTGATACCAATATGCTTGCGTAACAATGTGCCCATCAAGAGAATGTAACAATCGACTGAAAATAGCATTGATGGCATTGAAAGAAAAATCAGTTACACCAACAATAAATTTTTCGGGAGCAGGTAGAGGAGGTGGGGGCGCAACTTCACCTTCGGCCAAAGGCTTTGCAGGTGCAGCTTTTGGAGGAGGCGCCACCGCAACAACAACTTGGTATTTATTGAATTCTAATAATGTTTTTAAAAAATCTGCTCTTTCCTGAGAAATATTTTTTTCAACAATGGCACATCTTACACCATTCAATTCTTCTACCGTATGATTTTGATTGATTGCCATAACAAGTTATAAGTATTAATTAATAAGTTAAAAGCCATTGCTTAATGAGAAAATATATTCGTAAATAAAACTGAACAATCCGGTTAACACAATACCTGCAACACAAATGATCATTGCCAATTTTGGTAAAAACGGAACAGATAATTTTTGGATTGGCGTTTCATTCGCATCCATAAAAATTGCTTTCACTACTCTTAAATAATAATAGAATGAAATTACCAGATTCAATGCAGCAATAATGATCCAGATAATTAATCCTTTACTTCCTGCAATTCCTGTTCCTGCCATCAACAAAAAATATTTACCAAAAAATCCTGCAGTTGGCGGAACTCCGGCTAATGAAAATAATGCAATGGTAATCACCCAACTTAAAAAAGGATTTGTTTTGTACAATGCTTTATAATCATCAATCGTTTCTTTACCTGTAACTGCACTTATAAAAGAAATAACACCAAATGCTGCAAGGTTTGAAAATATATAAACGAGAATAAAATAAATAACAGATGCAGTTCCTGTTTGTGAACTTCCTGATACACCAATTAAAATAAAACCAACTTGTGCGATAGATGAAAACGCAAGGAAACGTTTTAAATTATTTTGACGAATAGCAAATAAATTTCCAACAATAATTGTCAATACCGAAAGTATGAACAACATATTATACCATGTTGTTGCTAATGGTTTGAATGCACCATATAAAACAGAAACGAATACAAACAACACAGCGCCTTTTGAAATTACGGAGAGATAGGATGTTACGGCAACTGGAGCACCTTCATAAACATCGGCGGTCCATAAATGGAATGGAACGACTGAGATTTTAAAAGCAAAACCTGCGAATAATAATATGAATGCAAATATCTGAATCGGCGTACCGGTAAGGGTTTGAGCCAATTCGGAAAATAATAATGTTCCTGTTGTGCCATACACCAACGAAATACCAAACAATAATAATCCTGAAGAAAAGGCTGATGAAATAATTAGTTTAAATGCAGCTTCTGATGATTTACGTTTATCTAAATCGAAGTTTGCAATGGCGGCTAATGGAATGGTTGATAATTCCAATCCTAAATAAAACATTATTAAATGTCCGCCTGAGATCATTAAAAACATTCCCAATAAAGTAGAGAGTAATAACATGTAAAACTCTGCAACATGTTTATGATTTTGTAACCATGAATAAGATGAAAGCGAGATAATTAATGTGCCTAAACTTAATATTCCTTTTTCTAAAGAGATCAGATCATTTGTTCTAAACATTTCATTGAACAAAACACCTTCCTGATTTCCAATAAAACTAAATACAACATTTAAGAGTAATAAAACATTTATTAGTTTTAAAAGACTTTCATTCTTCCAGTCTTTGCTTCCAATTTTAATAAACAGCAAAATGAAAATGATAATCGTAATTACCAATTCTTGTTTCATCAATATCAAAAAATCATTCAACATTTCTTTAGTTATTTTACAATTACCAAAATTTTATTCATGATCGCATCTGTTCCAGAGCCAATCAAATCGGTTAATAAAAAAGGCGCCATACCAATCACAACAATTGCAATGATCAATAATCCTGCAGCAAATTTTTCATTCCATGCGGCATCAGTTAAATGATTAAAATGCGAATCTGTTATTGGTCCCATTATTGCTTTACCGGTAGCGCGTAAAATATAAACTGCCGTTACAACAATAGATGCGCAAGATAAAATTGTTGCTAATCGATACCATCCATCAGTGTTTTGCCAGGAGCCCATGAAGACCGTCATCTCTGCAACAAATCCACTAAAGCCCGGTAATCCTAAACTACATAAACCTGAAATCACAAATACTGTTGAGATGAATGGAATTACTTTTAATAATCCACCTAACTGATCTACCATTCTTGTGTGTGCTCTGCTATAGATCATTCCAATGGCTGCGAAGAAAAGGGCTGTCATTAATCCATGCGAAACCATTTGCATTACAGCGCCATTGATTGATGTTCGAGTCAGCATTCCAATTCCTAATAAAACAAATCCGCAATGACTAATGGAAGAATATGCGTTGATATATTTTAAATCTTTCTGCATCATCGTAGCGAATGCACCATAGATGATTGCAATGGTTGCTAATAAAATAATGATCCATTGATATTCGTGTGCAGCATCGGGCATTAAATAAGTTGCAACGCGCAAACACCCGTAGCCACCGAGTTTCATTGATATACCGGCCAAGAACATTGACGCAGCTGTTGGTGCAGAAGAGTGACCATCGGGCACCCAAGTATGAAATGGAAATAATGCAGTGAACACACCAAAGCCTATAAATAAAAATGGAAAAAATATTTTTTGAACAAGCATTGGAACATTTGCCTGCGAAATAGTTAACAGATCAAAAGAATTATTTCCATTAACACCGAAATAATATAAACCCGATAACCCAACAAATATTAATGCAGAACCACCCATTAACATTAATGCCAACTTCATGGCACTGTATTCTTTTTTACCGCTTCCCCAAATACCTATCAATAAAAATTTTGGAATTACTGCCACTTCTAAAAAGAAAAACATAGTAAATAAATCCAGCGAAATAAAAAATCCGTAAGCACCCATGCTTAAGAAGATCAACAAAAAGAAAAATTCTTTATTCAATGTTTCTTGTGTCCACGAAACAAGCACACCTGCAACTACAACAAAAGAAGTTAATAAAATCATCGCAACAGAAATGCCATCAACACCAACATGATAATTAATATGCAAGCTATCATACCAATTATAATTGTATTGAAATAACATTTGCGAACTGTCGTGTGTTCTTTCTTTCAGGTATTGAAATAATAAATCAAATACCAAAACCAATTGAAGTAACGAACCCGTCAAAGCTACGCTGCGCACTTGCTTCAATCCTTTTACAAACAATATTATTATTGCTGTGATAAAAGGCAAGATGATAAGTAACGATAAATTCATTTTATAATATTTTTATAAACCCGGCTATAAATCTTTAATCAACTTTACTGGCGTCGCACTCTTGTACGCTTTCCACACAACTCATCATTTGCAAATTTTTAATTTGCACATCTTCACATTCATTACTTCCACACATAAATAAACAACACAGCCAAAGCAACTATTCCACCAAAAAAATACAAAGTATAATTCTGCACTTTACCAGATTGTAATCCTTTAATTAATTCCGAAAATTTAGCAGTAACAGTTGCTAATAAATTCATGAAACCATCAACAATATTTTTATCGAACCATGCCGCTGGTCTTCCAATTAAATTAAAAATTATTTTTTTTGTGATGAACAAATAAACTTCATCAATATAAAATTTTCTGTACGCTGATTTATAAAATCCACCAAATGCATTTGCAATTGCATCTGGTTTTGCATTTACATTTTTATATAAAACAGTTGCCAGTCCAATTCCAGTAATTGCTAATAAAACCGGAGCAATTGAAAAAATATAATTGATATGCGTTTCTAAAGCAGCACCATCATTCGTTACAAAATTTGAGAAAGGAATGAGTCCTGCAACAACAGCCATGATGGCTAAAATAATTAATGGCAATTTCATCGACCATGTTCCTTCACCATGATGCGAATCATGAACATGTGCTTCTTTACTCCAGAAAATTGAATAATATAAACGGAACATATAAAACGCAGTTAATCCCGATGTAAACAATGCAACACCATACACTAATTTATTTGAGTTGAATGCGGCCAATAAAATTTCTTCCTTACTAAAAAATCCTGCAAACGGCGGAATACCTGCGATTGCCAAACATGCAATTAAAAATGAAAGATGTGTTATTGGCATCAGTTTTCTTAAGCCACCCATATCTTTCATATCGTTGCTGTGAACTAAATGAATAACAGCGCCTGCACCAAGAAATAATAATGATTTAAAAAATGCGTGTGTAAATAAATGAAACATCGAACCCATGTAACCCAAACCTTCTTCACCACCTTGTTTTGCAACACCCAATGCAAACATCATATAACCAATCTGCGACATGGTTGAATATGCCAACACTCTTTTAATATCTGTTTGTGTGCAAGCAATAACTGCAGCAATTAATGCAGAAACCAATCCAACATAAGTAACGATTTGCAATGCAAATTCATCAACAGAAAATATTGGGAATAATCTTGCTACTAAATACACACCTGCGACAACCATGGT
>CAIQDX010000048.1 GCA_903870685.1 uncultured Chitinophagaceae bacterium | reverse complement strand
ATCTCTTGTTAAAGTGATAGCGAATGGTTTTAAGAATTCGGTGTTACGCAATAATATTTCACTGAAATCGAGTGCGACCATATTATTTATTTGTGTCGGTGTTGTTTAAACAAATATCTTTTAAAATAATAAACAACAGTTTCCGATTCAGGGAAAATATGATTAACGGTTTAATCTGCACATCAAATCATAAAAATAAAAAAGCCCATCACCGAGTAATTCAGTGATGAGCTTCTGTTATAGTTGGTCGCTGACCAACTATAAATAATAAAATAAAATTTACAATTTCAATCTGCGCAGATATTCTCCGTAACCGCTTTTCGAATATTTATCAGCTAATACCATTAATTGTGCATGATCAATAAATCCCATTCTGAAAGCTACTTCTTCAATGCAACCAACTTGCTGACTTTGTCTCTTTGCAATTACACGAACAAATTCACTCGCATCATGCAAAGAATCGAAAGTCCCTGTATCTAACCATGCTGTACCACGATTCATCACACCAACTTTTAATTTTCCTTGTTTTAAATATTCACGATTAACATCTGTTATTTCAAATTCACCTCTTGGTGAGGGCGCAATATTTTTTGCAATATGCACAACCGTATTATCATAAAAATATAAACCAGGTACTGCATAATTTGATTTTGGTTGTTTAGGTTTTTCTTCGATCGAAACAACATTATTATCCTTATCAAACTCAACCACACCGTATCTTTCAGGATCATTCACTTCATAAGCAAAAACGGCAGCACCTTGCACATCATTAAATGATTGTACCAATTTACTGAAACCTGCACCATAAAAAATATTATCGCCTAATACTAATGCTACTTTATCGTTTCCGATAAATTTTTCTCCAATTACAAATGCTTGTGCCAATCCGTTTGGAACAGCTTGCACTGCAAAAGAAAATTTACAACCCAGTTCATTGCCATCACCTAATAGCCTTTGAAATTGAGTAGAGTCTTCAGGTGTTGTGATAATTAATATTTCATTGATACCTGCCAACATTAAAACGGAGAGTGGATAGTAGATCATCGGCTTATCATAAATGGGCATCAATTGTTTACTGATTCCTTTTGTGATAGGATACAATCTTGTGCCACTGCCCCCTGCGAGAATAATGCCTTTCATAGAGATTTGTTTATTGGTTTAAGGATTATTGGTTTGGATTAAAAATTCAAACTGTTTTTTATTTCATTAAAGGTTGGAAGTATTTTGTCTTTATCAGATAACAAAACTTCACTCTCCTTTATTTGCCAATCAATATTTAAATCAGCATCATTATAAATGATTCCACCTTCGGATGCTTTATTATAAAAGTTATCGCATTTATAAAAGAAAGTAGCCGTATCACTCAACACAACAAAGCCATGACCAAATCCTCTTGGTACAAAAAATTGAACATGGTTATCACCCGTTAATTCTACTGTTTCCCACTGACCAAATGTTCGAGAATTTTTTCTGAGATCAACCGCCACATCTAATACGCGTCCTTCTAACACACGAACTAATTTTGCTTGTGCATGTTCGCCTTGTTGAAAATGAATGCCACGTAAAACACCACGTGTTGATTTTGATTGATTATCCTGAACAAAGGAAACATTCAATCCAATATTGCTTGCAAATCGTTGCTGGTTGAAGCTTTCAAAGAAATAACCACGTGGATCTTCAAATACTGTATCGCGGATGATAAAGCAATCTTTCAGTTTTGTTTCTTCTACTTTCATAGTTAGAGGTTGAAGAAGTTTAAAAAGTTTAAGAGGTTGAAGAAGTTTAATAAGTTTAAAAGGTTATTGAACAACATTTTAAACCTCTTGAACTTCTTCAACCTTTTAAACCCTATTCGTGTACATCGAATCGTAATATTTTTCGTAAGCACCGCTGGTAATATGATCTAACCATTCAGTATTTTGCAAGAACCAATCTATGGTTTCACTTAATCCTTGTTCAAAAGTTACCGTTGGTTTCCATCCTAATTCTTTATTGATCTTTGTTGCATCGATGGCATATCGTCTGTCGTGACCCGGTCTGTCTTTTACATAAGTGATCAATTGTTCGCTTTCGCCCTTTGCTCTTCCTAATTTTTCATCCATCAATTTGCATAACAATTTTATCAGATCAATATTTCTCCATTCATTAAAGCCGCCGATATTATAAGTCTCATCAGCTTTTCCTTCATGAAAAATTAAATCGATTGCCAATGCATGATCTTTTACAAACAACCAATCTCTTGTATACAATCCATCACCATAAACAGGTAAAGGTTTTTTTGTGATGATATTATTGATGAAGAGTGGAATTAATTTTTCAGGAAAATGAAAGGGTCCGTAATTATTAGAACAATTAGATACCACTGTTTTCATGTGATAAGTTTCTGCATACGCTCTAACAAAATGATCGGAAGATGCTTTACTTGCTGAATAAGGAGAGTTAGGATGATAGGGTGTTGTTTCAGTGAATAAACCGGTAGTTCCTAATGCACCATACACTTCATCAGTTGAAATATGATAGAACAAATGATTACTGTAATCAGCTTTCCATTTTGTTCTGGCAACATTCAATAAATTAACAGTACCGATGATATTAGTGTAAACAAAATCAAGTGGAGAAACAATGGAACGATCAACATGCGATTCTGCTGCAAGATGAATCACATCAGTAATTT
>CAIQDX010000047.1 GCA_903870685.1 uncultured Chitinophagaceae bacterium | reverse complement strand
GATTGGTTTTGCAACTATTCTATTTGCTGCTACCTTTCCTATTCCCAAAAAATAAAACACCAAAACACATGAAAAAGAAAATCTTCTTAATCATTGCTGCTGCTTTCTTCATCCAACAATCAACACATGCACAAGCTAAGTTGGTGGAGAAGGTTGTAAAAAAAGGCAATGAACTTGTTATCCCTTACGAAAAATATGTTTTACCAAATGGTCTTACAGTTGTTGTACATGAAGACCACAGCGATCCAATTGTACATGTTGATGTTACTTATCATGTTGGATCTGCCAGAGAAGAAATTGGTAAAAGTGGTTTCGCACATTTCTTCGAACACATGATGTTTGAAGGAAGCGATCATGTAACCAATCAACAACATTTTAAATTAGTTACTGAAGCCGGCGGAACATTAAATGGTTCTACAAACCGCGACAGAACTAATTATTATGAAACAGTTCCTAATAATCAAGTTGAAAAAATGTTATGGCTCGAAGCCGATAGAATGGGATTTTTATTAGATGCAGTTACACAACAAAAATTCGAAATTCAACGTGCCACTGTAAAAAATGAACGCGGACAGAATTACGATAATCAACCTTATGGTTTAGTAAGTGAAGTGAGTGCAAAAAATTTATATCCTTATGGTCATCCTTATTCATGGTTAACGATTGGATATATTGAAGAATTGAATAAAGTTGGTGTGAATGATTTAAAGAATTTCTTTTTGCGTTGGTATGGTCCAAATAACGCAACCTTAACTGTTGGTGGTGATGTAAAAACTACCGACATAATTAAATTAGCTGAAAAATATTTTGGTTCAATTCCCCGTTGTCCCGATGTACAACCTGTAAAATTAGCACCGGTAATTATTGATAAAGATCGTTATGTAAGTTATGTAGATAATTATGCCAGGGCTGCACAATTAAGATTGGTTTATCCAACTGTTGCTGAATACAATGAAGACATGGCTGCACTTGCTTGCCTATCGCAAGTTTTAGGCGGTGGTGGTGGAGGCGGAGGAAGAGGTGGTGGTGGCAGAGGTGGCGGTGGCGGTAATCGCAACTCTGTGTTCTATCAATTTTTAATTAAAGATCAGAAAGCGCTGCAAGCCAGTGCCAGCAGTCAGTTGAGCGAATTGGCCGGTGAGTTTTCTATTTCTGTTACACCATATCCCGGAAAGAATTTAGCTGAGATGGAACAATTAATTAATCAGGCTTTTGCTGAATTTGAAAAACGCGGTGTTAATGATGATGACATACAAAAATTTAAAAGCGGTTACGAAAGCAGAACAATAAATGGATTGGCAAGTGTATCAGGAAAAGTTAGTCAGTTGGCAGCATTTCAAACATTTGCAGGCACACCAAACATGACCGGCAAATTATTAGCGATGTATCAAAACTTAACTAAGGAGGATGTGTTGCGTGTTTATGATAAGTACATCAAAAATAAACATCACGTTATTGTAAGTGTGTTGACGAAAGGCGGTGAAAATTTAAGAGCCGCTGCTGATGATTATACAATTGATCAATCAAATTATAAAGCACCTAATTATGGTTATGCAGGATTAAAATATACAAAAGCAACAGATAATTTCGACAGAAAAAAAGTTCCTGCAAGCGGACCAAATCCTGTTGTTAAAGTTCCTGCATTTTATACAACCACTTTATCAAATAAAATGAAAGTAATTGGTACAGAAAATACAGAGATACCAACTGTTACCATCAATGTTACTTTAAAAGGTGGAAGATTTTTAGAATCGAATAATTTATCAAAAGCAGGATGGGTGAATCTTTTCGCAGCGATGATGAATGAAGACACAAAGAATTTTACCAGCGAACAATTTTCTTCAGAGCTAGAAAAAATTGGCAGCAGTGTTAGTGTGAATGATGCAGAAGATGGAATTGTATTTTCAGTTCAAACTTTAAAAAAGAATATCGATAAAACATTATCATTATTGGAAGAAAGAATGTTGAACCCTGTTTTTAAAGAAGATGCTTTCACTCGTACCAAACGCCAAATTATTCAACGCATGCAAAATAGTA
Organism: uncultured Chitinophagaceae bacterium; assembly: GCA_903870685.1. GTDB lineage: Bacteria > Bacteroidota > Bacteroidia > Chitinophagales > Chitinophagaceae > CAIQDX01. The sequence continues at coordinate 820 of CAIQDX010000047.1, read as the reverse complement.
AGATGCAACCTGCAGGCGTTGTTACAAGTGTGTATGCAAAATTGAGTTATGGTGGCGATAATATTCTTGGCATTCCTGCCGAAGGAAAAGCAGAGACAATAAATAATATTGCTTTTGCCGATATTCAAAATTATTACGACAATTATATTTCTGCACAAGATGCAAAAGTGGTTATCGTTGGAGATATCAAGCAAGCAGAAATATTGCCAAAGCTTGTATTCTTAAATAAGTTACCAAATAAATCTTTCACCGTTCCTTTACCAACAGCTGCACCTGCTATTGAAAAAGCAAGAATTTATTTAGTGAACATTCCTAAAGCTGCGCAAACAGAAATTCGCGTGGGTAATGTTACCGGATTGAAATACGATGCAACCGGTGAATATTATAAAGCCATTTTAAGCAATTACGCATTGGGAGCGGCTTTCAACAGTCGAATTAATATGAACTTACGTGAAGACAAAGGCTGGACATACGGTGCCAGAACAGCTTTTACAGGCGATAAATATACCGGCGCATTTGCTTTCAGCAGCAGCGTTAAAGCCATTGCAACTGATAGTGCATTGTATGAAGTGATAAAAGAAATTAAAGCTTATGCAGCAGCAGGGACAACAAATGAAGAAGTTGTTTTCATGAAAAATTCTATCGGACAAAGTGATGCACGTAATTATGAAACTGGTGTTCAAAAAGCTGCATTCATTGGAAGAATTTTGACTTATAATTTACCGGCAGATTTTGTTACACAACAAAACAATATCTTAAAAAATATTACCAAAAAAGATATTGATGCAATCGCCAAAAAATATTTGAATGTTGATAAAAT
>CAIQDX010000046.1 GCA_903870685.1 uncultured Chitinophagaceae bacterium | reverse complement strand
GTAATTTTTTCGGCATGATACAAATACAATGGAGTGCCAAATTTTTTGGCGGCAATAAGAAGTTGTTCGTTTGATAATTGTTGCGACATGTTGCGAAGATAACAGTATCTTATTTTACTGCTGCAATGTCGAATTATTTTTGGAAAGGTTTAGTTGGGTGAAGATGTTTCTTCTTTTTGATGTTCATCATCTTTTTTATCGATCATTTCATCTTCTTCAACAATTATTTCTTCTTGAAATGGCAATTCGGTATTGCTTGTAAAATCTTCTGGATTAATAATGGTTCCTTCAATCATTTGTTCAGCCAATACTTCTCTGATCTTTGGCAGATCGGAAGTAGTATTAATGCCAAAATAGTCCATGAAACTTTTTGATGTGGTATAAACTAAAGGATGTCCGGGCATTTTTTCATTTCTTCCGGCAATAACTATTAATTCTTTTTCTAATAATTTTTGAACACTGTAATCGCTGTTCACTCCGCGTATAGATTCTATTTCTCCTTTGGTGATTGGTTGTTTATAAGCAATAATGGCCAATGTTTCCAAAGCCGCATTGGATAAGCGTTTCAGGAACTTGTCGCCATTAAGTTGTGTAATCGTTTTGTGAAAATCTTTCTTTGTAAGAAATTGCCAGCCACCACCACTTTCTTTCACTTCGAATGGATAAAATTCTGAAGCATATTTTTCACGAATACCATCCAAACAACTTTCTACTTGATCTAATGAAACACGTTCATCCATAAAACCAAATGCATTGTTGATGAGTTCAACAATTTCTAAACTTGTCAATGGTTTTTCACTGGCAAATATGAGTACTTCAATATGTGGTATGATAGCAGAAAGTTCCATGATGATTATGTGCAAATTAGCAAATGAGTAAATATGCAGATGAAGGAATTTGCACATTCGCTCATCCGCACATTAGTTTATTCTATCCTTGCAAAGCAGCAGCACCACTTACAATTTCTGTAAGCTCGGTTGTAATGGCAGCTTGTCTTGCACGGTTATAAGAAATCTTTAAGGTCTTTAATAATTCGTTGGCATTTTCTGTTGCTTTATCCATTGCTGTCATTCTTGCACCATGTTCACTTGCGGCACCATCCAACACAGCTTTAAATAATTGTGTGTTTAAAATTTTTGGCATCAATTCAGCGATCAAAGCATCTTTTTCAGGTTCGAAGATAAAGTCAGCTTTTTTTGCGCCTGCAATGTTTTGTGCTTTTGGAATCGGTAAAAACTGTTCGGCAGCAAAACGTTGTGTTGCTGCATTTTTAAATTCGCTGTAAATAATTTCAACTGCATCGAACTCCTTATTTTCAAAGGCTTTCATGGCAGCTTGGGCAGCAACCTGTACATTTTCGAAAGTTAAATGCAGATAAATATCTTTATAAGTTGCATCTGTTTTATAACCCATTTTTGTCAATCCTTCATAACCTTTTTTACCAATGTTCCAAATGGTCACATTACTTTTTTTATAAGCAGCTTCATATTTTTCGGCAATAGTTTGTTTTGCCAATTTCATGATATTAGAATTGTAGGCACCGCATAAACTTCTGTCGCTGGTAATCACAATCAATAATACTTTTTCAACATTTCTTTCTTCAGCTAATTTTAAACCAGTACTACCATCAGAATTACTAACAATATTGCTGAGTACTTCCTGCAATTTTTTTGCATAAGGTCTCATCTGAATAATAGCATCCTGAGCTTTGCGCAATTTAGCAGCACTTACCAATTTCATTGCTTTGGTAATTTGTTGAGAACCCTGAACACTTTTAATCCTGTTACGGACTTCTTTTAACTGACCTGCCATAAACTATTTTTTAATCGGCAGCAAAAGTAACAGAAAAGCCTCTAAATTCCATCCATCAATAAAAAACTGTGGATATTCTTTCTACAAAAGCATTTCAGCGATTTTTTTCGAAGTCATAAAAATGAATTTCAACATCGTTAAGTTATTGATAAACCTTTTATTCAATCATTCTTCCGGTTATTCAACCCTCAAATTCTTTACCTTTGGCGGCCTTTAAAAAACAGTGCCAATTTGACCATAAAATATTTGTAGCATCGTTTTTGAAAAGCCAAACAATTATTTATTATAACAGAACCAATGATATGTTGAACATTTTATCTAAAATATTAGGCGGTAATAAAAGCGAAAAAGATGTAGCTAAGATCCAGCCTTACGTGGCAAAAATCAACCAGTTCTTTCAGCAATATGAAAGTCTTTCTAATGATGAATTGAGAAATAAAACGGTTGAATTTAAACAAAGAATCAAAGAACATTTAAAAGATATTGATGCAGAAATTTCCGGCAAGCAACAGCAAGCTGATGATCTCGCTGCTTCTGATATTCATACTAAAGATGCGATTTATCAAGAAGTTGATAAATTAAAAAAAGAACGCGATAAACAGATCGAAGTAATTCTTGATAAAATTTTACCTGAAGCTTTTGCAGTGGTTAAAGAAACTGCACGCCGATTTAAAGAGAATACCGAATTGGTTTCAACTGCAACAGAACTTGACAGAGATTTATCGGTAACAAAAGAGTATGTAAAAATTAATGGCGATCAATCCATCTTTCAAAATACATGGACTGCCGCTGGTGGTAAAGTAACATGGAACATGGTGCATTACGATGTGCAGTTATTGGGTGGTATTGTTTTGCATCAGGGAAAGATTTCTGAAATGTCGACAGGTGAGGGTAAAACATTGGTATCAACATTACCATCTTATTTAAACGCATTAGCCGGCGAAGGTGTGCATGTGGTTACTGTGAATGATTATTTGGCAAAACGTGATAGTGAATGGAACGGAACTTTATTTGAATGGTTAGGATTAACTGTTGATTGTATTGATAAACACGAACCCAACGGTGAAGCAAGACGCAAAGCATATTTAGCAGATATTACTTATGGAACAAATAATGAATTTGGTTTTGATTATTTGCGTGATAACATGGTACATAGTCCGGATGAAATGGTACAACGCAAACATCATTTTGCAATGGTGGATGAAGTGGATAGTGTTTTGATCGATGATGCAAGAACGCCATTAATTATTTCGGGACCAATTGGTCGTCAGGATAACATTGAACAATTCTTTGAATTAAAACCAAGAATCGAAAAATTAGTGGAAGCACAAAAACGTGCAACCAATCAATTTTTAATTGAAGCCAAGAAAAAAATTGCTGAAGGAAATGATGATCCTAAAGATGGTGGATTGGCGCTATTCCGTGCACAGCGCGGCTTACCGAAGAACACTGCATTAATAAAATATTTAAGCGAACCAGGTATTCGTGTAAAAATGCAGAAGGCAGAAAATTATTATCTGGCCGATCAATCACGTGAAATGCCGAAAGCCGATGAAGAATTATATTTCTACATCGACGAAAAAAATAATTCGGTTGAATTGACCGATAAGGGAATTCAACTCATCACCAAAGCCGGAGAGGATCCAAACTTTTTTATCATTCCTGATATCAGTGTTGCATTAGCTGATATTGAAAAAAGTGCTTCGATAGATGCCGAACAAAAATTGCATCAAAAAGAAAATATCATCAACGATTATTCTGTAAAGGCCGATCGTATTCATACTGTTCAACAATTATTAAAAGCATATACTTTATTTGATAAAGATGTGGAGTATGTGGTGATGGATGAAGCGGTTAAAATTGTTGATGAACAAACCGGACGTATTCTCGATGGTCGCCGTTATTCGGACGGATTGCATCAAGCCATTGAAGCAAAAGAAAATGTAAAGATCGAAGCAACAACACAGACATATGCTACGGTTACATTGCAGAACTATTTTAGAATGTATCACAAGCTTTGTGGTATGACCGGTACTGCTGAAACAGAAGCATCTGAGTTGTGGGACATTTATAAATTAGATGTGGTAACTATTCCAACTAATGTTGCATGTATACGTGTCGATGATCAGGATTTGGTTTTCAAAACAAAACGCGAAAAGTTTGGAGCAGTGATTGAAGAAATAACAAAATTACGTAATGCAGGAAGACCTGTTTTGGTTGGTACAACATCTGTTGAAGTGAGTGAATTGCTGAGCAGAATGTTACGACAAAAACAAGTTCCGCATAATGTATTAAATGCAAAACAACATGCACGTGAAGCGCAAATCGTAGCTGAGGCTGGTTTTGCGGGCTCTATAACTATTGCAACAAATATGGCCGGTCGTGGTACCGATATTAAACTCGGGCCAGGAGTTAAAGAAGCTGGTGGTTTAGCAATTGTTGGTACAGAGCGACATGAATCTCGTCGTGTGGACAGACAGTTGCGTGGCCGTGCAGGTCGTCAGGGCGATCCCGGTTCTTCCATGTTTTTTGTTTCATTAGAAGATGATTTGATGCGCATGTTTGGTAGCGAAAGAATTGCAAAAGTAATGGACTTTGCAGGATATAAAGAAGGCGAAGTGATTCAGCACAGCATGATCACAAAATCAATTGAACGTGCTCAGAAAAAAGTGGAAGAAAATAATTTTGGTATCCGTAAACGTTTGTTGGAATATGATGATGTGATGAATAAACAACGAACTGTTATTTATACAAAACGAAGTCATGCATTGTTTGGTGAAAGATTAGCATTGGATCTTGATAATGCATTTTATTCTGTTGCTGAAGGATTAATTAATTCGTTCAAAGAACAAAACGATTTTGAAGGTTTCCGTTTAGCAGTGATCGTAAATTTCGGCACCGATACAAAAATTACGGCTGATGAATTAAACAGATCATCAGAGCAACAATTAGCCGAAAAATTATATGATGAGGTAATTGAAAATTATCAGCATAAAAAACAAGAACTCGCTGCAAAAGCATTTCCTGTATTTAAAAATATTCGTTTAAAACAAGGCAATCATATAGAAAATGTTATTGTTCCTTTTACCGATGGAAGAAAAACAATGCAGGTGTTGGCTAACATGGATAAAACATTGGCAACAAGTGGCGGCGAATTGGTGAATGCGCTGGAACGCAATGTGACATTGGGTTTAATAGATGATGCATGGAAAGAACATTTGCGTGCTATGGATGATTTAAAACAAAGTGTACAAACTGCAACATACGAACAGAAAGATCCTTTGGTGATTTATAAAGTGGAAGCATTTAATTTATTCAAGAATATGGATGGCGAAGTGAATAGAGATATTGTTGAATTTTTATCACATTCAAGTATTCCTTTGGAAGATGAAGGACAAGTGAGAGAAGGTCGCCAGCAAAAAACTGATCTCAGTAAAATGCGCACACAAAAAGATGAATTGGATGGTGCAGGACATGATGATAATTATATTGATCCTTCAGCACCAACAAAACAAGAACCAATAAAAGTGGGACCGAAGATTGGAAGAAATGATCCTTGTCCTTGTGGTAGCGGAAAGAAATATAAAAACTGTCATGGAAAAGATGCATAAAAAAAATCCCGATAATTATTATCGGGATTTTTTTTATGGTTGTATTAATTTATCATTTCATAAATAGAAATATTTACCGGAAACTTCGTAATTGTATAACCAAGTTTTTCTAAATGTGATAATTTATTTATTGCTATTTTTTGGAGCTTTTTGGAAAGTTTCCTTTCTTGATTAAAGAAAAAATAAACAGGAACTATTAATTTAAAAGGGTTATTTATTTTATTATTACAAATCTCATTTATTTTATTAGTAACAAGATTTTGGTTTATTAACTCAAACATCTTATCTGAAACATAAACTGTAGATATTTTTATTGAACTATCTGCTTTACTTAAAGTAAGAATTGCAAATCCGGATTTAATTTTATTTTGATAGTCAGGATGTTGGATGTATCGTGTTAAACATCTTTGCAGTATCGAATCATAGCCATGGTTTATGTTTTGCCCAAATGATTTGTCAAATGCAAATATGATAAATAGGAATAGTAAGATTTTTTTCATTGACATGAAAGATTAAGATAATTAAAACTACACAACCTTTTTTCACATTCAAATTAATTTTCAAACATTTTTACAACTCAATATTGCTTATTTTATCAATCCAATTAAAATCTTTTCTTTTTAATTACATTTGATATTCACAACAACTTTTTATGATTGCAGAAAAAAAAATAGTTGCTATACCCGATTTCAGATACAATCCGCATATCGATCATGTTGGTGTGGAAGAAAGAGCTTCACGTTTTACCAAACGCAGCATTAAAGCCGAAACAAAACTGAATGGCTTGAAGCTGACTTTGAATATGATCGATCTTACAACATTGGAAGGAAAAGATACAGATGGAAAAGTAAAACAACTTTGTTATAAAGCACAGCATTTGCATGATGCGTATCCCGGATTGCCAACTGTGGCGGCCATTTGCGTATATCCATCGATGGTGAGTGTTGCAAAAAAAGCATTGGGCGATTCTGGAATTAATGTAGCATCAGTTGCAACTGCTTTTCCAAGCGGACAAGCATCTCGTGATGTAAAAATTCGTGATGTAAAATTTGCAGTTAATAATGGTGCTGATGAAATTGATATGGTAATTAGTCGCGGTAAATTTTTACAAGGCGATTATAATTTTGTGTTTGACGAAATTGCTGCAGTTAAAGAAGCATGCGGTCCCGCTTCAAGCGGGACAAGATTAAAAGTTATTTTAGAAACCGGAGAATTGGTTACTTATGATAATGTGCGCAAAGCAAGTGATATTGCAATGTATGCCGGAGCCGATTTTATTAAAACATCAACAGGAAAAGTTACGCCTGCTGCAACGATGCCGGTTACATTGGTGATGCTGGAAGCCATCAGAGATTTTTATTACAAGACAGGAAAGATGATTGCAATGAAACCTGCCGGTGGTATTTCGAAATCGAAATTAGCATTGCATTATTTGGTAATGTTACAGGAAACATTGGGCGAAGCATGGATGAATAATCATTGGTTTAGATTTGGTGCAAGCAGTTTGGCAAATGATGTGTTGATGCAATTAGAAAAAGAAAGAACAGGTGTTTATCAATCTGCAAATTATTTTTCTATTGATTAAATAAATGTTCAGAAAAGAACAAAGCGTACAAGTGGGCGACGCAACAGGCGATGCCATAAAATACAAAAGCTCGTAACAAAAAAATAATTTCTAATTAATGATTGAAGTACGAAATATAAAAAAATCTTTTGGCGAAAAAATAATATTGGAAGACATCAGTGCTGTGATGCAATCCGGCAAATGCAATTTAATAATTGGTATTAGTGGTAGTGGCAAAACTGTTCTCACAAAATGTATAGTTGGATTGTTTGCACCAGATAGCGGTGATATTTTATACAATGGTGAAAGCATGTTGAAGATGGATAAACATGCCAATAAAAATTTACGTCAGCAAATTGGAATGTTGTTTCAAGGATCGGCGTTATTTGATTCGATGACGGTTGAACAAAATGTTCGCTTTCCACTGGACATGTTTACCAGCCTTACTTTGGGCGAAAGAACAAAACGTGTGAATGAAGTTTTGGATAGAGTGAATTTAAAAGATGCGAATAAAAAATATCCTGCAGAAATTAGTGGTGGTATGAAGAAGCGTGTAGGTATTGCAAGAGCCATTGTATTGAATCCAAAATATTTATTTTGCGATGAACCAAACTCGGGGCTTGATCCGCAAACATCTTTGTTGATAGATAAATTAATTAAAGAAATTACAAACGAATTTCAGATCACAACCATTGTGGTTACGCATGATATGAATAGTGTGATGGAAATTGGTGATCATATTGTTTATCTTCATGAAGGTCGCAAACAATGGGAAGGAACAAATAAAGAAATCATCTTCAGCAAGAATGAATTACTCAATAATTTTATTTTTGCATCAGAATTTTTACAGGATGCAAAGCAGATGAGAATGATGGAAGCAAACGACAGTAAGCACAATTAAATCGCGGCACGGTTTTAGAATCATGGCTATTATTGAATTCATTTCAAAAATAAAACATGAAAAAGATTGCATTAATTGCTTTTGGAGCATTCATTACATTAACCGCAGTAGCACAGGGTCCTGTAGTTAAGAGTCAGTTAAAGGACGTAAAGACAGAAAAAAAAGCATTGAAAGAAGAAAGAGCTGAGCGGAATACTAAATTGGCACACGGAAAGACAAAAGCTGCCAAATATGATCAGAAAGAAATCAGAAGTGAAAGAAAAGAGCTTAATTCAACTAAAAAAGAGTTAAAAACAGAAGGAGTGAAAAAACCTTTTTCAAAAGCAACAGGGAAACCTTCAGTTAATAACTAAACTTTATTTCTGAATTTATTTTTCAAAAAACTGTAATAAATTATTGCAGTTTTTTTTGTATTTAAGAGATAAGAACAATTAATTTTAGCCTATGAAAAAAAATATTTTATTCATTTTATTTTTATTGTTCATTTCTTTTACATCTTTTGCACAAGAAGTGAATGAGCCTAAACCTGCGTACTTAAAGAATCCTACGCTACCGGTCATAAATATTTTAAATAAAGACAGTGTTTTATTTACCAATGAAGATATTCCGAAAGGAAATAAAGTTGCGATCATTTATTTTAGTCCGGACTGCAGTCATTGTCAATACGAAGCAAAAGAGATCGTAAAAAATATGGATAGTTTTAAGAATGTATTTTTTGTTTGGATAAACTATCATCATTCATTAAAAGAAATTAACGAGTTTTCGGTAAAATATAATTTAAGTAAATACAGTAATGTTATTGTTGGTAAAGAGACTTCGTATAAAATAGCTGTCTTTTATCAAATTGAGTTCACACCTTTTATTGCTATATATAACTCGAGAGGAATTTTTAAAAAAGAGTTTCGAACTGGTGCCAAGCCGGAAGAATTAATTGAAGCACTTAAATAACTGATACAAATCATCCTTCCAACTTTAAATTGGATGATAATTGGCTGTAACTTCGCAATCAAATTTTTAAATCAAATTATAAATATTGTTTCCTTATGAAAATTACAGTAGTGGGTGCCGGTGCCGTTGGAGCTACAACTGCCGACAATATTGCCCGTAAAGAATTAGCAAGCGAATTAGTTATTTTGGACATTAAAGAAGGCTTTGCAGAAGGCAAGGCACAGGACATTCAGCAAACTGCTGCATTGTTGGGTTTTGATACAAGAATTACCGGAACAACAGGTGATTATTCTAAAACTGCCGGAAGTGCAGTGGTAGTGATAACTTCAGGCATTCCACGTAAACCGGGAATGACACGTGAAGATCTAATTGGAACAAATGCAGGTATCGTAAAAGGTGTTGTAGAAAACATTTTAAAATATTCTCCCGATGCTATTATTGTCGTTATTTCTAATCCTATGGATACAATGACATATTTAGCATTACAATCAACTGGTCTTTCTAAAAACAGAATTATCGGCATGGGCGGTACTTTAGATAGTGCACGTTTCAAATATCAATTGAGTCAAACATTAGGATGCAGCGCAGGCGATTTGAATGCTGTTGTTGTTGGTGGTCACGGCGATACAACCATGATTCCTTTAATTCGTTTGGCAACATGGAATAGTGTTCCTGTTACTAATTTTTTATCGAAAGAACAACAAGATAAAATTGTTGCTGATACAATGGTAGGAGGTGCAACACTTACAAAATTATTAGGAACATCAGCATGGTATGCGCCGGGTGCCGCAGGAGCTGCTGTTGTTGAAGCCATTATTCGTGATGAGAAAAAATTATTTACAGCTTGTGTTTATTTAGATGGTGAATACGGACAAAAAGATATATGCATGGGTGTTCCCGTTGTTATTGGAAAGAATGGTTGGGAAAAAATTGTAGAATTTAATTTGAATGACGATGAAAAAACTGCATTTGCAAAAAGTGCTGATGCCGTTAGAAATATGAATGATGTTTTGAAAACATTATAATAATACTTTTATTTCTTTTAGGAACCTCAACATTTTGTTGAGGTTTTTTATTTGCCTATAATTTAAAAGGGTCTGTAACATTATTCTTCCTGAAACGTATAATTTCTATACAGTTGCAAGTTCGCAACCTTTTATCACTAATTTTTACCGTTCAGTATTAAAACATGTACTATGCAAAACAAAGTACTGTTTATTTGTTGAACAATTTGAAAATATGAAACCTAAACTAACATTAATTCTCGCAAGCATTCTGCTGATGACTTTAGCAACTTCAGCTCAAACTGCCTCAAATTCAATCATTTCGGGTGGTGTTGAAGACGCAAACAATAAGCCATTAGCCAATATAACCGTCTCACTTCTTAAAGCTACTGACAGCAGTTTGGTAAAAGCCGCAGTATCAGATGAGACAGGCAGCTTTGAAATTAGTTCTGCAAAAGCTGGCAAATTTTTATTAAGCTACACAAGTTTAGGATTCGAAAAAAACTACTCATCTGTTTTTGAAATTTCAATCGGACAAGATTATAAAGCTAGCACTGTAATATTAAAACAGGCCGTCAAAAAATTGCAGGATGTAACTGTAACATCTAAAAAACCAATGATTGAAATAAGAGCTGATAAAACGATCTTCAATGTTGAAAGCAGTATCAATGCAACAGGAAGTAATGCATTGGAATTGTTGCAAAAAAGTCCCGGTGTTCAGGTTGATAATAATGATAACATCAGCATGAAAGGAAAGAACGGAACTAAAATTTATATCGATGGAAAACCAACGCAATTAGATGCGAAAAATTTGGCCGAATATTTAAAGGGCATCAGCAGTAATGATATCGAAGCAATTGAAATGATCAGCAATCCAAGTGCAAAATATGATGCAAGCGGTAATGCAGGTATCATCAATATCAAACTCAAAAAAAATAAAAAATATGGTACCAATGGAAGTGTTACTGCCGGCATAGTTCAAGGTGTTACACCAAAAGGAAATAGTTCAGTGAATTTAAATTACCGAAATAAAAAAGTGAATTTATTCAGTAATATCAGTGGCAGTATTGGCGAATATGAAAACACACAAAACCTATATAGAATTCAAAGCGACACTTTGTACGACCAAAAAAGTGTACAGAACAGCGACAATAAAAATGTAAACATGAAAGCCGGTGCAGATTTTTTTATCAATAGTAAAAATACATTTGGCATCATGGCAACTACTAATTTTGGTAATGAAATTTGGAATAGTTCAAGTTATACACCCATTTCTTATAATCCTACGGGTCAATATGTAAAAACATTAACGGCATTCAATTCAATACCCGGAAATCGCAATCATGCCAACTTTAATATTAATTATAAGTATGCCGATACAAGCGGAAAAGAAATAAATTTTGATGCAGACTTTGGTTCTTTCAAAGGCAGAAACAATAGCTACCAACCAAATTATTTTTATAATGGGAATATGAATTTGTTGGGCAGTGCCATTTATAAAAACAGCACTCCAATTAATATAGATATTTATTCAGCAAAAATAGATGCAGAACAAAACTTATGGAAAGGCAAGTTCGGTTATGGTGTTAAATTTTCATATGTTGTAACACAAAATGCTTATAATTTTTATGATGTGCTTGGCAACATTGATATCATTGATCTTCCCAAGAGTAATAGTTTTGTTTATAAAGAAAATGTAAATGCCGCATACATAAATTATCAACGTCAGTTAAATACTAAATGGAGTTTACAGACCGGACTAAGATTAGAGCAAACCAACAGCACCGGCATATTAACAAGAGCAGATGGTTTAACACAAAATGATGACAGTGTAAAAAGATCTTACACCAACCTTTTTCCAAGTGCAGCATTAACATGGACCATCAATAAAAAGAATACTTTGAACTTAACTTACAGCAGAAGAATTGACAGACCATCATATCAGGATCTAAATCCTTTTGAAAATAAATTAGATGAGTTAACTTATGAAAAAGGTAATGCTTTTCTTCGTCCGCAATACACCGACAATATTGAGTTGACACATACTTTTATGGGGACTATCAATACATCAATTGGATATAGCCATGTAAAGGATTATGCCACTCAGGTGTTAGATACCACCAATAAGAATGCAACGTATGTTCAGCAGCAGAATTTAGCGACCGAACAAATAATCAGTTTTAATATCGGTTCTTCTTTACCCATAAAAAAATGGTGGAATGGTTATGCAAACATTTGGTATAATTATTTACTATTTAATGGTGAGTTTAATAATAAGATCGTTTCGTTGCATATACCGGTTTATGGCGCTTACCTGCAACAAAGTTTTACTTTAGGAAAAGAGTATACAGCAGAAATGAGTGGGTGGTTTAATGGTCCAGGTGTTTGGGGTGCAACCGGTACAACCAAGGCCCAGGGCGGATTAGACATTGGTGTGCAGAAACAATTATTTAAAAAGAAAGCCACTGTAAAATTAACCGCAACAGATGTTTTAGGAACTGCTAACCCTTGGCATATTCTCAGCAATTTTGGTGGTTTATATCTTAATGGAAATGGTATGTGGGAAAGCCGCACTATTCGTTTGAACTTTACTTATCGTTTTGGAAGTAATCAAATAAAATCTGCCAGACAAAGACAAACAAGTTTAGAATCTGAATCCAAGAGAATAAAATAATAGTTTAAAAGGTTCAAGAAGTTTAAAGAGTTTAAGAAGTTAAGAACGTTGATAAAAAAAATCCTTCTGTTTTACAGAGGGATTTTTATTTTACTAACTCTATTGCCTTTAGAGCTATTGTTTCTACGTTTTGCAATTCCATACATTTAAAATGTTTTTTAGGACATTTTTGATAACCGATTTTACTGCATGGTCTGCATGAAAGTTCTTTCAATTCTGATCTGAAATTTAAAATTGTTTCATGTCCATAATATTCGCTCATGCCAAATTGCGGAACAGTATTTCCCCAAACAGAAATGATTTTCTTTTTAAAAGCTGCTGCAATGTGCATCAGGCCTGTATCGTGTGTGATGATAAGATTTGCTTTTTGTACCAGATCAGCACTTTCGTTCAAATTAAATTTACCGCAGGAATTATAAATTTTAATGTCATTCACTTCAGCAATTTCATCGCCGATCATTTTATCTTCTTTACCTCCTAATAAAATAATGGGAAAATCTATTTGAGAACACAGTTCTTTCAATTTATGAATCGGTAATTTTTTTGTATTTAATGCTGCACCAATCACAACTCCAATAAATCCAAATGAATGTGTTAAAGGAATATCGTCAACTTTAATTAAATCTTTTTCCGGAATAAAATAATCCAAACCTTTTCCGTCATTCACCACACCAAATTTTTTTAGGGTTTGCAAATAACGATCAACAATATGTACATCGGGAAGACGATTAATTTTTAATGCTGTCAATAACCATTTTTGAACATTTAGTTTATTGAACGAAAAACTTTTTACGCCATGCAATGCATGTTTAACTTTCCATGTGCGGAGATTATGGTGCAGGTCAATTATATAATCGTAGTCTTCGTTTTGCAAAAGGTGAATCATTAATTCCCAACTCTCATTCAACACAATTACTTTATCAACATGTGGATTTGTTTCAACCAATCCGCAATAATTTTTCTTCGTTAAAAAATGTACGGTTGCATCTTTTACCTGTTCTTTCAAACAACGGATTACAGGAGTGGTTAAAACAATATCACCAATTGAAGAAAAGCGGATGATGAGAAATTTCATAACACGAATTTATGAGAATAATCTTTTCAGGAATTTTAATTGGGGATAAATTGACTTAATAAAAATTTTTCTATTTCTTTTTTTTGAAACCTAAATATTTGTGATCATAAACCAATTCTAATCCATCAAGGGATAAAAAAGAAATCTTATAGCACAAACCATCATATTTAATTCCATTTACTGAATATGTAGATAGGTATTTCCCATTATGATTTTGTAATGCAAATTCAGGAATTGTATAATCGAAATTTAAACAAGAATCAGAAATGATAAATTTTGAAGTATCAGTTGGCTCAGAATCATAAAAATCAAAAATAGTATCTCTGGAAATTGTAAGCCGCCATGAAGAATCTTTAGAAGAAATCCAAGTTCCCTGTAAAGAATCAAGTGTTGTGTTTTGAAAATTATTTATTTCAAAATTTCGTTTAACTGTTTCATGCTTTTGTTTGTATAAAACAAAAGATGATAGTAATCCCAATATTGATAATATCGCTAAATATTTTTTCATCGTTACGGATACATTTCTTCCACTTCCAGCTCCACATAATTCAAATCTTTATGAAAAGTTTCTTCTGTAAAATAATAAGCAACTAATGTAATGCTCATCACAACAATTCCTGTTACGATACCGCTATGCACTAATGTCCAGCCCCATGATTTTTGAAACAGATCTAAGAACATTAAATTAATTAATGGCAATGCGCCACGCACCATATTTGGAATGGTGGTTGCAGCAGTTGCTCGCAAATTAGTACCGAATTGTTCGGCACCCATGGTTATAAAAATTGCCCAGAACCCTGTGCTGAAGCCAAGAAACGCACAAATGGTATACATCGATTCGTTAGAATTGTTATAACTGCTGAAAAATAAAATCAATGCTACAATGCATAAACTATAATACAGCAACAATGCTTTTTTTCTGCTTTTAAAATACTGACTAACCAATCCAACCACCATATCGCCGGTTGCAATGGCTGCATAAGCAAACATGATGGAACGACCGGAATCTATTGTTGTACTTCCAAACATGGCTTTGCCAAAACGATCGCTTTGGTTTACTAAAATACCGATCACATACCATGTTGGTAATCCAATTAAAATAGCAAGAATATATTTTGTAAAACGTTTTTTATTGTTGATCAACATAAAGAAATTTCCGCGAACAATATTTGTTGCTCTTACTTCTTTGAACATGCCTGATTCAGCAACAGTAATTCTTAAGAACAATAATAAAATTCCTAAGCCTCCACCAATTTCATAACACAAACGCCAGTCTTTTGTAAACTGATAAGTGAAGTAAGCGAATACGGCGCCACTCAATCCAATGCCCGCCACCATTGATGTTCCAATGCCTCTTTTATTTTTTGGTAACAGTTCACTTACTAAAGTTATACCGGCACCCAACTCGCCGGCCAGACCAATACCGGCAACAAATCTGCACCATGCATATTGGTCAACCGTATGAATAAATGCTGTTGCAAAATTTGCAATGCTGTATAAAATAATACTTCCAAACAAAACACTTAACCTTCCTTTCTTATCGCCCAACACGCCCCATATAATTCCACCAATTAATAAACCAACCATTTGCCAATTAATAACTCTGGTGCTGTCGGCAAGTATGGTTGCATCGGTTGCGCCAACTCCCATCATACTCGATTTTTTTACAATGGTAAATAATAATAGATCGTAGATGTCAACAAAATAACCAAGCGCAGCAACAATAACAGGAAGCGATAAAACGCCGTATGTTTTTTTATTCATGATGGCAATGTTTAAAACTAAAATACAATTTTTAAATTATGATACAAGCTTTTTATCAATGTACAGCTTTACCGGCCTTCGATTCTTTCAGTGAAAGAATCGCACACTTCTACGCTTTGTACTTTATTCAACTTTTATACAAGCAATTAATTAAAAGAGTAATTATGTTTCAATAAAATTTAAATCTTTTCCAAAAGTTTCTTTGGTATTGTATGCAGCGATGATGGCAATTAGCATTACAATTATTGCACAGATCCATCCACCGGTAAAATAATTATTTGTTACAGATCTTATTCCTTTAAATAATAAAAGAACTAATGGCAATGCACCACGAACCATATTGGGAATTGATATGGCGGCTGTTGCTCTTAAGTTAGTTCCAAACTGTTCAGCACTCATAGTAATGTATAAGACCGATATGCCCGAACCCAAGCCCAGTCCGGCGCATATCAAATACATGTTTGTTGCACTGCCACCACTTTGTAAAAAATACAGCATCATAAAAACGGCACTGATGCCGTAATAAATAAATAAAGTTTTTCTTCTGCTCTTAATATAATTGCTCAATAAACCGGCACTCACATCACCCAAAACCAATGCTGCATATTGAAATAAAACTGCTTTCGCAGGATCGATATTTTCTATGCCCATTTCTTTTCCAAACTTATCTGAGAAAGTAATTAATACACCAATCATATACCAAACAGGTAAGCCAATTAAAATGCCACGCAGGTATCGTAAAAATCTTTCTTTGGTTTTAAAGAACATTAAGAAATCACCACGCTCAATTTTACTTGATTTTAAATTTGCAAACATCGAACTCTCCATCACACTCACTCTTAAAAACAATAAAAGAATTCCCATGCCTCCACCAACAAAATAACATAGCCGCCAATTATCATTTGATATTTTAAAAACAAAGTAGGCAGTGATAGCGCCGAGTACACCTGTTGTTGCGATGATGGTTGATGCAATGCCTCTTTTTTCTTTCGACAGCATTTCACTCACCAATGTAATGCTTGCACCCAGCTCACCCGCCAAACCAAAGCCAGCAATGAATCTTAGCACCGTGTATTGATGAACATTAGTAACAAAACCATTTGCTATTGTTGCCACTGAATACAAAATGATAGAACTGAATAACACACTTAATCTTCCTTTTTTATCGCCCATCATTCCCCATAAAATTCCGCCAAGTAATTGACCGATCATTTGCAGACTTAAAATATTTTCTCCCTGAATCAATACATCATTTTCGGATAACCCTAAAGATGATAAACTTGGTTTGCGAATGATGTTGAATAATAACAGATCGAATATGTCAACAAAAAAACCTAATGCACCAACAATAACTGTCAATGAAAAAATACCTTGTTGTTTTTGATTCATGCAAATAAATTATTGAGAAGGATGTTTTCTTTTTCCAAAAACCATTTTAATAATTACAGGAGCAGTTGTAACCAAAACAATTCCGAGAACAATTACTTCGAGATGTTTGGTAAGGTCGAAATTAAATTTTTGAATAAAAAATTTATGCAGATAATGTCCACTGGCTAACATAGTTGTTGCCCATGCAATGCAACCAACAATATTAAAGTAAGAGAATTTCTTTTTATCCATATCAACAATGCCGGCAACAATGGGAGCGAAGGTTCTAACGATCGGGAGAAATCTTGCAAACACAACGGCACTGCCACCATGTTTTTCATAAAAATCATGCGCCTGATGTAAATAATGTTTTTTGTAGAGTAGATTATCTTTCCACGAATACATGGCATGTCCAACTTTATTTCCGAATAAATAGCCTGTTGTATTGCCTAATATTCCTGCAACACTTACCAATGCAATGATCATTAAAAGATTTACAATATCGCTTCCTGTATCAAACAAATAGGCAGCTAATTTATTACTGAAAATTCCGGCAACAAATAATAAACTATCGCCCGGCAAAAAGAATCCAACAAATAATCCTGTCTCTGCAAAAACAATAAATAATAACAACCATAATCCACCATTATCAATATAAAATTGAGGTTGTAATAATTGATGCCATTCGAAAGCAGCTAATAATATTGACATGTTTTTTAGTTAAGTCGTTGTTGGATTTTCTAAACCACCTTCCCATTTACTCACCACACTTGTTGCTAATGCATTTCCTAAAACATTGGTTCCTGTTCTAAGCATATCGCAAAAATGATCTATAGGTAAAATTAAGGCAACACCTTCGGGTGGGATCTTGAACATAGCGCAAGTTGCCAGCACAATGATCAATGAAGCCCTTGGTACGCCTGCAATTCCTTTGCTCGTTAACATCAATACCAATAACATGGTTAATTGTGTGCCGATGGGAAGATGAATGCCATAAGCTTGCGCAATGGCCAAACTTGCAAACGTCATATACATCATACTTCCATCTAAGTTAAATGAATAGCCGAGGGGTAATATGAAAGACACGATCTGACTTTTGCAACCAAATTTTTCTAATTCTTCTGTTAATTTGGGAAACACTGCTTCGCTGCTGGTGGTGCTGAATGCAATGAGTAGCGGATTGCTGATTCGTAATAACAATTCTTTCATTCTTCCTTTCAAAACTATTAATCCAACTGTACTCAAAATCACCCATAATAAAGTTATGCCTAACACAAAAAAAGCATAGTAGACTAAATAAAATTTAAAGATGCTCAATCCTTTTTCGGCAACCACTGCAGCCAATGTTCCGAATACACCAATGGGTGCAAAGTTCATAATGTATCCAACAATTTTTAAAATAATATGCGCTATAGCATCAAATGTTCTGATAACCGGCGCAGCCTTTTCACCAATCGAAGCTGTTGCTACACCAAAGAAAAGAGAGAACACAACGATTTGTAAAATTTCGTTGGTTGCCATAGCATCAAATGCACTTGATGGAACAACGTGCTCAACAAATTTTTGTAAAGAGAATTCAGATGTTTTACTCATCAGATCTTTTAATCCTGCATTATCAGCTTGAGTTAGATCAATGTATGAACCGGGTTTAAAAAAATTAACTAAAAACATACCGAGCAACAGGCTTACTAATGATGCAGAAATGAACCAGAGCATGGCTTTACCACCAACGCGACCAACCGTTTTCAGGTCACCCAGTTTTGCAATACCAACAACTAAAGTTGAGAAAACCAGAGGAGCGATGATTGTTTTAACCAATCTTATAAAAATCGTTCCCAACAATTTTACGTTGCCTGCAAAAGATTTGATCGTTTCGGCCGATGCTGTTTCGTGTACAATATATCCTGCAACAATGCCAAGCACCATGGCAATCAAAATAAAAAAGGTGAGCTTGTTCCCTTTCATTCATAAACAATTAGAAAGGCAATATAGTAATTAAGTTGTAAAGCTGTTCATCAAAACATTTCATAAAACTTTTCTGATATTAAAAGATTAAATCTGTATTTTTCCAAATCGAAATTTTAAAACATCAACCACTGTATTATGAGTTTATTCAGAAAAAAGTCATTAGATATTTTAATGTCGCAAGCCGGTGAATCTGAAAAAGGATTAAAGCGAACACTCGGCGCGGGTAATTTAATTGCGTTAGGAATTGGTGCCATCATTGGTGCAGGATTATTTGTTAGAACTGCTGCTGCTGCAGGCGGACATGCCGGTTCTGCTGTTACTTTATCTTTTATTATCGCAGCCATTGGTTGTGCTTTTGCAGGACTTTGTTATGCAGAATTTGCATCTATTATTCCTATCGCCGGCAGCGCATATACTTATGCATATGCAACGATGGGAGAATTAATTGCATGGATCATTGGATGGGCATTGATATTGGAATATGCTTTAGGCGCAGCAACAGTAAGTATTGCATGGAGTGAGTTCTTAAATAAATTATTGGGGGGAAGTATTCCATTTGAGTGGTCACATTCACCTTTAGAGTCGGCATTAGATTCTGTAGGTGTTTTGCATCATGGTATTGTTAATGCACCTGCCTTATTTATTTTGTTATTACTTTCTTTATTGTTGATCAAAGGCACTCAGGAATCTGCAACAGTAAATGCGATCATAGTATTTATTAAAGTGGCAATTGTATTAGTGTTCATTGCCATTGGTTGGAGTTTTATACAAAGTAAGAATCACACTCCCTATTTAATTCCTGCAGATGCAAAAGATGCATTGCAACCTGATGGAACATTTTATAGTTATAAAGGATTCTTTAATCACGGATGGGGAGGCGTATTAAAAGGTGCGGCAATCGTGTTCTTTGCATTCATTGGTTTCGACGCTGTATCAACTGCTGCACAGGAAGCAAAAAATCCAAAGAAAGATATGCCGCTTGGTATTTTAGGTTCTTTGGTTATCTGCACCGTTTTATACATTTTATTTTCATGGGTATTAACAGGTGTTGCACCTTATACCGATTTTGTAAAAGCAGGTAAAGAAGCTTCTGTTGCTTATGCTATTGAAACGTATATGGCAGGATTTGGATGGTTAGCTAAATTAGTTACCATTGCTATTCTTGCAGGTTTCTCTTCTGTGATATTAGTAATGTTGATGGGGCAAAGCCGTGTATTTTACACCATGAGCTCCGATGGGTTATTACCAAAAGTATTTTCTGATCTGCATCCTAAATTCCGTACACCATATAAAAGCAATATCATACTTTTTGTTTTTGTAGGATTGTTCGCAGGATTTATTCCGGGTAGTGTAGCCGGCGATCTAACTTCTATCGGAACTTTATTAGCATTTGTATTAGTTTGTATTGGTATCATTATTTTAAGAAAAACAGATCCTAACCTGGTACGTCCTTTTAAAACACCATTGGTTCCGTTAGTTCCTGTTTTAGGTATTCTTGTTTGTGCTGCAATGATCATTAGTTTATGGGGAACTACTTTATTAAGTGCCTTTTGCTGGATGATAATAGGCTTGCTTATATATTTCAGTTATAGCCGAAAAAGAAGTAAGCTTCATAATCCTTCAGAGATAGTACCACATGCTTCGGATTTTGAATAAATAATCAAACCTAAAAAATGGAAAGCCTCTTTGAAATAAAAGAGGCTTTTTTTGTTGCCACTGTTCAGTTACTTTTGCAACCGCTTTGTTCGAGCATAAAATAATAAATCTAAAATTTCAAATCTTAAATAGTTTATGGGAAGGATTTTTGAAGTAAGAAAAGCAACCATGTTTGCCCGTTGGGACAGGATGGCTAAACAGTTCACCCGCATTGGAAAGGAAATTGTAATTGCAGTAAAAGCAAGCGGACCGGATGTTGCCACCAATCCTGCATTGCGCAGATGTTTTCAAAATGCAAAGAGTGTGGGTATGCCCAAAGACAGAGTAGAAGCGGCTATTAAAAGAGCCATGGGAAAAGATACCACCAGTTATGAAGAGATCATGTACGAAGGATATGCACCGCATGGCGTGGCTTTGTTAGTAGATGCTGCAACCGATAATCATGTACGAACTGTGGCTAATGTAAAAAGCCATTTTAATAAAGGCGGGGGTGCCATGGGTAATAGCGGCAGTGTTAGTTTTCAGTTTAAAAAAATGGGTGTATTTAAATTAAAACCCGAAGGTTTGGATATTGAAGAATTGGAATTGGAATTAATTGATTTTGGTTTGGACGAATTGGGTGAAAGTGTTGACGACAACAATAATCCAATCATTGTTTTACGCTCTGCATTTACTGATTTTGGCAGACTGCAAAAAGCTTTGGAAGATAAAAATCTTACACCTATCAGTGCAGAGTTGGAATGGATTCCAACAACAACTGTTCCTGTAACCGATGAGCAGGCCGAAGATGTAAGTAAATTAATTGAACGTTTAGAACAGGACGAAGATGTAAATAAAGTATTTCATAACATGGCGTAAAATGCAATGCTTATAATGGTTTCGAGAGACTGATTAATTGATCAGTCTCTTTTTATTTTAGAAGTAATTTTATTAATTGCAATCTGTTACAGACTTACTCCTGAATTGAAGCAATAAATATCTATCTTCGATAGTATCAAATGATAGTATCAATGAAACCGCCTTACGATATTACACCACTCATTTTAAAATTAATCAGTTCCGTATCCGAAAAGATTGGCGAAGTAAATGCTAACTATTTAAATAAGCAATCACCACAACTTCGAAAACAAAATAAGATCTGTACCATACATTCTTCCTTACAAATTGAAGGAAATATTTTATCACAAGATCAAATTACTGCAATAATAGAAAACAAAAGAATTGTTGGTCCGGAAAAAGATATTCTGGAAGTATTAAATGCAATAAATGTATATGACCGTTTAGAAGAATTTGATGTGTGTAATTAAAAATCATTCCTAAAAGCACATCAAATAATAATGAATAAACTAATTGGTAAAGCGGGTAAATATCGAACACAGGGAGTAGGAATTATAAAAGGTTCTAAACTTACACATCTTGCTCCTCGGGCAGCAAATGTTCCGGTATTAATGAAAGAATTATTCAACTACTTAAAAAAAGCTGATGAATTGCCACTCATTAAAAGCTGCGTTTTTCATTATGAAATGGAATTCATTCATCCTTTTATTGATGGCAATGGAAGAATGGGAAGATTATGGCAAACTGTGATATTAATGAATGCTTATCCGGTGTTTGAGTTTTTACCATTTGAGACAATGATCAGTAAAACGCAGGATAAATATTATCAAGCTTTAACTGTAAGCGACAAATCAGGTAAATCTACTTTGTTTATCGAATATATGCTTGATGTAATTAATAAATCTTTGGGTGAACTTTTAAATTATAACAATCGGATATTAACCGACATCGACCGGTTAGAATATTTTATTAAATCAGGACTTAAAGAATTTACACGAAAAGATTATATGAATGTATTCAAAGACATTTCATCAGCAACCGCTAGTCGTGATTTACAAAAAGGGGTAGAACTAAAATATTTTAAAAAAGTTGGCAATTATAATAAGACAAAATATTTGGTTAAATAACTGCAGGGAATAAATTTTAGATAATGATTGAATTAAACGAAATAAAAACCCCTGTTATTTTATTTGATGGTGTTTGCAATTTATGTTGCAGCAGTGTTCAATTCATAATTAAAAGAGATCAAAGAAAATATTTCCGTTTTGCTTCTTTGCAAAGTGATTTTGGAAAAAATATCCTGCGCAAATTTGAGTTGAATGAGAATAATATCAACTCTTTTATTTTAGTTGAGGATGGAAAATTATTTACAAGATCAACAGCGGCATTAAAAGTTTCTAAACAATTATCAGGCTCTTGGAAGATTTTGTATGCCTTTATCAACTCTTTTATTTTAATGGAGGATGGTAAATTATTTACAAGATCAACTGCTGCATTAAACGTTGCCAAACAATTATCGGGTGCTTGGAAAATAATGTATGTCTTTATTATTATTCAATCGTTTATCCGAAACTATTTTTATTCTGTTATTGCCAATAACCGTTATAAATGGTTTGGCAAGAAAGAAGAATGCTGGTTGCCGGGTGAGGAAAAGAAAGATATGTTTATTGATTGATTAGGAATAATCCTTTATCAGAGTTTTTTATAAAAACAGGCATTAAAATTGAAGCTTTTGTTTTTCTTTCATAAATAAAAGGGATTTCTGAAAATTTATTTTAAAAAAACTTTGCCTGTCTCGTATCTGCCCCTTACCTTTGCAGCCCCAACGGAAAATTGGGTTTTGAATATGTCTCAAAGAATCAGAATTAAATTACAGTCTTACGATCACAACTTGGTAGATAAATCTG
>CAIQDX010000045.1 GCA_903870685.1 uncultured Chitinophagaceae bacterium | reverse complement strand
TACTATTCTCTTTTTTGGATATTTCTCTTACAAAAAATTTAATTCATCCTTTATTTCTATCACATTTCATGAACTGGTATTTTTCAGATATAACATGGTGCGCCGCATTATGTTTGATAGTTGTTTCATTATCCGAAATACAACTCATCAAAAGCAATAATTCTAAAATATATATTTTATCGCTACCCTTTGTAACTGAAGCTGCTCAAGGCTTTCAAATCATTCGCGGAACATTTGACATCTATGATATTCTTTTTTATGCAACTGTTATTTTATTAATGAATATTTTTTTCCCAATCCTAATCCCGATAAAGATGAAAAAGATGAAAGAACAATTTTGGCCTGCAATGGTTGTTATTATTTTTTTAGTGATGGCTATTGCCAGTACGCCAAACGCCTATAACCATCGTGCTTATCAAAAACCAAAACCTCAGCCATGTATTACACACAAAGGCCTTAACTATAGTCCCGTATTGGTGAAAGTAAATATCACCGGATATTATACAATGAAAGATTTGTCGGAAGTGCAACGTACCGTGCCTGATTATTTGGTGAGCAGATTAAATAGTTTGACTTACGGTAAATTTAGTTTGGCAAATGGCGTAACACCAAACTTAACTTTAAACATAACTTATACTACGGATAGTTATCAGCATTATGGAGCCGAAATAAGAGGTTATGTATTTGACGGAGACTTTTATATAACACTTCCTGCAAACTATATAACTTTTGAAAAATTAGATAATGATATTGCTGACAAGATCAATACATTTATTAATTACGGATGGTGCAGAAATTGTCCCGAACCTTGTAATCCTTAACTTAAATAAGGATTATGTTCTTTTTCATGACCAATTGTTGTTGAACTGCCGTGACCGGAATAAACAATTGTTTTATCGGGCAAAACAAATAATTTTTCTCGGATATTTTTTAAAAGTGTGGCATGATCACCCCCCGGAAGGTCAGTCCTGCCAATACTTTCACGAAACAATACATCACCACCAATAACAAAATTTTGTTCTTCACAATACAAACAAATACTACCCGGCGAATGACCGGGAGCAGCAATTATTTTTAAAACATCATCATCAAAATGAATTAAATCATTCTCATGCAGAAAATGCAGCGGTCCCTTATAATTTTCGAAAGGCAACCCAAATCGAATGCCCGAATCGGTTGCAAACGATAAAACAATTTCTTCGTTGGGATGAATATATAATTCCAATCCATATTCTTTGTGGATCCATTTATTTCCAAACACGTGATCGAGATGGCAATGTGTATTTAATAACTGAACAGGCTTTAAATGATGTTCTGTCAAAAAATTTTTTAACGTTTCCTGTTCAGCGGCAAAGTAACATCCCGGATCAATAATTAGTGCATGCTGATGCTCGTTATAAAGGATATAAGTATTTTCCTGTACCGGACTGAAAGTAAATGATTTGATAGCGATCATAAATGTATTTTACTTGGTTAATAGTAATTACCTAATTTTAACAAACATAGAAATGTTCGAAATGAATTCGCAAATAACTTCACAAAATTATTTTGATCATTTCAATTTTTTTCTAAATTATGACAGGATATGCAAATGAAAAGATTCTATAAATATTTATTACTGATTATATCCATTGTGCCGCTGTTTGCCATTGCTCAGGTAAACTCTGTTGAATATGGTAAAAACCGTATTCAGTATAAAAAATTAAAATGGAAATTTTATCAATCACCTAAGTTCAATACTTATGTTTCGCAAGGTGGAACTGAATTAGGAAAATTTGTTGCACAAGTTGCCGAAGAGGAGCTTCCATCTTTAGAAAATTTTATTGAATATTCGTTGCAACGTCGCAGTAACATTGTTGTTTATAACAGTTACGACGAATACAAACAAAGCAATATCGGTTTGGGAATTGATTGGCAGAATGCAGGCGGATTAACCAAATTAGTTAATAATAAGATCGTTGTTTTTTTTGATGGCAATCACGAACATTTAAGAATACAAATTCGTCAGGGCATTGCAAAAGTATTAACCGATAATTTATTATTTGGTGATGATATTGGCGAAGTAGCAAGCAATCAGGCATTACTTGATATTCCAAAATGGTTAACCGATGGATATATTTCTTATGCCGCACAAAACTGGAGTACCGAAAAAGATGATGAATTAAAGAGTGCTATCCTAAGCGGCGATTATAATTCTTTTTATGCTTTCGCATATGCAAAACCTGCCATTGCCGGACATGGTTTCTGGTATTATTTTGCTGAAAAATATAAGAAAGAAAATGTTACTTATTTCTTGTATCTGGCTAGAATGAATAAAAATTTAAACAAGGCTTCTGAAAAAATTTGTAAAAAGAAATTTAAAGAAGTGTTGAGTGATTTTATGCAGTTTGAACAAGACAGATATTATGCAGATATCCGTCAACGTCGCAATGCACCTAAAGGAACATTAAGTATTTCGGAAGATGTAAGTACGCATGAATATTTTCGCTTTCAGGCAAATCCAAATCCACGAAATAATAATTATGCGGTTGTTGAATTTAAGAAAGGAGTTTACCGCGTAAAATATGTTGAGAATTTTTGGGACACAAAAATATTATTAGATAAAGGTGTTCGTACCAATCTTGGCGATATCAATCCTAATTATCCAATCCTCGCATGGGATGTAAAAGGAACAAGATTATTGGTTATTTATTGGGAAGGCGGTCATACAAAAATGTTTGTGTACGATGTTATTGCAAAGTATAAACGCTTCAAACAAACTATTGATGGTTTCGATCAAATTTTAGATGCATCATTTATGCTCGATGCAAATACTTTGGTAATGAGTGCTGTTAAAAATGGTCATTCAGATATTTATACTTATAAAATTGAAGAACAAAAAACCGAGCAGATCACGAATGATATTTATGATGATCTGAATCCAACATTTGTCTCTTTTCCAAATCGTTCAGGAATTATTTTTGCATCCAATCGCCCGTCACCATTGGCTCCTGATAGTGACACTGTATTGCCAAGCAAACATCGTTTCAATGTTTTTTTAGTTGATATCCTCAACAAAAACAAAGTGAAACAAATTGCACAGCTTACCAATTTAAAATTTGGTAATGCAACTTATCCTATGCAATATAATACCAACCATTTCACTTTTGTTTCAGATGGAAATGGCATTGGTAATCGATGGGCCGGATTCTTTTCTACACAAAGAAATGGATTAGATACTTTGTATTATGTTGGTGATGAAGTATTACACAATCCGATACCAAAAGAATTAGATTCAACTTTATTAGCATGGCAAAAACAAGAGCCGGACAGCATTAGTTATTTCCAGGTGTTTAAAGATTCTACTTATACTTTTCCAATTACAAATTATCAGAGTTCATTAATTGAAACAAGAATTGCAGGCAATAACGGACAAGTAAGTGAAACAAGAAGGGAAGGCGATTATAAATTCTTATATAAGTTGAAAGTGAATGAAGATGCATTGAATAAACGCAATGTAAATCCTAAGCCAACTGCTTACATGAAGAAGATCATTGACGAAAATAAAGTTGCTACTGGCAAAGCAACTGTTTATACAAAAACAAATAAAGCAGATACATCAATAGTTAAAAAGAAAAAAGTTTTTCAATCAGAATTTGCAAATGAAAAACCTGATACTATTTCACAAACTGTAAATCAAAATCCGCTTATCCCAGATCCTAAACAAACCATTTTAGGCAAATCGAAATTGTATAATTATCGTTTAAAGTTTGGTGCTGATTATGTTTTAAGCGGACTAACAAATAATATTTTAGTTAACCGTTACCAACCTTATGCAGGTGGCCAAGGTCCTATTCAATTAAATAATGGTAGCGATTTAAATTGGAGTTTCAGAGTTGGGACAAGTGATTTGTTTGAAGATATTAAATTTATTGGCGGCTTTCGTTTCGGAACTAATTTAACCGATAAAGATGTGTTTCTTTCATTCCAAAATTATCGTCGTCGATTAGATTGGGGCTTTACTTATTACAGAAGTAATATAAAAAGTTATAACGGATTTTTCTTAACCGGACAACCAAGTTTATACAATTCATCTTTGATTACTAATTTATATCAATTCAATCTTTCTTATCCATTAAGTGAAGTAAAAAGTATTCGTGTAATTATTGGTGCTAGAAACGACAGGGGTACTATACGACCATTTAATAACGGCAGCGGTTCTCCTGATCCTTTTGGGCTTGCATATCGCGACAGCAGTGTAACTTATGGTGTTGGCAGATTTGAATTTGTTCATGATAATTCTCTCAATCCAACTCAGAATATTTGGGTGGGTACACGTTATAAAGTTTATCTCGATGTTAATTTGCCAGTTAACAATGCAACAAATACAACCTATAATTTAGGATATGATTACAGGCATTATGTAAAAATTTATCGCAACTTTATTTGGGCAGGACGTGCAGCTGGCGATTTCAGTTGGGGTAAACAAAAAATTATTTATTATCTCGGTGGAGTTGACGGATGGATAAATCCTCAGTTTACTAATTTAGCTCCTGCACAAGATCAAACTTATGCATTTCAATCATTAGCCATTAATATGCGTGGTTATAATCAAGATGCAGCAAACGGAAATAATGCAGTTGTTTTTAACAGCGAATTTAGATTACCGGTTTTTACAACTTTTTTTGATCGACCAATTAACAATGCATTCTTAAGAAATTTTCAACTGACACAATTCTTCGATCTTGGTACAGCATGGAATGGAAAATTTGGTGGCATACAACGTCCAACAGTTTATTACGGGCAACAAAATGCCAATAATCCAATTGTTGTTCATTTCGATTCAGGAGGTATTGGTCCATTTGCCGCAGGTTATGGATTTGGTGCACGAAGTACTTTATTAGGATACTTTTTAAAGTTAGATACAGGATGGCCGATGTTAGGATTGTTTAAAGGAAAACCAATCTGGTATTTTTCTTTGGGATTAGATTTTTAATGAAATCAATTTTCGAAATAATTAAATGCTTCACTGATTTTGTGAAGCATTTTTTATTGCAGCAAACTTTTGCAAATATTTTTTACAATCATCGGGCCTTCATAAATAAAGCCAGTCCATATTTGAACCAATGATGCACCTGCATTTAATTTTTCTTTGGCATCTTCACCGGTAAAAATTCCACCGCTTGCCATGATCGGAATTTGTTGCTTTGTTTGTTTTGATAAATATTGCACAACTTCTGTACTTCTTGCTGTTAAAGGCTTTCCGCTTAGTCCACCCTGCTGAGATATAAGCTCTGAATTATCAGTTATTAAATTTTTTCTGCCAATTGTTGTGTTGGTTGCAACCAATCCATCTAATTTTATTTCGAACGAAAGATCAACAATATCATCTAATTGTTCTTGTGATAAATCGGGAGCAATTTTTAATAATAATGGTTTTGATTTTTGTTTTGATTGATTGATATTTTGCAAATTCGATAATATTTTTCGCAACGATTCTTTCTCTTGTAATTCACGCAAACCCGGAGTATTTGGACTGCTTACGTTCACAACAAAATAATCAACAACATCAAACAATTCTTTAAAACAAATTTCATAATCTTTCCAAGCATCTTCATTTGCTGTTATTTTATTCTTACCAATGTTTCCTCCGATGATCATTGGAGTCTTATTCCATTTTTCAAGACGCGTTCTTACAGCATTCACTCCTTCATTATTAAAACCCATTCGGTTAATGAGCGCTTTATCTTTTGGCAAACGAAAAACTCTTGGTTGTTCGTTTCCCGGTTGCGCTTTTGGTGTTACTGTTCCTATTTCAACAAAACCAAAACCCAATGCTTCAAGTTCATTTAAATACATTGCATTTTTATCGAAGCCTGCACCTAATCCAACAGGATTTTTAAATCTCAATCCAAATAACTCTTTTTCTAATGCCGGATGATGAAAAGAAAAATTTTTAGTGATGATATTTTTTATTGGTCTAACACTGCAAGCAGTATGCAACATGTTCAAAGAAAAATGATGTACCGGTTCGGGGGGAAAATAAAATAAAAAATCTCGTAATAATTTATACATGATGCAAAGATAATCCGAACTCCTATTTTAATTTAATTGAAAAATAGAACGCTGAAGTGTGCGACGCAACAGTCGATGCCAAAAGTATTGCAGCCGTTTAACAAAAACTTATTCTAACATTTAGTTGCATAAACAACTTTTTATTACATTTGAACTTCAAAATTCGTTTGCCATGCAGGAAGCATATATTATTGCCGGATACAGAACCGCAGTTACAAAAAGCAAAAAAGGTGGTTTCAGATTTTTTCGACCAGATGATTTAGCCGTTGAAGTTATTAAAGGTTTAATGGCTGCTGTGCCGCAATTGGATTACAAACGCATCGATGATGTAATAGTTGGCAACGCCGTTCCGGAAGCCGAACAAGGTTTGCAATTTGGAAGAATCATTGCAGCAAAAGCATTGGGTATTGAAGTGCCGGGCATTACCATCAATCGTTATTGTGCAAGTGGATTGGAAAGTATTGCAACTGCTACTGCAAAGATTCGCAGCGGCATGGCCGAATGTATTATTGCAGGTGGAACAGAAAGTATGAGTTTGGTACCAACAGCAGGATGGAAAACAGTTCCTTCTTACAATATCACCAAAGACGAACCTGATTATTATTTAAGCATGGGTTTAACTGCAGAATGTGTTGCCAAAGAATATAACGTTAATCGCGAAGACCAGGATGTGTTTGCATATAATTCTCACATGAAAGCAAAAGTTGCAATTGAAAATGGTCATTTTAAAAGTGGTATACTTCCAATAAATGTTGAAGAAGTTTATTTGAATGAAAAAGGTAAAAAAGCTACTCGAAATTATGTGGTTGATACTGATGAAGGTTTAAGAGCCGATACAACAGTTGAAGGTTTATCGAAATTAAAACCTGCATTTGCCATAGGCGGCAGCGTTACTGCTGGTAATAGTTCACAAACTAGTGATGGCTCGGCTTTCGTGATAGTGATGGGCGAAAAGATGATGAATGAATTGGGATTAAAACCAATTGGCCGTTTGGTAAATTGTGCCTGCGCCGGAGTGCATCCACGCATCATGGGAGTTGGTCCGATCGCTGCTATTCCAAAAGTTTTGAAGCAAGCAAATATGAGCTTGAATGATATTGATCTGATAGAATTAAATGAAGCATTTGCATCACAATCATTAGCCGTTATTCGCGAATTAAAATTAAATACCGACATTGTAAATATCAATGGCGGTGCTATTGCATTAGGTCATCCATTGGGTTGCACCGGCGCCAAATTAACCGTTCAGGTTTTAAATGATATGAAACGATTAAATAAAAAATATAGTTTAATATCTGCTTGTGTTGGCGGCGGACAAGGTGTTGCAGGTATCATAGAAAATTTATAACCTCCATTTCAAATTAATTTTATTGAAAGTCATGCATTTATTGTATGACTTTTTTTTTGCTGATGAATGTCATAGTTTTTCGACTATTCAAGTTTTAACTTCAATCATAATATCAGCATTATGAAAACAATATTAGTTCCCACCGATTTTTCGGCAACTGCAAAAAATGCAACTGATTATGCCATTGAATTGGCAAAACAAATTCAAGCTCAAAGAATTATTTTATACAACACATACCAAACCGGATTTAATGTTATCGCAGATCCTATGATTCCTGCATTAGGCGCATTGGATCTCGAAGCTTTAAAGGAAGGAAGTATTGAAGCTCTAGAGAATTTTAAGAATGAATTAAAAGATTCCGTACCGGCAAATATTTCATTAGAAACAATAAGTGAATTTGCTTTGTTGACAGATGGTATTATTGAATTAACTAAAGCTGAAAATATTAATTTGATAGTGATGGGAATCACTGGTGGCGGGGCTTTGCAGGAAAATCTATTTGGAAGCAATACAATAAATGTTGCTAAAAATGTTAAAGTGCCTGTATTAATAATTCCTCAGAATGCAAAGTTTGTAAAGTTTGATTCAGTTTTGCTGGCATGCGATTTTCATAAAGTAGTTGAATCAACTCCTGTTTCACCAATCAAACAATTATTAGATGCAACAAAGGCTAAATTATTTGTATTGCACATTGATAATATAAACAAAGAAAATGCACAGGATGTTAAGTTTGAAAGTTTAATGCTTGATACTTTATTTGAAGGTTATCATCCGGAATTTCATTTCAGTGATGACCCTGATTTTACCGAAAGCATCAATGAATTTGTAGTTGAAAAACAAATCGATCTTATTATCACTATTCCCAAAAAACATGGATTGTTTGATAATATTTTCAAACGCAGTCATACAAAAATGTTAGCGTTTCACAGCCATGTTCCTTTAATGGTAATACATGATTAATAAAAAATAATTCTGAAAACCCCCTGGCGCCGGAGTATTGTAACAAATATTTCGGCGCTTACATTTTATTATCAACTTAAATACTTTCCAACGATCGGCACTCTTCTTCCAATACCAAATGCTTTTGGTGAGATACGTATGATGGGGCAAAATTGATTTCGTTTATACTCATTTACATTCACCAATTTTAAAACACGATCTACCAAAGCTGCATCAAAACCTTGAGCTTTAATTTCAACAGGACCTAATCGTCTTTCGATGTATTGAAATAATATTTTATCCAAAATATTATAATCAGGCAAGCTATCGCTGTCTTTTTGATTGGGTCGCAATTCTGCGCTTGGTGCTTTTGAAATGATATTTTGCGGAATGATTTCTTTATTACGATTGATATATTTTGCCAAAGAATACACTTGCAATTTGTAGCAATCGCCAAGCACACCAAGGCCTCCGGCCATATCGCCATACAATGTCCCATAGCCTGTTGCTAATTCACTTTTGTTCGAAGTGTTTAATAAAATATATCCGAATTTATTAGCAATGCTCATCAAAATATTTCCACGAATTCGGCTTTGCATATTTTCTTCTGCCAACGAAAAAGGCAAATTATTGAACAAAGGTTTTACTGTTGATAATAAAGATTCGTACACATCATTGATACGAATGATCTCATAATCATTTTCTAAATTTTTACTTAATGCAACTGCATCATTAACCGAATGATCGGTCGAATAAGGCGATGGCATCAACACGGCTTTTACATTTTCTTTTCCCAATGCTTCACATGCCAATGCTAAAGTAACAGCGCTATCAATTCCGCCACTCGAACCAATGATTGCTTTCGAAAATCCCATCTTCTTAAAATAATCTTTAATGCCCAGTATCAATGCTGTATGAATTTGTTCAATGTTCAATTCTTCTTCCAAACCATCGGGATTTAATTGCTTATCGGGCATTCTGCTTGCAGGCTCAATCACAGGCGCAGCAATGGTTCCATTGTCATTCAACACAACGCTTTCGATCGCTTCTTCAAACATCGGCAATGCTTTACAGAGGTTTGCATCTTTATCGAAAATAAGTGAAGCGCCATCAAAAACAATCTCTGTTTGACTGCCAACTGCATTGCAATAAAACATCGGCAATTTATATTTCAGCACGTTTGCTTTGATCACCGATTTTCTGTCTTCGTCATGTGTATAATCAAATGGTGATGCACTTAAATTGATCATCACATCAGGTGATTGCAGCATTAATTTATCCATCGGACAAATTCTGTACAACACATTGTCATTAATGTTCCAGATATCTTCGCAAATAGTTACTGCTAATTTTTTTCCTTTGAACTCAATTACTTTCCAGTCGTAAGCAGGTTCAAAATATCTGTACTCATCAAACACATCATATGTTGGTAATAATGTTTTATGAACTTCTGCTTTTATTTTCTGTTCGTATAAAAAAAAGGCAGCATTAAATAAATTTTTCCCTTCCGTAATTGGATTATGCGCAGGAGAACCAATCAGCACGCCAATTGTATCAGCGTGTCGTTTAATGATATCGATGCTTTCGTAACATTTATTAATGAAATCGCTGAACTCAACAAAATCTCTTGCAGGATAACCGCACACGCTCATCTCACTGAAAACGATCAAATCACCACCTTGATTTTTTGCTGATTCAATGGCTGCAATGATCTTATTAGTATTACTTTCAAAATTACCAATGTGATAATTCTGTTGTGCTAAAAATATCTTCATGCGATAAAGGTAATAACTTGTTTGTTTTAGTTAGAAAATGAACTGTTACAAATACTTTCACAAAAATTTTTGTTTATTCGTGGTATGAAAAAAGAATTGATTCTGTGTTTCATCATTTTTACTTTTGCTTGCAAGAGCAAAAAAAATATTCCTGATGTTTCTTCTATCAAAATCAATTTGAAAATAGAAAGATTCGAGAAAGATTTTTTTTCGATCGATACAAATAAAATTGCTGCTTCACTCGATTCACTCAACATAAAATATCCTTCTTTCCTGAAAGATTATTTATATAATATTTTAGGAGCGATACCACAACCCGATAGTGTTGTAAAATATATTGGCTTCTTTAAAAAAGATTATCAAAATATTTATATGGCATCACAACAAAAAATTCCTGCATTCGAAATCTATCAAAAACAAATCGAAAAAGGTTTCCAATTCTTAAAATATTATTTCCCGAATTATAAAACGCCTCAAGCGATCATTACTTTCATCGGGCCATTGGATGGCACTGCAAACGCAATCACAGCAAGTGGTGTAGCCATCGGATTGCAATCTTATTTAGGAAAAGATTTTCCTGCTTATCAATCACAATATATCAGCGATATTTATCCGGCTTATAAATCAAGACGATTTGAACCTGAATATATTTCTGTGAATTGTATGAAAGGAATTGTTGAAGATATGTATCCTTACAAAGCAACAGGACGGCCATTAATCGAGCAAATGGTTGAAACCGGGAAACGTTTATTTGTGTTAGATGCTTTGTTACCTGAAGCAGCGGATAGTTTAAAAACAGGTTACACTCAAAAGCAATTGGATGGTTGTTTTTCAAACGAAAAAGATATCTGGAGTTTTTTTATAGAAAATAATTTGTTGTACGAAACAGAAACAAATTTAATTGGTGTGTATGTAAATGATGGACCAAATACACCCGACTTAGGTCCGGCTTCTCCGGGATTTGTTGGACAATTTATTGGTTGGCAGATCGTAAAAAAATGGATGGATAAAAATAAAAATGTTTCTCTGACTGAATTGATGAACAAGAATCCAAAAGCTTTATTTGAAGAATCGAAGTATAAAGCGAATTAAGTTTTCTATTTTTTCATTTTAATAATAACGGCACCATACTTTGCGTTATCTCCATATTTACTAACAGCCTCAGCAGGACTTATTATTTTAATAGAATCAATCACTGAAGGACTTATATTTTCAAAAACCGATTTTGCTTTATTATCCTCAATCATTTTATCATCTATAATAAATAAAATTTTTTTAGTTGTATCAGTGATGCAACACCTAAGTTTTATTTCTTTATAGAAATTATCCTGGCTTATATTCATTTTAATTTCGGGGACAGAAACTTTAATAGAATCAAATCTTTTATTTTGAGCTGAAGCAAGAAAAGAGATAGAAGAAAATAGTATAAAGAAGAAGATTTTCATCTTATTTAATTCATCTTGGCAGGAACGATCATTTCAAATGCCGGAATCTTAACTGTAAATGTTTCTTTAGAATTTTGGTTTTCCATGGTAAAGAAACCCTGCATTCTTCCCATTTCAGTTTTTAAATTACAACCACTCACATATTGAAATTGTTCGGCTGGTTTTAAAATAGGTTGCACACCTACAACACCTTCTCCATCTACTTCGCGATGTTCACCATTGCTATCAAAAATAAACCATTGGCGCTTCAATAATTTTACTGTAAATGAATTATGATTTTCGATAGTGATTCGATAGGCAAACATGAATTCATGATTCACAGGATTACTGTAATCAAACTGATAAAAAGTTTCAACGCTTATTTGTATGCCTTCCGAGATCTTTGTTATCATTCAAAACTCATTTCAGTAAAGATAATAATTTGACTATAGGAATTAAATATTTCTCCTTTTCTCGTAAATAATTAACAATAGCCTTAAATGACCTATACCTACTTTGCAAGAAATCAAAAATACGTGTTGCAGTGAGGCTTATTTTTGCGATACTTCTCAATCAACAATTAAAACAATTCACATGATAAATATAGCCGTAGCAAAAGGAGATGGAATTGGTCCAGAAATAATGGATGCCGTTCTGCACATTTTTAAAGCTGCAAAAGTTCCATTGCAATTTGAATTCGTTGATATGGGCAAATGGGTATTCGACAAAGGTTTCAGCAATGGAATGACAGCCGAAGCTCAGGAAGCCATTGAACGTTTAGGCATTTTATTTAAAGGTCCAATGGAAACACCAAAAGGCAAAGGTGTAAAAAGTGTAAATGTTACTGCTCGTAAAACATGGAACACTTATGCCAACAAAAGGACTTTTCAAACATTACACGGCGTTGTTACCGTTTTCAGCAAAGCTGGAATACCAATTGATATAACTATCG
>CAIQDX010000044.1 GCA_903870685.1 uncultured Chitinophagaceae bacterium | reverse complement strand
GGTTGACCGGGTTCGTCAAAGCTGTGGCTATCTCATTATTAAAACACGTTATTTAAAGAACAGATAACCACGGCTTCATTTACATTTCACCTTTTAATGAAACTCTTTTTGCAACAACCATTTCATTTAATTAATAAACCCTGCGGGGAAGCCTCGTAATGACGGTTAATGAGGGAGTCAACAGTATATAAATAATATATTTTAAAATAATTATGTTATTACAAAATATTTCATACATTAGCATAAATATTATATACCAATATAAATGCATAACTATGGTTACAAAAAAAACAGAGACCAGTACTGCATTATCGAACTGGTTAGACAAGCACGACATGTTAGAGCGATTTCACATCAGTGCCCGTACACTGCTTACCTGGCGAAAGCTGGGTTTAAGTTGTGCAAAGGTCAAAGGCAAATTATATTTTAAAGACACCGATGTTGAAGTTTTTTTGCATGATCATTTGTTGAACACACGTGTTGCCTGATACCCCCCCCATCACCCCCCACCCCCTCTATTTTTTTTTTGTTTTTGTTGTTTGTTTGTGAAGAATTGAAACTGATAGCTATTAGCTTACCTATACAAGTTGAAACCGAACCCGCTGATGCCCGGTTTTCAATGTGGTTATCAGTGTAATAATTTGTAACACCCTGTTTATTTTAAATTTTAATGTTGGTGGTTTTTTATATTTCGAGTGGATGTTGGTGAGCGACCAACAACGGCAATAGTATATATTTACATTGTCTGCTATTTTTGAGTGAAGCCAAAAATTATAGTAATGAAAAAAATTAAATTAGGCAGCAACTTTGCCGTGTTTATTCTCTTTTTCGGTGTTGCAATGTTAGAAGCTTTCCAAACACATAATTGGATCAAGTCAATTTTTTGGTTAGCCATCGGTATTGTATTTCTGGTAGCCGATAATTTTAAAAATAAAGGCGAATAAATTTAAACGATAATAGTAAGTTTCTTCTTCACTTCTAAACATGCAGCTAGTGACGGCGCAGTTTTTTTCTATTTCTTATCTTTAATTGTAACTGGCATTTTTAAACAAATACTAAATTTTGTTGTTAAAAATTACAATCATTAATTTAAAATTATGCCGAATACAAAATTAGAAATCAAAGCAGCTTTGCAAATTCAGAAACCGATAGAAGAAGTTTTTGAAGCAATTGTTGATCCTTTAAAAATGAGTAATTATTTTATTGCAAAGAGTTCGGGGCGAATAGAAGAAGGGAAAATTTTGATCTGGAGTTTTCCCGAATTCCCAATGGAATTTCCTATACGGGTTGGTAAAATAGAAACAGATAAATACATTTCGTTTTATTGGATGATGGATGAACAGGAACTATTGGTGGA
Organism: uncultured Chitinophagaceae bacterium; assembly: GCA_903870685.1. Lineage (GTDB taxonomy): Bacteria > Bacteroidota > Bacteroidia > Chitinophagales > Chitinophagaceae > CAIQDX01. The sequence continues at coordinate 33,273 of CAIQDX010000044.1, read as the reverse complement.
AATGGTATTAACAGCAAAAGAAAATAATTCGGTGTTGGTAACTGTTACTGAAAAAAGCAGAGACAATGATGAGGCCGGAATTAAATGGCTAAAAGGAAACACAGAAGGTTGGGCAAATTTTCTTGCCTGCTTAAAAGCCTACATGGAGTATGGAATTAATTTAAGAAAAGGTGGTTTCGATTATTTAAAAAAATAGGATGGCTTGTATTTCTGGAACGCGTTTCTACCCTTGTTGGTCGCTGACCAACAGAATTTAATATTCAGATTAATTGTTCACCTGAAACAATAACAACAACAGTCTATATCTTTATATTGATTGAATTAACAGGCCAAATCATATACCACTTTAAAAATTAAAAGTCATGCGTTTATTCATCCTCATTGCAGCTGTTTGCTTTTCTATTTCGTGTAAACAAAAAACAGCATCAACATCTGTTGCTGATTATTTTAGCTATGGTGATTCGATCGAATCAGCAGGCGTAAAAATGATCCCAATAAAAACACCTGTGGGTGATTTTAAAGTATGGACAAAACGTTTTGGTAATAATCCGAAAATAAAAATATTGTTATTGCATGGAGGTCCGGCCATGACGCATGAGTACATGGAATGTTTTGAAACCTTTTTTCAAAGACAAGGTTTTGAATTTTATGAATACGATCAGTTAGGTTCTTACTATAGCGACCAACCAAAAGACAGCAGTCTTTGGACAACTGCACGTTTTGTTGAAGAAGTTGAACAGGTGCGCCAAGCCATTGGTGCCGACAGCAGCAATTTTTATGTGTTAGGTAACTCTTGGGGCGGTATTCTGGCGATGGAATATGCACTGAAATATCAAAAGAATTTAAAAGGCCTTTTAGTTGCCAATATGGTTGCAAGTATACCGGAATACGGCAAGTATGCTGATGAAGTGCTTGCTAAGCAAATGAAACCGGAAGTTCTTGCCGAAATTAAAGCCATTGAAGCAAAAAAGGATTTTAATAATCCCCGTTATATGGAATTATTAATTCCCAATTTTTATCACGAACATTTATGTCGTTTGAAAGAATGGCCTGATGGTTTTAACCGAGCCATGAAGCATGTTAACGGCGAAATTTATACCATGATGCAAGGACCAAGTGAGTTTGGTGTAAGTGGTCGTTTAGCCAATTGGGATATTAAGAATCGTTTGAAAGAAATAACAGTTCCTACTTTAATGATAGGTGCTAAACACGATACAATGGATCCGAATGCCATGGAAGCACAAAGTAAAATGGTACAAAAAGGACGTTATCTGTATTGCCCTAATGGCAGTCATTTATCGATGTGGGATGACCAACAGGTTTTTATGAGCGGGGTTATCAAGTTTATTAAGGATGTTGATTCGGGAAGTTTGTAAAATATTCCGCCGTTGTTGAGCTTCGACCAATAAAGGCAAGAGAAAAGAAAGTTTTTATTCTATTTTGTAAAATCTCTCTCCGCCCCGTTGGTTGCTGACCAACGGGATTTGTATTCCTAGAATGCGTTTTACGATTTAAGGAAAAACAAATATTAATTATTTAAAAAGTATTGCATTAATCGAATATGCAAATTAAATTAGAGTTGTAGTTATAACTGCTGAATACTTTTCTGATCATAGTATCTGAAAATATTTTATCTCTTCTTCGCTTGCTACCCTCATATTAAGCAGAGACCCGAAAAATATCTTCTCTTATTAAATTGTTATTGCTTTTTTGCAAATGTTCTAAAGTCTATCTTATCTAAAGACTTAATTGAAATATATATTTCAATTAAAATGGAAATTCTGTTTCTGTAACTAAAATAATTGCTAGTGATTAAACCATAACAAAACTAAAATGGGTAATCGGTACTGCAATGCAGTAGAGTACATCAGTGTATGTACAACCTATAACACCAAAACATTTTGAGGAGTACCATCTGTACTTTTTGTATCAGTAAATTTTTTTAAAACCTAAACAAAAACAAATGAAAAAGATCATTGTCATGCTGCTTTCGTTCGTAACGATAGTAGCCTATTCTCAAAAAACTGACCTCAGTACCGTTAATACGGTAAAACCTAAACTGGGGCAAAAGATGGCATTTGAAGCAGCTTACAAAGCGCATATTGCCAAGTTTCACAAAGCCGATGAAAAGATGAATGTTTATGAGATATTAAGCGGCCGTTATACGGGCTATTATCATCTTGTAAACGGTGGTAAGTCTTATGCAAGTCTGGATAACGAAAGAGCAGATGCGACTGCACATAGTATGGACCTGGATAAAGCTTTCTTTCCGTTATTGGAAGAAACTATGAATGGAACATACCGTTATATAGATAGTTTAAGTTTTCACTCAGACATTCAAGCAGAAAAATTTGTTCTTAATACAAGGCATATTAAACTTTCGATGCTCGAGGATTATAGGGCGGAGTTAGCAAAAGGGGTAAAAGTATTAAGTAAACTAAAAGGAACATTTTGGGACAATCTTAGTCAGACCGTTTTTCAGCAATTATGGGTTGGATCCGATCCTGTCTACATTACAGTTCGTAATCTGAAAGACGGTTTCAAGTCTTTAGAAACTGATTTTTATGGGCCAATGAATAATGGCAATCCTTCTTTTCAGGATGAATACGTTAAAGCATATGGAACACTTGCCTGGGACAAAAGAATTAAAATACTGGATGAAGCTGTTGTAAAACATGAACAGTACACCATGAAACTGAGAAAAGATCTTAGTTCACAATAAATGAATTTCTTTGAAGACCCCCATATTGCATGGGGGTTTTCTTTTTCTTACCTGCCGAATCTCAACGTCGATCCAATGTCGGCCGATCTACAACGGCAAGAACCGAACCCGCTGATGCCCAGTTTTCAATGTGGTTATCAGCGTAATAGTTTGTAACACGCTGATTTTTTAAAAATACTGTTGTTGTGTTTTTTTAATACGTCTGCTAATAAATTATTTTTAATTATATTTTTGCTGTTGTTGGTGAAAAACACCAACAAGGGCAGTATTTTTTATATTATATCTATGAAAAGAATAACTCTATTCATCTTTTTATTTTGTGTTGCTTCATCTTTTGCACAGAAAAAAATAACATCCGGTAATCCAATCATCAAAGGCTGGTATGCCGATCCTGAAGCAGCCATATTCAATAAAACTTATTGGGTTTATCCAACATATTCTGATGTGTATAACAAGCAAGTTTTCTTCGATGCTTTTTCTTCAAACGATCTTGTTCACTGGACCAAACACAAAAACATTTTAGATACAGCTGCCATTAAATGGGCAAAGCGTGCCATGTGGGCACCTGCCATTATTGAAAAAGATAAAAAATATTTTTTCTTTTTTGGTGCTAACGATATTCAAAGCAATAATGAATACGGTGGCATTGGTGTAGCTGTTGCAGATAAACCCGAAGGACCATTCAAAGATTATTTAGGCAAACCATTGATCGATAAATTTTATAATGGAGCACAACCAATCGATCAGTTTGTTTTTCATGATACAGATGGTGCGTATTATATTATTTATGGTGGCTGGCAACATTGCAATATTGCTAAACTAAAAAATGATTTTACCGGTATCATACCCATGAATGATGACAATATGTTTAAAGAAATTACGCCGCAACATTATGTTGAAGGTCCATTTATGTTTGTAAGAAATAAAAAATATTATTTTATGTGGAGTGAGGGTGGATGGACCGGTCCTGATTATTCTGTTGCCTATGCTGTTGCAGATTCTCCTTTCGGTCCGTTTGAAAGAGTTGGTAAAATTTTACAACAGGATTCTTCCATTGCAACAGGTGCAGGTCATCATTCAGTAATGCATGATATAGCAAAAGATCTTTGGTATATTGTCTATCATCGCAGACCATTGGGTGAAACGGCAGCCAATAATCGTGTTACCTGTATTGAACAATTATTTTTTGATACAAAAGGTTTTATACTTCCGGTTAAACTAAGTTTTGAAGGTGTACCGGAACAAACTTTAAAATAATTTTATAAAAGTTATTTATGAAAAATACCGACAAAGCGAAATACCTATTAAAACTATTATTCTACCATCTATCCTTTTATACCAAGAATGAGGATATGAAAAGTATTTAATTTTATAGAGCATAATTGCAATAAAAAAATTTATCTACTTAAAAATGATCGAATGGAAACTCAAAAATTTAATAGTGATAATACAAAAGAAGTTAAACAAAACAATGATCATTCAAATTTAACTTCACTACTTAAAGCATTTATTATTTATCGTTTTGCTAAAAAAGGCATTATTTTATTATTTGTTTTAGGTATTTTTTTTATGATGACTTTGTTAGCGATTTTTGGTATGATCTTCAATAAATAGTTTGAAATAAATTAAAATTTGTCAGATCGGTTAATAGTATTACAAACCGATTTTATGATACACCTACTGATCGTCTTTCATTATAATTCTCGTTTGAAGTTTAAGAGAAGCACCAATAGAGTTAATTACAAATACAAAAAGTAAATGGAATAAGTCTATCTTCAGTTCAATGAATATTATCGTCCCCACTCTTTTCGATTCCGTTCTTTCTGATACCGGTTTTCCCGAAAAAACAGTATCAAAAAAACAAGCAGAACAGTTATTCATTTTCTTTAAACAGCACAGGTTATTTAACTGGAAAAATGCTAATAATGGTTGTGAAGGAAGGGCCGATGCAATATGTGTTTTGTTGGATGAATGGGATATACCTAATTATAAAGGCTGGGTATTTGGCGGTGCTTATCTTAAAAATCATGTTGGTGAATTAAAACAAAATTGGAATTATCATGTGGCAGCAGTGGTTCCTGTGATGCAAGACGGGCTGGTCTTACACTATGTACTCGATCCCGCTACATCCAATTCTTTACTGCTTATTGAGGAATGGGCAGCTGCCATCACTCAGCTACCACATAGTTATTATTTTACCCGCCAATCACACTGGTATATTTTTCCAAATAAATATATCAGTACATCAAAATGGCATAGCAGAAACAAGCAAAATAGAAAATGGATGATACAGTGTCTTGCAGGTATCAACTCACTTACAGCAACAGGTAAAGCCAAACTCTGCTTTAATAAAATAGGTTTAAGAAATACTTTATCAGCATTTAAACAAATGAAGAAAGAAAAGCCTGTGCTAAGTGTATTGAATGATATCTAATATCCAACAATACAGAATTCTATATTATTGCTTACACTTTATTAGTAGATTTAAACTTACTTAATTCAAAATACTTAAAATGAATAGCATGAATCCGGATGTTGATTTTTATTTTAATAAAGCAAAAAAATGGCAGGAAGTAAGTATTCTATTAAGAAAGATAGTTCTGGACTGCGGACTAAATGAAGAATTGAAATGGGGTTGCCCCTGTTACACATTTCAAAAAACGAACATCGTATTAATACACGGCTTTAAAGAATACTGTGCACTTCTGTTTTTTAAAGGGGCGTTGTTAAAAGATGACAATGGTATATTAATTCAACAAACGGAGAATGTACAATCGGCACGCCAGATCAGGTTTACCAATGTAAAAGAAATAGTGAAATTAAAAACCATTTTGAAAGCTTATATCTATGAAGCAATAGAAGTAGAAAAAGCAGGTTTAAAAGTGACGCTTAAGAAAACTGAAGATTATAAAATACCTGTAGAATTTCAAAACACACTACATAAAAACCCTGCATTGAAAACTGCTTTTAAGGCATTGACACCGGGACGGCAAAGACAATATCTCTTTTATTTTTCTCAGCCCAAACAATCCAACACTCGTGAGACTAGAATTGCAAAATGTTTGCAAGCAATTTTAAATGGTAAGGGATTGAATGATTGATACAATCAAAAAATAATTGAATTCCGATTTGTTGTTGGTCAGCGACCAATAACGGCAAGCGGTTTTGTTAGAACGAATTGAAATATAGAATTGTAGAGATCATTCATACAATACAAGCCGTCGGAATTTCTACGGCCTCAGAAAAACAGCTTTATACAAAGAAAGAGAAACCCTCTACTTAACGTCATTGTAAAGCTTTGAAAGAAATGTTGTAATAAACTGTGATGTTAGTTGCATTTGTGAAAAATATTAAATGAATAATTCAAGTCAAAGCTGTGGCTATCTCATCATTAAAACACGTTATTTAAAGAACAGATAACCACGGCTTCATTCTCATTTTGCTTGATAATACAAATTCTGCTGCGATAAACGCCACGTTTTATAATCATCACTTTTGAGAAGCCTCGTTATGACGTTCGGGGATTGGCCGATTTGTTGTTGGTCAGCGACCAACTATGGCAAGCGAGTATTCTTTTGCCAGAAAGCAAAATAAAAAACATCGCCACGGTTGGTGAAAACATCAACAAATTACAAGTACTTCTAATTTTAAGTTAACTGCATATAAACCATTACCACTGCAGTAACCGTCATTAAAATAAATGTTGCAAAGCCAAGTATATTTGAAAGTTTGCCATTTGTATATTTTCCCATTACTTTTTTATTATTGGCAATGTGAAGAATGATCGCAATTAAAACAGGTGCAGTTAATCCATACAATATTGCCGAATAGATCAAAGCTTTTATAGGCGATATGCCAATATAATTCATCATTAATCCTAAAATCAACGAAATGGCAATTACGATATAAAATGCTTTTGCCTGAAGAAATTTTTTGTCAAGTCCCTGCTCCCAACCAAATGTTTCTGAAATGATATAAGATAGCGAACCGCTTAAAACAGGAATGGCCAAAAGTCCGGTACCAATAACACCTATTGCAAAAAGTAAATATGCAAAATTTCCTGCTAATGGTTTCAATGCCTGTGCTGCCTGTTCAACGGTGTCGATCTGATGTATGCCACCATTAAATAATACAGTTCCGGTAGTGAGGATGATAAAGAACATGACAATATTTGAAAACAACATTCCAAAATCAATGTCTTGTTTCATTTCGTGCATTATTTTTTTATTGATCACGATCGTTTTGTTGAGCTTTCTGTCTTCCACTTCCATAGTTGCCTGCCAAAAGAATAGATAGGGCGAAATAGTAGTACCTAAAATAGCAACGAATATGCTGATATAGTTTTTATCGAATTTTATAATTGGAATAAAAGTTCCTTTTAAAATAACCGACCAATCCTGCTTATATAAAAACGGGACGATGATATAAACCAATAGAACCATGCAGAGATATTTGAGAATAGAAGCGATCTTTCGATAGGGTAAATAAATGATCATCACCAAAAGAATAGTAGTAAAAAAAATACTGAAAAAAATGGCGTGTATGGAAGGAAACAAAAGATTGCCTACTGCGCCCATTCCTGCAATGTCGGCGCCAATGTTCATCACTATGGCAGGAAAACTAAACAATACCATTGTATACAAAATGGGTTTCGAATAATGTGTTTTAAGTGTACCGGTCAAACCTTGCGAAGTAACCAATCCAATTCTTGCACACATTTCCTGAATAGCAGCCATTAAAGGAAATGTAATGATAGCCGTCCATAAAGTAGTAAGACCAAACTGTGCACCAGCCTGCGAATAGGTAGCGATACCCGATGGATCATCATCGCTTGCACCGGTTATAAGTCCCGGTCCGAGAATTTTCCAGAACTTATATAGCCCGTTTGTTTTATTATTGCTGCCCATTTTAAAATTGCTGTTTAATCGCTTGTAAAAGCATCATCAAGGTTAACAGTTACATCATTATTTATTTGCTTTTTCTTTTCGTCTAAAAAAACCTCTCAATAAAAAATTATGCTGCATTGCTTCAAGATCGGCATCTAATTTTTGGCTGCTTGTTTCTAAATTCTTTAAAGTAACTTTTATGGAATTGGCGGCTGATGAATCATTCAATAATGTACCTACTGCATTATCGTTTTTGTTTAATCTCTCGCTTACCATTTTTAGATTTTCGGTAAACTTTGTTACTGCTGCAGCCGCTTTTTCTAATTGCGATAATGTTCCTTTAATATCATCATACATCAAAGTATCTGTAACTAAATTATTAATAGAATTGCCGGGCTTATTTAGATTACCTGAAAAATTTTGAAGATTAGAGAGCACATTTTTACTGCTGACAGAAGCTGTTTTAACATTTGACATTGTTGCCTGTAAATTATCAATAGTATTTTTTAAGTTAATAGCCATTGACGGATCGTTTAATAAAGAAGCCAGTGTTCCGTTACCACTATCAATTTTTTTAGTGATACTTTTAAAATCTTTTGTTACTTCCAATAAGTTTTTATTATTGGCTTGTAAGGTTGCCAGCATATCATCGGTACTCAATGCTTTTTCTACAATTAAAAAATCGTTCTTTTCTATTTGGGGCTTAGAGGAATCTCCACCATAAATAATTACAATCTTGTTCCCTATCAAACCATCAGAACCAATCCTGGCTTTAGCGTCTTTACGTATATGAGTTTGTACATCGTTTTCAATACTCATGGTAACTTCAACCTGTGTATTTCCGTAAAACTTAATACTTTTTACTGTTCCAATTTTTACACCTGAGAACCAAACATTACCTCCTTTTATTAAACCGCCTATATCATTAAAAACCGCGTTTATAGTAAAAGATTTTACAAAAGTTTTTTTCTGTCCTCCCAAAGTAAAAATGAAAGTAATTAAAATTGCTAAGCCAAGGAGTATAAATATTCCAACAAATACCGGGCGGTTATTTTTTAAATTAGTCATTTTTTATTTATAAAATTGTAATCATAAAAGCGTTTAGTATTTTCATTCTTTTCATTAAAGATTTCTTCAAAACTTCCGGGCACTAAAAACTTACCGTCAATAATCATCGTTACTTTATCGGCAGTTGTTTTAGCACAGGTTAGATCATGGGTAATGATGATAGAACTTACATTGTATTGTTGCTGTACTTCCATAATTAAATTATTTATTTCAATACATGTCAATGGATCAAGTCCTGAAGTAGGTTCATCATACAACATAATTTCAGGCTTCATAATTAGGGTGCGGGCAATACCAATTCGCTTTTTTTGTCCACCGGAAAGTTCCGAAGGCATTTGATTAATTGTTTGAGATAAACCTACATCGTCTAATACCGATTCGATAGCTATATTGATATCTTTTTCACTTAGATTGAGCCTGTTTCTCACCAACGGAAATGCTAAATTTTCCTTTACACTCATGCTGTCATACAAGGCACTGCTTTGAAAAGAAAAACCTATTTTCAGTCTTAGTTCCTGCAATTCCTGTTCAGTCAATTTATCTACTTCCCTCCCCAGCACTTTTACGATACCACTATCGGGTTTCAGCAGACCTGAAATGATTTTTATTAATACTGATTTACCGCTTCCTGAACGACCCAACACTGCAATATTTTCGCCTTTAAATATTTCAATATCAATTCCATTCAATACAATATTGGTTTCAAAAGATTTTTTTAAATCTTTGATTGAAATCACTGCTGCTGTATTTTCAATATTTATTTCTGTATTAACCATCAATTATTTGTTCCTGATCTTTTTTATTTTAAATGTTGCCGAATTAATTTTGAAATATTAAATCATATGAATTGTCTTTTATCTTATTGAATTTACAAATTGTACGATCACCATTTCTTCCACGAAAATCAAAAACATAGAAAGTACTACTGCCGTGTTTGCTGCCCTACCCACACCCTTTGTGCCATTAGTTGCATTATAGCCTTGATAACAGCCGGCAACTCCAATTGTAAAACCATATATAGTTGCTTTAAAAATTGAGGCAGATATATCAAGAAATGATATGCTTTTTAAAGCACTGTTTAAAAAAGCCGGAAAGCTTGTCAATTCATTATGATGGATGTTGAGATAAGAACCCAGCATTCCGATCAAGCCTGTATATATCACTAATATGGGCAGCATAAAAGTGATAGCTGTAATTCGTGTTACCACTAAAAATTTAAAAGGTTTTGTACCCGATACTTCCATCGCATCAATTTGCTCTGTTACCTTCATAGAACCTAATTCTGCACCCATTATTGATCCTACTTTACCTGCTGCAATTAATGCCGTAACTAATGGAGCTAATGCTCTGATGATAGCGATCGCTATTAGTGATGGCAACCATGAACTTGCTCCGAATTCGGCTAATGAAGGGCGGGATTGTTTTGTAAATACTATACCAGTAATGAAACCAGTTAATGATATTAAAAGAAAAGATTTGTTGCCAACCTGATAACATTGATTGATAATTTCTTTAAACTCAAAAGGCAATGAAAAAAATTCTTTGAAAAAATGTCCGATGAATTTGTACACATTATATAACCCTGTAAAAAAGAGATCAACTTCTTTGGAGATGAAAAACTTTTTTCCCTTCACTACAACTAACTCTTCTAAATCTTGTCCCATTTGCGGCATTGATTTTAATTTATCGCAACCAACAAGTGTATTTCTAACTCTATTTCATTTGATATTCTTGTCATAAAACAGATTGCAATTACACCTTTGTTTTTGTTTAACATGTAAAGGTCAATTTGTGTCATTAATCATACTTACACAATTCTTGTTTTGTTTTACACAATTCACACTATTTATTTTTCAATCTAAAAAACTGTATGTAGATCGAGTTAGAAAGCAACTCATTAGTTTAGTTATGCGCCAATCATCAACTTTTATTTATAAATTTAGATGGTGTTATCCCGACGGATACAATTACTCAGCAAATCAACAATGGTAGCTTAACTATATAAATAAATTTAATGAACGAATTTAAATTCAATATTGCCGTATTAATTGATGGTGATAATGCGCAGGCTAAACTGATCAAAGAAATATTAGAAGAAGTATCAAAATACGGGAAAGCCACTATCAGGAGAATATATGGCGACTGGACCATTCCTCAAATGAACAGCTGGAAGGATCTCATCAATCAATATTCTATTAACCCTATTCAAAAGTTTTCTTATACTACCGGAAAGAATTCAACAGATAGTTCTTTGATCATTGATGCCATGGATATTTTACACAGCAATAGTGTTGATGGATTCTGCATTGTTTCGAGCGATAGTGATTACACCGGTTTAGCGAAAAGAATAAGAGAAGAAGGATTATTTGTTATGGGAATAGGACGAAGAGCAACTCCCATAGCTTTTGTACAATCATGTGAGATATTTACTTTTTCTGAAAATCTTATTCCTGAGATTCCTATAGTTACCGAAAAATTTGAAACCAATAAAACAGAAAGAAGCAACAAGAACAGATTTAAAAAAGATGCAGTAAAAGTTGAAGAAGTAAAAAAAATAATTCCAATAGAAGAAGTGAAGAAAGGTTTTGCTAAACTGAATTTGAGCATGATCGATAAAGCTTTTGAGATATCTACAAATGAAGAAGAAGAAACTTATATTGCTAAAGTTGGCACATCATTAAGAAAAATAGATCCAAGTTTTGATCCAAGATCGTACGGCTATAAGAACCTTACGCAACTTTTTGAAAATATAAAAAAGTATGTGGTGGTAAAAAATGAAGTGAATGGTTTAAATCATCCGCTGGTTAAATTAAAACATCATTAGTCGATTTTACACATAAACTTTCTTTTTTATTTCGGTGTTTTAATGCCAATTTTTGGAGAAAACTGTTTCTTATTTTTGGCAGAAGTACTACATAAAAAATAATCAAAATATAATATCAGGTTTTTTTTTAGATAAAGCAAGTTGATTAACTTTATTGCTTTCAATGATCCTGGATAAATGCAACAATTAAAAGACTTCACAAAAGGACTTGAATTTATTGAACCTTTTTTAAAAGAATATGGTTTTCAGTTTGAAGACTACGAAATTAATAAAGGGGCGGATGGGCATTTTACATTTGCATCCTACAAAAATGAAAGCAAAACATTTATCATAGAATATACTTTTTCAATTGGACAAGTTCTTTATCAATATGATGATCTTATAGTAAGTCATCCCTTTTATCTTGACCAACTTGGATTTGGGGATAAGAGATGGCATAAAGACTTTCTATCAGCCGATCACCTTCCGGAATTCAACCACATTTTACATGACTTTGAATATTTGGTTGACGACTTTTTTAAAGGAGAATGTAATAAGCTAAAAGAGATCTCAAAGCTTCAGGATACTATCATTACCGAAGTTGACAGAAAGATCAGGAAAGAAAACAGTATCCTCATCGACAATATCAGAATTGAAAAAGCAAGACAATTATTCAGAAAGAAAGAATTTAAAAAATGCTTAGCCAATTACAAGTTCGTTGACAATAAAACGCTGATCAAATATCTTGACATTAAAATAATTGAGTACTGCAAAAGAAATAATTGACGAAAGAAGAAAATTTAATTCAGGATCTTCACCATACTCAAAGCACTGAAAGAATATTTTAATCCTGTTTTTATTTCGGTACACTCAAAACGTTTTACACGCTTTTTCTCTTTTCTAAAAACTCTTCCATCTTCGGTTTTAAATAATGAGCCAATGGGTAATTCGGCAATAGAATGTACACCTTCTATCTTTTTGGTATCGTACTTCCGCAACACCAGTAATAATGCGGTTTCGCCATTGGCAGTGGCAGCCGGATTAATGATGGAACGTTGTAAAGCTTTTTCAATATCGGCAGGAAATAATTTATGCTGCACAAAATCTATCAATAATTTACTGTAATTATTTTTCCATTCTTTACCGTGTGCTTCTACCTTGTTCTTAAATTCTTCGAATGTCAGCAGATGTGCTAACTCGTGCAATAATGTAATTAAGAATTCGTATTTATTGAGATTGCCGTTAATGCTGATGCGGTGATTACTACCCATGGCAGGATGACGATAATCGCCCAATACCGATTTTCTTTTTTTTGTAACTGTAAGATGAACTTTGTAATTATGGATATATTGTACCACCAGATCAAAACTCCCGTCGGGCAAAAAACTGGCTAACGCCTGCATGGGATGTTCACTTACCGGCATTATTATTTTGATTAGGTTTTGATGCGATGCGTACTTCTATAAAAGTGTAAGTAACATATAGAATCATTCCTGCAATAATAGCTCCGATACTTCTGTTACTGCCTGCTGCTATGAGGTAAAACATGGCCGAAATGCCCAGCACCATTAGCTTTAATAATGTGGCTAACATTACAGCACGAACAACAGCATGTGGATTTTTTTTATCTACCGGTTTGGTGTGCATGGCCAAACTCAATACACTTAAAATAAATAATAAACCATTAGCAGCAAATACAACCAATGCATCGATGTTATTTTGATTCAAATCTTTTTGATAAAACAATACCAAACTGTTAACCAGTACAAAAGCAAAAAACAAAGGGAGCATCTTTTTTGAGAAAGATTGTTGTTGCTGCATAATTATTTATTTGAAGTATCCTTGAAAAGTTTTATCATCATTCCAATCATCACTGTAAAAGAAAAAAGTAATAAGAATAATGGAAATTTAAAGTTGAATCTTTTATCTAACCAATCGCCGGCATAAACTGCCATTAAAATACCTACTGTTAATTGTACAGCAAATCCGGAGTATTGAATCAACAAATGATTGCGCTTATCTTTCATTGAAATTAATCGGTTGAAATTTCGGTTTTAGGCACAGGAAGTGCTAGTGTATCTCTTTGTGTTGGCGTAGTTCCGTTCAATACTTTCTTTACACTTTCTAAATATTGTTCTCTGAACTTGATAGTTTGTTCTAAAGAATCGGTACGTATTTTAAGTAATTGTAATTCCGACCTGCTTTCTCTCGAACCATAACCGGGAACATAAAATTTTAATGGCGTAAAGATCACCAATGCCACCGACATGCTTACCAATAAAACAAAAATAGTGCTGAAACCTACATATACACTCATTCTTGTGAGTTTGAAAGTGATCACTTCCTCGTAAGTATCATCATTCATTACCACTAACCGATATCGGTTACTAAGTCTTTTTAATGTGTTTTCGTTCGCTAACTTTGCCATTGTGTTAAATAGAGATTAAAGGTACGATTTGATTCAGACCCCAAACATACTGAATTGAAAAATAACTGTACTTTTAAAGCCAGCTTTATTTGATTTTAGTATATGATTTTTCTTCGAACCCATTATTTCGATAAATTGTTTTTATCAACAGCAAGTTTGTTGTTTGTGCTGATTGGTTTTGCACAGCCCAACACAACTGTTGATCTGGATAAAAGTAAACCCAAACAATATGAAGATAGAAAACTGGCCTCGGAGAAAACAGGTGATAAAAAATTCTCAGCAACAAAAAGGTTTTTTCAAAACACTTTCACACATTATAATTATTATTTTAATGCCAATACCCGGTTAAACGAAGCCATCATTAAAGCAAAGTCGGCAAACAAAGATGATTATACAAAATTGCTTTCGTTTTATAATTACAGTTTAGATGCAACTGCCAAAGAAAAACAATTGTTGGATTCTGTGATCTATAAATGTAATGCCGGAATTCTTTTGCATGATCTGAGAAATGATTGGGTGGATGACTTGTACATGTTATTGGGTAAAGCATTTTTATTAAGAAAGAATTTCGATTCAGCCGAACAGGTTTTTCAATATATCAATTATGTTTATGCGCCAAAAGATGGCAGTTACGATATTTTATTGGGAAGCAATACCAGCAATACCAAAGGTGTATTTACGATTGCAACCAACGAACAAAAAAGTCTAGTAAATAAAATTGCAAATAAACCTCCTGCCCGCAACGAAAGTTTTATATGGCAGACAAGAAATTATATCGAGCAAAATAAAATGGCAGAAGCAACCGGATTAATTGCCATATTAAAAGCCGATCCTTATTTTCCGCAACGATTGCAAGTTGATCTGCACGAAATGATCGCTTACTATTTTTATCAGCAACAGCTATACGATAGTGCTGCATTGCATTTGCAGCGATCGATGGCTAACGCTGTCGATAATTCGGAAAAAGCAAGATGGGAATTTTTATGCGGACAATTATTTCAGCTTTCAAAAAAGAATGATGAAGCTATTGCCATGTTTGACAGGGCAATGAAACATACCATCGATCCCTTTATGGATGTGTATGCCAGATTAAATATGGTAAAACTTTCATCGGCTTCTAAAAAAGAAAATGCGTTACAGAATAATTTGAACGAATTATACAAACTTGCCAAACGCGAAAAATTCGAAAACTATCGCGACATTATTTATTATGCCGCTGCTATTTTACAATTGGATGAACATAAAGTTGCTGCAGCAAAAAATGATCTGGCAAAAAGTATCAGGTTTAATGTTGATAATCCACTGCAAAAAACAAGAAGCTTTTTATTATTAGCCGATATTAATTATGATGACAGATCGTATGTGAAGTCATCCGAATTATACGACAGCATTCAAACAACACTATTAACACCACAAGAAAAAGAAAGAGTTGAATTACGCAGATCGGCATTAAAAATAATCGGTAAAAATATTATCAATATTCACCTCCAGGATAGTCTATTACATTTGGCCACTTTAAACGAAGCCGAAAGAATTGCAGCAGTTAAAAAAATATATAAACAAATACGAAGAGAGCAGGGTTTAAAAGATGCTGCCGATGATTTGAGTTTTGGAGGTTCTAATTTATCGAACACAAAAAATGCGAACGATCTTTTCAACTCATCAGGAACATCAGACTTTTATTTTTTAAATACAAGTTTAAAAGCCCAGGGTAATCGTGATTTTAAAACAAACTGGGGAACAAGACCTAACGCCGATAACTGGAGAAGAATAAGTGCTGTAAACAGATTCGCAGCGCAACCTAATACCAGGAATTTATTATCGATGGATGTTGACCAATCGGTGAACGATGTTGCGAAACCTAATACAGCAAAGGATATTACGCCGCAGGGATTATTACTGAACATTCCTTTAACTGCAAAAAAAGTTGGCGCTGCCGAAGAATCAATTGCTAAATCTTTATACGAAAATGGCGAAACCTTTCAAAATAAATTAGAGGAATATACTGTTGCAGCTTCTAACTACGAAACATTACTAAAAAGATTTACCAATTATAGTGCAACCGAAAAAGCACTTTTTAATTTGGCTTATTGTTATAAAGAATTAGGGAATACTGGTGGGTTCGATTCGATCAAAAATATTTTGAATACAAAATTCCCTGTTGGCAATTCAACATTTAGAATCAATAATGGAACATTTTTAAATAATAACGATAGTAGTGTTGCCGTTGGCAGTTATAAAAAAGAATTTATTGCCAATGAATACGAAAATATTTACAACTTATTTATTGAAGGAAAGTTTGAAGATGCTATTGCTGAAAAACAAAAAGCTGATTTTTCTTTTGGCAAAAAATACTGGACACCGCAATTACTTTTTATAGAATCGATCTATTATGTAAAACAAAGACAAGATAGTATTGCCATAAATCGTTTACAGGAATTAGTGAAAAATTTTTCAAAAACACCAATGGCCGAAAGAGCAAAAACAATGATCGATGTTTTAAAAAGAAGAAATGAGATCGAAAACTATTTGACCAATTTACAGGTAGAAAGAAATACAGATCTGGTTGAAAAAAGAGTGGATCTTAATTCTACCAATGCTGTTACAGCACCACCAAAAGAGGCAATGAAAAAAGATTCGGTTGCCAAAGTTGCTTCCAAAGAAATAAAAACACAAACCATTAAACAAATTGTAGCAGCACCGGTTGTAAATGATAAAACATTTTCATTCACAGCAACGGATGCTCATTTCGTGATCGTTATCTTCAATAAAGTTGATCCGGTATTTACCAACGAATCACGCAATGCTTTTAGTCGTTTTAATCTTGATAATTATTACAACAAAAAAATAGATCTGTCATCTATCAAGGTCAATGAGCAGTATGATGTATTATTGATAGGTCCGTTTGCAAATGCAGGAGAAGCAGTTTCGTATGCCGATAATGTTGCTGCTAATGCAAAATCAAGAATCATTCCCTGGCTTGCAAAAGATAAATATACTTTCAGCATCATCAGCAACAGCAACTTAACTTTAATGAAAGACACGAAAGATGTGGGTGCTTATACAAAATTCATTCACAATATTTTTCCCGATAAATTTTAACCATCAAAATTTTCCATTCACAAAACAGTTAATTTAGATTTACATTTTTAATACCATTGGGTTTATGACTAGATCAGTAAGAATATTTTGGCGTATTTTTTTTATCAGCATCGGTTCATTCATTCTCTTTATATTTTTATGTAATTGGGGATTGTTTGGCGAAATGCCATCTATCGATGATATTCAAAATCCCAACGCTTCTTTATCAAGTCAGGTATATGCACAGGATGGAAATATGATGGGTAAATTTTATGTTGAAGACAGAGTGAATGTAGAATTTAAAGACATCAGTAAACATGTCATCAATGCATTGGTCGCTACGGAAGATGAACGTTTTTTTGAACACAGTGGAATTGATGGTCGCTCTTTATTAAGAGCACTCAAGGGCTTGGGACGAGATGGCGGTGCCAGTACCATCACCATGCAAACAGCAAAAAATTTATTTACCGAATACAGGAGAAGCTTTTTTGTTCGTACACTTCAGAAATTCAAAGAAGGGATCATTGCTATTAAATTGGAACAGAATTTTACCAAAGACGAAATCATTACGCTCTACTTAAACACTGTTCCTTTTGGCGATAATGTATATGGTATTCGTAATGCCGCGAAAACTTTTTTTCAGAAAGAACCCGATCGTTTAAATGTAGAAGAAGCCGCTGTTTTAATTGGAATGCTGAAAGCTTCTAATACTTATAATCCGCGTATCAATCAGAAAAAAGCTTTCGAAAGAAGAAATACAGTTATCGATCAAATGGTGAGAAATAATTTCTTGACAGAACAGGAAGCAACGATCATGAAATCTCATCTGATAGAACTCAATTATAAAAAATTAGATGAAACAACTGGATTAGGTCCATACTTCAGAATGATATTGGGAGAAGACATGAAGAAGTGGTGCAAGGATCATAAAAAAAGTAATGGCGAAACGTATGACCTATATCGTGATGGTTTAAAAATTTATACATCCATTGATCCACGCATGCAATTGTATGCAGAGGAAGCTGTAGCGAAACACATGAGCTACATGCAAAAATTATTAAACGGTCAGGAAAATATTAGAACAGGAAAAGTTTGGAAAGGTTATGAAAATGTTTTGGAAGCTGCCATCAAACAAACAGATCGTTGGAGAAATTTAAAGAAAGAAGGAATGAGTGATGATGATGCACGTAAAACATTTGATGCAAAAGTTAGAATGAAAATTTTTGCATGGAATAATAATCGTGAAAAGGATACAGTGATGACGCCTTTCGATTCCATCAAATATTGCAGACAAATGTTGCAAACAGGTTTTATGGTAATGGATCCTTTGAGTGGCGAAGTTCGTGCATGGGTTGGTGGCATTGATTTTAAAACATTCAAATACGATCACGTTAATTATAATACTAAACGACAGGTTGGATCCACCATTAAACCTTTGTTGTATAGTTTAGCTATTGAAGAAGCTGGCTTCACTCCTAATACTTTGGTTACAGATGAACAACAAAGTTTTGGTGCTTACGGAATGGTTCCTGCAACCGCTAAAACTTGCAGTGGTGCAGTAATGCCCATGGCAGAAGCATTAGCACAATCACGCAATTGTGCAACAGCTTATATCATGAAACAGTTAGATGGTAAAGGAAATAATGCTGCCATTCGTTTTGTTGATTTCTTAAAAAATAAATGCGGACTGCAAACTAAAATTCAACCGCATCCCTCTATTGCTATTGGTGCATGCGAAATTTCTTTATACGAAATGATGCAGGCATACAGTATGATGCCCGGCAGAGGATTTAATGTAAAACCATTATTCATTAAACGCATCGAAGATAAAAATGGAAATGTATTAGAAAATTTTGCACCTGTTCGCAGAGAAGTGATCAGCGATATTACTTCTTACTCCGTAATTAAAATGATGCAGGGTGTTATGCAATTTGGTACGGGAAGAAGAATATGGAGTTATGGTGTTGAAGGAGAAATTGCCGGTAAAACAGGAACTACCAATGATAATAGCGATGCATGGTTCATGGGTTACACACCACAATTATTAGGTGGCGTTTGGGTTGGTTGCGATGATAGATTCATACGTTTCAATTCAACCGATATCGGACAAGGTTCATCTGCTGCATTGCCTATCTGGGCTTATTTCTACGAGAAATGTTTAAGAGATCCAAAGTTATTGGGCATCGATCCTAATGCAACATTTGTAAAACCTGAACAGTTTAATGGCGACTTTAATTTTGAAGATTTCAATAAAGTTATTCCTCCAACAACTACCGAAGGAGATGATATTGGCAATGGTACGGCACAAGATTATATACCAACAAATATTAAACCCGAAGACCTGAAACCCGAATCGGAAAATATTATTGAAGAAAATAAATCAACAACACCAACTACTAATAAACCAAAAGATACGAAGGACACAAAACCAACATCCCCTCCCGCAAATAAACCAAAGGAGCAACAACAACCAAAAGCGTTATTACCAAAAAAACCGGGGGGCTAATAAAAAAACCTCGGAGATTTTAAAAGTCTTCGAGGTTTTTTTATTATATCTGTTTCTCTGCATGTATATTATGTTTCATTATACATTGAAGTTACCCGATGTTTGGTAACATCAATTATAGTTAATTGCAACTGCTAAAAATTCATTGTTAATACGAAACATGTTTCACTACAATTCTATCAATTTGTAGTCGTAAAATGGACAAAAAAATATTATTCATATACTACCTTTAAAGTATTAATTATCTAATTCATTTTGCATATCACAAAATGTTTAGTTAATTAAAAATGAGCAACATTAACCCTTCAATTAAAAATGCTACCATGATTATTATAAACTTCAAATTTTTTTCAACAAAAAATTATTTTATCCTATTAATACTATCAAATTAATTCAAAAGATAGCATGAAAAACCTTCTAGTTCATTTCAGTAAAATTGCAAGTCTACTTACAATAATATTGGCTTCAATTGTGTTGGCGGGATGGTTCTTAAATATACCCCTACTTACAACAGGATTTTTTAAAGAAGTTAGTATGCGTTTTAACCCTGCCATCTGTTTTATTTTATTAGGCATTATTGTTTATTTGATTGATGTACCTGAATTAAATGCCTTCCGCAAAAAAATTGTTGTGGTTTTATTGATGATAGTATTTATTACAGGCTTACTTACTGCTTCAGAATTTATTTTTGGATGGAACATTGGTATTGATGAGTTGCTTTGGAAAGACAGACTTACTGCAATGCACGGAAGAATGGGCTTAGTAGCAGCAATTAATTTTGTAATAATTAGTATAACTTTCTTTTTACTGCTAACTAAAAGAAAACATTTCTTAGCCATTCAAATTTTTCTTTTGATTATTTTCGTAATTTCTTTATTTGTAATCATAAACAATTATTTTGGTTATAATTTCTTCTCCGATTTTTCGACCCTTAACCATATTTCTTATCTGTCTTCAATATTATTTCTCTTACTCATATCTGCAATCATCAGCAATAAGCAGTATGATATAAGGACATTTACTTATTCAAGAACATTATTTGGATCTTTTACTTCAATAGGTCTTTTTCTTTTTACGATATTTTATGCAAACAATATCAATAACAAAAAAAGGATAGAATCAACCAAATTGGTAGAACATACACAGGAAGTACTATTTACATCGCATGAGTTGAGGATGGATATCTATAATATACAAAACAAAACAGAAGAACATATTATTTCGGGTGAAAGAAATTACTTATCTGATATAGGTCTTTTAAAAGAGAGCATCAATAGAAAAACTGAAAAGTTGTTGTTTCTTACAACCGATAATGCTCGTCAAAAACCAAGACTCGATAGTATTAATGCACTCGCTGAAAGATATATGGCAACAAGGGTTGGAATAATAAATACGTTTCAACAAAATGGTTTCGTTAATGGACAAAAAATATTTTTAGCAGATAATGGAAAATTACTGATGGATAAAATCAATTCCATCTTTACAAGTTTTACACAAGAAGAAAATCAATTATTAGTAACTCGAAAAGCAGAGAATGAAGAATTCATAAATAATTCATCCAAAATTATATTTTTGTTCATTTTTATAATTTTTTTATTGCTTGTTGGAATTGTGATAATGATTTATAATAATCAATTATACAGGATTATACATGAAAAGAAATTAAAGCAAAATCTTACTTTAACAACGGCTATTCTCGAATCCATACATAATGGTATTCTAGTTGTAGATCAAACAGGTGATGTAATTAAATATAATAAACAATATGCCAAAATGTGGCGTATACCGAATGAACTCATTGAATCGAAGAATGCCCAAAAATTAAAGGAGTATATTATAGATCAATTGATATATCCAAATCAATTTGCATCAAAGGATGATATATTGCAGAGGGAAGAAAATGACAAAAATCTAGACTTAATTTATTTAAAAGACGGGCGCATTTTCCAGCGTAAATTAAAACCAATGCAGCTTGAGAATAATGCAATTGGTCGCGTTTGGTCATACATGGATATCACAACTTATAAAAAAGCAGAAGATGAAAAAATTTATCAACTGTCGCGATATAAAACATTGATGGATACATCTCAGGATGCCATTCATATTTTAGATGAATCTGGAAAATTATTGGAATGGAATAGTGCATTTGTAAAACACTTAGGTTATTCGGAAGATGAAATGGCAGGTTTTCATCTTTGGAATTGGGATAAACAATGGAACAAAGAAGAATTATTAAAAATACTTTCAGAATCAGATACTGAAGGAAAAATTGTTGAAACATTACATAAAACAAAAGATGGCTCACTTAAGAATGTAGAGATAAGATTTCAGAAAATTTTTCTCGATAATAAGAATATCATTTATTCATCGGCAATAGATATTACCGAACGCAAGCAACTGGAAAGAGAACGTGAACAGTTTTTCAAATTTTTTAATATTACTTCTGATCTAATGGTGATTGCCGACCCGGTTGGTTGTTTTAAAAAAATTAATCCTGCGGGTTTAGCAACGCTTGGATATTCGGAAGAAGAACTTTTATCAAAATCTTTCATCGATTTTATTCATCCGGATGATCGCCAGTCTACGCTTGATGAAATGGCAAATCAAATGAAGACAAGTAGGTCGATGAATTTTGAAAACAGATATTTATGCAAAGATGGTAGTACGAAAATTTTATCATGGCGTGCCAACTATGTTGCAGAGGAAGGAATTACTTATGCTACTGCAAGAGATATTACTGAAAGTAAAAAAATAGATGAAAAGTACAGATCAATTCTTGATACAACGAACGATGGTTTTTATATGGTAGATTTTGAAGGAAGAATTATAGACACTAATGATTCGTATTGCAGGATGATCGGATATAGCAGAGATGAATTACTTAAAATGGGTGTAAAAGATATTGATGTAATTGATTCAGAAGAACAAATTAAACAACGTATACAGCAAATAATGAAAACCGGTTATGCTTTCTTTGAAACCAAACATAGAAAAAAGGATGGCGAAATTATTTCTATTGAAGCAAGCTGTGGTTATAGTGATTTTGATAAGGAAGAACTTTTTGTTTTCATGCGTGACATTACCGACCGTAAACTCGCTGAAGATGAAATTAAAAAACAAAACAGAATCAATAAGTTTATTGGAGAAATAAACGAATTGATCTTACTTGCAAAAACCGAAGATGATATTTATAATGGAATTTGTAAAATAGCAATTGAAACAGGAAATTTTGTTTTTGCCTGGATTGGTATTCCAAACTTAGTTACAAAAACAATTCAACCTATTGCAAGAGCGGGAAATGAAGATGGTTATTTGAATGATAAAGTTGTTTCAACAGAAGATATCGTTAGTGGCAGAGGTCCAACAGGTAAAGCTTATCGCGAAGCAAAATATTACTATTGTAATGATATTGAAAACGACCCGGTAATGAAAACCTGGAGTAAGAATGCAATTGAACATGGGTTTTATTCATCAATTGCAATTCCATTGATTGTAGATAATAAAGTAGTTAGTACTTACACCATGTATGCTAATAAAGCTAACTTCTTTACCGAAGGAGAATTGGAATTGCTTGTAAGGGTTACAAAAAATATTGGTTACGCATTAAATGCAATTAGCAATAATAAAAAAAGAATTGAAACAGAAATACAATTAAATACAATTAAATAAAATTACTGAGGCAGTAGAACAGAGTTCTGCATCCATTTTAATTACCAATTTAAAACCGGAGATCGAATATGTAAATCCGGCATTTACAAAACAGTCAGGATATAGTTTTAATGAAGCATTTGGAAAAAATCCTCAGTTTATAAAATCAGGTCTTACACCACAGTCAAATTATAAAAACCTTTGGCAAAAATTACTCAATAACCAACCTTGGCATGGAGAATTCTGCAATCAAAAAAAGAATGGTGAAATTTTTTGGGAACAGGTTGTGATCTCGCCAATCTCTAATGACAATGGAGAAGTCACAAACTATGTAGCTGTAAAAGAAAACATCACCGAAAGAAAAAAAGCTGAAGATGAATTAAGGAAATTAAATGCTGAATTAAGAACTCTATCCAATCACCTATCTACAATCAGAGAAGAAGAACGTTCATCTATTGCAAAAGAAATTCATGATGAGTTAGCGCAAAACCTTGTGGCATTGAGTATGAATGCAGCACATCTAAAAAGCAAATTAACTGATGATACATTAAAAGCACACTTAGATGAACAGATTGAAATTTCAAATAGTGTTGTGCAAACAAGTAAAAATATCTTCAATTCACTTCATCCAAGTATGTTAGATGAGCTTGGATTAGAAGCAGCCATAAAATGGTATGCTAAAACAAAATTAAAATTGACTGAAATAAAATTCGAGTTTCGTACCAACACAATCATTGGAAGTAATAATATACCAAAGGAAATTAATCTTGGACTTTTCAGAATTTATCAGGAAACAATGGCCAATATCATGAGGCATGCAAATGCATCTACCATTTCGGTTATTTTAATTAAGAAGAATAATGATCTATTAATGCAAATTAAAGATAACGGACAAGGTTTTGAAATTGAAAAAGTTGATACGATGCATCACCATGGAATTTTAGGAATTCGTGAAAGGGTTTTAGCAATGGGTGGTGAATTTTTAATTGATTCTGCTATTGGTAAAGGAGCAACCGTACAAGTAAAAGTGAAGTTATAAATGAAATAAACTTTATGAAGAAGTAAATTTCATTTGTGTTTGTTCTATATAAAAAAAGCGATGATTTTTCAATCACCGCTTTCTTTTTTTGTTTTATAATTTATACACTCGCATTTTCTTCTTCTTTCTTTTTCAATTCGAAAATGATCTTACCATTTTCTTTATCTAAAGAAGCCAATAAAGTGTCTCCATTCTTTACATTCAAACTTAATATTTCTTCAGCTAACGGATCTTCCAAATACTTTTGAATGGCACGATGCAAAGGTCTTGCTCCATATTGAACATCATAACCTTTATCGGCAATAAAATCTTTTGCTTCTTCAGTAAGCTCTAAGCTGAAACCTAAGTTCACCAAACGTTTCATCACACCCTTCATCAAAATGTCGATGATGCTGTGAATATGTTCCTTAGTTAAAGCATTAAAGATCACGATATCATCTATCCTGTTCAAGAACTCAGGAGAGAAGGTGCGTTTCAATGCTTTTTCAATTACTGCTTTATTATTTTCTTCCTGATTTTGAACACGAGATGCAGTTGCAAATCCAACACCATCACCAAACTCTTTTAACTGACGAACACCAATATTTGATGTCATGATGATGAGTGAATTTTTGAAATCGATCTTTCTTCCCAAACCATCAGTCAATTGTCCATCATCTAATACCTGTAATAAAATATTATAAATATCGGGATGCGCTTTTTCAATTTCATCCAATAAAATAACTGAATATGGCTTGCGACGAACTTTTTCGGTTAACTGACCACCTTCTTCATAACCAACATATCCCGGAGGTGCACCAATCAAACGACTCACAGTGAATTTTTCCATGTATTCGCTCATGTCGATGCGAATTAAAGCATCTTCACTATCAAACATATATCTGGCAAGGCTTCTGGCCAATTCGGTTTTACCAACACCTGTAGGGCCTAAGAAAATAAATGTACCAATAGGTTTCTTTGGATCTTTTAAACCAACGCGATTACGCTGAATAGCTTTCACTACTTTTTGTATCGCTTCTGTTTGACCGATCACCATTTCGGCCATATCAGTTCCCATTTTGCGAAGCTTCTCAGTTTCGGCCTGCACCATTCGTTTTACAGGAATGCCCGTCATCATGCTCACTACTTCGGCAATATTTTCTTCCGAAATTGGATAGCGTTTATTTTTACTTTCTTCTTCCCAAATATTTTTTGCTTTATCTAATTCTTCGCCTAGCTTTTTTTCTGTATCACGCAATGAAGCAGCTTCTTCAAAACGCTGACTCTTCACTACTTTATTTTTTTCATTCTTTACATCTTCGATCTTCTTTTCCAACTCAACTATATCAAGTGGAACATTGATATTTTTAAGATGCACCCTTGCTCCTACTTCATCTAAAACATCAATTGCTTTATCGGGCAATAAACGATCCGTCATATAACGATCACTTAATTTTACACAAGCATCAATAGCTTCCTGATCGTAAATAACATTATGAAAATCTTCATACTTACTCTTAATATTATTTAAGATGATGATGGTATCTTCCACACTTGGTGGTTCTATCAAAACTTTTTGAAAACGACGATCTAATGCACCATCTTTTTCTATGTATTGACGATACTCATCTAATGTTGATGCACCGATGCACTGGAGTTCTCCTCTTGCCAATGCAGGTTTAAAAATATTACTCGCATCCAACGAACCGCTTGCTCCGCCTGCACCTACGATGGTATGAATTTCATCGATGAATAAAATAACATCGCGATTTTTTTCCAATTCATTCATGATGGCTTTCATTCTTTCTTCGAACTGCCCGCGGTATTTTGTACCGGCAACCAATGCAGCCAGATCGAGTGATATCACTCTTTTGTCAAATAAAACACGGCTTACTTTTCTTTGAACAATTCGCAAAGCCAATCCTTCAACAATCGCTGTTTTACCAACACCGGGTTCGCCAATTAAAATTGGATTATTCTTTTTTCTGCGCGATAATATTTGTGATACTCTTTCAATTTCTAATTCTCTGCCAACAATTGGATCTAATGTTCCTGCTTCAGCCATTTTAGTAATATCTCTTCCAAAATTATCTAGAACAGGTGTTTTACTTTTTGCATTCGTTGCTGCTTTACCGGTACGTTGTTGTTGAAAACCTGCACGCTGTTTTTCTTCTTCAAATTCATCTTCATTCTCATCAGAGAATTCGCTTTTTGGTGGAGGAGGTGGTGTATTGGTTATTACTAATCCTAATTCATTTCTGAAAATATCATAATCAACATCAAACTGATTTAAAATTTGTGTTGCAATATTTTCTTTATTTTTTAAAATACTTAATAACAAATGTTCTGTTTCAACCAACGGACTCTTCAATGCTTTAGCTTCCAACACCGTAACACGAATAACTTTTTCGGCTTGCTTTGTTAAAGGCAAACTATTAATGTTAGCAATGTTTTTTCCTGTTTTGTCTTTTACGGCAAGTTCAATTTCTTTACGTAATTCGTACAAATCAACATTTAATTGTTTTAATACTTTGATGGCAATATTTTCGCCATCGCGTATCAATCCCAATAACAAATGTTCTGTGCCGATGAAATCATTGCCTAATCGTAAAGCTTCTTCACGACTGAAAGAGATGATTTCTTTTACCTGAGCTGAAAAATTATTATCCATATCTTATTTGGATTTATACAATTATAACGAATATTTTTGAGCAAAGTTGCTATGCTTTTATACACACTGTGTTAACGAAAACGAAAACTATGGAAATCAAAATTGATACCAAGGAAAAATTTACTGTTGTATTACCACTTGAGCCGCATATTTATGACAATATGGCTGCGGAACTCGCTGCCACCTGCAACAGTTATTTACAAAAAGATGTGAAGAATATTATTCTTGATTTGCAAGAAGTAAATGAAATTGATGATGACGCCGCAGAAACCATTGCAAAACTGCAAAATATATTCTATGAACAAAACGTTTCATTTGTGATATGTGGAATGAAACCAAATGTGGAAGAGACTTTTGATAAGTTGGAATTATTAGAATTTCTAAATAATACACCAACAGAAAGCGAAGCCTGGGATATTGTGCAAATGGAAGAGATTGAAAGGGAATTATTAGATGGTGACGATTTTTCTTTTCCTTCACAAGAATAATTTTTCATTTATTAATCTTATATTAAAAAATAACTAAAATGTTTGGGGTAACAATTTTGGGAAATAATTCAGCGCTTCCTGCTTACGAAAGACACCCTACTGCCCAAATTGTTACGTTGCATGAAGAATTGTTTTTAATTGATTGTGGCGAAGGCACTCAAATGCAGATGGCAAAATATAAAATTCGTCGAAGTAAGATCAATCATATTTTTATTTCGCATTTACACGGCGATCATTATTTTGGATTGATCGGATTAATAACCAGCATGGGTTTATTGGGAAGAGAAAATGATCTACATATTTATGCACCATCAACTTTAAAAGAAATTATTGATCTGCAATTTAAAGTTGCTGATACAAAACTTCCATTTGCTTTACATTTTCATTCTTTAGAAAAAGAAGGATTAATTGTTGATGGAAAAAGATTTACTGTTGAATGTTTTTCTACACAACACAGAATAGAATGCTGGGGATTTATCATTCGTGAAAAAAAACATCTGCGAAAAATCGATAAAGAAAAAGTAATGCAGTTTAATATTCCTGCTGTCTATTATTCTCACTTAAAAAATGGTGATGATTATGAAACAAAAGATGGCGAAATAATAAAAAACGAATGGGTTACATTACCTAATATTCCACCACGCAGTTACGCTTTTTGTGCCGATACTATTTATGATGAAATGCTTGCCGAAAAAATAAAAGATGTATCTGTCATTTATCACGAAGCAACTTATTTAAAAGATTTAGATGATCGAGCATTTGCACGTTTTCATTGTACCACCGAACAAGCTGCAAACATTGCCATTAAAGCCAATACACAAAAATTACTGATCGGTCATTTCAGCAGTAAATATGAAAGTTTAGACCAATTTTTATTTGAAGCAAAAGAAATATTTCCAAATTCAGAATTAGCAATTGAAGGTGTAAGCTTTAAAATTTAATTCATCAACCAAACATAAAATTTAGGAAACTCAGCACGCCAGTATTTTTCGTTATGCTGCCCGTTTGAACTTGTTACTTTTTGAATTTGATAGTTTGTTTTTTTGTAAAAAATATCAGCCATTTTATTCATGTCAGGAACCATTTCTTTGCTTTCATTTCCTCCTGCATAAAAATAAAATTTCGGCGGTGTATTGGTTATAAATTTTTCTGCCTCATCATATAATTTAGGTACTATCCAAAATGCTGGTGAAAAAACACCTGCCCCACCAAACACTTTAGGATACTGCATTACAGCGTACAAACTAATTAATCCACCCATGCTACTTCCGGCAACAAAAGTATATTCAACGCCTTTTTTTGTACGGTATTTACTATCAATAAATGGCTTTAAAGTATTCGCTAAAAAATCAACATATTGTTTGCCCTCGCCTTTACCAAATCTATCATTGTCGTAAGGATTATATTCATTCATTCTCTTTATTCCACCATTATCAATTCCAACAACGATACATTCTTTACCGGTAATTTGTTGCAATGAATCTAAACATTCATCAACGCCCCATTCGCCTGAATAAGCAGTTTGTTCATTAAATAAATTTTGCCCGTCGTGCATGTACAAAACAGGATAAGTTTTAGAAGAAGATGAATAACTTTTCGGTAAATAAATCCATATTCTTCTTTTGCGATCTAATTGCGGAATGTTAAAAGTTGTATCAATTATTTTTACCTGCGGACTTGCAGTATAACGTTTTGGTCTTTCAGGGTAATCATCTTTCCAACCGGCAATAGTAAAATCGTTTGAAACATCAGTTGTTACTTCTATTAAACGATCATTAATATCTCTGCCATCAGCAGTCGTTTCAACTTTTTCGAAACTGCCACGCGTAAATTTAAACGCATAATTTCCTGCGGCGATATTTTTAATCACCACGCCTTTTCTAGTGCCGCCCAAAGGTTTTAATTTATAATTTTCATCTTTCGGATTCCAGTTGTTGAAATTTCCTGCAACATAAATATCGTCGCTACTCTTTGTTGCAATTTCCGTTACAACTAATCGAACAGAATATTGTGCATTTGCAACAATTACAATTAATGAAAGAATAAAAAGGAAAAATATTTTTTTCATACACTGAAATTATTGAATTAACCTAACACAAAATAAAAAAGCCATTCAGTTTTGATGAATGGCTGAAAATTTTTAGCATTATTATTAATCTAACACCTCGGCATCTTTGGGATATTTACTGCGATCGTAAATAAAAGTATTATCGGCTAGAGTCGCATTGGTATTGAGATTGGTTAAAATGAATTCTATTACATTATTGCTCTTATCCAATATTTTAGCTTTCGTGATCATGCTTTTATTCTTATCGATAAACACATTTACTTTCTGAAAATTTTTCTTCTTATCGATCGGAATCAATTCTATCTCATTAAACGCTCCTTTTGATGAGATCAGTTTATAAGTAAAATCCTTATCATAAAAATTAGATAATAAATTCTGCGGACTTAAAGTTTGATTACTTTCTTCAACCGATGCTATGGTGATGGTTTTACTTCCATCAAAATTATAAATTTTTGTACCGTCGGAAATGATCTCTGATTTTCCTTGCTTCAACAAATATTTTTGTCCTTTGATAGATATATTACCGGTTTTATTGCCATTATCTTTCCCTTTATTGGTAATAGATTTAATAGAAAATGCAGCAGTAATGCCTTTAAAAGTTTTCATCTTAGTGCTAACGGCATCTAAGACTTTTTTTGCATTTGGGTCATTATTTTGAGCGAAACAAAAATTTATCAAACAAAATGCAGCAATCAATAGAAAGTAAATTTTTTTCATATAAAATTTATTGGCGCAAATATATGCTTTTGACTATTTAAGACACAAGTAATCGATCATAGTTTAAAAATAAGGCTAGCCCATTGATTGCAGAAACTGTTCTAATTCCATTTCGGTTTTAAAACGCACTTCACGGGCTTTGCTTCCAAGGTTTGGTCCAACAATACCTGCTGCTTCTAATTGATCCATCAAACGCCCTGCACGATTGTATCCCAGCTTCATACGACGTTGAATTAAAGAGGTGCTACCAATCTGACTTTGTACAATTAATCTAGCTGCATCTTCAAATAATGCATCCCGATCATTGGCATCAAAATCTTTTCCATCCATATCTTTTTCATCAACATATTCAGGCAATAAAAATGCTTGAGGATAACCACGTTGACTGGCAATAAATTCGCAAACTCTGTCAACTTCGGGTGTATCAACAAATGCACATTGCAAACGAACCAACTCGCCGTTATAACTGATCAACATATCACCTTTTCCAATTAATTGTTCAGCACCGCCAATATCTAAAATGGTACGACTATCAATTTTTGAAGACACTTTAAATGCAATTCTTGCAGGGAAATTTGCTTTGATAGTTCCTGTAATAATATTAACTGATGGACGTTGTGTTGCAATAATTAAATGTATTCCAACAGCACGAGCTAATTGCGCCAACCGTGCAATTGGCATTTCAATTTCTTTGCCCGCTGTCATAATTAAATCGGCAAATTCATCAACAACTAAAACAATGAATGGTAAATATTGATGACCTTTCTCTGGATTTAATCTTCTCGAAGTAAACTTCTCATTATATTCTTTAATATTTCTGCAACCTGCTTCTTTCAACAGATCATAACGGTTATCCATTTCAATACACAAAGCATTTAAAGTATAAATAACTTTCTTGGTATCGGTAATAATTGATTCTTCTTCGCCGGGTAATTTTGCTAAGAAATGTTTTTCGATAACTCGATATAAACTCAACTCTACTTTCTTTGGATCAACCAAAACAAACTTTAATTGTGCCGGATGTTTTTTATACAACAACGAAATTAAAACTGCATTGATACCAACTGATTTTCCTTGTCCGGTTGCGCCCGCCATTAATAAATGCGGCATCGCAGCCAGATCAACAATGAAATTTTCATTATCTATCTTTTTGCCAATGGCGATAGGTAAAGAGAAATGATTGTTTTGAAATTTATCGCTGGCTAATAATGTTCTCATTCCCACAACAGTCTTGCGAATATTAGGAACTTCAATACCAATTGTTCCCTTTCCGGGAATTGGTGCAATGATACGAATACCAAGCGCAGCAAGACTTAGCGCAATATCGTCCTCTAAATTTTTTATTCTGCTGATACGCACACCCGGTGCCGGAACTATTTCGTACAAAGTAACTGTTGGACCAATGGTTGCAGCAATTTTTTGTATGGCAATATCATAATTTTTTAAAGTAGCAATGATTTGATTTTTGTGTGTTTCTAATTCTGATGGATCATGCACAATTTTTTCGCTGCTGGGAGAATCCAATAAATCTAGTGACGGATATTTATAATCCCTCAAATCCAAAGTAGCATCATATCTTTCAGTAGTAACTTTATTTACAACAGGTTTTATTTCTTCTTCCACCACATTATTAATTTCCAATTCCATATCAACCGAATCATCAATTAATAATTTGCCTTCATTCTTTTTTTCGCTGATTGGTTTTTCTGTAATCTTTGGAATGTCATCAGTCAACTCTTTTTCATTCACACCAAATTCATTCAAAGGATCAACAGATTCAGTAGCATCAGGTACATTAAGTAATCCTCCGTTACCATCATTCTTTAATTTATTTTGACTGATTGCTTCTTCTCTTTCATTTAATGTTAAAGCAGATCCTTCTTCATTTATATCCCATTCGCCGCGAACAGGTTGTTCATCTTCTCCTCTTTCAAAAACTTCTTGTTCTTCAACTATTGATTTTATTTTTCTTTCGGGCCATTTAAAAGTTGGATTAAAACGCCAAATGGCATAACTCAAAACACTTAACACTAATAATGCCCCTGTACCAAAATTTCCGATCCATTTTACTGACCATTGATTCAATAATTCTCCAACACCACCACCCCAACTGAATTCAGTTCCTTTCGATGCAAATGCAGCTGTCATGCTTATTACAAGCAATCCAACAATTACATAACGAAGATTACGAACTAATGAAAAAACTTTTTTCTCCACTAATAAATTAACACCGAGAACAAAAAAGAAACTGCAGAATAAATAAGATGCAATACCAAAACCTTTGTAGATAAAATTATGTGCCACATAAGCACCCAACACACCAAGTAGATTATTTACTTTAACATCATCAGTTGCAAAAATCTTAATCCCAAACTGATGCACTTTATCCTGATCTTCCTGCCAGGTAAATAAATAACTGGTGAATGCAACAAATAAAAATATAGCCAACAGTAAGCTAACCGCACCTGCAATCTTTGTGGTACGTTCATCTTTTACAACTTCTGTTACCGTAACCTCCACTTCTTTATCGGCTGTTAATTGCTCCGGATCGGGTGGCGGCGGTGTTTTCTTTCGTAAGCTGTTCGCCATGAAAACAAATATAAGCTAAGTGCAGAAAGAGTTTTGTTTTTGGACCAGCATGTGGATTTCTTCTCGGCTTTTGTTGCGTCGCACACTTGTACGGTGGATAACTATGGCAGCAGAAGAATGATAAATTTTGAATGCTAAATGATAAATTAAGATTTTTATTTCTTAATTCCAATCAACAAACAAATCCATCCGGCAATAAAAAATAATCCTCCGATGGGAGTAATCGGACCAAGCCAATTCATCCCATCCAAATTCATTGCAGCTTTAAAAGTAAATGCATATAAAGAACCACTAAAAAATATGGTGCCGAGAATAAATAAAAACCCTGCCCACTCAATTAATTTGTTTTTAAATTCTTTATATAAAACACCTACCAATGCCAATGCAAAAACATGATAGAATTGATAACGAACAGCCGTTTCATAAACGGTTAATGAATGGTCATCAATAAATTTTTTTAATCCGTGTGCACCAAATGCTCCTAAAGCAACACTAAGTGCGCCAAGGAATGCAGCGGTTCGTAAATATCCTTTATGCATAAAAAAGTTTAAGAGGTTTAAAAAAGTTTAAGAGGTTTAAG
>CAIQDX010000043.1 GCA_903870685.1 uncultured Chitinophagaceae bacterium | reverse complement strand
TTTATCAGCTTTCATTATTCCAACACTCATGGCATTTACCAAAGGATTGGTATGATAACATTCTTCGAAATAAATTTCGCCACCAACAGTTGGCACACCAAAACAATTGCCATAATGACCAATACCATGCACTACACCGGCTAATAATCGTTGTGTTTTTTTATCATTGATATTTCCGAAACGCAGACTGTTTAAGGAAGCGATGGGACGAGCACCCATGGTAAAAATATCGCGTTGAATACCGCCAACACCTGTTGCTGCTCCTTGAAAAGGTTCGATAGCAGAAGGATGATTATGCGATTCGATTTTAAACACTACACCAAAGCCATTGCCCATATCCATTAATCCTGCATTCTCTTCACCTGCAGCCACTAACATTCTTCCACCATCACGAGGTAATGTCTTTAACCACTTGATCGAATTTTTATAACTGCAATGCTCACTCCACATGGCACTGAATGTACATAGCTCAGTAAAATTTGGCGTACGACCGAGTTTTTGTTTGATAAGTTCAAATTCTTCCTCAGTCAATCGAAGTTCTTGTGCGGTTTGCGCTGTAATATTCATAACATGGCGAAGGTAAGCAGGAGAAGTTATGAGGCAAGATGAAGTTATAAATGTTATGTGAATTTTTATTTTTTGTATTATTGAATCCTCGCAATAATAGATTTCCGAAGGGTTACAATGGATTTTAAAATAGAAATCAGAGTAAGTCTGATTCTTTTTTTCCAAAGAGCCGCTGCACTAAGCTTTCAGATAGCAGAAATAAGTATCAAATAATTTGTGGTTTTATTAAACTCTTTTAAGCTTAAGTATGCTTGTAACAATTAATTTTTTGTTAGTTCAGAATTTTTCTGATAAAGTACATAAAAAATTTAATCCTTCTTTATTGACAATTGACTACCGGCGGATATTTTGTAAGCTTTATTATCAATCTTTATATAAACATCCATCGAACTAAGATTTGAAATTATCTTTTTATCAACAGAAATTTTTAAATTTTTATAAGCATTGATATAATCAACCAATGCTATTTGAGTGGCAGAGCATATATCAGTTCGTTTTGAAACCATCTTGAAGAAATTTTCCATTTCAATCCATCTTTCACCAACACCATCATTTTCCCAGCTATGCCCCCAAACATCTAATAATGCCGGAGAATCTGATTTCAGAAAATCAATCACAAGCTTATAAAAACCTGCTAATTCCTTTTTGTCATTTACAGAATCGTTTGGTATAAAATAAGCTTTGCCAAATTGATGAATGCTGGGATCCCATCTAAGGAAATCTTCAGGTATCATAAAATTATACGAGTCCTTTACGGTTCGTGCATATTCAATACCCAATCCCTTTATAGCATCTACTACAAGATCATTATTATTACCAAAAGGATATGCCATACCTCTAACAATGTTTCCGGTAAGACGCTCCAACTCTTTTCTGTCTTCTACTACTTCATAAATAATATCAATTTTTGATAATGCAGTTAGAGCAGGATGATTTGCAGTATGAACAGAAACTTCATGTCCCTTATAAAGACTTTTGATTTCATCTTTAGAGAGATATCCTTTTGTGTCAAGTTTATTAGAATTCAAATGATATGTCCCTTTAAGGCCATAATCATTCATCAACTTTACAAGTCTTCTGTCAGCAAACGTTCCATCATCAAAACTCAAAATAAGTGCCTTTGTTTTTCCTTCCGGAAAAAGCATTTCTATTTTTATACTGCTGGTAGCAATTGAGTTATTTGATTGTGCCAATAAAAAACTAACAGCATAAAGTAATGTAATAAGCGATAGAATTTTTTTCATTAATTACTTTTTTAATTGTCTAAACATTTTTTAAAAGTATAACTATTTAGTCCATTTTATGTTGAAGATTTGCAGATTCTAACCTTAATAAATGAGT
>CAIQDX010000042.1 GCA_903870685.1 uncultured Chitinophagaceae bacterium | reverse complement strand
TAAATGTTGAATTTTAAATGAAGGAGAATATTATTCTTGAATTGTCATTTAGTTTTTCATTGAAAATTATTTCTTTGTATAAAATACTAAGTGAGCAGAAAGAATATGTTTTGTCAAAACAATTACTAAGAAGTGCAACAAGTATAGGTGCTAATATTGAAGAAGCTAATGCCGCGCAAACAAAAAAAGACTTCATTGCAAAAATGTCAATAGCCTCAAAAGAAGCAAGAGAAACAAGATACTGGTTGCATCTTTTAGATAAAAGCCAATTAGTAAAAATTAATTATTCTGATTATTTAACTGATATTGAACAAATCATAAAAATTCTTACAAAAATTGTAAAGACTTCACAAGAAAACAATTCATAATACTCATAATCCAACATTTAAAATTTAACCTTTAACATCTACCATTTCTTCATGTCTCATTCAACATCTAACATTCAACATCTAACATTACCCGTCATGGAATCTTTTTACACTTTACAAGGTGAAGGTTTTCATCAGGGACGTGCTGCATATTTTATTCGCTTGGCCGGATGCAATGTTGGTTGTGTGTGGTGTGATGTAAAAGAAAGTTGGAATGCAGATGCGCATCCAAAATTTAGTGTTGAAGAAATTGTTGAACAGGCTGTTAAAGCGGTCCATCGTCAACCGTCAACCGTTAACCGTCATCTCGTTGTTGTTACCGGCGGCGAACCTTTGATGCATGATTTGAATGAGTTAACATCTGCATTACAGCATGCTGGTTTTGAAACAAATATTGAAACATCAGGGTCATCGGCATTAAGCGGAAAATGGGACTGGATATGCCTTTCACCAAAAAAATTCAAACAACCCTTACCCGAAATTTTACCTGTTGCCAACGAATTGAAAGTGGTAATATTTAATAAATCAGATTTTGATTGGGCTGAAGAATATGCAGCAAAAGTTTCAGCAAATTGTAAATTGTATTTACAACCCGAATGGGATAAAGCATCTTTAGTAACTCCGTTGATCATTGAATACATCAAACAAAATCCCAAGTGGCAACTGAGCTTGCAGATCCATAAGTATATTAATGTACCGTAGCTTCTATCCCTTTTCTTCGCAATTCCTTCGTATTCTCCTATTACATTACTGCTGTTTTCTTCGAAGGCTTACGAACAACTCTCGAAGAACCTTGCAGTAAAGTAATAAGGAAATAATAAGAGAATACGAAGGAATAATGAGCAAAGAGTTTCTCAAATCACAATTGAGTTTGCAGATTCATAAATACATCAACTTACCGAAATTAATTTAGATGTTCGATGTTAAATTTTAAACGAATCAGATCATCTAACATTTAACATCTAACATTTCACTGTTTTTACGAAATTGCTCTTTCAATCATTTCATGAAAAAATATTTATTTATTCTTTTTTGTTGTTCGATTGTTTCAGCTAAAGCGCAAACTTATCAGCCCGATCATATCAATGCAAAAGCAATTGCATTCTATGAAAAAGCAATGCTGCAATTAAGCGATGGAATGATAAAAGATGCCGTTCCGCTATTACTAAAATCGGTTTCGCTTGATACAAATTATTTAGATGCTTATCTTTCTTTAGCGGGTGCTTATGGTGAATTAAAAAATTATGCTTCATCGGTTGAGTGGTATGAAAAAGTAAAAAATAAAGACAGTGCTTATTTTATTATTTACAATCTCCCCTACTCTATAAACCTTGCCGGGCTTGGTAAATTCGAAGAAGCATTGAATGCAGTAAATATTTTTTTATCTATCCCAAATATCAGCTCACGAAGTATAAAAAGTGCAAGCTATCGCAAACGCTGTTTCGAATTTGCAGTTGATTATAAATCGAAACATACAACTTCTGATTATGCATTTACACCGGTAAATATGGGCGATAGTATTAATTCAGAAAAATCTGAATATTATCCAACGTTAACTATTGATGATAGTTTATTGGTGTTTACAAAAAGAGGCGAAGGCATCAGAGAAGATTTTATGCAAAGCACTTTGCGCAATGGTATTTTCTCTAAAGCAAAATTAATTGAGGGCGATATTAACAACGAGCCATCGAAAGGTGGCATCACAGTTTCATCTGATGGCGACTGGATGATATTTGCAGGAAATTTTCACAGAGGTTATGGCGATTTTGATCTGTATATTTCTTATGCCACACCCGATGGCTGGAGTGAACCAGAAAACTTAGGACCCAATATCAATAGTGGCTATTGGGACAGTTCTCCAAGTTTAAGTCCCGATAATCGTGTTTTGTATTTTAGCAGTAATCGCCCCGGGGGTATTGGCGGAAAAGATCTGTATATGAGTAATCGATTGCCAAATGGTAAATGGGGTCCGGCAAAAAATATGGGACCATTTATTAATTCTATCGGTGATGATACATCACCATATATTCATGCCGACAATCAAACACTTTATTTTACTTCAGATGGTTTGCCCGGTTATGGTGGCACTGATCTTTTTGTTTGCAGAAAAGATGTAAACGGACTTTGGAGTACAGCAGAAAATTTAGGGTATCCAATCAACACCATCGAAAACGAAGGCAGCATTTGTGTATCATCGAATGGATTAACGGCTTATTATGCAAGCGACAGAGCCGATAGCCGTGGTGGATTAGATTTATATTCTTTCACTTTGCGTGATGATATTCGTCCGTACAAAACATTATTTGTTAGAGGAAAAGTATTCGATGCAAAAACAAATAAAGGATTGCCCTGTGCTGTTGAATTAATTGATAATAGCAACAATAAAGCATTGATGCATATTCAAACAGATGAGTTGGGAAAATATTTTATTCCGCTTCCATCAGGAAAAGATTACACATTTACAGTTAACCGAAAAGGTTATTTATTTTATACTGAATTATATGAGTTGAGTAAAAAACAATCGGATAGTACTTATCAAAAAGATATTGCATTACAACCTGTTGAATTAAACAATGTATTTACTTTCAAGAACATTCAGTTTCAAACAAATTCTTATCAATTATTACCGATCAGTTTAATTGAATTGGATAAATTATTACAAGTATTAAATGAAAATCCATCCATAAAAATTCAGATCAACGGACATACAGATAATACCGGAAACGAAAAAGATAATATCGTACTTTCTAACAATCGTGCAAAATCGGTTGTAGATTATTTAATCAGTAAAAATATTGAATCTTCAAGATTAAGTTATAAAGGTTATGGCTCTTCAAAACCAGTTGCAGCAAATGATTCGGAGGAAGGAAAGTTCAAGAACAGAAGAACTGAATTTGTTGTGGTTGGATTATAGGTGATGGGTGATAGTTCATGACTGATGGTTAGTAAAAAATGTTTATATTAGTTCTTTCAACTATGAACTATCCGCTATGAACAATGAACTCCTCTATCAAATCTCTCTCACATTAATTAATGGCGTTGGTGCTGTTCAGGCAAAGCAATTAATAGAACATTTTGGCGCAGCAGAAAATATTTTTAAAGCGAAGAAAAAAGAACTTAGTTCGATAGAAAATATTGGCGAAATAAGAGCGCATCAAATAAAAGATTTCGCCAATTTTAAAGAAGCTGAAGAGGAAATTAATTTCTGCGAAAAGCATCATATCGAAACATTATTCATCACCGATAAAAATTATCCGCAACGATTATTAAACTGTTACGACAGTCCTACTTTATTATATTATCGCGGTAATGCGGATTTAAATGCATCAAAAATGATCAGCATCATCGGCACCAGAAATAATACAGAATACGGCAAACAAATCACTGAACAATTTGTCGAAGACATGCAAGCGCAAAACCTTGTGATCCTTAGCGGGCTTGCTTTTGGCATTGATGCCATTGCACATAAATCATCTGTCGAAAATAATATATCAACTGTTGCAGTATTGGCACATGGGTTAGATACTATTTATCCGGCACAACATAAATCATTGGCAAAAGAAATATTATTGAATGGAGGACTGTTAACCGAATTCAGAAAAAACACAAACCCCGATAAACATAATTTTCCGAAACGAAACAGAATTGTTGCAGGCATGAGTGATGCAACGATCGTTATAGAAACTGCAGTAAAAGGCGGCAGCATGATCACAGCAGAATTAGCATACAATTATAATCGTGATGTTTTTGCAGTACCCGGAAAAATAGTTGATAGTAAAAGTGCCGGTTGTTTAAAATTAATTCAGCAAAACAAAGCCATTGTTTTTACCAACGCAGAAGAATTCATGCATGCTATGGGCTGGCAACAGAAAAAATTATCAGCAAAAAAACAAAGAGAGTTATTTATTGAATTAAGTGATGATGAAAAAATAATTGTTGACATTTTAAAAGAAAAAGAAACAATTAATATTGATGAGCTCTATCTCAAATCCGCACTCAGCAGCAGTTCTGTGGCAGCAGCAGTATTGAATTTAGAATTACAAAATGTTATTGCATCACTTCCCGGAAAAATGTATCGTTTAATTTAACACACTTTCAGGGGTTGGGGGCAAACCTGTTTTCCATTATCTTTGCCTATGGCAACAAGAATTATTTCCCCAAAAAACAAGTCTGCAAAATCTCGTTTATTCGGCGAAGGTCTCACTTTCGATGATGTTTTATTAATGCCCGCTTTCAGCGAAGTATTACCGAGAGAAGTGGATATCCGTTCTCACCTAACAAAAAATATAGTATTAAATGTTCCCATGCTTTCGGCAGCAATGGATACCGTAACAGAAGCCAGTCTTGCAATTGCATTGGCACGTGAAGGTGGATTAGGTATTCTTCATAAAAACATGAGCATTGAAAAACAAGCCGAACAAGTTCGTAAAGTAAAACGCAGTGAAAGTGGAATGATCATTGACCCTATCACTTTATTAATTGATGCAACCATCGGTGATGCACTTCGATTAATGAAAGAAAACAGAATTGGTGGTATTCCTATTGTTGATGGTGCACAAAAATTAGTGGGCATTTTAACCAATCGTGATCTGCGTTTTGAACATGACAAAAAAAGGAAAGTAAGTGAAGTGATGACGAAAGAAAATCTCATCACTGCACCTGAAGGAACCAATCTTAAAAAAGCAGAAACTATTCTTCGCAATTATAAAATAGAAAAATTGCCGGTAGTAAATAAATCAGGAAAATTAATTGGATTAATTACTTATCGCGATATTTTACAAATAAGAAATTACCCAAATGCAGTAAAAGATAATCTCGGCAGATTATTGGTGGGTGCGGCTTTGGGCATTACGAAAGACATGCTCGACAGAGCTTTTGCATTGCAAACTGTTGGTGTTGATGTGGTTACTTTAGACAGTGCACATGGTCACAGTAAAGGTGTGATTGCAGCATTAAAAACTTTAAGAAGTAATTTTAAAAATTTACAGATCATTGCAGGCAATGTTGGAACAGCAGCAGGTGCAAAAGCATTGGCTGATGCCGGTGCTGATTGTGTGAAAGTTGGTATTGGTCCGGGTTCTATTTGTACCACAAG
Organism: uncultured Chitinophagaceae bacterium; assembly: GCA_903870685.1. GTDB lineage: Bacteria > Bacteroidota > Bacteroidia > Chitinophagales > Chitinophagaceae > CAIQDX01. Next base: position 19,071 of record CAIQDX010000042.1, on the reverse strand, counting down.
AATTGTTGCAGGTGCAGGTGTGCCGCAATTAACTGCCATCATGGAAGCAAGCAATGCATTAAAATCAAAAGCCATTCCTGTTATTGCCGATGGAGGCATTCGTTATACAGGAGATATGGTTAAAGCATTGGCAGCCGGTGCCAATGTGGTGATGATGGGAAGTGTGTTTGCAGGAACAGAAGAAAGTCCGGGCGAAACAATTATTTATGAAGGAAGAAAATTCAAACAATATCGCGGCATGGGAAGTTTAGGTGCGATGCAGCAAGGAAGTGGCGACAGATATTTTCAGGACGTGGAAGATGATATTAAAAAGTTTGTCCCGGAAGGCATCGAAGGTCGTGTGGCATACAAAGGAAATTTAAGTGAGATAGTGTATCAGTTTGTTGGCGGCTTGCGTTCGGGTATGGGTTATTGCGGTGCTAAAAATATTAAAACATTACAGCAATCAACTTTTGTAAAAATAACCAATGCAGGAATGAAAGAAAGCCATGCACACGATGTTGATGTAACGAAGGAAGCACCTAATTATAGTCGTAAATAAGTTTAAAAAGTTCAAAAGGTTTAAGAAGTTTAAAAGATGGTTATTTATGTAACCATCTTTTGTATTTTAATGAAGCTATTGTTGCTTCGCAAGCTTGTACGGTTTGATTTTTATTCAACTTTTTTGTCCCTGTAATCAATTCATAATAAGCAATCTGCATTTCTTTTTTAATATATATTTTTTTAATTAATTTTATTTGCTGATACTAATCTTTAAAAATTTATGCAAATAATAAGAGGTATACAAAACAGGATTTACGAATTACGCGGCGAAAGAATAATGCTGGACTTTGATTTGGCGGCATTGTACGAAGTAGAAACAAGAGTATTAAACCAAGCTGTAAAAAGAAATATAAAACGATTCCCCCCAGATTTTATGTTTCAGCTTACAAAAATAGAGTTTGAAAATCTGAGGTCACAGATTGTGACCTCAGAAAATAGTATGTCCTCACAAATTGTGATGACATCTGAAAATATTTCTTCTTTAAGATCACAAATTGTGACCTTAAAGAAGAGTCGTGGGCAACATGCAAAATATCTACCTTATGCTTTCACCGAACAAGGTGTTGCTATGTTGAGCGGTGTATTAAATTCGGACAAGGCAATTACAATGAACATTGCCATTATGCGGGCTTTTGTAGAAATAAGAAAAATTGTTTTTCAACAAATGGATTTAAAAGAACAATTGAAAGAAATAAGAGAACGATTAGGTGAACATGATGTACAATTAAATCAAATATACGATGCTATGGAAAATTTATTAGACGAAAAAGCTGCTCAAAGAAAATGGGATGAAAGAGAAAAAATTGGCTTTAAAAAATAATTGCTCTTTGTATTTAAGCTGCTCAGTTCAATAATTCTTCCGAACTTCCGTGCTTAAAAATAATCGTGTGAAAAAAATCAGTTTTATTATTTTATTTTCTGTTTTATTCCTTGTTCAAAACACATTAGCACAAATTGATTATTGCAAAACAAGAATAAGTTTATTGACCTGTGCACCGACCGATGAATTGTACGCAACATTTGGTCATACAGCCATCAGGATAGTTGATTCAATTAATCATACCGATTACGTTTTTAATTACGGCACTTTTAATTTCGATGATCCCGATTTCTACACCAAATTCATGCGTGGCAAAATGGATTATTATTTATCGGTTGAACAATACAATCAATTCTTAATTCAATACCAAGAAGACAAAAGAAGTATTTACGAACAGGAATTAAACATTAACTGTAACCAAAAACAAAAGATCGTTGAAGCATTGTTATTGAACATGCAACCCAACAACAAATATTACAAATACGATTTCTTGTTTGATAATTGCACCACCCGGGTTAGAGATATTATTTTGGATAATGTAATATCAGCTTCTATAAAAAATCCACTCACTGCAAAAGGAACAACATACCGAAATATGTTACACGAATATTTAGATAAAGGCGGTAAGCCCTGGAGTAAATTAGGAATAGACATTTTATTGGGCAGCATCATCGATAAAAAAGTAAACATCAAACAATCGATGTTCCTTCCTGATTATTTGATGAAAGGAATTGACAGTGCAGTTGATAAAAACGATCTGCATCTTGCAAAAGACAATCATATTTTATTAAAAGAAACGCCGGAAGATAATTCGTCAAACAATCATCTTCCTTTAATTATTTTTAGTTTTATTGCTGCCATCATTATTATCTTATCGTTTGTAAATACAGGATGGGCAAGAGTTGCAACAAAAGTTGCCGATTCGTTTTTATTATACAGCACAGGTTTGTTTGGCATCTTGTTACTCATCATGTGGTTTTATACCGATCATATTGTTTGCAGTAATAATTATAATTTATTCTGGGCATTACCTACTAATATTTTTGCTGCAGTGCTTGTTTGGAAAAAAAGAGAAGGAATGAAAAGATATTATCTGGCGGCATCCATCATCACGGCATTATTGTTGATAACATGGTTTATCATTCCGCAACAATTAAACATTGCTTTATTTCCATTAGTTGTTGCAAGTTTATTTAGATATATCAAATTATATCAAGCATAAAATGCAAAAGAAATTTTTATATCAACAAAAAGAGATTTTTTATAGAGTTGAAGGCAAAGGAAAATCTGTTGTGTTGATTCATGGTTTCGGTGAAGACAGCAGTATTTTCGATTATCAAATTAATTTTCTAAAAGAACATTGTTTATTAATTATACCTGATTTGCCTGGAAGTGGACATTCGGAAATGTTAGAAAAAGAAAATCAAATAAGCGATTATGCCGATTGTATAAAGGCGTTGATCGAACACGAAAACATTTCATCCTGCATTATGTTGGGGCACAGTATGGGCGGCTATATCTCTTTAGCTTTTGCAGAAAAATATTCGAACTTATTAAGGGGATTTGGTTTAATTCATTCATCAGCATTTGCAGATAATGAAGAGAAAAAAAATAATCGTCGAAAAGGAATTCAGTTAATGGAAGAATATGGTGCTTATTCGTTTTTAAAAAACACGATTCCTAATTTATTTTCTTCCCATTCCAAGGAAGCGTTACCGCAAAAAATAGCATCTTTAATCGAAGCAAGTAAACATTTCAGTACAAAAGCATGCCAGCAATATTATGCAGCGATGATGAACAGGCCTGATAGAACAAATGTTTTAACAGGCAACCAATTGCCTGTTTTATTCGTTATAGGAAAAGAGGATGTTGCAGCTCCGTTAAATGATCTGAAACAGCAAATTGATTTACCTGAATGTAGTTATATTCATATTTTGGATGAAGTTGGTCACATGAGCATGTTAGAAGCACCTGATGAATTGAATAAATTTTTGTTAGATTTCATCAGCATAAAATAATTGTTACAATTTAAAATAAGTAATGGATCATTAACCTAATTAATGATGTATAGATTGAGACTATTTTTGTTACTATGTATAAGTTTATTGATCTCGGAATATCTGTTATCACAAACACAGACTTGTCCGGTTAATATTAATTATAACATGAAGAGTCTTACGCATTGGGCTGCATTTACCGGAAGTTTTCAATCACAAAATTCCAGAACTCCAATTGCGACAACAGTGTATGATTCTTTAATTACCTCAACTCCTAATACAGTAAATGCTGTAACCATTCCGGAGTACAATTTATCAGTAGACGGTATTCAGGTATTAACAACACAATCTTCTGATCCTTTTGGGGGATTTCAGTCCATACCTAATATTAATGGTTACCAATATAATTATTCCATACAACTCGGATCAACAGCTATACAATCAAGTCCCGGTGGTTTTGTTCGAGGAATTAGTTATGCAATAAATGTTCCTCCCGGTTTACCCACCGAACCTTATACCATTACATATGCGTATGCAATGGTATTAGAAGGAGCGCCACACTTAACATCTCAAGTACCATTATTTTCGGCAACACTAAATACCAGTACCGGTACAGTTGCATGCGCAAATGCCTTTTATCAGCTACCAACATTTCCTTCGGGTAGTACTTATATTGTAGATATTAATGCTGCAACTGCTAAGGGATTTAGTTTAAGCACTACACCTTCTCCAAACAATAATGGAAATGGTAATGAAAACAGATACAGAGTTTGGACCAAAGGGTGGACAGAAGTTACTTTTGATCTGGCACCTTACAGAGGTCAAACTGTGAGTCTGATTTTTGAAGCAGATAATTGTGTACCGCGAGGTCATTTTGCGTATGCCTATATTGCCCTAAGAGATGTGTGCAGTGGATTATCAATAAGTGGAAATAATCCTGCGTGTATCAATAGTATCATTAATTATTCGGTACCGGCTTTAGCAAATGCATCTTATCATTGGACAGTTCCTCCGGGATGGATAATACAACCACCATCTGATACAACTAATATTTTATCAGTAAAAGTGTCAAGTTTAACAGGAATGGATTCGGTAACCGTTAATGAACAAAATAGTTGTGCTAATCTTTTTGCAGCGTTTCCTGTTACAACTTCACCACCAACCATTGCAGGTTCTGTTATTGGAGACACAGCAGTTTGTTCAAATATTAATTCTATTTTATTACAAGTAACCGGCAATACCGGTAATATATTAAAGTGGTTATCCTCATCAAATGGAATTAACTGGAATGATATTGGGAACTATAATTCATCAAGTTTTAATGCCGTTAATGTAAGTCAAACCACCTATTATAAAACCATTGTTCAAAATGGAAGTTCCTGCTCTGCCGATACAAGTGGAGGTGCAACAATTATTGCCAATCCTGTAACTGTTGCAGGAACTATCAGTCCGCAAAATTTAGTTGTTTGTTTAGGGCAAAATAAAGGTGCTGTTTTAACGCTTAACGGATCGGTAGGAAAAATTTCAAGTTGGCAATATTCAACCGATACAACTCATTGGCAAAATGTTGTTCCACCTGTTACCGATACATTTTACAATGTAATTTCATCTGCCAAACCTCAACAATACAGAGCCATTGTTCAAAATAGTGCCGCTTGTCCATCGGATACAAGTAATATCGCTTATGCAGCAATTTATAATGCAACATTTCCACAGGCTTCTATATCACCGGAAGACACTACCATTTGTTTTGGAACAAGGGTGCCTTTACATGTTACCATCAATACAGCAACAAACTATTCTTGGCAAAATCAAAATTCTTTGTACGATCCAAATAATTATTATGTTGGATCAAGCCCTTATTCGTTTAGCGCATTAGCAGCGCCTTCATCACAAACAAATTATGTTATTGCATTTAAGAATGGAAGTTGCCCGAATTTATTATTAGACACGTTTAGAGTAAATGTTTATCCTACTATTTATGTGAATGCCGGAAATGATACTTCAATTGTTGCAGGACAACCTTTACAATTAAATGCAGTTAGTTCGGATACAACTAATGTATCTTATTTGTGGACGCCAATTATTGGGATGAATAACCCGTCAATTTATAATCCAATTACAACCCTTGGTGCCGAGATTGATAGCATTACCTATTTTGTAAGAGCTACCTCTATTTCCGGTTGTTACGGAACAGCTAAAAAGAAAATCACCATTTATAAATCAGCCCCTGAAATATTTGTGCCCAGTGCATTTACGCCAAATGGTGATGGAAGAAATGATATACTGATTCCTATTCCTGTTGGAATTGTTTCGCTTGATTATTTTAGAATTTATAATCGCTGGGGACAAATGCTTTTCAGTACAAGTGAATTAAATAAAGGTTGGGATGGTAATGCAAATGGCAATCCACAACAAAGCGGCACTTACGTTTATATGGCACAGGGAACAGATTATTTGGGTAATAAAATTTTTAGAAAAGGAACCGTTGTTTTAATAAGATAAAAAAATAGAACTAAATAAAATCTAAATTGCATTTGCATATTTTATTTATAAATATTTAGTTTTATTTTCTATGAATAATATTATATTGATCACAGGTGCTACTTCTGGTTTTGGAGAAGCGATTGCAAAAAAGTTTGCATCAAACAGTTGGGATTGCATCATTACAGGAAGAAGAAAAGAAAGATTATTTTCTTTTGCTGATGAATTAAAAAATAAATTCAACATAAAAGTTTTGCCACTTGTTTTTGATGTTCAAAAACGCAAAGAAGTTTTTGATATGTTGAGTAATTTACCTGAAGAATGGAGATCGATAAAAGTTCTTGTAAACAATGCAGGACTAGCTCTAGGTCGCGATAGTTTTGAAAATGCAAACTTGGATGATTGGGATACGATGCTTGATACCAATGTAAAAGGTTTGATGTATGTAAGCAAAGCAATTGTTCCTTACATGATTGAAAAAAAACAAGGGCATATTATTAATATCGGATCGATTGCCGGTAAAGAAGTGTATCAATCCGGCAATGGTTATTGTGCCAGTAAGTTTGCAGTTGATGCACTTAGTAAATCGATGCGCATCGATCTGTTACAACATAAAATAAAAATTACAGCCATTCATCCCGGTGCTGCTGAAACAGAATTCTCATTGGTTCGTTTTAAAGGTGATGAACAAAAGGCAGCTGCTATGTATCATGGTTTTGTTCCTTTGTATGCCGAAGATATTGCCAACATTGCTTATTATGTTGCAACATTGCCACCAAGTGTTTGCATCAACGAACTGACTGTAACCCCTACTGCACAAGCAAATACTTATTTGTTTCATAAAGAATAAGAAAATGAACTTTATCTGACTATTTTTTGTGCAAACAACTGTCCATCGCAACAATTCATGCCATGAATACCAAAGACAATTTCAAAACATTCTCTTAAACTTTTCAAAAAAAATATTCTACATTATTAAATATCGAAGATTCATTGTTTCTTTACATTACTTCCAACCTCAACCTATTTTCAACTTCTACCACTTCACTCTTTAATTAAATTTTATGCAGGAAAGCGTACACATGCTATCCCAACGGGAAAGCTATATTCCAACGAAGTGGACAAAATTTTTATGGTGGTTATCAACTGCCGAAAAAGAATTATTAAGTGATTGCGTGATAGACCGAAACCGATATTCGATCATCGGCATGACAGTAATGGGCACTTGGTTGTTTGCAACATTAGCATGGACCTATTTTTTTAGTACTGTTGTTTCTAATATTTATGCCTGTTTTGCATTGGGCATTTTTATGGGTGGCATTATTTTAACCATTGATCGTGCATTAATTAAAGGCATCAATAAGTATAATAAAAATAAAATTGCACCATTATTATTTCGTGGTGTGTTAGCCGTAACAATTGGCATGTTCATGGCGCAACCAGCCTTGTTGTATTTATTTGATAAAGAAATTCATTTGCAAATTTCTTTGGATAATGAACAAAAGAAAAAAGATAAACTGCAACAACAGGAAGCGGTTTATGCCGTCACAAAAAAAGATCTTGTTGATAAAAAAACAAATCTTCAAAAACAATTAGACGATAAATACAAAGAAGTATCTGTTGCCCGCAATAATTTTATTGCCGAAACAGATGGTACAGGCGGCAGTAAAAAAATTGGTTTAAAAGATATTGCCGAAGCCAAACAAAAAGAATATCAAAAATTAGATGGCGAATATCAACAAATGAGTGCTGCATTATTACCGCAAATCAAAACCATTGATAGTTCTTTAAATGTCATTGAATCATCTGTTCAAAAAGAACAACAAACATTTAATACATTATTGAATGATGGTTTCTTAACGAGAATCGAAGCATTGAATAATCTCATCAAAACCAATACAGCATTACAATCCAGATATTATTTATTGGTATTAATTTTATTGCTGATCGAATTAATGCCGGTAATTGCCAAAACAATTTTACCTGCGGGCACTTATGATGAAAAAGTGTATCTGCGCGAAAAAATGGAAAAAGAAATCGTTCAGAAAAATATGATTCACGAACAACAATTAAAAGAATTATACAATCAGTTGGCTTTTGACCAAGATACAAGTTTCATTAAAAATTTCTTTTCACAATCTGATAAAGAAAGGAACGAAAAAATGAAAACACAAATGAATAGTTGGAAAGAAAATAGCGAGCAGAGTTTCGACAATATGTGGAACGTTATTAAAAAAGATATGCTTACCAAACAAGAACATTGATGCGATTTTTTTAACACATAGAATCATAGAAAAAATGAAGGCACATAGTTTTAATTCTATGCGCCCTTTTCTTAAACTATGTTTCTATGTGTTAAATTAATTGTTTTTAAACACATAGGCACATAGAAAAAAAGGGCAGATAGTTTTTAATTCTATCTGCCCTTTTCTTAAACTATGTTTCTATGTGTTAATAATCTTAAATCAAAGCATCCTGCAATGCCGATGTTTTATACACATGCTTTTTTTCATTATAAATTTTTGCTGCGGCAATAAAACTTACAAATACAGGTGCTGGTTTTTCCACCGAACTTTTTAATTCAGGATGATATTGCACGCCAATAAAAAACGGATGACTCGGCAATTCCATTATTTCTACCAAACCTGTATCGGTATTAATTCCGCTGGCAATCATACCATTGGTTTCAAACTGTTCGAGATAGGCGTTATTAAATTCGTAACGATGACGATGACGTTCAGTGATATGTGAATCGTTATAAATTTTATGCGCTAAAGTTCCTTCCTTAATATCACATGGATAAGCACCTAAACGCATCGTTCCACCCATCATTTTAATTTTCTTTTGTTCTTCCATCATATTAATTACCGGATGCATAGTATCCTGATCCATTTCTGTGCTGTGTGCATCTTTCAATCCTAAAATATTTCTTGCAAATTCTATGACTGCCATTTGCATTCCTAAACAAATACCAAAGAATGGCAACTGTTTTTCTCTTGCATATTTTACTGCAATAATTTTTCCTTCGATGCCACGATTACCAAAACCAGGTGCTACTAATAATCCATCTAATCCTTCTAATTTTTCTTCCACATTTTCTTTAGTAATAAATTCGCTGTGCACATTTACAACCTGCACTTTTACTTCATTGATCGCACCTGCATGAATAAAACTTTCTAAAATAGATTTATATGCATCCTGCAGTTCAATATATTTTCCGATTAATCCAATGGTGACTTTACTTTTTGGATATTTTAATTTATCTAAAAATATTTTCCATTTATCTAAATTAGGTTCGGGATAAACATTGATGCCTAATTTTTTCATACAGATCACATCCAACTTTTCACGCAACATCAACAATGGCACTTCATAAATAGTAGCTGCATCCATTGCCTCAATTACTGCTTCCTGTTTAACATTACAGAACAAAGCGATCTTACGTTTAATATCATTATTCAAAGGCTCTTCTGTGCGGCATACAATTATATCAGGATGCACACCTGTTTCACTCAGCATTTTTACACTGTGCTGTGTTGGTTTAGTTTTTAATTCTTTTGCAGCACGCAAATATGGAATTAAAGTTAAATGCACTACCACCACATCATCTTCGGGCAATTCCCATTGCAACTGACGAACAGCTTCAATAAAAGGTAAACTTTCAATATCACCAACGGTGCCACCTAATTCAGAGATTACAATATCATATTCGCCACCTTTTCCTAACAATAACATTCTTCTTTTAATTTCATCGGTGATATGCGGAACAACCTGTACCGTCTTTCCTAAAAAATCTCCGGCACGTTCTTTATTAATTACTGTTTGATAAATTCTTCCGGTGGTAACATTGTTTGCTTGAGATGTATAACTACTTAAAAATCTTTCGTAATGACCTAAATCCAAATCGGTTTCGGCACCATCTTCAGTAACATAACATTCACCATGTTCGTATGGATTTAATGTTCCGGGATCCACATTAATATACGGATCAAATTTTTGTATCGTAACCCTGAAACCTCTTGCCTGCAAGAGTTTTGCAAGACTTGCTGCAATAATTCCTTTTCCTAAACTGCTTGTTACTCCTCCCGTAACAAAAATATATTTGGCCATAGTAAATGGTTAAATTATGTTATGTAAATATTTTTTTGAACTAAACTTTTGTACTACTATTTTGCTGCTGTTGCGTCGCACACTTGTACTTTCTGTCCATTACGCAACAATAACAATCACCTGCAGAATATTCCCAGATGAAATTTGTTTTGACCTTAAAGAGAAATGGAAATAAACACGAGTAACTCTCGGAGGTCGTACAAACCTACAGCAAATTTTATTCATCAAAAAATAACAATGAAAGTGATTGAGTGCAATTGTTAATTTAACGTGTACATCTTTTCGAAAAAAAAATTATCGACTAAGAAAAACAATTTAAACTACGATTTTCAGGATTTTGATAGATTGGCTATGATATAAAATAAAACAGCCATCAAAATTTGATGGCTGTTTTATTAAGAATGCAATTTTTTAATTACTATTTTACTTTCACCACAATTGCCTGATAAGGTTCTAATGCAACAGAACCTGTAGCAGAAAAAGTTTTATAATTATTTAATAACGGTGTTCCATCAACAGTTAATCCTGCAGGAAGATTCCAATTTATTTTGTCTTTACTGAAATTTAAAATCACTAACAATTTATCTGCGCCCTCACTTCTTGTGTAAGCATAAATTTTTTCGTTGGCTTTATCCAGCAATTCATATTTCCCATACACCAACACTTTATTATTCTTGCGTAACTGAACTGCTTTCTTAAAATAATTCAAACAAGAATTATCATCTTTTTCTTCTGCAGCAACATTTACAGTTGTATAGTTTGGATTAATTTTTAACCATGGCTTACCTGCAGTGAAACCAGCATTAATACTGGCATCCCATTGAAATGGCGTACGTCCATTATCACGTGCAGAAATCTTAGCAGCTTCTAAAAATTCTTTTACATCACCCTTCTGACTTTGCGTAAGTATATAATGATTCTTAGTTTCAATATCATTGTAATCTTCAATCTTATCGAATTTAATATTATTCATTCCTAATTCATCACCAAAATAATAATATGGTGTTGCACGCATGGTCAATAAAAATGTGGTTAGCATTTTTGAAGAAAATTCTCTGAACTCGGGAGCATCATTTCCCCAACGAGTAACCATTCGTGGTTGATCATGATTACCCAAATAAATTGTTCCCCAACCTTTTGTTGAAAATATGCTATCCCATTTGCTGTAAATTTCTTTAAAGCCAACTAATTTATAACCACCGGGAACAGGTGTTTTAAATTTACCATCAACATATCCGTAACTCACACCTTCGAAATGATACAACATATTTAATTCATTTCTTTCTGCATCAACGAAGTTGTGAGCTGTTGCAGCAGTAACGCCTGCACCTTCGGCAACGCTCATCACATTATGTTTGCTCAACACTTCTTTATTCATTTCTTTTAAATAATCGTGCAAATGCGGACCATTTGCATAATACGCAACCATATCACCATTATATTCTTTTGGTAATTCAGGGAAAGTTGTGTCTTTAGAAATGAAAGGAATTACATCCATTCTAAAACCATCTATTCCTTTATCAAACCAAAAGTTCATCATGTCGAAAATTTCTTTTCTAACTTTTGGATTCTCCCAATTTAAATCGGGTTGTTTACGAGAAAAATAATGCAAGTAATAAGCATTGGTTGCAGTATCGTATAACCATGCATCAGCATTTACATCAAAGAAACTCCAACGATGTGCAGGTTTCCCTTTTTCGGCGGGCCACCAATGATAATAATCTCTGTAAGGATTTGTACGGGAACTACGAGATTGTTTAAACCATTCGTGTTCGTCACTACTATGATTGGCTACAAGATCTAACACCAATTTTATTCCGCGTTCGTGCATGCCTTTCATCATTGCATCAAAGTCTTGCATCGTTCCAAACTCTTTCATGATGCCGCGATAATCGCTAATGTCGTAACCATTATCATCATTGGGCGAACCAAAAATTGGGTTCAACCAAACAACATCAATTCCTAAACTTTTAATGTAATCTAATTTAGAAATGATACCTTTTAAATCTCCAACACCATCACCATCGCTGTCTTTAAAACTGCGTGGGTAGATTTGATACACCACTGCTTCTTTCCACCATTTTTGATTGGTTGAATCGGAAGCTGTTTGTTGAGTTGATTTGTTTTTACAGGAAATAAATAAAAACATGGAAACAAAAATTCCAAGAATAATTTTTTTCATACAACAATTAATTTGAGTACCGAAGTTACTGAGAAGCAGTGTAGAATTATTTAATTCAAACGTTTGTTGTGCAAAATTACTTATTAAATGAAGTCAGATAAAGTAAATTTTATTTTGTTGATTAAAATACCTAACGCACAAGTGTGCGACGCAACATAAGCTGCACAAGGATTTGAAGCTAATAACAAAAAATTAAAAACTCAATCTGAAACTTCCAAAAATGCCAAATTTATTGACGGTTTCTGTTGGTGCAGGTTGTGGTGCAACGCGCCAAACTAAATCTATTCTGAAGAGTTTAAAAATATTATCTACTCCTGTTCCTAATTCGCAATACGCTTTTCCATCCAATGATTTAAACGGAAAATTGCCCACATAATTTAATTGTTTGTTGGCATCGCTTAAATCTCCGGCAACACCTTTGGCACTCCAGAACTGGCGGAATTTCCATTTGCGTGTTAGCGGAATAAATCTAAATAAGCCCGGGCCAAAATTGTGTTCGATATTAAAGCCAACATATTTATCGTTCAAAAATTCGAAACGATTCATCAAGTTGAAAGCGTATTTATTATAATAATATAATTCGTTGCCCGGTGCGATTTGTAAATAATTATAAGGTAATGTTCCGTAAATTTTTCCTGCGAAAAGATTTAAATACATCACGCCGTATGGTGATACTTTTAAATAATGCGAAACAGAAAAATCAATTTTATCGTATTGATAACTGCTTTTTAAAACACCCGGAAAGCCATGTGTATACTTCAATTCAACAATCGGATAATCGCTGCCAAAGCTGGTACGATCAAAATTTTCTGCAACAATTCTTTCTAAATAAGCATAACGTATTCGAAAACTAGTTTCGAAATTATTGAAGGCATTCCCAACAGTTGTTGGAAATAATTCTTTGCCTGGCAAGTTCATCAAAGCACTGTATTGTTTGCTTGATGCGATGAGTCCAAAAGCAAATCCCTTATTTGTTTCTTTGAATATCTCTAATTTTTTTTCTTCAATATTTTGAAATTTATATGGAATGTTCGGGCGACGGAAAATAGTTGCAAAAATATTATCGGTTCCTAATTGATCGGTATACATCTGCCCATTATCCAAATCATTTCTATACATTAAAGAAATGTAACTCCACGGTGTACGATTAAATTCATATCTGATCTCAGATTTGCCTTTAAATTTTTGATCACCAAAACCATAAGCCAAATAATTATTAAAGTACCAATGCTTATCGAAATCTTTATTTGTTGAAAGATCGAAACGCATTCTGGTTCCCTCCCATTTATTAGCACTTAACCAATAATACCAAGGACCAATTCTAATATTGCCAATGTCTTTTGTACCTGAAAAAATAAATGCAATTGCATTTCGATAATGGATATAAACAGGATTTTTTTCGAGTGTATCTAACACTATATAAACTGTTTTTTCGCTCTTGCTTAATTCTTCGTGTCGATGCTGAACCCAGAAACTATCGGGCTTTTCCAACACATTTGGCAACAACGCAACTTCTTCGGCTTTTTTATTTTCTTCTACTTTTTTCTCGATGGTTGAATCGTTAACAGAAACATTTTTATAAGTAGTTGTCTTTCGGCCCTTCAAAGAAATTTTTTTATTCCCAATAGGAGAAATATCTGCAACAAATTTGTCTTTATATAAAAACCAAGTAGAATCGTTTATCAATTTAAATTCCTGAATTAATGATAAGCCGCTGATAAAATTAATATTGGCATCAACTGCTGGTCGCAAAGTAATTTTTTGAATAGCGAAAGTTGTATCATTTACCCAACAATCACCTTCGAAAACATCCTGACCTTTATGCTTTGGTGTAAATCGAAAATGAACTAATCTTTTTTTACTGAGATATTGTGTATCAAGTAATTTGAAATTATAGTAACTACTTCCGTTATCGTTAAACGGACTAATGAATTGTTTATCGAAGATTGGAATGAAATTACTGTACACATCAATGTTCTGGTACATTCCACCCAATTGCTTAATAACGCTTTCGTTATCTATTCCGTTTGTTTTAGTGGCTTTAATTACTTCTTTTACTTTATGCGGACTCTTTTGATAATAATAATCGGATAAAGTTTCAATTAAATAGGCAGGCAAGAATGGTCGGTCTTCAGAAGTAGAATCGATATAATTTAAAACAAAATTAAGTGGCTTTAATAATTTATTTTGTTTGAGTTTTTCGGTGTTCAAATTTTCGAGATCAAGTTCTAATTTATTATATACCTCGTAAGAAAAATTATTCCAGTGTGTACGATCATGAATGCTTTTATATTTCATGATCCTTTTCCAAAACCATAATGCACGATTGTATTTTACTTTTACAACTGCATCGTTTGCAAAAGATTGCACTTCTAATTTTATGGTAAATGTTGCTGAATCTTTAATGGAAGAAATTGGAATTAAAACAACTTTATAACCAACACTTGAAATGCTCAACGTATCATTTGCATTCCATTTGTCAAATTGAAAAGTAAAACGACCGGCAGTATCGGTTAGTGAACCGCGTTGACTAACTCTAAAATAGGCCGATGCAAATGGAATCGGTTCATCGCTTTGTTTATCTCTTACAATTCCATTTATTCTCTTCAATTGTGATGAAGCAGTAAAAGAGATTATCAATAATCCAACTATAAAAGAAACTTTTTTTATTCCTACTAAACTTTGCATTTCATTTCAAAATTAACTTGAACTGGGGCTATTTTGCCAATTGCACAGATTTTTACAATTAATTTAAGACTGTTCACAATAAAGTGATCAGCAATTTTATAAAAATAAAGTCAAGCAAATCGTTCAAAAAAAATAGAAAATTTTAGAAGTATTCTAGAACACTTCACCCAAATTAACAAACAAACCCTGTGAGCCATCTTTACCAAAGCCATAATCAACGCATAGATTGGCGCCAGAATGTTTATTTAATTTCATTCTGAATCCCAATCCATAACCAGGAATAATGGTACTGAATTGAGAAGAAATATCACTGGAAAAATTTTGCATATTTACAAAAAACACGCCGCCAAATAAACCATTTCTAGAAATCCGATAGCGGTATTCGCTTTCGAAATACAACATGTTTTTACCTCTATAACGACCCTGAATATAACCTCTTCCGGAATTATATTGATCGTCCCAACCTGTACTTGGCAATAAAAGATATGGCGGATTTCCACCGGTTGTTATCCAATCTAAATTCCAAAAAGCTAAAATATTTTTTGAATTTTCGGGAAAATGAAAATAGGTTCTAACATCAACCATTAGCGAACTCCAATTTTCATCACTACCAAAAAATGTTTTATTATTTCGATATACCAAATTATAATACCAACCATCTTCGGCATTAATTTGATTTAACCTTGAATCGTACAAAACTCTGAAAGCTAATCCTACTGCGGTTTCGCCCTTGCCTAATTCTGCAGTTAAAAGTGAATCTCTTCGTCTGGTTAAAGGATCTAGCGCTCTGATACCTGAAAAATTATCATAATAAATACCACCTCCAATAAAAAAATCTTTTGAAACAGATCGTAAAATTGTTTCGTGCAATTTTAATCCTGTAAAATTAATGGTTACACCTTTATTAGGATCGGTTTTTCCTCCCAAACCAAATATGCTGGAAGGGTATGATATAAATCGATTATCAGAAATAATATTATACTTTCCACCCTTTGTCCAAATATCAGCTTGAAAAGGAACGATGGTTTGGTTGTATTGCGAATATGTTATGCTTGTAGAAATACTCGACAATTTTGCATCAGTTGCATTATCGTTATAATAAGCAAGATTAGCACTTAGAATTCCAGCAAAACCTGTTTGTAAAGTATAACCAACCGCGGGAACAAAAGAAAAATGTCGCTGATTTGCTTTTGCTTCATTATCTTTTTCAAAAAGGGGTGTTTTGTTTTTCGACTTTCTATGAAAAACATCTTTTATATCGCGTTCCTTTGAAGAATCAATCGCATAAGTGCTAATCAATGAATCAGTTTTTAATGATTGATTGACTTGAGCAAAACCAACCTTAAAAAAAAGGAAAGCAGAAATAAATAAAAATAGATATGGCTTTTTCAATAATTGAACATTAAAATTTATAATCAAATATATAAAATGATGTGTTTATAAAAGCGATGTTGCTTTTTTTACATGTCATTTACAATTTTTTTATAGCTGGTAACAATTCCTTTAATCAGTGACGAGCTGAAACCCTGATGCTCCATTTCGTTCAAACCCGCTATGGTACAGCCTTTTGGCGTTGTTACTTTATCAATTTCTTGTTCTGGATGTGTTTTTCTAATCAACAATAAATCAGCCGCGCCTTTTGCAGTTTGTGCTGCAATTAAAGATGCAGTTGCTGCACTAAAACCAATTTCAATACCTGCCTGAATATCTGCTCTGATAAATCTTAATGCAAAAGCAGTTCCGCTTGCAGCTAAAACAGTTGCCGCATCCATTAGATTTTCTTCTATAAAAGCTGTTTTACCCAATTGATCAAATAATTCTTTTACATAATTTATTTGATTTGCATCAGCATTGCTGCTGCAAATACATGTCATGCTTTCCTGAATAGCAATTGCAGTATTTGGCATTGCACGAAAGATCGCAAAATCTTTATTCAATAATTCATGCATTTCTTTAATCCAAACACCGGTTGCCACACTTATTAAAACATGTTTTTTTGAATCGAGTTTCGCTTTAATATTTGATAAGACTTCTCTTAATTGAAAAGGCTTAACCGCCAAAATAATATAATCTGCAAAATCAACTGCTTCATTATTATCATTACTTATTTTAATACCTTTTGCCTGCAAAGCTGATAATGTTTCTTTATTTCGTTTGGTTATAATAATGTCTTGAGGTAAAACAAAACCACTGCTGATTAAGCCTTCTGCAATTGCTGTTCCCAAATTTCCGCCGCCAATAATGGCTATTTTTTTACTCATAAAAATTTACTTAATTGGGATTGAAAATTTTTTAAACCAAATTACAGCTTCTGCAAATTGAATTTCAGAAGAAGCAATTTTTATTACAAATTGATATGCTTCTTTTTCAGAAGCAATAAGTTTTAAATTATTCCTTTTTAAAAAGATTAAAGATGAGAGAAATCCGGTTCTTTTATTTCCATCTGCAAATGGATGATTTTTTACAATACTTTCTAATAAAGCTGTTGCTTTTTCAAAAACCGAAATATAAACATCATTGTTATTAAAAGTCTGAAACGGCCGCGCAACTGCACTTTCAAGCAAATTAATATCTCTAATCCCGGGACTTCCGCCAAAAAAATTAATGGATAGATCATGTAATACCAACACTTCATCAACCGTAATCATTCTGCCAATTTTTTAAGTGTATTGCCATATTGGGCAACAGCTTCTGCAAATAAATATTCTATTGAATCTTTTTTAAGTAATTCAATTTTTTGCAACAAACTATTTATAAGATCAAGTTGTTCTTCGGGCATTGATTCAATAGCCGTTAGTATTTCTTTTTTCTTTTTTTCGATAGTAAGCATACACTTTTATGTTTATCAAATTTACCAAATTCTATCAGCCCTTAAATAATTTCTTACATAATCATCAACACCTTCTTCCAAAGTATAGAATGAATCAGTGTATCCTGCATCATGCAATTTTTTCATGTTCGCTTCTGTAAAATATTGATACTTGTCGCGAATATCTTCGGGCATATCAATAAAAATAATATTCGGTTTTAAATCTAATCCTTTGAATGTTGCAGAAGCAAGATCATAAAAACTTCTTGCTTTTCCTGTACCTAAATTATAAATACCATTCTTGACCATTGACCATTGACCATTGACCATTTCCTGCATCATCCAATCAATAACTTTCACCAAATCTTTTACATAAACAAAATCACGAAGTTGCTCTCCGTCTTTAAAATCAGGCCGGTGACTTTTAAATAATTTCACCACACCATCTTTTTTTATTTGATTGAAAGAATGCCATATCACACTTGCCATGCGGCCTTTATGATATTCATTTGGGCCATAAATATTAAAGAACTTTAAGCCGGTCCAAAATGGGGGATGATTTTGTTGATGCAATGCCCATTTATCAAATTCATTTTTGCTGATACCATAGGGATTCAAAGGTTGCAATTTTTCAATTACTGCATGATCATCATCATAACCAAACTCACCTGAACCATAGGTTGCAGCCGATGAAGCATAGATCAGTGGAATATTTTTCTCTACACAATAATTCCAAATATCTTTTGAATATTGAAGATTTAATTCTTCATGAATGGCATAATTAAATTCTGTAGTGTCTGTTCTTGCTCCAAGATGAATTACAAAATCTATTTGGGAATTATTTTTCTCTAACCAATCAAATAAATTATATCGTTCAACAATTTGTATAAACTTTTTTGATTCCCAATTTTTGCGTTTTTCTTCCACACCAAAATCATCTACTAAAATTAAATTTTCAAAACCCTGTTCGTTTAAATATTGCACCATGCAACTACCGATAAAACCAGCAGCACCTGTAACTATTATTGTTGATTGATGATTCATTTTTATTTTAATAATTTTTCAATTGCAGTATCATATTTATTTTTCCAATCAGAAATACTTCCCCAATCTTCATTATTTACATTTATTTCATTTTTTGTAACAAGCCCTAATTCGGTAAAAGCAATATTATTTAATTGAGCTTTCTGTTTTAGGCTTTCAGCATTTTTCTTTGTGGATGTAACCACCACTCTACTTTGTGCTTCACCAAACCAATAAGCATCTTTTCTGAAACCTGTTGTATCAGCATTTACATCAAATCCTAGATCACGATTAAATCCTTTCTCCAATAGTGTTACAATCAATCCGCCTTCACTGATATCATGTGCCGATTGAATTAATTTTTGTTTGATGATGGATGAAACAAATTGTTGCATGGTATATTCTTCATCAATAT
>CAIQDX010000041.1 GCA_903870685.1 uncultured Chitinophagaceae bacterium | reverse complement strand
ATTAGTAAGTGATATGGTAAATGAAAACCAAAGAAATAAAGGCTATGCTATTCAGAGTTTATTGATAAATGTTGGAGCTGCCGTTGGTTCATTTCTTCCTTTTTTTCTAACATGGAGTGGAGTTGCAAATGAACCTGCTGCAGGGCATAAAGTAGCCGATTCGGTTATTTGGTCGTTTTATTTTGGCGGTGGGGTATTACTGTTAAGTGTATTGTGGACTTCATTCCGGACCAAAGAATATCCACCCGAAGAATATGCGAAGTATAATAATATTGATGCAACAGAAAAGCAAAAAATTTCTTTTTTTGATTTATTAAAAAATATTCCTGCTACTATGTGGCAATTAGCAGTAACACAATTTTTTTCTTGGTTTGCGCTTTTTTTAATGTGGGTTTTTACAACACAAGGAATTACACAAAATGTTTGGGGAGTTAATCAATATCAATTAAATTTTGCTCAAGAAGTTGTTGCTAAAAAATTAGATCAGAAAAAATTAGATGTAGTTAAAATATATACCGAAAATAAAAAGGATATAGCTGAATTAAATTTGCCAAAAGAAATAGTTAAATCGTTAACTAAAGCTAATAAAGTAGATTATAATTTAAATTTCGATTTATCAACAAATAAGAATGTATTGGAAAAATCGAATGAAGCAGGAAACTGGACAGGCGTAATTTTTGGTGGTTACAGCATTTTTGCTGCTTTGTTTTCAATCATACTATCACAATTGGCAACTAAGTATAAAAGAAGAAATGTTTA
Organism: uncultured Chitinophagaceae bacterium; assembly: GCA_903870685.1. GTDB lineage: Bacteria > Bacteroidota > Bacteroidia > Chitinophagales > Chitinophagaceae > CAIQDX01. Next base: position 33,723 of record CAIQDX010000041.1, on the reverse strand, counting down.
TATGACTTCATTAGTATTAGGTGGAATAGGCTTGATTTCGATGATATTTATTCATGATAAAAATTTACTCTTTTTACCAATGATAGGAGTAGGAATCGCATGGGCAGCTATTCTTGCTTTACCGTATGCTATTCTTTCTTCTTCATTACCTGCAAAACAAACGGGTGCTTATATGGGTATTTTTAATGCAACTATTACCATCCCGCAAATTGCAGCAAGTTTATTAGGTGGTTTATTATTAACGATGGTTGGTGATAAAGCAATCAATGTAATTGCTTTAGCCGGGGCATCAATGATTGTTGCAGGAATATGTGCTAAGCTGGTAATTAAATCGAAAGAATAATTTTTAATAACATTATCATCTTTTTATTTGTATTGATTGAAAGAGAATTATTGATAATTTTATATCTCAATTATGAATGAGATTTTTACTTTCACTAATTATTCTTTTCAATCAATAAATTAATTTTAATGAAAAAGATATCAATTTTATTGTTGATTATTTTAAGTTCCATTTTTGTAAAAGCACAAGATTTCGGTCAAATTATTGCAGGCTCATTAGCCGATGCAAATAAGTATGCAACAGAATATATGAAGCCTTTTGGTGAAGGTGAAATTTATAATCTTTCTCGAGGCTGGTACTCAACTGCAAGAGCTCATAAATTGTTAGGATTTGATTTTTCTGTAAATATTCAGGCTGCAATTGTTCCAACAGAAAAACAAAGTTTTACTTTTAATAATGCGGATTATACCACTTTCAAATTAGCCGGAAGTGGAACATCAGCTTCACTTCCAACATTTGTTGGTAGCGGTACTTCAACGCAAGTAATAAATGTTACAAATTCAGTTAATGGTCAATCAGTAACTACCAATTTCACTGCACCAACAGGAATTGGCGATGATTTTAAAAAGAATATTTCTTTTATTCCCATTGCTGTTCCATTGCCTGTTGCACAAATTGGAATCGGTTTATTTAAACATACAGATTTAAAAGTTCGGTATTTCCCTAAAACAGATTTTAGCAATGTATCAATTGGTGTGTTTGGTGTTGCACTTCAACATGAGTTTAGTAATTATCTTCCTTTCATTAAAAAAATTCCTTTCTTACATTTATCAGCATTAGCAGGATATAGTAAAATTGATGCGAATTATAAACCAAATTTTAATTCCAGTTCTTCTGTTCAAAATCCTTCCGGTAATTCTGTTGCAGGATATAACATTTCTGCCTTCACTTTGCAAGGGATAGCATCAGTTAAATTTTCATTGTTAGAAATTTATACATCAGTTGGATATTCTACTGGAAAATCAAGTATTAATTTAAACGGAGATTATACTATTACTTACAACACAGGTTATCCGCCACCAAATAATAAAGTAACTGCTACCCAAAAAGACCCTGTTTCACTTTCTTATACAGCGGGCGGTATTACAAACACTTGGGGAGTAAGATTAAATCTTACTATATTAAAAGTTTATGCCGATTACACTTTTGCAAAATATAATGGAGTAGGCGTTGGCATTGCATTAGCACTCAGATAAAATCCTTTTTATGAAATATAAATTTATAATTTTTTTTGTTGCATTTTTTTGCATCACTGTAAATAATTATGCGCAGTATGCAACTGTTTATCCAACCAATTGGTGGGTTGGAATGAAACATAATAAAATTCAGTTGTTGATTAAAAGTGATCATGAACAATTTAATAAAGAAAAAATTCGAATCAATTATCCCGGCGTAACTGTAACAAAAATTAATCAAATAGAAAACAGTAAATATATCGGTGCTGACATTTCAATTTCAAATACTGTAAAACCAGGAAATGTAAAAATTGAATTTATTTCAAACGGGAAAATTAATTCTGTTGATTGGCAATTGAAAGAAAGAAGAAAAGGAAACGGAACTGATTTTGCAAAAGGCGTTAATTCAACTGATCTGGTTTATTTAATTATGCCCGATCGTTTCAGCAATGGCGATACAACAAATGATCATGTTGTTGGAATGAGAGATCAATCTTTAAACCGCGGAGAGATTTATGATCGTCATGGTGGCGATATGCAAGGAATCATTAATCATCTCGATTATCTGCAAAGCCTTGGTATCACAACATTGTGGATGACTCCTGTTTTAGAAAATGATGAACCTAATAGAACTGAACATGGTTATTCTTTTACTAATCATTATAAAATAGATCCACGGTTAGGTGGTGAATCTGCATATAAAAAATTAAGTGATGCATTGCATAAACGTGGAATGAAATTAATTCAGGACGCTGTTTATAATCATGTAGGCAGTGAAAATATTTTTGTAAAAGATCCTCCAACAAAAGATTGGTTTCATCAATGGCCAAAATACACAGGTACAAATTATAAAGACCAGGTTTATTTTGATCCTTATGGTTCTCCAAAAGAAAAAAAGATTTTGACTGATGGTTGGTTTACACCAAAGATGCCTGATGTGAATCAATCAAATCCTTACTTCGCAAATTTTTTAATTCAACATGCCATTTGGTGTGTAGAAGAATTTGGAGTGGATGGTTGGAGAATCGATACTTACATTTATAACGATCTTCCTTTTATGAATCGTTGCAATGCAGCTTTGGTTGAAGAATATCCTAAAATGACAATGTTCGGCGAAACATGGGTTCATGGAACTGCAGCACAGGCTTACTTTACAGCCAATAATTTTAATATTCCTTTCAAAAGTAATTTACAGGGAGCAACAGATTTTCAAACTTTATTTTATGGAATCATTCCTGCATTGACTCAAAACTTTGGTTGGACAGATGGCGTGAATAAATTATACACAACATTAAGTAATGACTTCTTGTATAAAAATGCAAATAATAATGTTGTGTTTTTAGATAATCATGATCTCACTCGTTTTTATTCAGAGATGAAAGAAGATGTAAATAAATTGAAGATGGGAATTGCATGGTTACTTACAACACGCGGTATTCCTCAATTATATTATGGTACTGAAGTTTTAATGAAAGGCGAGAAGAATCCTGCTGACGGTTGGGTACGATTAGATTTCCCCGGCGGATGGAATGGCGATAAGAAAAATGCTTTCACACAAGAAGGATTATCTGATGCTGAAAAGGATATGTTGCAATACACAACAACATTGGCAAACTTTCGTAAACATTCTTCAGCCATCACAAAAGGAAAGTTGATGCAGTTCTTACCGGATGATGGTTTGTATGTTTACTTCCGTTATGATAATGATCAAACAATTATGTGTGTGATGAATACTAGCGATAAAGAAAAACAAATCAACTTAAATAAATACGACGAACGCACAACAAATTTTTCGAAAGCTGTTGATGTAATTAGCGGAACATCTTATAACAATTCATTTTCGATTCCTGCAAAAAAAATGTGGGTGTTGGAATTAAAAAAATAATTTAAAGCAACGCTGCTTTTTTAAAGTTATCGGCATATTTACCCCAATCGCTGAAACTTTCTTTTAAACTTTCTTTAAAAGCAGCGTTGTTTATTTTTTTTCCTTTGTTTGGAATTTTAAAATCAGTTTCTTTTACAGGAACTGTAAATAATTTGGTAGCGAACCAGGTAATATGTTCATGGGGTATGGCAACGCCCAATATCATGCCGGGCAAGCCTGTAAAGGATTCCGGACCACCGGCTGTAATAATTTCATCAGTATAAAATGCTACAACGTAAATCGAATCCATGATAATTGCATTTGCTCTTCGACATTCGAAACCTGCAATTGTTTTTCTTTCATCAGTAATTTTCCAATTTATTTTTCTTGTACTATCAGCAATTAAAAAAGTTTTTTCAAATATTTTTTTCTGACTGATGGATTGTTGTTTATCTAATTCGGTGTATATAATATTTTCTTCCGCGGGTTGTTGCCACAATTTATTGTTATCTGCAATTTCTTTTCCAGGTTGATAAAATGTTTTATAATTATTGAATGAAAGATTATAATAAGTTGTTTTGAATTTTGGTATAGTTTTTTTTAATTCGGCTTCCCATGAATTATCATCGTTGAATTGAGAATGCAAATTTATTTTGCGCTCAAACTCAATCCTGCCTTGCGTTACAAAGAGACTGTTTTGTGCCATTGAAGTTTGGATAATCAATGAAATAATAATCAAACAATTAAACTTTTTCATAAAATAATTTTTAATTAATATCTCCAGTCTTCCTGTTTCTTAGGATTATTCTTATTAAAATTCCATATCATCGACAACATAAAATATCGTTGAATAGTGGTGTAAGTGTTTTGCGAAACAATGTTGCTGTTTACAGTTCGGTTAAATCCTTTGTTCTGATTTAAAATATCATTTGCTGAAGCTCTTATCAATAAATCATCAGTCTTTAATAATTTTTTATCGAACCATAAATTCCAAAGAATTATATTATTGTTATTATCAAATGCACTTGTTTTTTGTCTGTAAATAAAATCACAATCAGAATGCAAATGCCATTTCTTTGGCAAATAAAAATCTATATCCGGTCTTATATTATAGGTCCAATAATTTGTGCTAATATTTTGTTGAACAGAAGAAGTACTAGTTGTATACGTTGCATTTATTGTAATACTGTTATCAAATTTTTTCTCTTTTGATTTTCCTGCCCATAAACCAAAAGTATAATTATCGCTGTTATTTATATTGTTTAAACCGTTTACAATATTCTCATTTCTGTTTTTATTTATATTGCTGTTAAGCCCTATTCTTATTTCAGGTTTCTTTATTTTAAAATCGTAGTTCAAATAACCTGAGATCGAATAGTTGCCATTTACATTGATTGTTTGAGAAACTCTTCTTCCTGAACTATCAACATTATCGCTTGTACTGAATGCATTTTGAGTAAAACGAAAATTTGTGCTTACAGCAAAAAAAGTGTTATCCATTTGTTTGATATTATAATAATTAAGGTGAATATTATTATCAAATGATGGTTTTAATGCAGCGTTGCCAATTACAATATTCATTGGATCATCATTGCTTTTCAAAGGTTGTATTTGTTGTAATGTTGGTTGCGAAGTAGAACCATTGTATCCAAGGTTAATACTTTTTTGGGAATTGAATGAATATCTGAAATTTGATTGCGGAAACCAATTAATAAAACTGCGGTTAGTTTGAATATTTGAATTGTTATCCTGCTGCGTGAAATTTGTAAACCCAAAATCATTTCCAAAATTCAATCTCATTTTTTTATTAATGAATGAATAAACCAAACCGGTTTTATGTGTAAGATAATTGAAGGTATAATTGTTACTGTATGTACTGTCTAAAATATTGTATTCACCGTTAACAGCTTTGTTGAATGAACTTCTGTTTGATAAACTATTATTGACAATGAGTTGGTAATTGGCAACCAAAGATGATTTAGATGACAATGGTTCGGTGTAAGTAAATTTAGTATCGAATGCAAGCGATTTATTATTACTTGTTTTATATTGATCTGTAATTTGTGTTGATGTAGGATTGATGCTTCCCGCATAAAAATAATTTTGCGAAAAAAGCTTTCCTGCAGAGGTTTTCAGCGAATAGTTTTCTTTGAAATCAATAGAGATCGTTCTTCCTTTTTTGTGTAATTTTTTACGCCAAAGGATATCTGTATTTATCGAATTATTATCACCATCTGCTGTAATATTTCTGTTGCCATTATTTACCAATGCATTGCTTTTTGTAAGTGCATCTGTGATATAATTATTAATGGTTGATTTATGTTCTAATGTTCCATCGGTTACAATTTTTAGCGATGATGTTGAATCGATCTGAAATTCATAACTACCATTTATTTTATTTCTTAAGACTTTATTATTAAAATTCTGTGTTTGATTATTGTAATATAAAGTATCGGGTAAAATATATTCGGTATTGGTTGTGCTTTGACCATCAACTTGTAATTGCAATGCTTTATAATTCAGATTTATTGTTTGTTTATCATCGTTCCATTTATTGTTGAAATGCAAACCGCCTGTTTGTACCAATGGTTTCCCTTGACCATTATAGGTGCCACCCCAACCAGTAATATCATCTCCTTGAGAACCCATCATCATAACAACATTCCCGTCAGATGAGATAATGGTATTAGAGCTATTATCACCCATACTATTTTGATCTTGCCAATTCAATCCTGTTTTACCTGTATTGGAAACAATTCCGTAAGCAGCTATTTTTTGTTTTTTCCTGAACGAATTAAACATCGCCTGATTATCGTGATAGCCATCAGTTCCGGCACCGGCATTTATTTTTCCAAAATAGCCATTCTTCTTATCATCTTTTAATTTGAGATTAATAGTTTTTGTTTTTTGTCCATCGTCAATTCCTGTAAATGTTGCCTGATCACTTTTTTTATCAAACACTTGAACTTTATCAACCATGTCGGCACGAATATTTTGTGTTACCAATGTTGGATCATCACCAAAAAATTCTTCTCCATCAACTAAAACTTTTTGAACTTTTTCGCCTTGCGCAGTTATTTGCCCGGTTTTATCAACTTGTATTCCGGGTAATTTTTTTAATAGATCTTCAACACTTGCATTGGCTTGAACATGAAAACTATCGGCTTTATATTCTGTTGTATCGCCTTTCAATCTTATGGCACCTATACTTTGTCTAACAATTACTTCTTCTAATAAATGAGCTTTAGTGATCATTCTTATCACTCCAAAATTGATAGTTGAATTTTCTTCTAAAGAAACCGTATCAGTATAATCGGCATAGTTAGGATAAGTGACCAATAAAATATATTTCCCTTTGATGAGATTGATTATTTCAAAACCTCCACTCTCATTTGTTCTTGAATATTTCTGTAGTACTGAATCTTTTGATCGTAATAAACTAATTACTGCATTCTGAAGATTGCTTTTGCTTGTTGTATCGGAAATGATACCTTTTACAGTTGCGTTTTGAGAATAGACCGAAAAAATCATTCCAAAAATCACAAGAAATAAAACTACCAGTTTCTTCATAAATTTTTTCAGTGTTGAGAAATAAGATGGTATCTTGTTAAGATCAAAAAATAAGAAAACAAAATATGTTTTTTATTTTTCAACAACAATTTTTTTTGCATTATTGTATGATTGGTAATGTTAAATCTGTTTAGAACATTATTTTTATGAAGGCGAACTATAACTTAAAAAAACAAACACACCGTTTATGAAAAAATTAATTTTCTTCTTTATTCTTTTATTGAGTTCATTTGATCAATCATTTTCTCAAAGACCCGCCGGCGGAAATCGTCAGGAAACTGCAAACACAACTGTAACTCCTGCAACAATCGGCACTCCTGTAACGCGAATTAATTTTAAAACTGATTCAACAGTTACAGTTAGAAATGAAATAACTATTCGTGGCGAAAAAGTTCCTTACACTGCAATTGCAGGTACAGCACCGGTTTTAGATGCAGATAATCAATCTATCGCAAATGTTTTTTTTACTTATTATGAAAGAAATGATGTAAAAGACAAAACAACAAGACCATTAGTAATTTCTTTTAATGGTGGTCCGGGTACACCATCTGTTTGGATGGAAATTGGTTATACAGGTCCGCGTATTTTAAATGTTGATGATGAAGGTTATCCTGTTCAACCTTACGGAATGAAAGATAATCCACATTCTATTTTAGATGTTGCCGATATTGTTTATATCGATCCGGTTAATACCGGTTTCTCTCGTCCATTGATCAAAGAAAATGTTCCTCAAAAATTTTTCGGAACAAATGCTGATATAAAATATCTCGCAGCATGGATCAATTCTTTTGTAAGTAAATACAAACGTTGGGCATCGCCAAAATTCCTTATCGGTGAAAGTTATGGCACCACTAGGGTTTCAGGACTTGCATTAGAATTGCAAGATGCACAATGGATGTATTTAAATGGTGTGATATTAGTTTCACCAACTGATTTGGGAATTGAAAGAAGTGGCCCGGTTGGCGCCGCATTATTTGTTCCTTATTATGCTGCAACTGCATGGTATCATAAAGTATTGAATAAAGATCTGCAGAAAAAAGATCTGACAGATTATTTACCGGAAGTAGAAAAATTTACAATTGATGAATTAATTCCTGCCATAACAAAAGGTGGAAATTTAAGCGATGAAAAAAGAAATGAGATCGCTGCTAAATATGCACGTTATACAGGCATTTCGGAGAAAGCAGTGCTTGAACATAATTTCGAAATCCCTACAAACTTTTTCTGGAAAGAATTATTGCGCGATAAAAGTTTTACTGTTGGAAGATTAGATTCGAGATATTTAGGAATTGACAGACAAGATGCAGGAGAACGCCCTGATTATAATGCAGAACTTTCTTCATGGGAACATTCTTTCATGCCTGCTATGAATATTTATTTAAGAGATGAATTGAATTTTAAAACTGATCTGAGTTATTATTTATTCGGACCTGTTAACCCATGGGATAGAACAAATGATAGAACAGGAATTAATTTAGGAAAAGCAATGGCCGAAAATCCTTACATGCATTTGTTGGTGCAATCAGGATATTATGATGGTGCCTGCGATTATTTCAATGCAAAATATAATATGTGGCAAATTGATCCTAGTGGTAAATTAAAAGACAGAATGAGTTGGGAAGGATATAGAAGCGGACACATGATGTATTTACGCAAAGATGATCTGGCAAAAGCAACAGAGAGTTTAAGAAAATTTATTGCTAAATCAATTCCTAAACCCGGAACACCTGCAAAGTATAAACAGTAATAATTGTCGATAAAGAAATTCTTTTATTGAAAACTATTTTAAATCATTGTGATGTCATCTGATAATAAAAAAGGATCAACAAAATCTGTTGCAAAAAAATATGAAGAGATTCATTTTGTTGATGCAACGCAATCTGTTTGGAATTATTCATTATTGACTGATGATGATGTTCGCAATTTTCAAAATGGTACTCATTACAGTTTGTATAAAGTATTAGGTAATAAACAAGTTGAAGTATTGGATAAATGGGGAACTTATTTTGCAGTGTGGGCTCCAAACGCAACACTGGTAACTGTTACAGGTTATTTCAATAATTGGAACAAAGAATCGCATCCATTAAAAGTTCGTTTAGATAATTCAGGAATTTGGGAAGGATTTATTCCTGATGTACATGCAGGCGAAGCATACAAATATCATATTCACGGTTATCAGGGAATGAAATTAGATAAAGGCGATCCTTATGCACACTTCTGGGAAAAACGGCCTTTTACTGCATCCATTACATGGCAAACAAATTACGAATGGAATGATGCGGATTGGATGAAGACAAGAAAAAAACACAATGCATTATCATCACCTTATTCTGTTTACGAAGTGCATTTGGCAAGTTGGATGCGACCTGATAAACACGATGAAGAAACCTACAATACTTATCAACAAATAACAGAAAGATTAGTTCCTTATGTAAAAGAAATGGCATTTACGCATGTTGAATTTATGCCGGTAATGGAACATCCTTTCGATGGTAGTTGGGGCTATCAGGGAACAGGTTTTTTTGCACCAACATCACGTTTTGGTAATCCACAAGAATTTGCTGCAATGGTTGATGCATTTCATAATGCAGGCATTGGTGTAATATTAGATTGGGTGCCATCGCATTTTCCTTATGATGCACATGGATTATTTATGTTTGATGGAACGCATACTTATGAATATGCTGATATGCGTAAAGGTTATCATCCTGATTGGAATTCTTACATCTTCAATTATAAACGTGGCGAAATAAAAAGTTTTTTAATTAGCAGTGCAAGATTTTGGTTTGAGCAATTTCATATCGATGGTATTCGTGTTGATGCTGTAAGCTCTATGTTGCGTTTAGATTATAGTCGCAATGCAGGTCAATGGGAAGCAAATGAATATGGTGGTAATGGAAATATTGAAGCCATTGCATTCATCAAAGATCTGAATGAAACATTGTACCGCGACTTTCCCGATATTCAAACTATTGCCGAAGAAGCAAGCGATTGGCCAGGTATTAGTCGCCCTACATTTGAGGATGGGCTTGGCTTTGGAATGAAATGGATGATGGGATGGATGCATGATACTTTAGATTATTTTAAACTCGATCCCATTTTTCGTGGTGCCAATCAGGATAAGTTTACATTCAGTATGATGTATTTCTATGATGAGAATTTTATGTTGCCATTATCTCATGATGAAGTGGTGCATGGTAAATCACCAATGATCTATAAAATGCCTGGAGATGAATGGCAGAAATTTGCGAACCTCAGAATTTTGTATACTTACATGTTCACACATCCCGGCGCAAAATTATTATTCATGGGAGATGAGTTTGCACAAACAAGCGAATGGAATTATAAAAGCGAATTGCAATGGGATCTGTTACAACACGAAAGTCATGGTGGCATGAAATATTGTGTTCAAAAATTAAATGAATTATACCGAAGCGAACCTGCATTGTATGAAAAACAATTTGAGGTGGGTGGATTTGAATGGGTTGACCTCAATCATCGTGCAGAATCTGTAATGGTTTTTAAACGAAAAGGCAAAAAAGAAAAAGATGATATTTTGGTGATACTAAATGTTACACCTGTTGTACGCAATGATTGGGAAATACATGTGTACGGCAAAAGCGAATGGAAAGAAATATTCAACAGTAATGATAAAGCTTTTTGGGGAACAGGCGATGTATTCAATCCGGAAATAAAAGCAGAGTTGGTTAATGAAGATGATAAATGGTATAAACTAAAAGTACAGTTACCTGCATTGGGTGCTGTTGTGTTGAGATAATATTTTATAATTTTTATTTTCATTGATAAATATTAATTGATGAAACGCACTCTAACAATTGCTTTTTTATTTGTTTGTATTTTTTCAATTGCACAACAAAATAAAAATGCTTCCACACAAATTTTAATTCGTTGCGATGATATTGGTATGAGCCATTCGGTAAACATGGCTGCCAAACAAGTATTGGAAAAAGGGTTTCCTGTTTCAATGTCGGTAATGGTTCCCTGTTCTTGGTTTACAGAAGCTGTTGATCTGCTGAAAAAATATCCCAATGTTTCTGTTGGTATTCATCTCACATTAAATGCTGAATGGAAAAATTATCGTTGGGGACCGGTTGCAGGTTCTCATGCTGTTCCTTCATTGATTGATTCTTTGGGTAATTTTTTTCCTTCACGGGCTTTGTTGTTTGCCAACGATCCTAAACTAAATGAAATTGAAACAGAATTGCGTGCACAAATTGAAAGAGCATTGAAAGCAGGATTGAAAATCGATTATCTCGATTATCATATGAGTGCTGCTGTACAAACTTTAGAAACAAGAAAGATCGTTGAAAAATTAGCGATCGAATATAAATTAGCCATCTCTCGTTATTATGATGAAAATGGAATTGATATTGGTTATTTTGCATCGCCCGCCAATAAATTAGATACATTATTATCGAGAACAAAAACATTGAAAGAAGGCGGCATAAAATTATTTGTATTTCATGTAGGCCTTGATGGACCTGAATTAGCAGCGATGGAAGATCTTAATCCTTTTGGCCCAAAAGAAATGAGCATACATCGTAATGCAGAATTGAATTCACTTATTTCAAAACCTTTTCAGCAATTTTTACACGAGGATAAATACCGCTTAGTAAATTATAAAATGCTGGTTGCAGAAAAAGGATTGAATGCCATGAAACGACCGGATATAAAAGAGTAATTTATTTTTTCTCACAAGGAAACATATTTCTAATAAAAAATTCAGCATCAAAAAGTCTGGTCCAATTGGTTTTAAAACTACTATGACCAAATCCTTTTAAGAAAAAACTTTCAGGAGCATTTGGAAATTGATTATTGAAATCTTTAAAATTCACAAATGCATACTCATATTTGGTGTTGATCCAGTTTTCAAAACCATTGGGTCGAGGTTTAGTTATTGTGTAATCTTTAAATCCTAATCTTCCGGCATCCCCGCTAAAAGAATCAAATCCAATTATATAAGTGCTCCTTAGTAAAAGGCTATCGTTTGTAAAAAAGCTGCCCATCGAAATAAGTTGTTTGGAAATATCGGGAGATGCGGTGTCAGCATATTTTGCAATATGATAATTTGCAGCCCAAACTATTATTTTTTCGTTTTTATATTTAATTTCTGATAGCCATTTTAAATTTGATGCCATCTGAAAATCTCTTGCGTTTCTGGTAAGTCTATAATTAACAAGATTAATTCTGTAGGTTTTATTTTCTTGAAGGAGATTCTTAATGATTATCATCCAAAAATCATTAGTATCAAATCTTTGTTCTGCTTGTTTTTTTATTTCCAATAAATATTGCTCACACTTTGAAAATATGCTGGAGTCGGTAGGAGGTTTCAAATACCACAATTTCATTGAATCAATTAAAGGCAAAATTTCAGTTTGATAATAAACTTCTTTTGTGATTGGAAGATTCGCTGATCTCAGCACACTATCTAATTTTGAAGCTAAAAACAGGAAGGAATAAGTTAACATCATTTGATTATCAAAACCGCTTACTGTAATTGGGTTTGACGTATTGTAACTTTCAGGAATATAATGATTAAAAAGCTCCTGACATGTATTACAACCCGTCCAAATTGGAAATATATTTTGACGAATAAATTTCGCTACGTTCGGAGGCGTTTTAACTAATTCATCCCAACCAAAGTTTAATCCAAAAAAATCACTTTCAAAAGCAACTACATTAAATCCTTTCTTTTCATGCAGATATTTTATTAATCTGGTCTTTGCTAAAAATGTAGGAGCATCTCCATGATCTTGTTCGCCCAGCATTACAACTTTTGCATTGCCAATTGCATCACCAATCACTTCTAAATCTGAATAGTTTGAAGAGTCAGGTTCAATCGATTTTATCTGAACCGAATTTTCTTGAACGAATTTTTTAATATTATCCTGACCATTAACAAAGTCAGTGCAACAAAATAAAAGAAGTATAAAAAATGGTTTGAACATAGAATGAAAATAAATGTCAGCACAAATATAAGCGACTATAGATTTACCCTATTTCACGGTCTAACATTTCACTTCATTAAGTAAACTTCTGCTGATAAATATGTTTCAAATAAATTATTGCATCCCATTAATACTTACTGCAACTTTTCCTTTGGCTTCAATGGTAGTGATGATGGCATTGGGTGTAAGAATAATTTTTGTCGGGTTGAGTGAAGTAAGACTTCCATTAACTGTAACACCTTTTACGGGTTGATAATTATTAAAATAATTTTTTGTTGTTGTTTCGGCAGTAGTTAATTGTTCGCTCATGGAATAATGGCAATTGTCTTTTATTTTTTTTGCAATGGTTCCATGTGCTATCCAATCGCCTAAAGCGAGTAATTTATTTTTACTGTCTAAAACAAAATCTATATCGGCAATTGAAATTTCTTTTTTCACAGCATCGTAAACAGGCACACCCGATAAATAAAAATTACCATTTACCGAACCACTCATGTTTAATTCAACGATCATTTTTCCATCCTTCCCCCAAATATTAATATTGTTGATGGTAACAGAACGGCTGCCCGATTTAAACTCTTTCCCTGTAAAATTTGTTTGCATTAATGCTGCTGCATTCTCGTAGGTTACAATACCGGCAATGGTTACACCAAAATCATCTGGTAATTTTTCGGCACTTAATAAAACAATTTTATTTTTATCGAACTGAAGCGATGGGGTAGAGTTGATGGCTGTTTCAACAAATGTTTTCATGCCCATTACAATGGTGATTTTTTTATTGGCGATAACAGCACGGTTGGTATATAATTCTACAGGCTGCATGGCAAACCAAACATGATAATCTTTATTTACTTCTACCGGTTTACTGATCTGTTCGAGCGCAGTAAAAATATATGGTTTTATATCGAGTGATTGATTGATGCTTTCATCAATTGAATTCGAAATTTTATTTTTAAACAAAGCCAGTGCAGGATTAATTAATAATGTTACCGGAATATTTTGACCAGCAATATTTATGGTAGGACTTTCATTCCATTCGAAAGAAATTTTTTCGGTTGATGTAGTAAATTTCCAATCTTTAAAAATTGGTGTAGTGGTTAATTTTATTATTCCGTTCAAATTAATTTCACGATTATCATAAGCCTTTATACCAAATTTTTCGAAACCATATCTAACTTTCACCCAGATCTTTAATGGCAGCACCATATCTATCTTACCGTTATTTTCATTTAAGATGATGGGTGCCTGTTTCCATACCTTCATCATCAAATTATCATCTTCAATATTATTATCCTCATAAATCAATCCGGTCAAGAATTTATTGAGTTGGTTTTGAAGATCAACAACCGTCATTTCAATCGGCATGTTAACATAGCTTACCTGTTTTTCGTACACTATTTCTTTGCTGTAATTGGGTTCAGGTTTTAATGATTCAATTTTTTTTGTGGTGCTGCATGATGAAAGCATTTGCGCCATCACAAGAAAAGATACAATGACTATTGAACGATGCATAGAATTTATTTTCGATTGCAAATGTAATTTGCGAAATACAAAGTGAAGCGTTAATAACAATTAAATAATCCCTTTTAACTTTTCAATTACCAAATCGATTTCTTCGGTTGTATTATGCTTGCAAAAAGAAAAACGAACAGTAACCAGATCGGGATTATTATTAATTGCAGCAATAACATGACTGCCAATATCGGCACCGCTTGTGCAGGCACTTCCGCCCGATGCACAAATATTATTGATGTCTAAATTAAATAAAAGCATTTCGCTTTTTTCAGTACGCGGAAAATTCACACTTAAAATAGTATATAAACTTTTTCCAAAAACATCGCCGTTAAAACTGATATTATTTATTTGATTTTTTAATTGTTCTGCCATGTACATTTTCAACGAAAGAATGTAAGCACTTTCTTTTTCGAAATTGGCAGTTGCTATTTCTAATGCTTTTGCAAAACCAACAATGCCATATAAATTTTCGGTTCCTGCACGCATGTCGCGTTCCTGCGAACCGCCATGCACAAAGGGTTTTATCTTGATGTTCTCATTCACATATAAAATACCAACACCTTTTGGTCCGTGAAATTTATGTCCTGAACCTGTAATAAAATCAACAGGCGTATTTCTTAAATCAAAATTAAAATGTGCAATTGTTTGTACCGTATCGCTGTGAAAAACAGCATTGTATTTTTTGCAAATGTTTCCAACAATATTCAGATCTATCAAGGTACCAATTTCATTATTGGCATGTAATAATGTAACCAAACATTTCTCTTTGGTTTCTGCTAATGATTTTTCAAGTTCGGCTACATCAATTTGTCCGTCTTGCAATACAGTAACATAGCTAACTGTTGCTTCATTATTTTTTAATAAATATTCAACGGTATGCAATGTTGCATGATGTTCTATTTTAGAAGTAATAATATGTTTGCAGCCTAGATCTCTAACAGCGGAAAGAATGGCGGTATTACTACTTTCGGTGCCACCACTGGTAAAAAATATTTCAGCAGGATTTGCGTGTAAAATTTTTGCCACTGTCTTTCTTGCATTCTCAATAGCCAAACGACTTTCTCTTCCATAACTGTAAATAGAAGATGGATTACCAAAATGAGTGGTCATGTATGGCATCATGGCTTCTAATACTTGCGGATCGAGCGATGTTGTTGCTGCGTTATCTAAATAAATTCTTTTCACTGTTGCTTTTAATATTTCATCATTTGTAGTTGGCAAAAATATAAAATCCCACCGAGGCAGGATTTTATATTTATCGATTGATACATTTTTATTAATGTTTTACGATACCTCACGAATATCTTCCATAATTCGTTTTGCAATATTTGCCGATGTTGTTTCAAAATTACTTTCGGCATAAATGCGAATGATAGGTTCTGTATTGCTGGTACGCAAATGAACCCAATCGTTATCGAATTCTATCTTCAGTCCATCTTCGGTATTGATAGGATTCTTTTTATATTTTTCTTTGATGGCAGTAAATATTTTTTTCACATCAACACCTTCTTTTAATTCAATTTTATTTTTGCTGATAAAATAATTGGGATAAGTGTTGCGCAATTGCTTCGCTGATTTTTTTTCTTTTGCTAAATGTGTTAAAAACAAAGCGATACCAATTAATGCATCTCTGCCATAATGCAAATCGGGAACAATGATGCCACCATTGCCTTCGCCGCCGATAACTGCATTAACCGCTTTCATTTTTGTAACCACATTTACTTCGCCAACAGCACTTGGAAAATATTCGCCGCCATGTTTTATGGTAATATCTTTTAATGCTCTTGTTGACGACATGTTGCTAACAGTATTTCCTTTGCGATGTTGTAAAACATAATCGGAAACTGCAACCAAAGTATATTCTTCGCCAAATAAACTACCATCTTCACAAACAAAACATAAACGATCAACATCAGGATCAACAGCAATTCCGAGATCAGCATTTTGTTTATTTACTTCACTGCATAACTCGGTCAAATGTTGAGGTAATGGTTCGGGGTTATGCGCAAAATTTCCTGTTACTTCCCCATTTAAAACTGTAAAATCTTTTACACCTAATTGTTTTAATAATAAAGGAACGGCAATGGCACCGGTACTGTTAATGGCATCGATAACAATTTTGAATTTGCGTTTTTTTATGGCAGCAATATCAACCAACGGATAATTTACAACTGCGTCAATGTGTTGCTGCAAAAGGGTTTCGTTGATGATGTGTGATCCTAATTTATCAACCGAAACAAAATTATAATCATCGCTCTCGGCAATGGTCAACAATTTTGCACCGTCATCACCACTAATAAATTCACCTTTATGATTTAATAATTTTAATGCATTCCATTCTTTTGGATTATGACTTGCCGTTAAAATAATTCCACCCGCAGCTTCTTCAAATATCACAGCCATTTCAACTGTGGGAGTAGTGCTTAATCCAAGATCAATAACATCCAATCCTAATGCATTTAATGTACTAACGACTAAACGATTTACCATTTCGCCACTAATCCTTCCATCTCTTCCTAAAATAATTTTTTTATTGGATGATTGTTGAGATAACCATGTGCCATAAGCAGCTGTAAAACGAACAATGTCTAAAGGACTTAATGTATTACCCGGTTTTCCTCCGATAGTTCCTCTGATACCTGAGATGCTTTTAATCAATGCCATAATTCTAGTTTTTGTTGTTCGGGGGTTTGCAAACATAATAAAACATGTTGAAAAGGAAATAGATCTTGTATTTGAAACTGTATTTAAAAACGAAAGCTTTATTTTTTTTCATCTGCATTACCTTTGCATCACAAGAAATAATATGCCAACGGAAACATGGTTTAAAGATTGGTTCAGTTCTCCTTATTATCATTTACTTTATAATAACAGAGGTGATGATGAAGCATTTGATTTTTTAAAAAAATTAATTCATCATCTGCAACCGCCACTGCATTCAAACATGCTTGATGTGGCATGCGGAAAAGGCAGACACAGCAAGGCTTTGGCAGAAATGGGTTTTGATGTTACAGGAATTGATATTTCTTTTTCTTCGATAGAAGAAGCAAAAGAATTTGAAAATGATTCGCTGCATTTTTATCAGCACGACATGCGTTTGCCTTTCCGGATAAATTATTTTGATTACGCTTTTAATTTTTTTACAAGTTTCGGATATTTTAGAACAAAGCGTGAACACGATAATGCAATAAGAACAATTTCGCAAAGTTTAAAACCGAACGGCATTTTTGTAATTGATTATTTGAATGTGCATCATGCTGAAAATGATATGGAAAAAATTTTCGAAAAAGAAATTAATGGTATTCATTTTCACATCAGCAAATGGTTTGATGAACAACATTTTTATAAACAGATTCAGATTACAGATACAACAACTAATTCGTTGAAACATTTATTTACCGAACGTGTTGCAAAATTTTCTTTAAGAGATTTTACAGAAATGTTGTCATCACAAAACATGCAAGTGCAGGAAGTGTTTGGCGATTATCAATTGGGTGAATATGATATTCAAAAATCTCCAAGAATGATCATCTTTGCAAAGAAGGTTCAATAGGAATTAATTTTCTCTGCATCGAATCCATTAGAGATTTATTTGGACTTGGTTTTATTATTTTGAAATGATATTCTTCAATATTATTTTGAGAAGATAATTCATTCTGATGTTCATATAATTGTTTTAATAAAGCCGGCGGAATAGAATTTAGTTTGTGAACATCCATTGCATTTGGAATTGTTACATGAAAACTACTGTCGGGTTTTAAAACAATCATGTTATCGGGTTCACTTTTATATAAATCAGAACCCTGACCATTATTTCCAATTTTTACCCCTTTAAATGGGTTAACAGCAAGTGCATTGGGCATTGAATCAGAATATCCTTTAGAATGAATAGTTGTTACAGTAGGTTGTTTAAGTGTAAAATTATTTTGTGCAAAAGAACCTGCCGAAAATAAAACGGCAATGAGCAGAAGTATATTTCTCATAAAAGTTTAGTAAGAGACATAATGAAATTAAGTCATTTCTTTTTTAAAATTGGTTTTCTTGATTTTAATTTTTAAGATTTAACAATTTCAAACTTTATCTTTATTCTCAAATGCAACAATATTTACTTTCAATAAATTTTTGGGAAAGAATCTGGTCATGGATCAATGATGCAGATACCTGGCTTTTTCTGCAAATAAATTCAGTTTGGACCAATTCATTTTTAGATTCAGTTTTACCATGGTGGCGTAATGCAAACACATGGATCCCTTTGTATCTTTTTCTGATTTTATTTTTAGCTATCAATTTTAAAAACAAAGCATGGATTTGGATATTGTTTGCGGTCATCAATATTATTCTTACTGATCAAACAAGCAGTCATTTAATTAAAACATTTATTCAACGACCAAGACCATGTGCAGATGAATTTTTACAATTTCATGTTCGTTTATTATTAGATCATTGTTCGGGAGGTTATAGTTTTACATCATCTCATGCCACCAATCATTTTGGTTTTGCAGTATTCGTTTGCATCACTTTGAAAGATGTTTTAAAACAATGGAAATGGTTATTTATTTTTTGGGCAGCAACAATAAGTTATGGTCAGGTTTATGTTGGCGTTCATTATCCATTGGATGTTATTGGTGGTGCGATACTTGGTTCGTTGATTGGATTGATGGTTGGAAAAATTTACAATAAAATTTATCCCAATTCTTTCATAGAAATAAAAAAGCAGTAGGAATGCTGCAGGAAAAAATTATTCGAGATGAATCGCTTTTCAATTTTATAGATGGCAAAATTTTCAGCAGATAAAATTATCGTAATATTCACAGTTGTTTCGGCTGCATTGCTTCAATTGATCGATACTTCCATCGTCAATGTTTCTCTTACGCAAATGATGGGCAATCTTGGCGCCACTTTCGAAGAAATTGGTTGGGTAATTACCGGATATGCAGTTTCGAATGTTATCATGATAACGCTGTCGGGCTGGATGAGTGCAAGGTTTGGACGTAAATATTATTTTGCAGCATCTATCGTTTTATTCACCATCGCATCTGTGTTGTGTGGCACATCTACCAATGTATGGCAATTGGTTGCTTTCAGGGTTTTGCAAGGAATTGGTGGTGGTGGATTATTATCAACAGCACAGGCAATTTTAATTGAAACTTTTCCCAAAGAAGAATTAGGATTGGCCAATGCAATTTATGGTGTTGGTGTGATTGTTGGTCCTGCAATTGGTCCAACATTAGGTGGTTATATTACCGATAACATGTCGTGGCAATGGATATTTTTTATCAATGTTCCATTCGGGATTTTAGCAACTATTTTAACGATGATGTATGTGAAAGAACCGATAGCAAAAATAAAATCAACTCGAATGGATTGGCTTGCATTGGCATTATTGATTGCAGCCATAGGTTCATTACAAATTGTTTTGGAGAAAGGACAAAGCGAAGATTGGTTCGAAACAAGATATATAACAGTATTAGCAGTGATCGCATTTTTTACGGGAATATTTTTTGTTGTTCGTGAATTGATGAAAAAAGATCCGATGGTTAATTTGAGATTATTTAAGAACAGATCTTTTGCAACAGGAACTTTATTCAATTTTGTTTTAGGATTTGGATTATACGGAACAACTTTAGTGATACCTATATTTTGTCAGGGGCTTTTGGGTTTTACTGCATTACAAACTGGATGGTTAATGTTACCGGGGAGTTTGGCAACAGCAGTAATGATGCCGGTTGTAGGCATTTTATTAAAAAGAAAATTATTTCATCCTGCCATTTATGCCGGGATAGGATTATTGTTATTTTTTGTTTTCAGTTACAGCATGGGCATGCTGAATACACAAATAAATGAACATGATTTTTTCTGGCCATTAATTATTCGCGGTTGTGCTATGGGATTAATTTTTATTCCGCTCACAACAATTTCATTGGCTAATTTAGAAGGAACCGAAATTCCGCAGGGTACAGCATTAAGTAATATGGTGCGGCAATTAGGCGGATCGATCGGTATTGCATTAATTACAACTTATATCAGTGTAGATACTACTAAACATTATTCTTATTTATCTGAAAACGTGACAGCCACCGATCCTGCCACACAGGAAAGAGTTAAGATGCTTACCAATTCTTTTATGAGTAAAGGGTTTGATATACAAACTGCGACAGCAAATGCGTATGGATTAATTTCGAAAAGCATTTTCGGACAAGCAACTTTTTTAACGTACAAAGATTTATTTATTTATCTCGGTTTATTCTTTTTATTGCTGATACCTTTATTAATTATGTTCAGAAATAAAAAGAAATCGGTTGTTAAGGAAGAAGAAATTGCTGAATGGAATATTGAATAAATTTTCTCTAAAAAATATTTTATGAACCATATTATTATGGCACTGGATTTTAGTGAGTTTTCTCCTGAAGTAGAAAAAATTGGTTATTCGTTGGCAAAGAAAATTAATGCGTCGGTTACATTAGTAACCATCGTTAATAAATTTATTGATTATGTGCCGCTAGATACAGGACAAGTTTTCGAAAATCAGTGGGAAGCCAGAAAAGATATCGCAACAAAATCTTTAAAGGAAGTCAAAGAACGACATGCTGATGTTGAAACAGAAATTGTAACTTTTATAGGCGATCCAAAAGAAGATATCATCGAATTATCTATTCAAAAGCACGCTACATTTTTAGTAATGGGAACACATGGTAGAACAGGCATGTCGCATTTGGTAACTGGAAGCACTGCCGAATATATTATTCGCCATTCAGTAGTTCCAATTATTGTAGTGCCACTGAATATGAAAAGGCATTGATTTATTTATTTTGTAAATCGGCAGCATTAGTTGTGGCTGTTTTATTTTTCTTTCTCCTGCTTTTCTTTGTAATTGTTTGTTGAGTTGGTTGAGGTTGTTCTTTTATTTGTATATAGGATTTAAGTTGGTCGTTCATGAATTTATAATAACTCAAAGAATCACTTAAATTATTATTTACTTTTTCTAATGTTCTTATTTCTTTTTTTAAAGAGTCAACATGTTCAAATACAAATAGCTTTTGATTTACCAACGAATCATAATTATCTGATTTAGCAGCAGGAGTGATCGGGCTTAAAATTTCTGTTTTTTTCTTTGCCAAAACTGTATCAGTAAACATAACTTCCACATTAGTAACTTTTACAGTTTTAATTCGGTTGCTGTATCTAATGTATCTGGCTTTTTTATAAAGGGGTTTATTTATTCTCACCAAATAAGCAACACCCTTACATTCTGCAGGACTTATAACACCTGCCTGTCCATTATTATTTGGATCATCATAACTTCCACCATTAGAAAATTCATTTGCTTTTAAAGTAACTTTAAACGGACTTACAATATCTTTTCCGCAATAAGTTCTGGCAATTAAATTTCCTTTTATGAATACAGTTTGCAGATTTTTATTTTTTATGTAAATCGAAAAACCCTGACCACCGGTTAAGCTGTATTGATGGCAGCCCGGTGCGAAATAAACATTCTTAACAATCAGTATTTCATCATTTATTTTACGCCAGGGGCTATTATTTTGTGCATGGCCGGTAAAATAAAACAGTACAATTAACACTAAAATAATTCCAAACCTCTTCATATTTACAGCTTCTTTCATTAAACAAGTTTTAATTATTCTTTATTTTAAGAATAATCATTTATAAAAAATTCCAATTATTGTTTTAACAAAGGGAAATAGGTTCAACAGGTAGCAGATCTTTCTTGCAAAGAAGCGACAATTTACTCAATTCGAGTTTTAACTTATAAAAACTATAATTTTATAAGCATATTTTAAGGTTGCTTAACTGAAATTCTTGCCTTAACGAAACACATGTAGTTTCATTGTGTGAAGACAGGCATCGAGGCATTGGGATATATAAGTTAGGGTTTACTAATATTGATTTAACAATTTCAAAACTTTATTTGTAGTGATAGTAGACCAAAAAAAGGAGTTAATAAAAAATCATTAGAAATATTTTGAGTTGGAGAAATTTCATTATAAGAAAATGATTTTTGGTTGAATATATTACGAAGCAATAAACCTATATTTATTTTTTTAGACAAAATATACTTTACTTGGATATCGGTAAAATTTAAATTTCGTTTAGTTGTATTATACGAATGATTAACATAACAGTCATTCTGAATATCAAGTAAAAATTTATTAGTTACTTTAAAAGAGGCTGTAGTATTTGAGATAAAATCCGAACTATTAAATGTAGTGAATTTAATATCATTTATTAAGCTTTGTTGCGATTGATTACGCATTATTAAACCTGAGTTGATATTGAAGAATTTATTCCAATTGGTTTTAAACCTAAGCTCAAATAAACCAGATACGGTTTTATTCGTAGTAAGTTCTGTATTAGTAAACATAAACTGACTGCCATTACTAATTGCACTACTTATTATGAACCAACTCTTTATTCTTGGAAGATTCTTTTCAATTCTACTTGAAATGGCAGTAAAGAAATTTTTTTTATTGAAAACAACGGATTCATTAAAAGACAATAAACCTCTTCCACTCAAGTTGTTGATATAATTAGGTGGAGAATTACTAATTAAAACTATTGTATTAAAAATGATACCTGATTTAAGTGGATCCAAAAACAAATAGCTTGCATTTATAGAATAACCTGTATTAAAATTAAATTGTCTTACTCCTTTATTAATGGAACTGATCCCCGAAAAAATAGTACTATTATTTAACTGCATAATTGTAGGAATCACTGGCTGCATTAGACCATTTACAAAAACATTTTTTTTGTTACTTATTTTATACTGCAGTGATAGTGTTGGTAAAAGAAATATATTTTCAGTAGAATTAAAATGCGCCTGATTAATATCTTCAATTGTTAACTTGGCGTTCAAAATCGATATATTCGTATTGCAAGAAAATTTATCAGAAAAGGTTTTAGCAATGCTGAGTGTTGCAGAGCTGCGATAGATTATTAGTTTCCCATTAGCATAATAAGAGCCTGCCATCATAGCCAAAGAATCAGGGTTATTGAAAAGATAAGCAGAATTCTTAAAGTTAATTTCCTCTTTGCCAATACTTGCGTTAAGGCTATAAGTAACCGATTTCTTTTTTATTAAATATTTTGCAGTCATTGCAGTTATTACTGAGGGTAGATTAAAATTCTGCAGCAAATTAGTATATATGATAGTTACCCCATATGAACTATCTAATATTGGATTATTTATTTTATAAACAGTGCCTAAATTAAAACTATTATATACAAATTGGTAAGACAAAATATTTGATTTATCTATCAACTTGGTAGAAACAATATTCAGTCGCTGCTGATTTTTTTGTTGTGTAATGATTTGGCTAATTTGTTGAACAAATAATTGACCATTTCTATTTTGAGATAACTGTAAATTATTATTATTAAATTGTATAATTGTTTGAAAAGTGTTAGAGGGCTGCCAATTTATTTCGCCATCCAAATTGAAAAGGGTGTTATTTTTAGTAGTAATGTTATTTTGCTTTAGGGTTATTGGCAAAATGGGATTATTGATAGTTTGAGTAGTCGAATTTGTTTGAATATAGTTATCAAAAAGTGAATTAACTGCAAGCTTAATTACCACTTTTTTATTGAGTTTTATTAGGTGATTAAGTGTAACTAAATTTGATGAATTTGAAAATATCCTATTATCACTAATATTTAAAGGCTTGATATCTGCAAATTGCATCGGCGAATTGTATAATTGTACTGGTGTCGGTAATTTTTCATTTTCATTAGTAATTAATTGCACATCAGATGTTAACCCCATTAATCTGTTAGCTAATATCCCAATCGTGTTTTTATTAGCGGTAAAAACAAACTTATTTTTATTAATTATCCCGGTATTACTGGTTTTTAATTCATAAAAATTAGCTGCCAATGCACCGCCTACGGATATATTGCTAAATAGCCTAAGAGGTTTCTTTTTATATTTTAAGTTTATTACCGTTTCTTCTCCTTTCGAATTGACATTCTCTAACCTTGAATTATCTTTGTAATTTTCTATAACATCTATTCTTTCAATTCCATTAATGTTGCTATTGTTAGTTAGTGCAGCATAGTTAGAACCAAATAAATCATCTTCTTCTAATAAAATTTTTGAAACTACTTTTCCATTAAAGCTAGCTCTGCCATATTCATCTATAGAAATGCCAGGTAGCTTCTTTAGCAAATCACTTAAATTATTTTCATTACCTTTTTCAAATGCAGAAACACGGTACATAGTTGTATCGCCGTGTTTCGTGATTGCTGAATTTGCCTGTACCTGTATTTCAGGTAATGTTCCAATAAACTTTTTTAAAACAAAGTTTATTGGATGATAATGCAATAGATCAATAATTGGTTGATTATAATTAAGATACCCAACCATACTCATTTGCAACCAGAGTTTTTGGTTATTATCAGAAATAGTGACACTAAAAAAGCCTTCGCGGTTAGTTAAAGCAAAATATTTGACTATTCCAATACTGTCTTCTTTTAATAGTTTTACACTTACATATTCTAAAGGAAAATTATTTTCATCTTTAACAGTTCCACTTACTATAATATTTTGAGCTTTTAAAAAAAGAGTGCAAAATGTTAATGAAAATAATATAAAATAACTTCTCAAAATCAGTTTTGTTTAATAGAAGGATTTTTTAAAAAATTATTCATTTTCATGAGTTTTTTCTTATTATTTTCCTCTGCTATAATTGAATATTGCTTTTGTGAAATAGGAATACCATCTGTTTCTAAAACAGGAATCATTCCTGTATAAGGAAATTTTATTTCAGTAGCAATATATCCTATTGAACCATTCTCACTATCTACTTTTAAAATAAGCCCGGGTAATCCTCTGAAATTTCTTGGACCAGCTGGATATGCTAATTTTTGAGTGAAATAGGCTATATATTTTATGTCCTTATAGTTAATTACTGCCTTTTGGCAATTAAATCCTAAAATACTTAAAGTATCCTCTGTAATTTCCCACTTATTCATGTCTGCAATAGTATCAAGAACGAAATATTTTTCTTTATTTTCATTAGCATATTGAGTTCTTTTTACAACATTTGATATATATTCTCTTTGAGTGATTGGTTGTTTAATTTTTCCTAGTTCTTTATACAATCCTTCTTTGTACTCTAAATATTCTTTTTTAAACTTTACGGTATCCGTGGTTTTAATGTATTTACCATCAATATTAACAGGAAAGTCGAAAACTTGATAATTCGTTTCATATGTAAACGTAAGTTTACTATTATCATACCAATGAAGATAATTCCAGTTGTTTCCATTGTCAGAATATTTGACAAAACAAATATTGTTTTGTTGGCTTATAACTGTAATGAAGCTAAGCATTGATATTATATTTAGAAGCCATTTTTTTTTCATAAAAAATTATTGATGTTTAATATATTTTGCAGCCAATAAACACATAGAATAATCAGTTAATAATTTCTGAGAATAAATAATTTTTAAATCAAAGAAATTTAATTTTTCACTATTAATAGTATTTCTAAACTATTTACAAATCAGATAATTGTATAAAAATATTCTATGTGTTTAAAGATAGAAATATTGCATTATATACCCCCTATAATTCTTGTGGAGGAGGGCAAGTTCTTCCTGATTGCCAAGTATCAATATTTACAATTACACCTGTTTCGCAATTAAAAGAAATGGTTGTTACTGCAATTTCAATTGTTGGTCCATTATTTGGGCAGTCAATTGTAAAAGACTGTTTTTGAGAACATAGTGCAATAAATTTGGTTGTACTCTTTTGGGCTTTCTTTTCTTTCGTAATATTTTTCTCGAATAATTTCCCTTTTAAGTTTGGGCTTTTTGGAGCTGCAAAAACTCCTCAGCTAAAGATTGTTACAATGACAATAAAGATTATTTTTTTCATATTTTTAATTTAATAACCAGCTATAAATATCGCTTTATAATCTGGGTTTATTATTTGGCGTCACGCAAATTACTTGCTATCGTGAACTCAAGGTTTTCAGTTTATATTTCTAAGCGGCTGTAATTGCTAAACCCGCAGCAGTATCGTTAACTGCCAACGTCCTTTTTTATTTGTGGTTTATTCGTCAATAAACCAAGAGTTAATTAAGGAGTAACCTCTTTTTATGCGCAATATTTTTAAGAACTAATGAAATTTTACTTTTCTATTTTCTTCATTCGCCATTCAATATTATTTATTCGTTATTTAATATTTTCTTTTGGCGGTTTTAAACAAAAACGAATAAACAATATTGAATAATAAATAATTAATGAACCGGCACCATCACCACTTCCAAATCCACTTCTTTGCCCATTTTAATTGCAAAAGATATTGTTGCATCAGTAAATCCATTTGCCTTAATAAGGGCAGTTAAATTACCCGGTGCAAATGTGTCAATGCTTGCAAAGCCTGTTGCATCGGTAACAGCAGCTAAATTATTTTCAACTATGCTAACAGTTGCACCTGCAATGGGCAGCGTTTTAGCAGCATCGCTGTAAACAGTAACAGTAAGTGTTGTATGCCTGCTGCCGGTACTGCCTATTTTGCGGTTGGCAAAATATTCGGCAACCATATCGGGGTTGCTGCTTTTAAATTCGGCAGGCAGCAGATCATCACATTTATTAATCAGATCGGTCATTTCTTTTAAAGTGCCTTCAATACCCTGTGTACCTGTTTTAGCCACATTGCGTATTAAGCCCGGCTTACCAATGGCAGCTTCAAAAGCAGTGCAGGCATCATTTATAGCTGTTAATTGTGCTGCTGTAATATTATAAGTAAGCAGGGCAACTGCATTATCGTTTAGTGCCTGCAATACATTTCGGGCAATACCAAGACATTCTTCGTCGCCGGGTAAAAATGTTTTTTGGTTAATGGTAAACAAAGTTTCCAATACCGTATTACTCTGTTCGTTTGCCCAAACTTTTGCTTTGCGGGCAGCAGGTAAAAGGCTGCTAATCATAGCATCTTTTAACCTTGTTTTATTTTTTGTTTCGCCGGTACTGTCGGTTGCCTGTTGCTGTATAGTATTGGTTAACTGTACATCTTTGGCTTGCAACTTTGTTACAATATTCCATAGTTTGGTAAAGGGCTGCAGTATAGCCTGATACTTGGTAAAAAAAAGCCCCATTCTTTTGAACATACCCGCTTTCAGCGTTTGATTGTTGTTCATAACAATTGTTTTTAGGTGTTTAATAATAAAACAATGGGGGGAATGCTTTTGTACACCTAAGATTCAAAACATAAAAATATAGGCATTATTTCATATAAAAAATAGGTAGTATCCCTAAACTTTGGCAAAAAGTATAGGTAGTTTCCCTAAAGTTTTTAAAAATTAAAAGAAATTAACGATTGTATTTTTTTTTTTCATCATATTTTAATTTACATTGCTATAGAATTTTGTTATATCTATTTTTCTGTAACAACCCTTTAAACAACAACAATGCTAACCATTGCAATAATAGACGATACCGAAAAGTGGGTATTGCTGGCAGAAAGCTATATTAATAAAATGGAAGGTTATTCTGTTATTGCCAAACTTTCAGATGGATTTGATTTTGTTGATTGGTGCCACCATAAACCCATACCAGATATAGCTTTGGTAGATGTAGAAATGCCCAAAATGGATGGCGTACAATTAACCGATTTTTTAACCGAACATTTTCCGTCAATAAAAGTTATTGCGATTTCATCACATACACATATAGAACCTGTGGAAGATATGCTTGCCTGCGGTGCTTATGGCTATGTAACTAAAGTATTTGATATGAAAAATTTACCCGCAGCCATTATTGCAGTGGCTAATGGTGATGTTTATATTGATCCTGTACTTCAATTAGAAGGAATTAATCGTGAGCAATTGATGGCTGATAGAAAAAATCAAAAACGATTTCAGGATAAATTAAAATTATCGACTAAACAAAAAGAAATACTTGCTTTATATACTACAACGGCAGGCCAGAAAGAAATAGCTGATGCTTTATCTATATCTGCAAGAACAGTAGAAAATCATGTTAAAACTGTTTCTGATAAATTAAAAGTTGTTAACCGGCAGGAGCTTACCATAAAAAGTATTCGTAATGGGTTTACAAGATTAGCAAGAATTTTTGATTAGGGTAAATGTCCGCCGCTGTTGTTTTCACCAACAGCATTTAATATTTTCAAAGTATTGCACACTATGTTATTTATTCAACTTCATATATCGGATGTT
Source organism: uncultured Chitinophagaceae bacterium (assembly GCA_903870685.1). Lineage (GTDB taxonomy): Bacteria > Bacteroidota > Bacteroidia > Chitinophagales > Chitinophagaceae > CAIQDX01. The sequence continues at coordinate 5,086 of CAIQDX010000041.1, read as the reverse complement.
TTAGTATAAACAGCTATCACTAAAAAGCCCGAGTAACCCCGCTTTGTGGAATACTTAAGCCATTTGTACAAACAAATCCTGTAGGTGAAAACACCGGCAGGGGCTACGATTTTTAATTTGCTTTTTTAATAAAAACACCAACGAACTACAGAACACCTGTGCCAGTTGAGAATATTACTCTACTGCCACAGTGCCGCTCCTTATTTTAATATCTGCAATAATTGCACTATTATAAAAGGCTATTGCATTAGCAGCCCAGCCTCCACCATTATTATTGTTCCAAATAATATATGACTGATTAGCATTTAATGGTGTTTGCCAATATATTTCCAATCTAGGATAAGTGAGATAATAGTCCTCATTGGAAGTAGAGAGGTAAAATCCAAAATCTGTGGATGTTTCTTTGGTTTTGTCATATGGCAAACTTGGGAAAGGCGAAAAGAATTTAATTTGAATTTGTAAGTTATTCATCAAAGTTGAAAAGGGCATTCCAACATATGTGGACTTATTATTTACAATATTTTGCAAATAAGCAAGTGTGTCGGGTACTTGTGCTTTTGTTGTAGCAACATGTGTAAATAAGAAAAATGAAAGTACAATTATTGTTTTTTTCATGATTTTGTATTTTAAAGTTAATTACAAGTTTGTGTATAAGTGGCAACAGTTCTTTTAAATATACCACTTCCCTTGATGGTACTGGTTCTATTTACTACAATAGGTTTAAAATTACCATTAGTATCTTGCTTAAACAAAGTTACTCCTGTATTATTCAATGTCGTTGCCATTGCCATTTCATACGCAAGATTTATTTGATTTGGATTTCCATTATAAACTTTTTCAGAATAATATTTATATGCATCATTATAAGCAATACCAATAGCTGAGTTTTCATTCCATTTAGTGCCATTTAAATTATTGGCTTTTTTATTTAAAAATGCAGCAGCTAAAGTTTTGTCAGTAATGGCAACAGCATATTTGCTGCCATTGGCTGCTGCTACAAAGCCTCCTTTATAATATGAATTCTGCATTGATATTTCAATTAAGGCATAAATATCGTAAGCAGATTGAGCTGCATAACCTATTGAAGGATGTGTATGCAAAGTTGCTGCCAAAACATTTAAATACCCAACGCTATACGATATATTAATATTTGAGTCTGTACCCGTTTGTATGTTTCCTTGACAATAACTATTTGTAAAAGTTGTGTCTTTAGAGTTATATGGATTAATAGAAAAATTTTGAATTATAGGGAATCCATTTTCTATAGCTAAAGTTGCAAGATTAGGTATATTAGACAATTTTGCGTCAATATTACTATTTGCATACAAAGTATCTAATTGTTTTGCAATATTGTTAGCTGTGGAACATGGGTCAGGAGAAACTGAAGAAGGACCTCCACTAATTGGCGTCCATCCCGGATTACTATTACAAGGATCTGCTGCACTAAAAGTAGTTACACTATTTTGTACCGATTGTCCAACCAATGGAGGGCTTGTATTACAAGGTGTTGGTGGGGTTGAGCCACTGTTACCAGTACCTCCTGTACCACTACCTCCACTAGTTCCTCCATTGCTGCCATCATCTATCCATTGCCACCAACAATAAGTATAAGTAATGGAATTAGTACAAAGAGGGCAACCGTCACAACTGCCGTCAGAATTACCGTTTGCATCTACACCTGAACAATGAGCGTAAGGACAATCTTTCCAAGAGATAGTAACATCCTGACAAGATTCTACATAATTTACAGTATTTATTCTATTATTAGAATTAGTATATGCATTTAGTGTAATATCACGAGGGTCGTGGTTATTTGCTCTAAAAATACTTTTGTCAGTAATTTTAAATTTAGTATGTCCAAAAACATTATTATCTAAAAACATAAAAAATATGGCAAAATTTTCAGCTTGGTCGTCCAAAGCATTGCTGTTATTTTGAAGTTGAGAATATTGCCAATCGCATAAATAGCTTATTGAAGTATCGGTAGGTGATGCTTTAATTACCATTGATGCATTTACATAATTTTGAGAATCTCTTACAAACGGTATATAGTAAACATCACAAGTATTTGCAGGGGCATTATCTCCAACAGACATTATTGAAGGTCTTGCAACACTTGTAGCTTTATTTGATCGTTTTACTGTTTTGTCCCAACGGGGAAAACCGATTTGATTTACAGTTTTTTCTACAAAATACTTTTTACTATTTTCCCGTTCAAGAAAATCTACAATAGTTTTTTCTACGGGATCTGCACTGCGGTGAGAAGTAAAAAACTTGCTTTCTATTGATGGAATTGTTGCACTTGGAATATCGGTTTTACGACAGGATATGTATCCTAATATTAGTACAATTGATAAAATTGTAAGCGCCAATAATAATTTGAGCTTTCTTTTCATAATCGGTAGTTTTAGTATTCCTGATTTTTTTTTGTTTCAAGTTTTCATCCTTTTTTATTTGTGGTTAATTCGGCAATAAACCAAGAGTTAATAAGGAGTAAAATCTCTTTTTTATGCGCAATATTTTTGTTTTGGCATTCACCATTTACTTACATCTTTTTCTCACTTTATAAAAATATACGCATAAAATCATATAAAAAATAGGTAGTATCCCTAAACTTTGGCAAAAAGCATAGGTAGTTTCCCTAAAGTTTTTTAAATAGCATTCGTATTAGAATTACGAGAGTTGCTGGAATTATTAATTAGGGTAATTGGCAATTGTCTTCCCGACTATAGGAGGGATCTGCCGGGCATTGGAACAAAGCCCAACAGATTTCTCCTATCGTTGAAATGACATGTCTTCCCGAAGCATGAGGGATATGCTCATCAATAGACAAACCCAACCAATATCTTCCATTTGCCTTAATTAATTTTGCTTTTACCAACATAAAACTAATTGCTACCTGTATTAAGAAGGCAATTACCAATACAAGAATAGCTTCTACCCATATTAATTGCAGTAGTATCCTTATTAAAATGGCATTATTTAATACAAAGCAATCTTCTGCCAACAATAGATAAGCAATTACCTATACAAGATGCCTTACTACCTATTATAGATGATATGCTACCAACATTATTTACGTTAACATAAACATTCCTTTTATTTTTTTACCTTACAGCAAAAAGATAGATAATTGCCTTTGTAATTATTTGCACATTCGTCCATGAAAAAAAAAAATACAGCTTTATTTATATTCTCTCTTTGCGGATTAACTTATTTGCTTGGCATGTTTTGCATTCCGTTAATGGATATTGATGCGGCACAATATGCATCTATCAGTCGCGAAATGTTGGAACGAAAATCGTATCTGCAATTTTTCGATCTGGGAAAAGATTATCTGGATAAACCGCCCATGTTATTTTGGTTATCGGGCATAAGCATGAAAGTTTTTGGCATCCACGATTGGGCTTATCGCTTACCTTCTTTCTTTTTTGCATGGATAGCTGTTTATTCAACTTATCGTTTGGCATTATTATTTTATAAAAGAGACATTGCATTATTAAGTGCCATTGTTTTGGCATCATCACAAGCCATGTTTTTAATAACACACGATGTTAGAACCGATACAATGTTGATGGGTTGGGTAATCTTCAGCATCTGGCAATTAGCCGAATGGTACCAACATAAAAAATGGATCAATTTTATTTTGGCATTCATTGGCATTGCAGGCGGCATGATGACGAAAGGCCCGATAGCATTGATGGTGCCTGCATTTGCATTGATACCGCATTTTATTTTACGAAGAGAATGGAAACAATTTTTTAGATGGGAATATATTTTGGGATTGATGATCATTGCTGTTTTATTAATTCCCATGAGCATTGGATTGTATCAGCAATTTGATCTGCATCCCGGGAAACTAATTAATGGCGACCCTATAAAATCGGGCTTACGATTTTATTACTGGACACAAAGTTTTGGAAGATATACCGGCGAAAATCATTTTAAAGAAATGAATGATTTTACTTTTCTATTGCAAAATATGTTATGGAGTTTTTTACCCTGGATCATTTTCTTTTTGGCTGGATTATTTTTAGATATTGTTGGCTTAATTCAGGATAGGTTTAAAATAATGAAGACTCATGAATGGATGACAACCGGCGGTTTCATTATTACTTATTGCATTTTGGGAAGAAGTCAGGCACAATTACCGCATTATATTTTTATTGTGTTTCCACTGGCTGCTATCATTGCTGCAAAATTCTTATACCGTCTTTTATTTACTAATGAATTAAAAACCATCAAAAAAATATTTACAGCTTTTCATGTTTTTATTTTTGTTTTGTTATGGTTGCTGGTGATCGTTTTATTGGCTTATCCTTTTGCATCAATTCCTAAATATATTGCTGCGATGGCGGCTCTTTGTTTAGTATTGTTCTTTGTAATTTTATTCTCCGAAAAAATAAAATTGCCGAAATTATTGGTCATCAGTTTATTTACCATCATTGGTATAAATATTTTTCTAAGCACTGCATTTTATCCAACACTGTTAACTTTTCAAAAAGGTTCGGCATTTGCAGATTATATCAATGAAAATAAAATTGATAAAAATAAAGTAGTGATGTTGAGTGGTAATACCGGACATTCATTATCATTTTATTCGCAGCATGTTTATCCCATCAAATCATCCGGCGAAATTGTAAAAGGCGATCTGGTGATTGCAAAGAAAGATAGTCTGCCAATCATTCAACAAAAATTCAAGAAAACAGCAATAATCAAGCAGGTAAACAGTTTTGGCATAACGGGATTAACATTACCTTTCTTAAATCCTGCAACAAGAGAGAAAGAATTAGAACCGTATGTTTTAATTGAAATTAAGAATTAAGAATTATAAATTAAGAGTTAGGAATGATAACTTAAACAATATTTCATTTAAAATTTAGCATCTAACATTCAACATTATTCTTACCATTCAAACGCAGCATAACTCTTAGGATTATCTAAACGAAAACTTTTTTCATTGCCATTCACTTTTGCATGAATGATATTGATTTGTTTTTCCTGATAATCGTATAAAACATTGGTGGTTACTTCTACTTTTTTTACTGAAGGAATATTTTGTACCTCAAAATAAGTCCAGATGCTT
>CAIQDX010000040.1 GCA_903870685.1 uncultured Chitinophagaceae bacterium | reverse complement strand
TCCTTTTGTGAAACTCTAATTATTTCAACTCATTTTTTGATCTGATTTCCTTTTGCCGATACCCGCCATTTTCCCAAAAAAACGTTTCATTAATCAAAGTCTCATAAACTCAACATCGAACGTTTATTTGGGACAGTTTTACCAGATCATTAATAAAGTATTCTAAACCTATTGCGAAACAATGGTTAATCCCAAGCTAATTGCTTTCTCGGCAATGGACAATCAATACATAGGTCTTAGACAACTTCTATCTTCTTTTGATATAACCCGTATATAACCCGTGTATAACCAAGGTATAACCCGTGTATATCCCGTCATAAATAAGAGTCGGGTCATATACGGATTATATCTAAGTCAATTACCTAATTATCCTGGTTTACTATGCTGATAGGTATTCATCAAGTAGGAAGCTCTATAGTATAAAGTAAGCCAATAACAGACCGTTTCTATATACTATAAATTAGGTTTTGAGGATTTAAATAGCAGTAATCAAAATGTCTTAGGCTGGTTAAGCAAAGAAGAACAAGGTTCTTCTATATTTATAAAATAAGTCTTCGGTCAAAAAGTTAGCATTCATTCCTGCAAGGGCTGCTTTTTATACATTTTTATTAAGAAAAGTATTTGCAATAAATCTTCGATCAAAAACTTCGTATTCAGGACTAACAAGACCACACATTTTAAAATATCTTACAGTATCAGCAATGCAAAGTTCAACTATTTATTCTTGAGTTTGATTTCTATTACTTTAACAACTCTAGCCTAAAGCCCCCTCTTTTTTTGATAACAAACAATGGTTAAAAAAAGAATCTGTTATTCATCCTAATATTAAAACCCAAAACAATAAAATCCTATTTTTAATTCTTATGAAAAAAGGGTTGCCTATATTTTTGGTTTGTCTCATACTATTCTTCTGGACGATAGTTTCATGTAGTAAATCTTATAGTTTTGAAAAATCAGCCGGAACTTTAAAAGATTCTTCAGGTAATTGTATGCAATATGTTGTTATGGGAACTTATTCAAAAGGAAATACACTTTCCGCAAATACAAACTATATATTAGTTCCTGTTCGTGTTACAAAACTGGGATACTATTCAATTTATTCTGATTTTCAAAACGGTTTTAAGTTTGCAGACTCCGGCATTTTTACCAGTCTTGGCCTACAGCAAGTTAGATTAAAACCTGTCGGCATACCGTTAAAAGATACGCTTACAAGTTTTATTTGTTCTTATAGTAATACGAATTGTTCATTTAGTATTAATGTGAGTAATAATACCAATATAAGCACTGTAAATACTGATACTGTGGCATTGAATACATGGAAATTTACCGATAGTTCTACAGGTGGTTTTCATCATGGGATTTTTGCTGATGGCAATGCGTTTTACGGTCCTGATCTTAATGGTTATGTATTAACAATGGTTGGTTGGATGGATTTTAGAAGTCCCTCCGATACTATTTTGGTTGCACAAATCTTTATGCCCCATTCTACCATTGACACTGGTTATTATGTCACAGAAGGTTCTAATGCATTTTTATTTGCTTTAAATACAGGTTTGATTAATCAACAAGCAAGATACTTTAGTGCTAATGGTGGCACACATGATACGTTAACTTTTCACATTATTTCGTTTAATCAACAAACAAATAATGTGATAGGAACTTTCTCCGGAAAAGCAACCACAGATAAATTAACAAGTGCTTATATCAGCAATGGGTACTTTAACGCACATGTAAAATAATTTTTAATGTGCTCTGTAAGTGTTCTCCTCTAATAAGTAATCAATATAAAAGATGTTGGGAAAGAAAATCAATTTAATTAAAGAATACTTCCTATTAAAAGTATGTAGCGAATTATCGATTTTGAATGGATGATTGAAAATATTTTTTAAAGAATAATAATTGATATACTACCGCATTGCCCCAATAATTCCAATCGTGTTTTCCTGATCGTACAATATAATCATGTTTGATCTTCAACTGCAGCATTTTCTCATGCAATGATTTGTTGATCTGATAAAAGGAGTCTTCTGTGCCGCAATCAAAAATAATTGCGATAGAATCTTTTGGATATTTTTCAATTAAATTAATAACTGAAAAATTTTTCCAATCTTCTGCATGTGTAATGGTATCGCCAATTCGTTTGATAACATCATATTTATCTTTCATTAAATCTACAACGCCACTCATACTGCCACAGGCTCCAAAAAGATCTTGATGTCGAAATCCTAAAAACAAAGCTCCATGACCACCCATGCTTAAACCCGTGATGGCTCTGGCTTTGCGATCAGCAATAGTTTTATAATGTGCGTCAATATAGGCAGGAACTTCGGCGCCGATATAGGTTTCATATTTATACGTTGTATCAATCGGACTATCAAGGTACCAACTACTTTTAGCAGCATCCGGACAAACTATCATCAATTGAAAAGCATCAGCCCATTGTTGAATTTGAGGAACTCTTTTTATCCAATTACCGTAATCGCCATCATAACCATGCAATAAATAAACAACAGGAAAATGCTTTTGATCGTTATAATTAGATGGTTTGACAATAACTGCTTTTGAACTTTTATGCATCGCATTACTGTAAATAAGAACGGTATCAATTTGTGCTGTGCAAACAGAGTAATAAAATATCAAGCAAAAAGTAACGGCTATATTTTTTTTCATGGGTCTAAATTAAAAAAGCCGCTCGAGATTAATCAAGTGGCTTGAAAATTTAAATAAATTAAACCTCTTTACAGTATGCAAATTATCTATTTCTAATTCAATAAATGTTTTGGTATGATGATCTCTTTGCCTTTTTCAATTGCTCTTTCGTTTTCAGCAATCATATTGTGATGTCGTACTGGCAAAGACTTTTCAAGACCTTGATGCATATGTTCCGGATCTATCAATGGTTTTAATTTTAAAAAAGCACCAAGAACGACCATATTAAATACTTTGGAAGATTTCATTCTTGAGGATTCATACGCTGCATCAACAGTATAAATATCAATATCAGTTCTAACAGGATGATGAGTAATTCCATTCGGATCATAAATTAATAATCCACCTTTCTTTACAGAGTTCTCGAATTTATCCATCGATTGTTGATTCAAAATAATTGCTGTGTCGAACTGATTCAGAATGGGCGAACTTATTCTTTCATCACTTATTATTACAGTAACATTTGCAGTGCCACCGCGCATTTCAGGACCATAAGATGGAAACCAACTAACTTCTTTGCTTTGCATCATACCTGCATATGCAAGAATTTTTCCCATCGATAAAATTCCTTGTCCACCAAAACCAGCAATGATTATTTCTTCTGTCATTATTTTTATTTTTTATTGAGGAACTTTAATATCACCAAGCGGATAATATGGAAACATATTTTCTTCCATCCACTTATTCGATTCTACCGGTGTCATTTTCCATCCCGAATTACAATTAGAAACTATTTCAACAAACGAAACTCCTTTATTTAGTTTTTGATATTCGATCGCTTTTTGAATTGCTTTTTTTGCTTTGCGAACATTTGCTGCAGTATGCACCGATTGACGAGTAACAAAATATGTTCCGGGAAGCATGGCAATAAGTTCAGTAATTTTTAATGGATAACCCATGGTTTCAACATCGCGGCCAAACGGCGAAGTAGCTGTCTTCATTTTTGGTAAAGTTGTTGGCGCCATTTGTCCACCGGTCATTCCGTAAATTCCATTATTCACAAAAAATATAGTAATGTTTTCTCCTCGGTTGCAAGCATGAATTGTTTCGCTGGTACCAATAGCAGCAAGATCTCCATCACCTTGATAAGTGAATACAAATTTATTTGGCATCAATCTTTTTATTCCAGTTGCAACAGCCGGTGCTCTGCCATGAGCTGCTTGTTGCATATCAATATTTAAAAATTCATACGCCAAAACAGAACATCCAACTGGTGCAACACCAATTGTATCGGCTTGCATATTCAATTCATCAATCACTTCCATAATTAAACGATGAATTGTTCCATGACCGCAACCGGGACAATAAGAAAGTGGTGCATCGGTCATTAAATGTGTTCTGCTGTAAACCAAATTTTCAGGCTTACAAATTTCTTCTTTGGTTAATGTTGGTGTATCAAGCATAAACTTTTGATTTAATAAAATTTTCTTCCAATACATTTAATACTTCACTTGGTGCCGGAATGATTCCACCAAGTCTTCCATAATGTTCAATATGCACTGCACCATTAGCACCGAGACGAACATCTTCGATCATTTGTCCGGCGCTCATTTCAACAGTTAATATTCCTTCTACCTGTTTCGCTAATCTTGCTACTTCTTCATAAGGAAATGGAAAAAGAGTTATGGGTCGTAATAAACCAATTTTAATTCCTTTATCTCTTCCCAATTGCATAGCCTTTTCGCAAACTCTTGCACTCGAACCATACGCAACAAATAAATATTCTGCATCATCGCAATGAATACTTTCAAAACGAACTTCATTCTCTTCAACACGTTTAAATTTTTCTTGAAATTTTCTATTCATGATTTCCTGTTTAACAGGATTAAGATCAAGCGATGTAATAATATTTCTTTCTCTGTCGGCAGTTTTTCCTGTTGTTGCCCATGGATATTTTTTAATTATTTCTGCGTCAGTTAATCTTGGTATCTGTTCATCTAATTCAACTTTTTCCATCATTTGTCCAATAGCACCATCCGATAAAATCATTACTTGAATGCGATATTTAAATGCAAGATCAAATCCCAATTTTGCAAAATCATACATTTCCTGAACAGATGCAGGAGCAAGTACTATCATTTTATAATCGCCATGACCTCCACCTTTTACTGCTTGAAAATAATCTGATTGAGATGGTTGAATAGTTCCTAATCCAGGTCCACCGCGAACTACATTCATTAATAAACATGGAAGCTCTGTTCCTGCCATAAAAGAAATTCCTTCCTGCATTAAACTTATACCCGGACTTGAAGATGAAGTCACAACTCTTTTTCCACAAGCAGCTCCACCATAAACCATGTGAATACTTGCAATTTCACTTTCAGCTTGCAACACGATCATTCCTGTTCGTTCTTTTGTTTTTTGAACTGATAAATATTCTAATACTTCTGATTGTGGAGTGATGGGATAACCAAAATATCCATCGCATCCTGCACGAATAATTCCTTCTGCAAAAGCTTCATTGCCTTTCATTAATCGGATATCTTTTGTTTTTGACATTGCTGAAATTTTTTAGTGATTAATTTAATCTTGCTCGATAAACTGTGATCGCACCATCAGGACAAACAATAGCACAATTGATGCAACCGGTACAAGCTTCATTGATACTATGCGCAAAGTGATATCCTTTTTTATTTAATTTTCTTGACATGCCTATTGCATTTTCTTTACACGCTGAAATGCACACCTGGCAACCTTTGCATCGCTCAATGTCAACAATAATTTCACCTTTTACTTTTGCCATTTTGAAATTTTTAAAAATGATTTAATTGATATTTTTTCTGAAAATGAATTGGAAGAGTGTCGACAACTGTTCGGTAATTATTATTGAGATTCCAGCTCTTTGCTTGATTGAAATTAAAATCAAATACAGCTTCATTGCAATAATGAAGCAATTCATCTGGCTGGAGCATTCGGTGTTTTTTTAGAATTATTATTAACTATTTCATAGAAATAATTAATTGTAGTCTTTGCAGTTAAATAATAAACATAAACAGCTACAAAAAATACAAGTTAAACCTCGGGAGAAAAAAACGATTTAAATATGATTTTTATCAGGTCAGAACAATTGGAATAAGATCATGATAATTAAGTAATGCATAAGTTGGTGAATTTTTATTTGCAGAAAATCTAATCGTTTTGAAATTAAGATTACGATGCACACATTATTTTATGATAGTTTAGAAATACTACTAAAGAAGTGTTTAATTAAATTCAAAACTTTTAATTCTTGTACTAACTTATCTTATGTAAAAATCAAAACTTATCTCAATAAAAAAAAGCTTTGCCAATTGCAAAGCTTTTTTTATTCAATCATTTCTTGCTAATCAATATAATCGTTTGCATTTACTTTTCGCTGGTGCCCATGCACATAAATATATCCGGTTCCTTTTAAATCATCGGGCAGCACAATATTGATTCGTGCTGCATTTCCAGCTTTTATTAAAATAGAACAATTGCCCCCGGCAACAGGGAATTGTGCTGAAGGCATATCAAACTGTGAAACAGAACTATGATTATAATAAGTCAAAATTGCTTTGGCCGACAGTTGTAATTTTCCACTTTGATCAACACCTTCGTATCCTAAATAGTCAATAACAATTTCGTAACCTGTTTTAGGAACAAGCAACATGGTGTTAGTTAAATTCTCTGTTCTAACAAATGAAAAAACTTTTTTTGTACTGTCTATATTTTCAATTACATGAACATTCAAAGTATTGGTATCAACAACATGAACATTTACAGGAACAGTATTATTAAAAACTACAACGGGAATTTTTTTGTTTGAAATTTTTACGTCCAATGATTTATTTTTTACATCGATCGGAATTGGTTTTTGTTGCGATTGATCTTGTGAAAAAGCTGCAGCACAAATTGTTGTAAAAATTAAAATTATTATTATTCTTTTCATAGAAATCATGTTGGTTCTTCTTAATCTATTTTATTATTATCTGACCAAAACTAAATGTTTTTTGATTATCATTTATCGAATAAAATTCAATGATAACCTGTGATTCAAATATAACTTCGATTATTCAATTTGTCAATGGTTGTTTTGCTGTAGTTTAGTAATTCGCAAAATGAATTTTTTATGAATATTCAAATCAAGGATCAATTATTTATTGTTGGTGGTGCAACAAGCGGTTTAGGAAAAGCTGTTGCCGAAGCATTGATTGCCGAAGGTGCAAACATCATTGCAGTTGCAAGAGGCGAAGAAAAATTAAAAGCATTTCAATCAATTGCGCCAACTCAAGTTGAAATTTTTTCCGGCGATCTTTCTGAAGAAAATTCAATCAATCAATTAATAAAAATTGTTGGCGATCGGCAATTGCATGGCATTTTAATTAATGCTGGCGGGCCACCGGCAAAAACAGTTTTAGAAACAACACTTGCCGATTGGGATGATGCTTATAAAAATATCCTTCGCTGGAAAGTGTCGCTCACAAAGGCTTTTGCGCCAATGATGATGCAGAAAAATTATGGTCGAATTTTATTTTTAGAAAGTTCATCCGTTAAACAACCAATAGAAAATTTAGTGTTAAGTAATTCTTTGCGATTAGCCGTTATTGGTTTTGCAAAAACATTTGCGCAAGAAATTTCTAAGAGTGGTGTTACATTAAATATCATTGCACCCGGTGCTCACGATACTCCTGCCATCACAAGATTGCATGTTAAAAAAAGCGAGCAAACAGGAATGCCGTTAGAACAAATTCGCAAAGAAGGTATCGCACAAATGCCAACTGGTTTACTAGGTAATGCCAATGATTTTGCATCGCTTGCGGTTTGGTTATTAAGTCCGGTTTCGAAATTTATTACCGGACAAACCATTTCCGTTGATGGCGGAACTGTAAAAAGTATTTTTGGTTAATCAGCAATATCGATTTATTAAAAAAGGCTTCGCAATAATGAAGCCTTTTTTATTTTATTTTTTCTCCAATGTTGGATAAGTAATTCCCAATTGTTCTAAATATGTTTTGTATTTCGAAGGATCGTAATAATATTTTTTCATTTGCTCCCGATATCTCTCCATCGTTTCTTTATTTAAATAAGTTGCAGGAGGATCATCTTTTGTAATGAACGGTTTATATTTTGTTTCTTTTGTTTGCACATTAGTAAAATAATCTTTTGCGTCAGCAACAATTTTTGGATTGGTAAACAAATCGATCAATGTTAATGCTGTTGCTTTTGCACCAGCCAAAGAACCTTTGTGTGCAATAGGTGTTGCCATTGCAATAGCATTGCCCCAATGATGTCCTTTTAATCCGGGAATATTTGCAGGATAATACAAAACGATTGTTGGTAAGTTCCATGCAATATCTGCAATATCGTCAGAACCGCCACCCCAACTGAATTGTACGGAACCTTTCAATGTATCAATCGTTGTTCGCAATCCATTGATCTCTTTTCCTGATTGATCTTTTTTTGGAGCTTCCATTAATTTTTGAGTTGCCTTTGCTAATTGCTGATCGGCTTCACTCCACTCCGGCATTCCAACGCGCATAATATTTTTATGCAAAGCTTCGCCTAAAGGTTTATTAAAAAATCCCGGCCATGCAGTTCCTAAAATTTGATATTTGAATTTAGTATCAGTCATTAATGCAGCACCTTGTGCAATTTTAATTCCGGACTCATACATACTTTTAATATCGTCATAATTTCTTTCTCTGAAATAATACCAAACACTTGCCTGAGATGGAACAACATTTGGTTGATCGCCACCGTCGGTAATAACATAATGCGAACGCTGTGTTGGTTTTAAATGTTCTCTTTTAAAATTCCAACCAACATCCATTAATTCAACAGCATCCAATGCACTTTTACCACGCCATGGTGCACCTGCTGCATGAGCAGCATCTCCTTCAAAAGAAAATTTTACAGATACTAATCCATTGTTTCCTGCATCGCCATAATCGCAAGAAAAATCTCCATTCACATGTGTGAAAATACATGCATCAACATTTTTAAAATAACCATCACGTACATACCAAGCTTTTGTTGCAACTAATTCTTCTGCAACACCCGGCCAAATAATAATAGTTCCCGGCATTTTATTTTTTTCCATAATTTCTTTCACTGCTAATGCTGCGAAAATAATTACAGCTTGTCCGCTGTTATGTCCCTCACCATGTCCCGGAGCACCTTCAACAATCGGCTGTTTATAAGCTACACCGGGCATTTGAGATGCTTTTGGAATGCAATCTAAATCACTGCCCAATGCAATTACTGGACTACCGCTTCCCCATTTTGCAAACCATGCAGTTGGCACACCTGCAATTCCTTTTTCAACTGCGAACCCATTTTTTTCTAAAACACCGGTGAGATATTTTGATGTTTCAATTTCCTGAAAACCTAATTCGCCAAAACTAAAAAGCATATCTATCATTTCCTGCACGCCTTTTTCTTTTGATGCAACAGAGATGAGTGCTTCTTTCTTTAATGATTCAATAAATTTTTCATCATACTTTTTTTGTGCGATAAGATTTGATTGAATGATGCAACAAAACAGCATCATTAAAAAAGAGAGAATAATTTTTTCTTGCTTAAAACGAGATATTGCTTGCATAGTTTAGGTTTTCTCAAATATATAAATTCAAATTCGTAAAAGCAATTGCTGTTTTTTGTTGCTGAAAGAAATCCAACAGTACAAGTGTGCGACGCAACCGGAGTTGATAAAAGTTATACTGATAGTCAACAAAAAAAATTAAACAAATTATTTTTTGCAAAGCAATAAATAATATCTTGGCATCATGGCAAAACAATCTGGTAAAAAAAATTCTTTGTTTAAGCGAGTGTGGCGTTTTATAAAAAGGCTTTTTCTTTTTGCATTTATTTCTTCTTTTTTATACATCGTTATGTGCCGTTGGATAATGCCGCCAATAACTGTTACTCAAATTGCAAATACATTTTCATACGGATTAAAAAGAAATTATGTTAGCTGGAATGATATCTCGTACAATGTAAAGCTGGCGGCCATTGCAAGCGAAGACCAGGCATTCCCCGATCACAATGGATTTGATTGGGATGCGATGCAAAAAAGTTTGAAACCAAAAAAGAAAAATAAGAAAACTAAAATCCCTTTAGGTGGTGCAGCCAGTACCATTTCGCAGCAAACTGCGAAGAATGTTTTTTTATGGCAGGGAAGCGGCGTTACAAAATATATTCGTAAAGCACCTGAATTTTATTTTACTTTTTTAACCGAATTAATTTGGAGAAAGAAAAGAATTTTAGAAGTGTATTTGAATGTGATTGAAATGGGCCCGGGCATTTTCGGTATTGAAGCGGCATCGCAATATTATTTTCATAAACATGCTAAAAATTTATCGAGAGAAGAAGCTGCAAAAATTATTGCATGCTTACCTAATCCAAAAAAGTTTTCTGTTGTGCCGATGAGTGGAAGAGTGGCATGGCGTTATCCGCAAATTTTGCAGCAGATGAATAATATTGAAGACGATGAAGATTTGCAGACAATTATAAAATAAAATATTTCTCTGCAACCAACTGTTTAAACTTTTCGAACTGCTTTGAATAAATCTGATGATTATTTTTATTGGGCTGATAAATTTTTATCGGTTCGGTTTTAATTTCTATTTCTAACATCACTGCGCCCAGTGCCGAACTTTCATTGCTGTCAAAAATTTTTACAGGCAAATTAAAAATGTCGGCAAGCATTTGTACCCAAAATGGATTCTCTGCAAATCCGCCACCGGCATGTATTTCAGAAATTTTATTTTTTTGATTCAGTATATTCTTAATCAATAATAAATTATACAAGACACCTTCCATTGCGGCACGAACAATAAATGATTTGTCGTGTTTATTTTTTAATCCTATAAATTTTTCTTTGGCATTACTATCCCACAATGGCGCTCTTTCGCCATAGACATAAGGAAGAAAAATTAATCCATCAGCACCCGGCGAAACAGTTTCAGCAGCATTTAATAATGCAGTGATTGTTTCATTAGTCTTCAAATAATTTTCTTTTAGCCATTGCAAAACGATCGCACCATTATTGGAAGCGCCACCTTTAATAAAAAAATTCTCTTTAAGATGATAACAGAATAAACGCATTTGTTCATCAACACTTGGTTGTTGAATCGTAATTCTTGCAGCTGCACTTGTGCCGATGGTTATGGCCAAAATATTTTCATCAAGAACATCCATTGCCAGATTAGCCAATGCACCATCGCTTGCGCCAATAATATATTTTATTTCATTTAAAATAATTGAATGCTGAACAAAAACAATGGTTGATAATTTCGATTGATCGATTCCTGCAATCGATAATAATTCTTCATCCCATTGTTGTGTGCGAATATTCATTAATCCTGTCGCCGATGCAATGCTTGAATCAACAATAAATTCTTTACCCAGTTTATAAAAAATAAATTCTTTTATACCGATGAATTTATGAGTTTGATTAAAGATTTCTTTTTCGTTTTCCTTTAACCAAATGATCTTACATAGTGGCGACATGGCATGAACAGGAACTCCTGATCGTTGATAAATATTTTTTGCCAATCCCTTTAAATGCAGTGTGGACGCTATTTCGGAGGCACGATTATCGGACCATAAAATACAATTGGTCAATGCATTTCCGTTTTCATCAACAGCAATCAGGCTATGCATCGCTGCGCTGAAACTGATAAATTGAGGATTGTATTTTAACCGCGAAATAATTTCTTCGATACAGAACACTGTATCTCTAAAAATATTTTCGGGATTCTGCTCACTATAATTTTCTTTGAGATGAATAGTTTTATTTTCTTCAGCATATTTCAATAAAACCTTTCCTGTTGCATCAAACGCAACAGCTTTTACGGAAGTGGTACCAATATCAACGCCAAGATAATATTGCATGAATTATTTTTTCTCAACAGCATGTCCGCCAAACTCGTTGCGCAATGCTGCTACGATCTTTCCCGAAAAAGTATCTTCCATCTGAGAACGATAACGCATCATCACTGATAAAGCAATCACCGGTGTGGAAATACCCATGCCCAATGCAGTTTCAAGCGTCCACTTACCTTCACCCGAAGAATGCATGACACCTTTTATACTTTCTAATTGTGCATCTTTTGCAAAAGCATTTTGTGTAAGCTCCATCAGCCAACCGCGAATAACAGAACCGTTATTAAATAATGTTGCTACTTTTTCAAAATCAATATCGTAATCAGATTTTTGCAACACTTCAAAACCTTCTGCAATAGATTGCATCATGCCATATTCAATTCCGTTATGGATCATTTTTACAAAATGTCCGCTGCCTGATTTCCCGACATATAACGAGCCATTTTCAACAGAGATATTATCGAAAATATTTTTTATTGACGCATAAACATTTTCATCTCCGCCAATCATGGTGCAGGCTCCGTTCAATGCACCTTCTTTTCCGCCGCTTGTTCCGCAATCCAGGAAATTAATTTGCTTTTCTTTTAAATAATTATATCTGCGAATTGAATCTTTAAAAAAAGAATTACCGCCATCAATAATAATATCGTTCGGATGCAGATTGGGTAAGAGTTCTTCAATTACTTTATCAACTGTTTCTCCCGATGGAACCATCAACCAAATAATTTTTTGTGCAGCAAATTTGTTACATATTTCCTTGAATGAATTTGCGGTAATAATATTTTGTTTTGCAATTTCATTGCGCAATTTTTCATCGGTATCAAATGCAAAAACATCAACTCCGTTTCGTTTTAAATTAAGGGCAAGATTAAAACCCATTTTGCCCAATCCTATCATCGCAATTTGTTGTGCCTTCATAATAAAAATTGAAATTAAAACTACTTCATTTTAACGGTTCATAGAAGTTTTGTAAAAGAGCAAGTTAGAAAATTGCTTTCTTTAAAAAAGAGAAAGTACATTTAAGATATTATAATTATAGTTACCATCAATCAAAATTCATTTTCAAAATAATTAAGCATGTCATTAATAATTGTGTTGTGTTGCATTATTGGTTTGGTGTTACTAATTTCCTGGGGAAAGGTCAATCCTTTTATTTCATTTTTAATTATTGCCATCATCACAGGTTTATTATTAAAAATGCCCGTAAATAAAATTGCAGACTCGCTTCAAAAGGGAATGGGTGATACTCTAAGTTCTTTAGCCATCATTGTTTCATTGGGTGCCATGCTGGGAAAATTAGTTGCAGAAACAGGTGTAGCACAAAAGATCGCATCGGAGGTAATGAACATTGCAGGAATAAAAAATATCCAATGGGCATTGGCTTTTACAGGATTTGTTGTGGGCATTCCTTTATTTTACCCTGTTGCATTTGTATTAATGATACCGTTGATTTTTTCGGTAGTGTATAAATATAAATTGCCTGCGGTGTATGTTGGATTGCCGATGCTTGCTTCTTTATCGGTAACACATGGTTTTTTGCCACCGCATCCTTCACCATCAGCATTGGTAATGATGTTTCATGCAAACATGGGAACAACATTATTGTATGGAATTTGCATTGCAATACCGGCCATTATTATTGCGGGTCCGCTGTATTCATCAACTTTAAAAAATATTACTTCATCATCTCTGCAAACATTTCAATCAAAAGAAATTACTGCAGATAAATTACCTTCTGCATTTACAAGTTTTTTTGTTGCATTGCTTCCTGTTCTTCTTATTGCAATTGCTTCTGTATTGCCATTATTATTTCATGATAAAAATGTAATTGCTATTTGTGCATTTGTTAGTGAGCCTTCTATATTAATGTTGATCGCATTAATTACAGCAACAAGTGCCATTGGTTTCAGAACAGGAAAATCGATAAAAGAATTGATGAGTGCTTATGCAGAATCGGTAAAAGATATTGCAATGATATTATTAATTTTTGGCGGCGCCGGTTCGTTCAAACAAATTTTATCTGATAGCGGTGTGAGCAATGAAATTGCGAATGCCTTACAGAGTTTGCATTTGCAGCCATTGATATTAGCATGGTTAATTGCAGCAATTATAAGGGTTTGTGTTGGATCGGCAACTGTTGCAGGATTAACAACAGCAGGAATTATTTTACCAATGATGAATCAACCGGGTATCAATCCAAGTTTAATGGTGTTGTCAATCGGTGCAGGAAGTTTAATGTTTTCGCACGTGAACGATATTGGATTCTGGATGTTTAAAGAATATTTTAATCTCTCTGTAAAAGATACCATTCGATCCTGGTCCGTGATGGAAAGTATTGTTTCGATTATTGGATTGATGGGTGTTTTATTGTTTAATCTTTTTATATAAATATTTTCTACAAAATTTTATTTACCGCATCAATTGCTTTTTGTAAACGTTCATCATATTCACCATTAATTTCTATCCAAGGAGTTTCTTGATTGATGAGTAGATCTTTGTAGATGCGATATAATTCTTTTCGCGGTCCTTCATCAGGGTATTCTCGTAGATCATCTTTTACCCAAGGCAGATCAACATCGCACAATAAATACAGATCATATTTTCTGTTTACAATTTCGTCTAGAATAAATTGATGACATTTATTAAAAACATATTCATTCCAAACTTTCATCACATACATATCTGTATCAACAAACAATAAAGGTGCATGATGAATTGATGTTTGTGAATTTTTATTTACAAACATCTTTTCACTCACTTTCGACCATTGATTATTTACCATTGAAATATATTCTTCTTCCAAAGCAACTTGTCCTTTTGCAATAGTCAGTAAATCATCAAAGCCATATTCCTTGCCATTAGTAATTAAATACTCTCGTGCAAATTCAGGACACCACAGCGTTTCGTAGTGTTGTGCCAGTTGTTCGCACAAAGTACTTTTGCCGGTTGACTCAGGTCCGATGACAACAATTTTTTTTATGGTTTGTTTTTCCATGCAGGTTTTGCTTTGATCAATTTTTTATAAACCGAACAATCTTCGGTATGTGCTCCGGGCAAATATCCGGTACTCATTAAAAATTCATTTACAATTTCTCCGCCGGTAAAACGAAAAGTTGTTTTGAATAATTTTGTCCACTCTTCTTTTGTTTTTGGATGATGATGATCGAGCCATTTTTTAAACGAACCAAACTGTTTTTGTAATTGCAAAATCGTTTTTGCATTTTCTATTGCTGCATTTACTTTTAAACGATTGCGGATAATGCCTGCATCATTCATTAATCTTTCAAAATCTTTTTGTTGATAGGATGCAACTTTTTTGATATTAAAATTGTGATAAGCTTTCCGAAAAAAATCTTGTTTCTTTAAAATGGTTGTCCAACTTAATCCTGCTTGATTGATTTCTAGAATTAATCTGCAAAATAATTCATCATCTTCTTCAATCGGGAAACCATATTGAGTATCATGATAAATTTTATGAACTTTTCGATCCTCATCTTTCATCGTATCAATTGCTTCGCAGTATGATGCCATGATTATGCTTTGATTAATTGTTTTCTTTTCTCGATCCATTCATATAATCCCGCAACTGCCAAGATCAACAACACTAAAAACTGAACGCTTGTAAAAACATATCCTTTAATAAAATACAAAGGAATGGATGCACAATTTGTTGCGATCCACCAGATCCAGCTTTCAATTTTTTTCTTTGCCATCAACCACATTCCGGTATATGCTGTTGCACTTGCAAATGCATCTGCCCAAGGAATGGCACCCGGAGCAAATGTATTTTTCAACCATGTAAGCGAAAAATAGATAGCAACATAAAAAACACCAAAAAACAATAATTGTTGTATCCATTCTTTTTTGCTGCTATAAGTAATATGGAGAACAACTTCGTGTTTTATTGTATCTTTTTTCGACCATAAGATCCAACCATAAATGCTCATCACGGTGTAATAAAAATTTACACTTGCCTCACCGAATAATTTTCCTTTGATGCTGATGTAGATATATAAAACGGTGTTCACCAATCCAACAGGATAAACCAAAATATTTTCTTTCTTACTAAACCAAACGCTGCCAATGCCGCAAAACACGCCAATGTATTCTAACCATGAAGTTTCCTTCATTCCCTCAATAAATTGCTGATAGATTTCTTGTATAATCATAAAGTTGTGAAGATAATACAAGCTTTCATCATAAAATATGGTCTATTTATTTTGATGCAGTACCTTGCATATAATTATTTATACACTTTAAAATAAATTTTATGATACGCAATGCAACCGCCGTATGGAACGGCTCTGGAAAAGAAGGTACCGGTCATCTTACCACACAAAGCACAACATTAGATGCAACACAATATTCTTACTTGTCTCGTTTTGAGCAAGGCGTTGGAACTAATCCCGAAGAATTAGTAGCAGCGGCACACGCAGGATGTTTTACAATGAAATTAAGTTTTGTATTAGGTGCTTTAGGTTTTACTCCTGAAACATTGAAAACAAAATGCGAAATCACTTTGGGTGATGGAGTAATTACTTTATCTCATTTAATTGTTGAAGGAAAAGTACCCGGCATCAGCAAAGAACAATTTGATGCAGCAGTTAAAGATGCTGAAACTAATTGTCCGATTTCAAAATCATTAAACACAAAAATTACTTCAACTGCAACGTTGTTGTAATGAATTAATTTTTTTATTAAAAATGCTGAAACAATTGTTTCAGCATTTTTATTTTATAAGTCTTGTAACTGTTTAATATCATCAGGTGTTGTTCTGCAACAACCGCCAATTATTTTTGATCCGGCAGCATACCATTTTTTTGCATCATCAATAAAATGCGAATGATGATCTGCTGTTGGCAACCAACATTTATTTTTAGCATCCCACGCTTCGCCTTTATTTGGATACACTAAAATTAATTTATCAGTTGTTGCTACTGCGATTTTTATTAATGATTCGATGTATTGCGGTGCTGTACAATTAACACCAACAGCAATAATTTGTTTTGATTGACTGATGGATTGAATGGCATCAGCAAATTTTTCTCCACTGCAAATATGCATTTCATCTTTGCAACTGAAACTTATCCATGCCTGCACATTTTGAGATTCTTCTAATAATTCTTTTAATGCATTCGCCTCATCAATGCATGGTATAGTTTCGCAAGCAATAATATCTGCTCCTGTTTCAATTAATATTTTTAATCGTTCGCGATGAAATGATTTTAATTCTTCAACACTAATTCCATAATTACCGCGATACTCTGAACCATCAGCCAATGATGCGCCATAAGGACCAACAGATATGGCAACCAATGGTTTTATTTTTCGTGGTAATATTTTCATAGATTCTTCTCGTGCCTTGAAAGCCAATGCCACACTTAATTGCATGAATTCGATGGCTTGCTGTTTTGTATAACCATATTTTGCAAATCCATCAAAGCTTGCCTGATAACTTGCTGTTGTAATTACATCGGCACCCGCCAATAAATAATCATAATGAACTTGTTGAATTAATTGCGGATCTTCTTTTAATAATTTGGCTGACCATAATGCATGATTGAGATCAGCACCACGTGATTCTAATTCCGTGGCCATTGCACCATCGAGAATAACAATTCCTTTATCGTCTATGATTGATTGAAATAAATTCTTCATTGGATTATTTCTTCTTCTTTGAAAATAAATAAATCGGAATACCAATGCTTGTAATACAAATTCCCAATAAAGAATTTACAATTGGCGTTACGCCATTTTTATAATTATTGATATCGGTATATAAAGTTGAGCATAAAAAAAATAAAACAAAACTTACAAATAATAATGGCACAATAGGATAACCCCAGACTTTATAAACACGTTCAACATCTTTCATTTTTTTTCGCAGAATAAAAACACCTAATGCACTCATGCCATAAAAGAACCAACTAACAAAGATCAACATATCAGTCAGCATATCAAACGAACCGCTTAATATCAAAAGCACTGCCCATGCGGCATTCAGCAATAATGCATTGCCCGGCGTATCATATTTATTTTGTTTTTTTCCTGCCCATGCAAACCATTTATTGTCTTCGCCCATCGAATAAGTTACTCGTGCTGTTGCCAATACATTTGCATTGGTTGTTCCTAATGTTGAGATGATGACCATCAATGCAATGATACTTCCACCAATGATTCCCCATGTTACTGTTGCAGCATCGGATGCAACAAAAGATGAAGTTGCTAAATGTGCAATCGGCAAAACATAAACATATGCCAGATTGATTAATGCATAAATAATGATGCAAAAAAATAATCCAAAAAATAAACTCGTTGGAATATTTTTTTGCGGATTTTTTACTTCCCCTGCAACGAAAGTAATATTGTTCCAACCATCATATGCCCAGAACGCTCCTGCAATTGCTGCCATGTACGCACTTATCAAAGCCATACCATGCGGCATGTTTGGCATTGATGTAATGATATTATGTGATGAACCTTTTCCAGAAAATAAAATACCGCAGATCAATAAAACAATGGCAACTGCTTTTAATAAAGTAAGAATGCGTTGCAATGTTCCACCATAATTTACACTATAATAATTTACACCACTCAGTATTAAAATAATAAAAATGGTTAACAGTTTTACTCCAAAATTTTCTAAAGGAAAAATATTACCAACACCCGGAATATGCAGTAACCATGCATGTTCTGTGGTAATGGAAAATCTTGGCAGTTCAATAAAATAATTGGTGTATTGCGAACATACATATGCGATGGATGCGTTGCCACCAGTATTAAAAACTGCAAATGATGCCCATCCGTATAAAAATGCAAATGCTTCTCCGTACATTTTTTTAAAGAAAACATATTGCCCGCCGGTTTCTGGAAACATCGCTGCGACTTCTGCATTGCTTAATGCACCAAATAAAGTAATGCAACCGGCAACAACCCAAACACTTAATAATAATAATGGCGAACCTAATTGCGATGCCATCAATGCAGGCTTCATAAAAATACCCGACCCAATTACACCACCAACAACAATTGCAATAGTTGTGCTTAAAGAAAGTGTGCGTTTGAATCCTGTCATTGAAAGATTTTTATTGTTTTTAAAGATATATTTTATTTGTTAGCAATCAACAGTAACAATGTGGAACTTTTGTTGTTAAAACAATTCAGTATCTTTTAAAATCATATTAACTTAGTTAAATATTAAATTAAGTTTATTATGCGTTTAATCTTCGGGTTATTTTTTACCCTTTTCGTTACTACAATTCAGTCCCAAACAATACAAAAGTTTTATGATTATAATTGGATTGAGACGTTACCAGCTAATGCACGATTTTATGCTGAAATTAAAAAAACCGATTCGGGTTGGCATCGTTCAGATTATTTTTTGCATGAACAAAATACCATTCAAATGGACGGTACTTATACTGACAGTAGTTGCAAAGTTGCAAATGGGGTTTTTTATTTTTTCCATCCTAATAAAATTATAAAATATACAGGCAGATATGTGAATGGTAAAAAACAAGGCCTCTGGTTGAGTTATCATAACAACAGATTGATGAGAGACTCTACTTATTATGAATCTGGAAAACAAGTTGGAATTTCATTAAGTTGGCATCCGAATGGTTTTCTTTCTGATTCTAACAATGTAACCAATGGAATAAGAACTGAGTTAAGTTGGTTTGATGATGGATATATTTCTTCGGCCGGTAGATATAACAGCGAGAATAAGGAGATTGGAAAATGGCAATATTTTTATCGTTCTGGTAAACTTTCTTCTTTAGAAACTTATGATGAAAATGGAATAATATTAGATAAAAAATATTTCGATGTAAATGGAAATTCAATGGACACAACAAATCATGATAGAGTTGCAGAATTTCCAGGGGGATTAAAAGCATGGCAAAAATATTTAGAAAACAAACTTTATTTCCCTAGTCAGTATAAAATATCAAATTCAGATAAAGCTGTTGTTGTGATTGAATTTGCAGTTAATGAAGATGGATCTATTGAAAATGTTAATGTAACTACTCCATTTTATGAAGCATTTAATTCAATAGCAGTTGATGTAATAAAAAAATCTCCTAAATGGAAGCCAGCTTTTCTTCATAACAGAAATGTGAAATATTATCACAGGCAGTCCGTGGCATTTACCCAAATTGAAGAATAAATCATTATGTTGCAAAAGAGATAAATCACTAATTTCAAAGCCTCAAAAGAATTTTTAGAAATGAATTATAAAATATTTGTGCTGCTGGTTTCATTGATCAGTTTCAATAATGTACAAAGTCAATTCAGAAAAATTGATACCACTTTAAAAATTGGTAAGTCTGGATACAAAATTATTTGTCCGAATAAAAGTGTAGATAAAAATCAAGTCTCTCTAAAACCAATTGGTTTTGAAAGTGAAGCAAGAGATATGGAATTTTATGTGAGAGGCAGAATAAAAAGTGTTCAGATCGATGATTTTAATAATGATGGTTTCCCCGACTTATTTATTATTTCGGATGGTAGTGGCAATCCAAATGAATATGTAAATATCTTTGCGATAACATCGGTTGAAAATAAATCTTATGCGCCAATTTATTTTCCAGATATACGTGACGATTCAAAGTTGAGAGATGGATATAGAGGTCATGATGAGTTTTCTTTAATGGAAGGAACAGTATTAAGAAGTTTTCCTGTATTTAAAGCAGACGACAATCCCGATAAACCCACTGGTGGCAAGCGTGTCATTCAATATAGAATGGTTTCTGAAGAAAGAGTATTTAAATTTAAAGCGTTCAGAAATTATGAATTAAAACAATAATTTTTTATTCATTCAATAAATAAAATGCCCGTTAAAAATTAACGGGCATTTTATTTTATAAGGAAAATTGATATTTAATCTCTTCTACCTCCGCGACCGCCGTTATTACCACTAGGTCTGTTTCCACCACCACTTGGTCTGTTTACTTGCGGTGTTGGCGCAGTCGTTCTTTGCGATTGAAAATTTTGAGCTCTCTGTTGACCGCGATCATGTTGCTGTTGTTGTTGATTAAAATTTTGTGCCGCGTTACTATTATTATTTACCGGTTGCCATGAAGAACCCTGACGTTGCTGTATTGCGCCATTTTGATTTCTCTGGAAAACATTGCCTTGTCTGTCGGTTGTAATAATAGAACCTTGATTACGATTTTGATTTGTATTTAAAGATCCGTTTGGTGTTCTTGGAATTACTGCCGGTGAATAATTACCTTGTCTATTTGTATTACCATTATTATTTACAGAATTACTTCTGTTGTTGACAATAATATTATTTCTTGTAACTACATCATTTCTTCTGTTATAAATATTGTTTGAATAATTGTTGATTCGAACATTATTATTTCGAATAGAGTTTCCCATCGCAAATCCTCTGTTACCATAATATCCATAATTTTTGTAACCTGCTGTATAATTTCTGTATGGTGGATGATATGCGTATGGACCCCACCAACCGCCACCCCAACCCGGCCATAAATTCATTCCAAAACCAAAGTTGAACCAACCAAAACTATAACCATAGCCCATACTCCATCCCATCCAAGGATTATAATGCATTCTAAAACCCCAAGTATATGGACGAGGATAATAATAATTTCCATACCATGGAGAATAATAAAATCCTGTTCCGTAAACTACTGTTGGTCCAAAAATATAGGTGTTTAAATATCCGGGAGTATATCCCATATAAACCCAATTAGGGGTTACATCGTAGATATAAACATATTTCATATTGTACACCGGACTAGTTGGTGGAATAATATCAACTTCTTCAGGTCTTTCTGTTGCAACAGTCCATGGACCATTTGCATTATATGATTCAAACCAAACACCATTTTCTACAACATAATATTTATTTCCATAGCGTATAACCGAGCTTTGTGTATTAACTCCATACTGCATATTGGTACCTTGTATATTTTCGAATCGAGGAGCACGATCATACGTAACATTTGCAGCGGCTTTATTACGATCAACTTTTGCAGTTTGCGGAATTTGTGCATCCATGATCGCTTCTTTTGCAGCTTGTGTTCCGGCAACACTTGCCAACACATTATCCTTTGGTGAGCCTTCGGGAATTTTTGCAAAATCGGCAGGTAAATTATTTGATGCAGTGTATTGCCATGGCCCATTTAAGTTTGATGCTTGATACCAACGACCCGATAACAAAACATAATATTTTTGAGATGATTGATCAATAAAAATATCATTTTCGGTATTGGTTACATACAACAAATTTGTTCCTTCAATGGACGTTAAATTTGCTTCTCCGTTGGTTTGAATTAATTCGGCTGGTTCGGTACTTACAATAATATTTGTAACATCATTGGTATTTGCTGTTGCATCATTTTTTGTAAAGCCTGGATCACTGGTATTTGCATTATCAACTGCAGTTTGAATTTTATTCAAATTGTTCGGAACATCATTTACATAAGTATAAGGTCCGGTTGCAGATGGTGCGCTATACCAATGTTTACCACCGTATAAATAAAACGCCCCATTATTATTTTTAATAATCGTGAATGGTGAATTAACAACAACATCAACACCCCAATCATTATTGAATTTTAATTTTGGCATGCCATCAACTAAAACTAAAGTTGATGGTTTGTTTGATGATATAATTTTTGGTGGCGTTGTATTTAAATTTTTCGATAATTTTCTTTCTTCAGTATTTGATTGCAACATACTTTCCAATTCATCCATTGGCAAAATGATATGCAAATTTGGAATTTCAGTTTCTAAAGCTGATCGCAAAAAAGTTATCCTGTTGTCATCCATATCCGATCCAAATTTCAAATTGGGAACCTGAACAGAAACAATACTGATATTGCGATTATCGCGATCTGTTTCAACATTATTTATCGACCAAAAAGTTCCAAACACAGGATCTGTTTTTCCTTGTTCGGTTACAGAAACTGCAAACCGTAATTTTAAAACATCACCCGTAAAAGATTCCGGCTGTGGATGATAAATTTTAATTACAGAACCATCGCTTGCAGCAATGACTTTTGGCCAATCTTCCTGTGCATCAATTTTACTGGCAAACAGAGAAGTAGTAAAGATGAATGATAAAATAATTTGTAAAGTTTTCATAATCATAAATTATACAATTAATAGATGACCATTATGTAGAAGAGTTTAATGTCAAATATATTATCATCAAAACTATGCCAGATTTAAGGAAATGCTAACAATTGATAGTTAAATACAAAATTTAAGTTTTCTTTCGATTATTCAAATCAATTCTAAGTTATTAGATTTGGTGTATAAACATGTACAATGGAATTCGGTCGCGTTACTGAAACAGAATTATCTGCCATTAATTTTTCTTTACATAAAGAACCTTTATTCAATCAACAAATAATGAAAGGGGGGAAAATAGATCATCCTAAAATTTATATTGGTTGTGCCAAATGGGGAAGGACGGAATGGCTTGGTAAAATTTATCCTCTCAAAACAAAAGAAAAAGATTTTTTAGAACATTATGTAAAACATTATAACAGCATAGAATTGAATGCTACGCATTACAATGTTTATACAGCTGAAGGTATTGCAAAGTGGGCAGCAAAAGCTGATGGTAAAGATTTTATGTTTTGCCCAAAAATGTATCAAGGCATAACTCATCGCAGAAGTTTAAAAAGGAAGGATTTTATTACCTCTGAATTTTTGCGCGGTATTATTGCATTCGAAAAACATTTAGGTCCGGTGTTTGTTCAGGTAAGCGATGCGTTTACTACAAAAAGAAAAAATGAATTGTTTGATTTTTTAAGATCACTTCCAACCGATCTGCAATTCTTTTTAGAAGTTCGCCATCCTGATTGGTTTGGTAAAGAAAATATCCGCAACGAATTATTTGAAACGTTAAAACAAATAAACGTGGGTGCCATTATTACCGATACCAGTGGCAGACGAGATTGTGCACACATGCATCTTACTGTTCCAAAAGCTTTTATCCGTTATGTAGGTAACAGTTTGCATGCAACAGATTATACAAGAATTGATGATTGGGTTAATCGAATAAAATATTGGTTAGATAATGGGTTAGAAGAATTATATTTTTTCATGCACATGCACGATGAAAGTTATTCGCCTGAATTAACTGTTTATTTAGTTGATAAATTAAATGCAATATGCGGCTTAACTTTGCAAAAGCCTGTTTTTATTCAGCCTACGCTTTTTTAGAACAATTAAAATGTTCGATATGAAAAACCTTATTTGCTTATTGCTGTTGTTTGCATCGTGTTCTCCAATAAAAATTGCTTATACCAAAACTGCCGATAACATTGATCTTAACAAATACAAGACTTTTAATTTTTATGAATTAAAAGCATCGGGCGATACCACTACCAAAAATTTTACACAGCGAACCAATATTTTAAAAAGTGCAATCATTAAAGAAATGAATAGTCGCGGATATTTGCAAGCAAGCACTAATCCCGATCTTTTAATTAATATTGGAATTGTTGTTAGAGAAGAAACACGACAATCAGATTCTCGAACAGATGCTACGAAATATTTAGGTCAGCAAGATTATAGTTTAAAAAGCGACAATATTATTGCTGGACTTTTTAAAGAAGGTGCCTTAACATTGGATATTGTTGATGCTTCACAAAATAAATTAGTGTGGAGAGGTTCGATGGAAGGAATTGTTCCAAGAAATAAAACATCATTGCAAAAATTAACTGAGAGTGGAATAAAAAAATTATTTAAAAAATATCCTGTTGAGATAAAAAAATAATTTTCTGAAAGTATTGTTGCAGCACAGGAGTGCGACGCAACAATGCTTTCATTGAAATACAAAAGCCGGTAAAAAAAATAATTTATTTTATTTCGAATAGTTCATTCCATCGCGTGGTATATCTTTCAGAACGAAGTTCTTGCCGCATTTTCCAATCTCTTGTGGTGCCGCTTGCAGCAAACTTTAATACATCATCACGCATACTGAAGTTTACATTATCGATCATGTTCATCAACAACCGTTGATTATTTTTTATTTCGGGTAAAAACAAATTTCCCTGAATGGAAGTATCGGGAACAATATTGCTTAACATCACTCCGGCTTTTTTATAAATATTTCCTTCTTCAAATAAACGATCGACCAATTGCACTGCGGGTTTAATTAATTCGTTAGTGATAGAAGTGGCAACGGGCAAATGAATATATGTGCCAACCGATGGGCCATGATGAAAATGTTTTGTATGCGACTCTTCTTTTGGAACGATAAAAACACTGATTGTTTTTGCTGCACTATTTTGTCTTCGCAATTTTTCTGCAGCACGCGATGTATAAGTTGCAACGGCTTCTTTAATGTCTTTAATATTTTTAACAGGCTCACCAAACATTCTTGTTGTAGCGATCATTTTTTTATTGATGAGTTCATCTTCCATTTCAATGGCAGGCTCGCCATTTAATTCTTTTATTAAACGAACACCAACAACACCACCGAGATGACGATGCGCCCACGATGTACTCATTCGTTTCAAATCCAATGCTGTATTAATTCTTAGCTGACGCAGTTTTATTGCATATTGATAACCCACGCCCCAAATTGCTTCAACAGATGTGCGTTGCAAAGCATCGTTTATTTTTTCTTCGCTATCTAAAACCATTACACATTCTGTTTCGATTTTATTTTTTTTAGATAAACGATTGGCAACTTTGCTCAACACTTTTGTTGGCGCTACACCGATAGAAACTTTAATGCCGGTCCACATTTCAATTGTTTCTTTTATTTCTTTTGTTGTGAAATGCAATGTTTCAGCAGGGATATGTTCCATATTTACAAACGCTTCATCTACCGAATAAACTTCTACATTTTCTTTGTCCACCAACATGCGCAATGTTTCCATTACACGCCAACTTAGATCGCCATACAAATGATAATTTGAAGAAAAAGTTGTTACGCCATATTTTTCGATCATTGGTTTTGCTTTAAAATATGGACCCGCCATTTGCACGCCAAGTTTTTTTGCTTCATCACTTCTTGAAATGATACAACCATCATTATTACTTAAAACAATAACGGGTTTGTTCTCCAAATCGGGGCGAAATAATCTTTCGCACGAACAATAAAAACTATTACAATCTACAATTGCTTTCAAGGTATTTTTTTAGCTAATCTTTATTATTAAAGGCAAGCAGTGAGGGGTCGATTAAATGAATGCAGCAAGTAACTACACCCCATGATTGAAACTGCGTAAATTCATCCAACTGAATGTCTTTAAATTTTTTATTATCAGCACAAAGCATGGCCTTATTAAAATTTTGACAGAAACGACGTACTAATAAATCACCGTTAACAGAAGCCACAATGATTTTCCCATTAGCGGCTTTAATACTTCTATCAACGATTAATATATCACCCGTAAAAATATTAGCAGTTTCCATTGCATTGCTGTTCATTCTGAAAAAATAAGTAGCCGGTTTGTTTATAACAAGCTGTTCGTTTAAATCAATACCGCGTTCCATATAATCATCTGCTGCTGCTCCAAAGCCGGTAGCATTGGCAGTTTGAATATCGTGTTGATGAAATTTTTTAGAACCATCATAAGCCGACCGATAAAAAGTTTCATTATCCATTATAATTAAATTTTTTGTACTAAATTATTTAGTAAATTTATGCTAAATTATTTAACGAATAAAATTTTATTATGAAAATTTTTGTTTACGAACCTGCAACACGATTGCCACTGCTCAGCAATTTGTACGAATACTTATTAGTAGCGCATCCCGACGAAAAAGTGTATCATCAAGTGATGGAAGAAAAAAATTTATTCTTCGATTTGTTTAAAGAAAAAGTTGCCATTAAAACTAAGCCGCATATTACAGTAAGTAAATTTCTGGCAAAAGAAACAATGGAAGAAACCATTATCCGGTGGATGCAACGCATCATCAGTACACAAAATAAATTTTCTGTTTCATTAAATAATTACAGTGGTTTTCCGCCGCATACCGTTTATCTGCGTGTGCAGGATCATCAACCGTTTAAACAATTGGCAACATCATTAAAAGTAGTGGATCAATATGTAAGAGGAAATGATTGTCCCCCCATGAAACTCATTACCCATCCGCATCTCAGCATTGCAAGAAAATTACCTGCAACTATTTATGAGAAAGCAATTGTAGAATATGCACCCAAATCTTTTTATGCTTCTTTTGAAGTAAAGCAATTGATCTTGTTGAAAAGGAAACATGAATTTGACACTTGCAAACAGATAAGTATTTTTGGATTGGGGGAATGAGTTGTTTTGATATTCTTTGTTACAATAGTAATTTTAATTCAAATTAATTTATAAAAGTATGGCTATAATTCCTATCGATTCTTATAAAGAAAGATTTGAAAAATTGCTTAACGATAAATCTATTTCAGAAATTGAATTTGATTCTTTGATTGAAGACTTGATATTTCAAGTTCCATTAGGGGCTTTACAATTAGAAAAAATTCCTTTTTTAATTAGAACTTCTTTGCTTGATAAAAATGAAACTTGTTCAAACATTTCTAGGTGTTCTTATGTGCCTGATTTAAAAAAAAATAATATTCCATTACAGCGATGCAATTTTGAAGCTCAACAAGTTTTTTATGCAAGTATTCCTGGAGGTATGTTAAACTTTGGTGATGGAGCTCAACCTTCACTAATGGAGACTACAGTGCAAAAAATAATTGATGACCCTTCTTTCGATGGAAGAATTGCTGCGGTATCAAGATGGCAGATTATAAAGCAACCTGTGTTTTGGTTTTTACCTTATTATTCTAATTCAATTATTACTAATGAAAATTTCAACTTTTTATATAACCATTTTGATGCTCAATTAAAAGAGAGTAGTCAATCAAATGAAGTGTATCTAAATTTTATTGAAAAATTGAAATACTTGAGTGAGTTATTTTGTAAAAACTCTAATCGCGAAGCGGCATATAAAATCACTGCCACATATTATAATAAAATAATGACTCTATTTAAACCTTTTGATAGATTCTATGATGCATTAATTTATCCGAGTGCAAATACTAAAGGGGAAGGCATGAACATTGTTTTAACTAAAGACTATGTTGATCAAAAAAATATTTTTTGTGACTTAGTTATACTTTATGAAATCAATAGAATTCCTAATAACCTTAATGATATTTGGTTTATACCATTTACTCAAGCAACCCCTGATGAACTTGGCGAACTAAATTTTAAATCTTTAGATAAAATCATTACCAAATAATTATGACGCAATCTTCAATTGGATTAGAAGAAATACAATTCTAAATCCTGCTCAATAAAATTTCTTCAGTACAAGTGTGCGACGCAACCGCAGTTGAGCAACCTTACAAAAGCTAAGTACAAAAAATAATTGTTCTATTTTTATAGAAACATTAGAAATATGCAAAAGAAAAATTTAGGATCGCAGGGATTAACAGCTTCTGCTTTGGGATTGGGTTGCATGGGAATGAGTGAATTTTATGGTCACCGTAACGATCACGAAAGTATAAATGTGTTGCATCATGCTATTCAATTGGGTGTTACATTTTGGGATACTGCAGATATGTATGGCCCTTTTTTGAATGAAGAATTAATTGGCAAAGCATTAAAAGGCCGAAGAGAAAAAATAACATTGGCAACAAAATTTGGAATATTAAGAGATCCTTCAAATCCACAAGTGCGTGGCATTAGTGGAAAACCAGAATACGTACAATCCGCCTGTGAAGCGAGTTTGAGAAGATTGGATGTTGATGAGATAGATCTATATTATTTACACCGTCAGGATCCTGCAACACCAATCGAAGAAACAGTTGATGCGATGAGTAAATTAATTTCGCAAGGAAAAATTAAAGGCATTGGTTTAAGTGAAGTATCGGCATCAACATTAAGAAAAGCACATGCGGTTCATCCCATCAGCGCATTGCAAACAGAATATTCGCTCTGGACAAGAGATCCTGAAGATGAAATATTACAAACATGCAAAGAATTAGGAATTGCATTTGTGGCGTACAGTCCGTTAGGTAGAGGTTTTTTAACCGGACAAATAAAAAAGTTTGAAGACTTTGCAGCTGATGATTGGCGCAGATTTGCACCACGTTTTCAAGGAGATAATTTTGAAAAAAATTTACAACTCGTTTTAAAAATTGAAGAGTTAGCAAAAAAGAAAAATTGTACAACATCGCAATTGGCATTAGCCTGGGTGATGGCACAGGGTGATTTTATTTTTCCAATTCCGGGTACAAAGCACATTAAATATTTAGAAGAAAATGCCGGCGCATTGAATGTGCATTTATCAACAGATGATTTGAAAGAGATTAATTCCATTGCACCAAAAGGTGCAGCAGCAGGATTACGTTATCAAGAAGCGGTAATGGGTTTGATCAATCAATAAAAAATTTCTTCTTTGGTATGGCATGGCGCAGCGGTTATCTTTGCGCCATGCTAAAACAAACATTAATCAAGGCGGCCGAAACAGGAGCTGCCATCATGAAAGAATATTTCGATAAATCTTTCGTCATCTCCAATAAAGAAGGTATCAATAATTTAGTGACTGAAGTTGATCACAAAAGTGAAGCAGCCATCTTTAAAGTAATTAAAGAACAATTCCCTGAACATTATTTATTAAGTGAAGAAGCCGGAGAAATTGTTCAGGATAGTAATTATAAATGGATCATCGATCCAATTGATGGCACTGTAAATTATGCCAACGGCATTCCGATTTGTTGTGTAAGTATTGGAATTGAAAAAGATGGTAAAATGATAATGGGTGCAGTATTAAATCCTTTCATCAATGAATTCTTTTTAGCAGAAAGAGGAAATGGCGCCACACTAAATAATAAAACAATTCATGTAAGTAATAAAACCGAAGTAATACATAGTTGTATGGTTACCGGTTTCCCTTACACTTATTTAGATGCACCGAACGGGCCATTAGATGTGTTTGATAAATTGATAAGAAAAGGAATACCTGTTCGTCGTTTAGGCAGCGCTGCCATTGATTTGTGCTGGGTTGCAGCAGGAAGATTCGATGCTTTCTACGAACATAAATTACAAGCATGGGATAGTGCTGCAGGGTTTTTAATGGTGGAAGAAGCAGGTGGAAAAGTAACTGACCTTGCAGGAAATTATTATAATCCATATCAACCAGGAATTATTGCAAGCAATGGAAAAATTCATGATGAATTGTTGAAAATAGTTAATGGAGGAGATGTTTAAAATATTTACATCACAAACAAAATCGTAAAACTTAATTCGCATATCATAAATGGAAAATAACAGAACTGAAATATCAACCCTTGGTGAATTTGGTTTGATCAATCATCTTACAAAAAATTTTGAGATACAAAATGTATCAACTGTTTTAAGCGTTGGCGATGATGCTGCAGTGATTGATCACTTCGGTAAACAAACCGTAGTTACTACTGATTTGTTGATTGAAGGGATTCATTTCGATCTGATGTACACACCTTTAAAACATTTGGGTTATAAAGCAGTGGTTGTTAATGTGAGTGATGTGTATGCAATGAATGCAACACCAACACAAATAACTATCAGTATTGCATTCAGTAATCGTTTTAGTGTAGAAGCATTGGATGAATTTTATGAAGGTGTTTTTATTGCATGCGAAAAATATGGTGTTGATTTAGTTGGTGGTGATACTTCGTCCTCTGATAAAGGATTTATTATTTCTGTTACTTGTATTGGTGAAGTAACGCCTGATAAATTTGTAAAACGCAGCACTGCACAAAATGGTGATTTGATTTGTGTGAGTGGTGATCTCGGTGGCGCCTTTCTGGGCTTGACTTTGATGGAACGTGAGAAAAAAATATTTTTAGAAAATCCAAAAGTGCAGCCCGATCTTGAAGGCGAAGATTATATTGTTGGAAGATTATTAAAACCAGAAGCAAGAAAAGATATCATTGAATTTTTTGAGAAGAATGAAATCATGCCAACATCGATGATGGATATCAGCGATGGATTAAGCAGTGAAGTTTTACATCTCTGCAAACAAAGTAATTTGGGTTGCAGAATTTATGAAGAAAAAATTCCCGTTCATGACCTGGCAAGAAAAGCGGCATTTAAATTTGGGTTAGATCCAACCGTTTGCGCATTGAATGGCGGTGAAGATTATGAATTGATTTTTACCTTGAAACAGGAAGATTACGATAAGATTACTTTGAATGAAGAAATTGCTGTTGTTGGCTATATGACTGAGTTTGAAGAAGGAACAAAATTATTAACCAAGGGCGGAAACACATTTGATATTACAGCACAAGGATGGAATGCGTTTAATAAATAAAATTATTTTTTGCGTTCAATCAAGTCCCACAAGTTTCCATAAAGATCTTCGAAAACTGCAACAGTTCCGTAATCTTCTTCATGCGGTTCTATAGTGAAATTAATTTTTTTGTCGAGCATGTTTTTATAATCTCTCCAGAAATCATCAGTGTATAAAAATAAAAAAACGCGTCCACCTGTTTGATTGCCAATTCTTGATTCCTGTTCTTCGTTTGCAGCTTTTGCTAATAATAAACAACATTCTGACGAACCTTCCGGTGCAACCAAAACCCAGCGTTTTGTTTCACTTAAAATCGTGTCTTCAATTAAATTGAAGTTTAATTTTTTTGTGTAAAATTGAATTGCCTCATCGTAATCTTTTATGACCAATGAAATATGTGCGATGTATTGTTTCATTTATTAAGTCAAAATTTTTTCGGTTCAACAAAACTTGCTTTATATCCTTTTTCAATTTTACCAAGGTCATTCAAATTCAATGCCTGCGCAGGATACAGGCTGCACATACGCAAAGCTTCATCTAATTCAATATCGCAATGCTGCACTAAATTTTTAACTGCTTTCATCATCGTTAATGCTGAGCCGCTGAGTATGCCATTGCTTTCGTATCTATCATCAACCAAATGATGCGGATAAAAACCTTCGATAGTTTCCGTAACGGCATCAGTAATTACAAACAATCTTTCTTTCATTATTTTTTTTGCGATTTTTATTGCAGCAAAATCAACATGATAACCATCGGGAACAATACTTGACATTACTGTTGGATGATTAAAAATAGCACCCACCATTCCGGGTTCACGATGTTGCAAAGCACTCATTGCATTATATAAATGTGTCGCTGCATTAATTCCATTATTAAAACTCTGCATTGCTTCTTCGTAAGTTGCATTGCTATGCCCCGCAGAAATAATGATGTTGTTTGATTGAATTAATTTAATCACTTCATCGCTGCAAACTTCCGGTGCAAGCGTAATGATTTTAATTACATCTTTTCCGTAATCCAATAATTTTTTTACTTCATCAATATTTGGAGAATGAATGAATGATTCGATATGTGCACCTCGTTTTATTTTACTTATCCACGGACCTTCGACATGCAAACCCAAACAACCTTTACCGCCTTGCTGCCAATAATCTTTTACAGCATCGATGCATTTATAAAATACATCATAACTGTTGGTAGCAACCGTTGGCATAAAATGCAAAGCACCACCTTTACTGCAATAATCGTATAAGCTGAAAAGCGCATCAGCATTGGGATGCACGGCTAATAACTTCCCATTTGCGCCATAAATCTGAATATCAATAAATGATGGAACTAACGATGTGCAAATTTGTTGATCTGCAGATGTACTAATTGAAGAAGTTGGAACAATATCAATAATTATTTCATCTTCAACAATGATGGAATAATCGGTTAGCCATTCTGTTCCTGTAAAAATTTTATTTGCAGAATAAATTATTTTATCACTCATCATTCAAAATTTTAAACTCATCAGCATCTTTTAGAAATGGTAATTTATTACGAACATCATTTAATTTTTCTTTTTCTAAGGTAATGGTGAAAACATCTTCATCATGTTGTTTGTGATATAATATTTCTCCCAACGGATCAACCACCATGCTATCGCCGCTATGATAAATTTCATTGCCATCATTCCCAACTCTGTTCACTCCAATCACATAACATTGGTTTTCGATAGCTCTTGCAGTTAATAAAGTTTTCCATGCATGATTACGGCGTTCCGGCCAATTGGCCACATTTAAAAGAGCATCGTATTCGGGTTCTTTATTTTCAGCATGAATATTTTGTCTTGCCCAAACGGGAAAAC
Source organism: uncultured Chitinophagaceae bacterium (assembly GCA_903870685.1). Lineage (GTDB taxonomy): Bacteria > Bacteroidota > Bacteroidia > Chitinophagales > Chitinophagaceae > CAIQDX01. The sequence continues at coordinate 49,136 of CAIQDX010000040.1, read as the reverse complement.
GCAAATCGTAACAAATCTGCAAATTAATTTTCCATCCTTTTACTTGAGCAATTAATCGTTTATTTCCTGCTGAGTAATGTTCATGTTCGCCCGCAAATGCAAAACAATGTCGCTTATCATAATAACCGCAAGTTCCATTTGGCAACATCCAAATCAATCGATTAAAATATTTTTTATCTTCTTCGATTATTAAACTTCCTGTAAGGATAATTTTATGCTGAGCAGCAATCTTCTTCATCCATGCAATCGTAGCCCCATCCATTGTTTCAGCGAATTCTTCTGGTCGCATACTAAAGCCGGTGCTGAACATTTCGGGCAAAATAACCACTTCTGTTTTTTGCTGAATAGAATTTATTTTTTCTTCCAATGTCTTTAAATTGGCAACTTTATTTTCCCAAAATAATTTTGTTTGTATGAGTGTAAATGTTAGCGACATGATACTAATGTACTACGATTATTGATGGAATTAAATTTCTATTTTTTAAGTTCATTTTCTTTTTGACGAATTACAGAAATGGCTTTGCTAATTAATTCTGATTCAAATCCACGTTGCAATAAAAAATGAGTTGTTTTTGCCATGCGGTTTAAATATTGTTCGCCTTTTAAGGCTTTCCATTTTTGATCAACTAATTTTTTCAGCACTACAAGATATTCATCCTCATCAATTTCTTTCATTGCTTTTTTAATACTGAAACTGCTTACACGTTTTTGTTTTAATTCATATTGAATTTTTACTCTTCCCCATTTTTTTATACGGAACTTTCCACCGGTAAATGCTGCAGCAAATCTTTCTTCATTCAAATAACCTTCTTCAATCAATTGTGATAAAAGAGTTTCAACCTCAATCTTGCGCAATCCAAAACTGTAAAGCTTTTCAGCAGCTTCATAATGACTTCTTTCCTGATAAGAACAGAAATGTTTTGCCTTTTGAAACGCTTGTTGTGGTGTAAGTTTTTGTTTGAACAAAATTGAAATTTGATTAGTCATCAAAACTACTGACAACGCACAAATAACTCTCTACTTCTTCTTTTCTCAATCCACATCTCATTCACATAGTTTTATTTATAGCAAGAATGGACAAATATCTGTATGGAATATTAACATTTTACAGTAGGTTTGTTGCTGTTATAAAAAGAAAAAAACCATGAAGTTTATTGTTTCATCATCATCATTATTAAAACATCTGCAACAAATCAGCGGCGTAATTAATGCCAATACCGTGTTGCCGATTTTAGAGGATTTTTTATTCGAGATTGAAGATAAAAAATTAAACATTGTTGCTACCGATCTCGAAACGGTCATGCGAATTAAAATGGATGTTGAAAGTAAGACCAACGGAAAAGTTTGTATTCCTGCAAAAATTTTGTTGGACTCGTTAAAAAATATTTCTGATCAACCACTCACATTTAATATCGATAAAAATTTTGCTGTTGAAATTACCAGCGATAACGGTAAGTATAAAGTGATGGGTGAAAATCCAGATAATTTTCCAAAAGAACCATCAGCAGATGATACCACTGCTTTCACTATGAGCAGCACTGGTTTGGTTACTGCAATTAATAAAACTTTGTTTGCAGTAAGCAATGATGATTTGCGTCCTGCAATGACCGGTGTATTTTTTGAATTAGCAAAAGATGGTGTTCAGTTTGTTGCAACAGATGCACATCGTTTGGTTCGTTATAAAAGAACCGATGCTAAAGCAACAAAGGCAGATTCATTCATCGTTCCAAAAAAACCATTGAACTTATTAAAGAATGCATTGCCTGATAATGAAGATGAATTAAGTATCAGCTATAACAGCAATCATTTATTTGTTAGTCATGGCGAAGTGCAAATGATTTGTCGTTTGATCGATGCACGTTTTCCTGATTATAAAGTTGTTATTCCAACAGACAATCCATATAAACTTGTTGTAAATAAAAATGATTTTCAAAATGCTTTGCGTCGTGTGAGTGTTTTCTCTAACAAGAGCACAAACCAAGTAGCACTAAGCATTACAGGAAGTGAATTACAAATGGCTGCACAAGATGTTGACTTTAGTTTTGAAGGAAATGAAAGAATGAGTTGTTTATACGATGGTGGTGATTTACAAATTGCATTCAATGCAAAATTCTTGATTGAAATGTTAAGTGCTGCCGATACTGCCGAAGTAAAAATTGAATTATCAACACCAACAAAAGCCGGTATTTTAAAACCAACAGAACAAGCCGAAAATGAAGAATTGTTGATGTTGGTGATGCCATTGATGTTGAATAATTAATGCCCTTCAAGGGAAATAAAATATAATTTAAAATCCTTTTGCGTTTTTGCAAAAGGATTTTTTACTTTTAGAAGATGCAATACATTCCGCTTAAGACTTTTGATTCTTATATAACTGCAAACATGTGGCTTGGTAGATTGCTTGAAGAAGGAATTGATTGTTATTTAAAAGATCAATACACTGTTACAATTGATCCAATACTTTCAAATGCGATAGGCGGAATTAAATTGTGTGTAAATGATGGCCAGTTAGACCGTGCAAAAAATTTAATTAAACAATTCGAAGAAGAAAATCGGCAAGCGCAAAAATGTCCAAACTGTGGTTCATTAAACGTACAATACATTTCACAACCCGGGAAGTCTTCAAACTGGCTGCTGGCAATTGTTTCGTGGGTTTTTGGGCATTATGCACTTACTGGAAAACAAGTATATCATTGCTTTGATTGTGGGTTTGAATTTGATGAAATAAATAATGAGGATGCTGAAAAAGAATAAATAATTTTTATTGTAAAAGGATATAACCCATGTTTCAAAACATTATAGATCATTTTCAAACATTAGATCATCGACCATTAGAGCGAATGACTTTTTTGGTGGGCGGTTTATTATTCTTTTGGATATTGGAAGGTGCGATTCCTTTGATTCAAATGAATTATAAAAAAACAAAACTGAAACATGCATCAGTGAATTTTATTTTTACTGTTATTCATTTGATCATTCATACTTTTTTGGCAATTTTTATTATCAAACTTTCCGATTGGTGTGCTGCAACTCAATTTGGAATAGTGTATTGGACGAATGCAAACATTCTTGAAACAATTATCATTGGCGTTTTATCGCTCGATCTCAGCAGTTGGTTAGTGCATTTGGTGATGCATAAAAATAAATTTTTGTGGCGTTTTCATCTCATTCATCATAGCGATACAAATGTTGACGTAACAACAGGTCTTCGTCATCATCCAGGAGATAGTTTATTGCGTGGAATATTCTTTATGTTATTAATTTTTATTTCAGGAGCGTCAATGTATAGTGTTATGATGTATCAAACATTGGTGGTAATTGCAACAGCATTCACTCATGCAAACATTAGATTGCCTCAAGCCTTAGATAAAGTATTAAGCTATTTTTTGATCTCACCCAACATGCATAAAGTGCATCATCACTGGAAACAACCTTATACCGATAGTAATTATGGTGCAGTTTTTTCTATTTGGGATAGAATACTAGGAACTTTTTCTCATTTGGATGTGAAAGAATTAAAATATGGTTTGGATAAATTTTATGATGAAAAAAAAGATGAAGATGTCGCTGAATTACTTATTCATCCATTCAAGAAGAACCACGAGTAAATTTTCTTCATCTTTGTATAAATAATTTTTGAATGAAGATAGTCGCTATGATTCCTGCTCGTTATGCAGCCACACGTTTTCCAGCTAAGCTGATGCAGTTACTCGGAAATAAAACAGTGATAAGAACTACGTACAATAATACTGTTGCCACTAAATTATTTGATGATGTGTATGTGGTAACCGATAGCGAAATTATTTTTAATGAAATAACACAACATGGCGGCAAAGCTGTGATGAGCAAGAAAGAACATCAAAGTGGAAGTGATAGAATTGCAGAAGCGGCTGCAGATTTAAATGTTGATGTTATTGTGAATGTACAAGGTGATGAACCATTTGTAAAACGAGAACCATTGGAAAAATTATTGAAAGTATTTGAAGATGATAAAGTAGAAGTGGCTTCGTTAATGCAAATTTTAAAAGATCAAAAATTAATTGATGATCCGAATTATGTGAAAGTGGCTGTTGATAAAAATATGAATTCATTGATGTTTTCAAGAAGTGTAATTCCATATCAACGCGATAAAAATATTTCTTCAGTTTATTATGAACATATTGGTGTGTATGCATTTCGCAAACAGGCGCTCATCAATTTCACAAATTGGGAAATAACACCTTTAGAAGCCGCAGAAAAAATTGAATGTCTTCGCTATTTAGAAAATGGTATTTTATTAAAAATGGTAGTAACGGATTATATGGGCGTAGAAATTGATACGCCAGAAGATTTGGAAAAAGCGTCTAGACTTTTATAATTTTTCATTTAACAAACATCTCTTCATGAAAAAAATATTTGTTGTTATATCATTATTGATAGTTAATCAAATTTTTTCTCAAGAATTATATAAAGAAAAATATCGTCCGCAATTTCATTTTACGCCGCAAACAAATTGGTGTAATGATCCAAATGGATTGGTTTATTTTAATCGCGAATATCATTTATTCTATCAAAGTAATCCTTTTGGAAACCAATGGGGGCATATGTCTTGGAGTCATTCCGTAAGTAAAGATTTATTGCATTGGCAACATTTGCCGGTTGCATTGAAAGAAGAAAACGGCATTATGATGTTTTCCGGCTCTGCTGTGATCGATGAAAAAAATACAAGTGGTTTTGGAAAGGATGCTATGGTTGCAATTTATACCGGACATACCGATACTTTACAAACTCAAAACATTGCATTCAGCAATGATGCAGGAAGAACATTTACAAAATTCAATAATAATCCTGTTTTGAATTTGCATCAAAAAGATTTTCGTGATCCAAATGTTTTTTGGTACCAAAAAAATAATTGCTGGATAATGAGTGTATCACATCCTAACGAACATCAAATAGAATTTTATCAATCAGGCGATTTAAAAAATTGGAAATCTTTAAGTTTGTTTGGTCCAGCCGGAGATACAAGTGCTGTTTGGGAATGTCCAGATCTGATGCAGGTTTCTATTGAAGGAACAAAAGAAAAGAAATGGGTTTTATTTACTTCTCAAAATAGCACCATGCAATATTTTGTTGGTGAATTTGACGGAACAAAATTCATCAATGAAAATCGTTCGAAGATTTTTAAACAAGATTTTGGAACAGATTATTATGCTGCCATTGCTTATCATAACACACCCGATAAAAATCCAATTTCCATAGGTTGGTTGAATAATTGGAACTATGCAAACTCAATCCCAACAAGTCCTTGGAAGAGTGCCATGTCTTTACCAAGAAAATTATCACTCAAAAAAATAAATGGCGAATGGATCTTAATTCAAAACAGTTTGCAAAATTTAAAATCATTAAGAGTCAGTTCAAAATCTTTCACCACTAAAATAGTTTCAAAACAAGCTGATATTGATTTTCACGGAAATGTTTTTGAAGCTGAAATTTTATTTATCCCATCAACAACAGGAGAAAGCGGAATTAAATTAGCCGTTGGCAATAATCATTTTTTAAAAATAAGTTATGATGCCGCAAATCAGCAAATGATTATTGATCGTTCTCAAACCAATTCATCTTTCAATAAAATATTTGCTTCCATCAATACTTCTTCAGCAAAAATTCCATTGCATAACGGCAAATTAAAATGGCATATTTATTTTGATAAAAGTATTGTCGAAATTTTCGTGAATGATGGTGAAGCTGTTTTTACCACACAAATTTTCCCTGAAGAAAACGAAAATAATATTCAACTTTTCAGCAACAATGGCAATACAAAATTTGATCACATAACCTTTTGGAATTTGAAAAGCATTTGGTAAAAACGCAGTAACGCTTTTACTTATCTTTGTTAAATCATTCGAAATAAAAATTAATTTATGGCACAGTTCCGGAATTTTAAAATGGTTGATTATGTAGTTTATGGAAGAGGAAGTTTTAATCAACTCGATGAAATATTAGCACCACATCGTAAGAGTGAAGCTCCAATGATTTTTTTGATAGATCATTTTTTTGAAGGCAAGCCTTTAATAAACAAAGTGCCGCTTCGTGGAAAAGATAAAATTATTTTTGCCGATGTAACATTCGAGCCGAAAACTAAGCAGGTTGATGCTTTAGCGCAAGAATTAAAAGATGAATTTGGGATGATCAGCGGCGTAATTGGTATTGGCGGCGGCAGCGCCATGGATCTGGCAAAAGCTGTTTCGTTGATGATGACAAATCCCGGTTCTTCTGCAGATTATCAGGGATGGGATCTGGTAAAAAATCGCGGTGTTTATAAAGCAGGTATTCCAACATTAAGTGGTACCGGTGCCGAAGTTTCGAGAACAACTGTATTAACCGGACCAACAAGAAAATTAGGAATGAATTCTGATTTTACTCCTTTCGATCAAATTGTTTTGGATCCCGAATTAACAAAAAATGCTCCTGTTAATCAACGTTTTTATACAGGTATGGATTGTTATATTCATTGCATCGAAAGTTTACAGGGAACTTATTTAAATGAGTTCAGTAAAAGTTACGGTGAGAAAGCATTACAAATTTGTCAACATATATTTTTAGAAAAAGATGTTTGGGATGATGAGTGCGATAATAAATTAATGATGGCTTCTTATGCAGGTGGAATGAGCATTGCATACAGTCAAGTTGGTGTGGCACATGCAGTAAGTTATGGTTTAAGTTATTTGTTGGGAACCAAACATGGTATCGGCAATTGCATTGTGATGAATCATTTGCACGAATATTATCCTGAAGGTGTTGATGAATTTAAACGCATGGTTGATAAAAATAAAATTGAAATTCCTGTTGGCATTTGCAAAGGATTAACTGATGAACAGTTTGATATAATGATTAATGTTTCGCTTGGTATGAAACCTTTATGGGAAAATGCTTTGGGCGCAGATTGGGAAAAAATAATAACAAGAGAAAAATTAAGAGCACTCTACGAAAAATTATAAACTAAATTAAAACCGAAGCAATTGCTTCGGTTTTTTTATGCAACCAACTCATTGAATTTTAAAATCAATTAGTTTTCTTGTGAACCATTTTGATAAAAGTATATTATCAAAGGATGAACCTTGATAAAAATATGGTTGTTGTTTAAGGTATATCATCCCGATATTTGGATTTACAATAATATTGAAACTTGTTTTATAACCGCCAACACCAGAAGGAGCAAATGAATAATAATAGGAATCTCTTAAAATATAAACAGACCCCGGATATTTAGTGTTTAATATATTCACGGTTGTATCAATTTTAATAAAGGCAGTATCTATGTAAGCATTCATATATTCTAAAGTACTTAAATTAAAAGAGCTGCCTTTTACTGGCAATGTAATTTTTAAATACTTATACCAAGTTTTGTAAGAATAAATTGTGTTTACATTTCCGATGGTGTCAGATGGTGTCATATAAAAGGCCCTGTTGTATCTATATTCTTGTCTCCCAAAAATTGCAAAAGTCGTATCGTTGTATAAAAAATAAATTGTGTCCAATATATGCTTAGTATTGTTGTTAATTTGCAAAAAAAGTACCGAGTCTGTTATACCAAGATCCGGCATAACCACTTTGCCCATATTTGTTATTGTTTCATGAGAGCTATCAGTGTAGTATGTTGTAACAGCATTTGTTACGGCAGTAGTGTCATAACGCAAATAGTTGTAAAAAGACCCTTTTGTTACTGGAAAATCTATTCCATCATTAACTGGCACTGGTATTAGTATTGGTGCAGGTACTGGTAAGGCCGGTTGATCGCTTATTTTCTTACAAGAAAAGAAAATAGAAATTAAAAATAGTTTTATGAAAAAGATATTTTTCATCATAAAAGGATTTAAATAAAATTTATTTATTGTTCCCTTTTATTATCTAATGTTTCTTTTCAATAATATAAAGGTAATCACTACTAATTAATTTCAAATTATTTGATCTTATTTTTTATGCGCACATTCGCTAATTTGCAGGTTCGCAAAATGCCATTTAATTTACAATCAACATATCAACCCAGCGGAGATCAGCCTTCGGCCATTTATGAACTTATTAAAGGAATTGAAGAAGGCGAAAAATTTCAATCACTTCTTGGAGTAACCGGCAGTGGTAAGACTTTTACCATTGCAAATGTTATTCAGAAAATACAAAGACCAACATTAGTTTTAACACATAACAAAACATTAGTGGCGCAATTGTATGGCGAGTTCAAACAATTTTTTCCTGATAACGCAGTTGGATATTTTGTAAGTTATTACGATTATTATCAGCCCGAAGCATACATGCCGGTGAGTAATGTTTACATCGAAAAAGATCTGAGCATTAATGAAGAATTAGATAAACTTCGTTTGCAGGCAACGGCACAATTATTAAGCGGAAGAAGAGATATTATTATTGTGGCAAGTGTGAGTTGTATTTATGGAATGGGCAATCCTACCGAATTTGAAAATGGAATTATTAGAATTGAAAAAGGACAAATTATTTCTCGTCAGGGATTTTTGCATTCGCTGATAAATAGTTTATACAATCGTTCGCAAGGAGATTTTGGAAGAGGAACTTTTCGTGTGAAAGGTGATACCGTTGATATTAATCTTCCTTATGTTGATTATGGTTATCGCATCACTTTTTTTGGTGATGAAATTGAAGAAATAGAAACGCTGGAACTCAGCACAGGCAAGCGAATTGACACGATGCAAAATGCCGCCATCTTCCCTGCAAATTTATATTTAGCACCAAAAGATATGTTGGTGGAAGTGATGCATGAGATACAAGATGAGATGATGTTGCAAGTTGAATATTTTAAAAATTCAAATAAATCTGTTGAAGCACAACGATTAAAAGAACGTGTAGAATATGATCTGGAAATGATTCGTGAATTAGGTTATTGCAGCGGCATTGAAAACTATTCGAGATTTTTTGACAGAAGAAAAGCAGGCACTAGACCTTTTTGTTTATTAGATTATTTTCCGAAAGATTTTTTATGTGTGATTGATGAAAGTCATCAAACCATTCCACAAGTTGCAGGAATGTATGGCGGCGACAGAAGTAGAAAATTAGTGTTGGTTGATTATGGTTTTCGTTTGCCGAGTGCATTAGATAATCGTCCGCAAAATTTTCATGAATTTGAAAGTTTAATTGGTCAAACAATTTTTGTTAGTGCAACTCCAGGCGATTATGAATTAGAAAAAACTGGTGGTGTTGTAGTTGAACAAGTAGTAAGGCCAACAGGTTTATTAGATCCGCCGATTGAAATTCGTCCGAGTGTAAATCAAATTGATGACTTATTAGATGAGATTGATAAACGTGTTACAAAAGGTGATCGTGTTTTGGTTACAACATTAACCAAACGTATGGCTGAGGAAATGGATAAATATTTAGGCAGAATCAACATCAAATCAAAATACATTCATAGTGATGTTGATACTTTAGAGCGCGTTGAAATTCTTCGACAGCTTAGATTAGGCGAGATCGATGTTTTGGTGGGTGTTAATTTATTGCGCGAAGGATTAGACTTACCCGAGGTTTCTCTTGTTGCTATTTTAGATGCTGATAAAGAAGGTTTTTTACGCAACGAAAAATCGCTTACACAAACTGCAGGTCGTGCTGCAAGAAACGTTGATGGTCTTGTTATTTTTTATGCAGATAAAATGACGATGAGCATGCAACGCACCATTGATGAAACTGCAAGAAGAAGAGAAAAACAAATTGCATATAATATTGAACATAACATCACTCCAACAACTATTCAAAAAAGTATTCAGCAAATAATGCAGCAAACATCGGTGTTGGATATTAAAGGTTATGATCCGATGAATCCTTATGCCATTCAATCAGAACAAAGTTTAGTTACATTGGCAGCTGATGAACAAGTGGAATATAAAACGATTCCTCAATTAGAAAAAGCCATCAAACAAGTAAAAAAACAAATGGATAAAGCAGCAAAGGATTTAGATTTTATTGAGGCTGCAAGATTAAGAGATGAAATGTTTCGATTACAAATAGAATTAGGAAACATGAAAATTTCAAAATAATAAACAAATGAAGTTTCTTCTATTTATTACATTTTTATTGACTGGCTTTTATTCATATTCTCAAGAACATGAAATAATCGAACTCGCTTTTAAAGACAAATCTAATTTTGACTTAACAACTTTTTTAGACAATAAAAAACCAACAAAATATTTTGTTTTAAAAGCCACTGATAAGTGGTATAAATATCGGTTTTATTTGGATGAAGATATTAAAAATGATAGTATCAGAAAGGCTCTTGAAGATGATGAACATTCACCTTACAATAATAGTTTTATTTTTAAGGATTCATCTATCGATATACTTTTTAATAACACCGAAAAGACACATTTATATTTAGAGACTCAATCAATTAAATCAAAAATTTTACCTAATAATTTTAAAGAGTTTTCTTTAATTAGTTCTTTTAAAACTGCTAAGAATGGTTTTTTCTTTTCAATAAGTCAGCCCATCTTTTCTACAGACAAACAATTTGCATTCATTGATATTGTTGTGCACAATAAGGATAAAGACACCGAGGACTTAAACCAGAGTTATTTTGGAACAATCTTACTCATTTATCAAAACCAAAAAAACAAAGGTTGGATACAAATAAAAAAAGTAAAGCGCTTAATTCTCTGATAGAAGATTATACAAATAACTTTCCATTGGCAATGCTTAATAGGTTAGGCACTTCAAATAATGTATTTCAATCTGCTTTTATAACTCACTTTGTTTTGTATATTTAATATATGATAACACTTGCATTTTATAACCTGAAGGGCGGTGTTGGCAAAACTGCAGCCGCTATCAATCTGGCTTATCTTTCGGCGAAAGAAGGCAACAGAACATTGTTATGGGATTTAGATCCGCAAGGGTCTTCATCTTTTTATTTGGGTGTTGAAGCATCTGTAAAAAACGAAGCTAAAAAAATATTAAGCAACGAAATGGATTTGTTGGATGCTGTTCAATCATCACCCTATCAAAACTTATCAATCATTCCTGCAGATATCTCTGCAAGAAATGCCGATCTTTTATTGAGTGAGATGAAACAATCGAAAAAGAAATTAGCATCATTACTTACGCCACTGAAAAAAAATTTTGATGTGGTGATATTAGATTGCCCTCCCGGTATTTCTTTATTGCATGAAAATATTGTGAATGCTGCCGATTGGATATTGATGCCAAATATTCCAACAACATTATCCATTCGTTCTTACGAAACTGTTTCAAATTATTTTAAAGAAAATGGTTTGGATGTTAGTACTATTAAATGTTTTTTCAGCATGGTAGATCATCGTAAAAATTTACATCACGAAACCATGCATCAATTTTATCGGGATACAATTTTCTTCAAAAATTATATACCTTATTTGAGCGATGTAGAAAAAATGGGCACACATCAGGCTCCGCTTGAAACCTATGCTGCCAGCAGTTATGCGGCTCAATGCTACCGCGATCTGTGGAAAGAAATAAAAAAGAATTGTTTTTAAAATTGGAATGAAAAATATTTATGGAAAAACAAATCACATCGTGGTTCAGTCTCGCATTGAATAAAGAAATGCCTATCGCAACTTATGGAAATTATGGATTTGCATTATTGATGATTCCAACCGCCGGCGCCGATTATTTAGAATATGAACGTTTTGAATTGATGAATGAATTGCAGCCTTTTATTAACGAAGGAAAAATAAAAGTGTACAGTATTGATAGTATTAATAAAGAAAGTTGGATGAATAATGAAATGTTGGGAGAACATAAAGCTATTCGCCATAATCAATTCAATCAATATGTTTTTGAAGAGGTAATTCCATTTATCAGAAATACTTCAAGCGCCGAAACAATGGTTTATACCTGCGGTGCAAGTTTAGGCGCATTTCATGCGATGAATTTATTTTTAAAACGTCCTGATATTATTAATGGCACCATCAGCATGAGCGGCGTTTATGATCTAACAGAATACACAAAAGGTTTTTGGGACGAACAAGTTTATTACAACAGTCCTATGCATTACATTCCTAATTTAACCGATCAATGGTATTTAGATAAAATAAAAGCAAGTCATCATATACATATTTACAGTGGCAGTGGCGATCATGAAGCTCCCGATGCAAACCGTACTTTCTCGCAAGTGCTTTGGGATAAAGGCATTTGGCACGATCTGGATATTTGGGGAACAGATATAAAACATGATTGGCCTACATGGCGGGCAATGTTGCCTTATATAATTCACAATAAATTTTAGATTCGATATTTATTTCATTTCTCCAAAAAAAGGTTAATAAAGTTTGTAAGATTTGTGATGTGGCTCTAAGAGATTAATATTACAGTTCAATTTTAAAGCTTGGCAAAACGGCTACATTTTTTATGGATATTATTATTATTGAGCGAATTCATTATTGCCCAGCAAAAAAGAACTTCTCCATTTGTAACTATTTCAGGAACCGTCTATGATATTTCTGCAAGAAGACCTTTAGAAGCCGTTGCAGTACTCAGCACATCCGGACGAGGAGCATTAACTGATTCTGCAGGAAGATATAGTTTAACCATTCGCTCCGACGATTCCATTTATTTTAAATTATTAAATAAAGAAACTGTAAAGTATCCGGTAGATACAATTAAAAATACAAGTGCATTCGACATAATGATTCATGTTTATGCACAAAGTTTGCCTGATGTAAAAGTTCGCAATAACAATTACCGATTAGATTCTATTCAAAACAGAAAAGATTACGGCAAATATTTTGAGTTCAGAAAACCGGGTATTCGTTTAAGCACAACGCCAGGCTATAATCCAGGCGGTGTAACTGCAGGATTAGATTTGGATGAACTGATCAACATGTTTCGTTTTAAACGCAACAAAAGTTTAGAGGCTTTGCAGAAAAGATTAATTCAACAGGAGCAGGATAAATATATCGATCATCGTTTCAGTAAACAATTTGTTAGAAGGATTACCAAATTGCAATCGCCCGAATTAGAAAACTTCATGATTATTTATCGTCCAACATACGATCTCACCAGAATGTTTAATGATCTTGAATTAGGTTATTACATCGAGAAATGTTACGATCAATACAAATTAGATAAAGCGGGTAAATAATTAATGATCGCAATCTTCTTCATGTGCATGATTATGCACTCTGCAGGCACGAAAATTTAAAACATGTCCAGATACAATTAATATAACAGCAGGAATTAAAAACCAAATTTCCCTTTGATGCCAAATCTGTTTGGCAAAAAGAAAACTAATACCAACCGAAAAAATAATTAATGGCTTATAGCTGTGGTGATGCTTTTTAAATCCATGGTACAAAGAATAAGAACCAATGCAAAAAGCCAATGCAATCATTCCCGATTCGAAAGCAAAATTGTGAATGATATTAATACCAAATAATGGAAGCGTTGATAAAAACAATGGCAACAAAGCACAATGAATAGCACAAGCCAAAGAAGTTGTAATTCCCAATGCATCCCAATTAATTTTTAAACGCGACATTTTGCAAAGATAACAGTATGCAACTTTGTTGCAAATATTTTATTGAATGAAAAAAACTGTCTTCAAAAGATTTAACTTTACGCCACAACATATTTTATGAACAAAAAATTATTATTTTATCTCGGGTTCTTCATTGTATTGATAATAGGATTTTATTTTTTTGCATTCAATGGAACCGATATACTTTCAAAAAGCAGTTTAGATAAAAGAGGTTTCGTGCAGCCATTTTCTTTCCCAAATCAGGATGGCATTGCTTTTACCAATGCAGATATGCAAGGCAAAGTTTGTGTGGTGAATTATTTTTTTACATCGTGCAAAGGCATTTGTCCAAAGATGAACTTCAACATGAAAAAAATATACGACGAGTTTAAAGACAATCCGGATTTTATAATTGTATCTCATTCCTGCGATCCTGACAACGATTCAGTTCCTAAAATGAAACATTATTCCGATTCTTTAAAAGTTGATAATAAGAAATGGGTTTTCTTAACCGGCCGAAAAGATAGTTTATATAAAATGGCAAGGTTCAGTTACGGCATTGATGATCCGAAAAATGTTGTGGCAGATATTAAAGATGATTTCATTCACACACAATTTTTTGCTTTGATAGATAAAAACGGAAAGGTTCGAGGCGGTGTTTATGATGGTTTAAAAGACAATGAAATAGAAAAATTAAAAATCGATATCAAAAGTTTACTGAAAGAAAAAGCGATGAAGGGAAATTTTGCAAACGGTATTTTTAATTAAATCAATTACTCTTCCAGATGAAAAATGATATTGCAGAAATATTAAAACGAAATCAATTAAGCGTAACGGAAAGTCGTGCAAAAATTCTTGAATTGTTTCACGAATCAAGATCTGCGTTGGCGCATGCCGATATTGAAAACAAGACCGATGAAAGCTACGATCGTGTTACCATTTATCGCACATTACAAACTTTTGTAGAAAAAGGAATCATCCATACCATTCCAACTGCCGATAATTCGGTGCTGTATGCTTTGTGTAAAGATGAATGCACACAAGGCAAACACAACGATAATCATGTTCATTTTATTTGTGACATATGCGGCACAACTTATTGCTTAGATCATATCACTGTTCCGGAAATTAATTTACCAAAAGGATTTACACCACATTGTACCGATGTTGTTGCAAGTGGCATTTGCAAAAATTGTAAGTAGAATTATCTCTAAAAAAATATTCATTCAACAATTCTTTTCATTTACTTTCGATAAAACTATTTTATGATATTAGTTACCGGTGCAAGTGGTTTGTTGGGTTCGCATCTTGTTCAGGAATTAGTTAAAGGCGATAAAAAAGTCAGGGCAATTTATCGAAACTCTATTCCTTCCGAAATGCCTGATGGTATTGATTGGGTTAGGGCAGATATTCTTGATATCATTTCTTTGGAAGAAGCCATGAAAGATATTGATGAGGTTTTTCATTGCGCCGCAATGGTTTCATTCAATCCAAAGAAAAAAGAAATTCTTCATAAAACAAATGTTGAAGGAACCGCCAACGTTGTAAATGCTTGTTTAAATAACAACATCAAAAAATTATTGTTTGTAAGTTCTGTTGCTGCTTTAGGAAAAACAAAACAAGGAATTGTTGTTGATGAAAAAATGAATTGGACCGAAGATGGTGATAACAGTGAATATGGTAAAAGTAAATACTTAGCCGAGAAAGAAGTTTGGCGTGGCATTGCCGAAGGATTAAATGCTGCTATCATAAATCCGGTTATTATTTTAGGTGCTGGCGATTGGGAAAAAGGCTCATCCGAAATTTTTAAATCTGCATACTACCAATTTCCATGGTATTCAACCGGAGTAACCGGATTCGTTGATGTTAAAGATGTTGTTATGGCAATGATGATGTTAATGCAAAGCACTTCAAATAATGAACGTTATATTATTTGTGCTGAAAATATATCTTTCAAAGAAGTATTTTCTGAGATCGCAAAAAATTTTGGCAAACGTCAACCGTTTTTAAAAGTAACACCATTTTTAGCGAGTATTGTTTGGCGCTTAGAAGCATTGAAAGCAAATATTACAGGAAATGAACCATTGCTTACAAAAGAAACTGCAAAAGCTGCTTTGTCAAAAGTGAATTTTAATAATGAAAAATTATTAACCTACCTACCCAACTTCAATTACACACCTATCAATATTTCAATTAAAAGAATTTGCGAAGAATTAAAAATGAAACATCATTTATGATTCCATTACTTTCTTCCATAATTCAGGAATACGTTTAGCCCAAACAAATTCTCTTCTTTTTTCTCCGGCATCAATTGCCGGCGTGCCCATATAAACTTTATTTCCTTTTATTGTATTGGTAACACCAGCTTGTCCCATAACAACTGCACCGGCACCAATTGTAATAGTTTTGTTCACGCCAACCTGTCCCCACAAAATAACACCATCTTCTAAAGTTGTTGCGCCGGCAATTCCAACTTGTGTTGCGATCAAACAATTTTTTCCAACAACAACTTCGTGACCTAAATGAACTAAATTATCAATCATTGTTCCTTTGCCAATTCTTGTTTCAGAAGTAACACCACGATCAATTGTGCAGTTGCAGCCAATCTCAACATTATCTTCAATCACAACATTACCACAACTCTGCATTCGTTTATACATAACTTCTCTGTTCTTTTTTCCATTATAATAAAATGCATCGCCACCAATTACAGTTCCTGCTTGTATAATTACGTTATTTCCAATAACGGTGTAATCATTAATTACAACGTTTGGATGAATGATACAATTATTGCCGATGCTAACATGATTACCAATGAAAGCATTGGGCATAATAACAGTTGCATCGCCAATGATAGCCGAATCGCTTATTGATTTATTGGAAGGAGTGAAAGGACGAAAATGATTTACAATTTTTAAATATGCCTCAAAAGGTTCTGCAGTAACAAGCAACGCTTTTCCGGTTGGTATTGTAACATCTTTATTGTTGATGATAATAAAACTTGCATCACTGTTTAAACAAGTATTGTAATATTTTGGATGATCTACAAAAGCAAGATCACCTTGTAAAACTTTATGTAATTCGTTGATGCCAGTAGCTTCGGCATTGATGTTGCCAATTAATTCAGCATCAATTAATGTTGCGATCCATTGCAAAGAAACAGGTGAAGGAAATTTCATACTATAAATTTTGTGTGGCAAAGGTAATAAGCATGTCGCAGCAAAAAGAATATTGCATCTTCATTATCACAGTTTCAAAAAATTATTTTGCCTTTTAAAATATGTTTTACTCAAAAAATATTTACTTCTTTCATTAACAACAGACAGGTTTTAATTATCATCGAAAAAAAATTTCATCTCGTTTTATTAAAAAAATTGCAAACAATATTCCAATCATTTCATTAAAAACGTTTCTTGCAATTCACATATCAAACAAAAATGTTAATAAAATTGTTTGCTATTTTTTTTGTATTGGCGAAAACTATTTATAATATTGTGTAGGGAAATTTATTTCCCAGTACTTACTAACCCATCCATATACAAAGTCCCGCATCTGCGGGATTTTTTTATTGAACGATGTTGCACTATTTTATAACATATAAACCATACCAAGTATTATCGCAATTCACTTCGCAACATGATAAACAAACATTGAAAAATTATTTTGCTGTTGCAAAAGATGTTTATCCGGTTGGAAGATTAGATTACGATAGTGAAGGATTATTATTATTAACGAACGATACAAATTTGAATCATCGTTTATTACATCCCAATTTTTTACACGAAAGAGAATACTGGGTTCAGGTTGACGGAATGCCCACACAGAAAGCATTACAGCAAATACAACAAGGCGTTGATATTACCGTTGATGGAAAAAAATATCATACAAAAAAATGTATTGCATCATTATTTGAAACAGAACCAAATGTTGTTGAACGTATTCCACCGATTCGTTTCAGAAAAGAAATTCCTGCAGCTTGGATAAAAATTATTTTAACAGAAGGTAAGAATAGACAAGTAAGAAAGATGTCAGCATCGATTGGTTTTCCAACTTTAAGATTGATTCGTTATCGCATTGAAAAAATTGAATTGAATGATTTGAAACCCGGAGAAATGATAGAACTTTCAAAAAAAATTATTTACAAAAAATTATTTCATGAATAGTTTTTATGAAAATAGTAAGGACGATTACCTGATTAGTACCGATACTTCAAAATTAAATATTGAAGTTATACACAAGTATTTATCGCAAGAAAGTTATTGGGCTAAAGATATTCCTTTCGAAACAGTTAAGAATTCTATCGAACATTCTTTATGTTTTGGTCTATATCATTTGCAAGAACAAATTGGTTTCGCAAGATTAATAACCGATAAAACAACATTTGCTTATTTGGCTGATGTTTTTGTTTTGAAAGAATACAGAGGAAAAGGTTTATCAAAATTTTTAATGGCAACTATTATATCGCATCCCGAATTATTAAACTTAAGAAGATGGTTGTTAGGTACAAAAGATGCACACGGTTTATATGAACAATTTGGCTGGACAAGAGTTACCGAAGAACTATCAAATAGATTTATGACGCGGTTTAATCCGGATGTTTATAAAAAAGTTGAGTAATGTACTAAGTGTACAAGAGTGCGACGCAACGATGTTGCCATGAAAAACAAAAGCTCGTAACAAAAAAACCTAATTATAAATTCTATCCAACGCTTCTTTATATTTTTCCATGATCACTTTTCTTTTTAATTTAAATGTTGGAGTCATTTCTCCCGTATCAACTGTCCACTCATGAGATAACAATTCAAATTTCTTTACTTGCTCCACATGATTGAATGAAGGATTAATACTTTCTACCAACGTTTCAAACATCTGCAACACTTGCGGGTTTTTAATGGCTTCTTCATTTGTATTGTATGGGATATTATTCTCTTTCATCCAAATAGCAAGATTGCTGAATGATGGAACAATTAATGCACTTACAAATTTTTTATCATCACCAATTAATAATATCTGTTCTACGAAACCGCTTTCTCTGAATTTATTTTCGATAGGCGCAGGCGCAACATATTTGCCGCCGCTTGTTTTAAAGAGTTCTTTTTTGCGATCGGTTATTTTTAAAAATTTTTGATCTATCCAAACACCAATATCTCCTGTGTGTAACCAACCATCAATAATTGTTTCGGCAGTAAGATCAGGACGTTTATAATATCCTTCCATCACTGTTGTTCCTTTTACAAGTATTTCACCATCTTCAGCCAATTTTACTTCGATGCCATCTAATGCAGGACCAACAGTTCCAAATTTAGT
Organism: uncultured Chitinophagaceae bacterium; assembly: GCA_903870685.1. Taxonomy (GTDB): domain Bacteria; phylum Bacteroidota; class Bacteroidia; order Chitinophagales; family Chitinophagaceae; genus CAIQDX01. The sequence continues at coordinate 30,340 of CAIQDX010000040.1, read as the reverse complement.
TCCGTCTTTTCCTTTTCTGTTTATACTTATTACCGGACTGTTTTCTGTTGGGCCATAGCCTTCGTACACTTTAATTTGCGCTGCGTTGAAAATGCGCAACAATTTTACAGGACAAGCAGCGCCGCCCGTTACCATATATTCTATGTTACCACCTAAAGCTTCCCTCCATCTTTGAAAAATTAATTTATTAGCCAATGCCAATTGAAAATTATACCACCAACCACCGCTAATTTGATTATCATATCTTTCACCTAATGCAACGGCCCAATAAAATAAACTTTTCTTGAACCCTTTTAAATGTGTGCCTGCTAGCATAATTCTTTCGTACACTTTTTCTAATAATCTTGGCACAGTTGAAAAACCATTAGGCTTGATCTCTTTTAAATTATCGCCAATAGTTTCTAAACTTTCGGCATAATAAATCCCAACACCGCTATATAAATAAATGTACGTGATGATCTTTTCGAAAATATGATTGAGCGGTAAAAAGCTTAATGCTTTATTATTTGGAGCATCTTCGAAAGGAAAACTTTTTCTACTATATTCCAAACAAGTGTACAAATTAGAATGACTAAGCATTACACCTTTTGGAACACCTGTTGTGCCTGATGTATAGATAATCGTTGCTAGATGCGAAACAGGAATTGCTTTTTTAATTTTTTCAACTTGTTGTAATGATATATCATCGGCTAATGCTGTTACTTTACTCCAATGATCTGCACCTTCTATTTGATTGAAAGTATAAATATTTTTTAGCGACGGAATATTGGATTGAATTGCTTTTACTTTTTCTAACAGATCAACACTACTTACAAAAATGTATTTTACCGCAGCATTATTAAAAATAAATTCTAATTCACTAGAATTGGTTGTAGGATAAACCGGCACTAATACAGCACCAATTTGTTGAGCAGCTAAATCAGTAAATAACCATTCTGGTCTGTTGTTGCTGATGATAGCAATTTTATCACACCCTTCCGCAGTCATATCATTAGCGCTGACACCTAATTGCAAAAGCCCTGCACTAAATTTATTTACGATCTCTTTTACTGCTTGCGTGCTATACTTTTTCCATTGCCCATTTTCTTTTGCGGCAAACATATCTTGCTTGGGAAATTTTGCTAATTGATGGTCAATAGCATCAAACAATCTTTTGGTAGTTGTCATGGTTACAATCGTTAAGATATTTTATTAGGTCGGCAATAGAATATTTTTCAACTCCGGTTGCGTCGCACACTTGTACTGCAACAATTCTATTCATCTTTTTAAAGACTTTACAAAATAGTCAAATAGCTTGAAATAAAAAAGTCGTTCTGAAATTTCAGAACGACTTATAAAATTTTTTTATTACCGATAATATTGTCCGGATGGAATTTTAAAAACTCTGCTTTGTTGAAACAATTTAAAATCAGCAGCTTGTTTATCGTGTGTTTGAATCCAGGTTTGATATGCCGACGGACTTGTTGCCGCACCAAATATCCATTGGTTATATGCATCAAACAATCCTTCTCTTAATAAATATTGCTGATGATCGAATAAACGAAAAGGAAATTTTAAATTATTTTTTTCGTGAAACCAATTTAAAACAAAACTGGTACGAATTGCCGTAAGGTTTTCCGCTGTAATGCCAGCTGCGGCAATGCTTTTACTCTTATCTAACGTTGCAAAAAATAATTTTTCGAATGCTGAATTATTTTTATCGCTACTTAATTTATCAAACACATCGGCAGTAAATAATTTTTTATACGATTCTAAAAGCAATGCTTTTGTATCAGCAGTTCTTGCAGTATAACTTTCAAGATTTATAAATAATTCACCATAAATAATTACTTTAAAAAAATTATTTGTTCTTGCATAATAATTTGCGGCATTGAAATAATTGCTACTGTAATTGGGTGATAGTTCAATTCCGTTTTCCCACTGTTCAATAGCAGCATTCATATCTTTTTGAATTGCCAGTAACTCCCCAAAATCATTATACAATACACCGCTTGTTGGAAATTTTTTCAATCCTCTTTTATATAATTTATTGCATTCCTTGTATTCTGCAATTGCTTTGTAAGTCATTCCCAGCATTTGAAAACATTGTTCATCTGCATCAACTCTTTCAATCAATGTTTTTGATATCTCAATTGATTTTGCAAAGTCTCTTTTTAAAAAATTCAGAAATGCAAAGTCTTTCAGCATATCTAAATTATTTGGTTCCGCTTTTATTGCATTCTCGAAAACAAGAGTGGCGTTATCATAATCGCCTTGTCGCATAAAATCTTTTGCGGTGGCATACAATTTTTTTGCATCCTGCTCCTGAGCAATGGATGTATAGAAGCTAGAAATCAGAAAACAAAAGGCTAAAAATTTTTTCATTCAATCCAATTATTCGTAAATCAAATGCGTTAATAAACCGTCGCGTAATTTTGGTTCGAACCAAGTACTTTTTGGCGGCATAACATTGCCACTATCAGCAATATCAAACAACTGATCGATTGTAACAGGATATAAGCTGAACGCCACTTTCATCTCACCACTATTCACTCGTTTTTCCAACTCACTCAATCCTCTGATGCCACCAATAAAATCAATTCTCGTATCAGTGCGTTGATCTTTAATATTCAATATCGGATCTAATATATTATTTTGTATGATAGTTACATCCAATACGCCAATCGGATCGTTTGTATATGTTCCTTCTTTTGCAATTAATTCATACCAACTATCATTCAAATACATTCCAAACTGATGTAATTGTGTTGGCTGAAATGCTTTTTTACCAACAGTTTTTACTTCAAATTTTTCTTTGAGTGATAATAAAAATTCTTCATCGCTTAATCCATTCAAATCTTTCACCACACGATTATAATCCATGATGAATAATTGATTCGATGGAAATAATGTGGTTAAAAAATAATTAGATGATTCAGTTGCTTTGTCGCCCAAAGCCTTTCTCACTTTGGCCGCCGATGCCGCACGATGATGTCCATCGGCAATATAAGTACATGGAATTTTTGTTTCGAAAAGTGAGGAAATTTTTTGAACAACTTCATTGTCGGTAACAACCCAAACGCTGTGCTGAATTTTATCATCGGCAATAAAATCGTATGCCGGCGATTTTGTTGTTTTCCATTTTTCAATCAACAAATCAACATCTTTATTATTTCGATACGCTAAAAAAACATTTCCAGTTTGTGCACCAGAAGTTTTGATATGATTAATTCTGTCCTGTTCTTTTTCTGGACGTGTAAACTCGTGCTTTTTAATGATATTATTTTCATAATCATCAACGCTGCTAACACAAACCAATCCAGTTTGACTTCTGCCATTCATGATTAACTGATAAATATAATAGCATGGTTTACTTTCTTTAAATAAAATATCTCGTTTAAGAAATGCGACTAAATTTTCTTTTGCTTTTTCATAAACAGCTGTTGAATGAATATCAACACTACTATTCAAATCAATTTCACTTTTGGTAATATGAAGAAATGATTTTGCATTGCCTTCTGCTTCAATTTTTGCTTCGGCACAGTTCAACACATCATAAGGTCGGCTTGCTACTTCTTTTGCGAATTGTGCTTGTGGTCGTAATGCTTTAAATGGTTTTATAACGGACATTAATCTTGGTTTGATTTAAAAATAAAATTCACCCTACAATTATTTATGCTTTGCAGCAAAGCGTTTTGCCAGATCGCAAAATGCCTGAACACTTTCTAATGATAAAGCATTGTACATGCTCACTCTTATGCCACCAACTGTTCTATAACCTTTCACTCCAACCATTCCTTCATTTTTACATAATTCCAAGAAAGGTTCTTCATGTTTAGGATCGGTTAAAAAGAAAACAGCGTTCATATTACTGCGATCTTCTTTTGCAATATGCGAAGTAAATATTGGAAGCGAATCAATAGTTGAATACAAAAGGTTTGCTTTTTCGATACTTCTTCTTTCCATTTCTTTTAAGCCACCTTCATTTTTTATCCAACGCAATGTTAGTAATGCAACATACACTGCAAATACAGGTGGCGTATTTAATAAAGATTTTGCTTCAATATGTTTCCGGTAATCCATGATCACAGGAATAGGACGTTTAATTTTTCCCAATAAATCCTTTTTTACAACTAAAAGATTTACTCCCGCTGCTCCCATGTTTTTTTGTGCCCCGGCATAAATAAGAGAGAACTTTTTAAAATTAATTGGACGACTAAAAATATCACTACTCATATCTGCAACCAACGGAATTTTTGTATCTGGAAAACTATGCCATTGAGTTCCTTCAACAGTATTGTTTGTAGTGATGTGTACATATTTGCTATCAGTAGGAATTTTAAGATCCTTATTGATATAAGTATGATTCTTGTCTTTTGAAGATGCTGCAACTACTACATTCCCAAATAGCGAAGCTTCTTTAACAGCTTTACTTCCCCAAATACCATTGTCGCAATATGCTGCAGTTTCTCCATCATCCAATAAATTCATTGGCACTTGCATGAACTGTGTTGTAGCACCCCCATGCAAAAACAAAACTTCATACTCATCATTCAATTGCATTAATTCTTTCACCAAACTTCTGGCTTCTTCAATTACATCAACAAACCATGTTGAGCGATGACCAATTTCTAAAATTGATAAACCAATTCCATTGAACTCAAGAATTGCCCTAGCTGCCTGAGCTAATACTTCATCCGGAAGAATTGACGGGCCTGAATTAAAATTATATTTTTTCATTGTTTGATCTAAGTCCGCAAGATAAATAAAATGAAAAGAATGATTTTGTTAAGATGCTGATTGATCGCCAACATCAGTAACACCGCCACTTACAGCGAATTTCATTGCTTCCGATGCTGTAATATTATTCAGGATGCGAACATTTTGTCGGGGAACAATATATGTGATGCCGCTGATGGCATACGAATGAGGAACATACACCACAACATGATCGATGATCTCGAAATGATCTGCATTTTTTTGTGTAATGAAACCAACACGCCAAACATTTGTAGCATCCACATTTACCAAAACAGGTTTATCGAATTTCTTTTTATTGCCTGCAAATGCTTCAAAAAAATCTTTGACCGATGAATAAATAAATTTAACGCCAGGTGTGTTTTCTAAAAAAGAATCTAAAGCGTTTACTAGTTTAGAAAAGATGAATGAAGAAGAAACTCTTCCCACCAACAATACAATTACAATAACAACAATAAAACCAAGCCCCGGAATTTTTTTCAAATTACCATTACCATCTTTTTGCATAAAATCGGGCAAAAAAACATGCAGAATATTGGGCAAAATATCATCAACAAAATTAAACAAAGCCAATACTACCCAAATAGTAATACCGATGGGAGCCAATACTACCAAGCCTTGCAGGAAATATTGCAATATTTTTTTGAAGATTGCACGCAAACCAAGTTTCGCCGACTTTTTATTCATGTTGCAAAGTTTACAATAAAGTAAGATAGAAAGAATAATTTGTTTACCAAACGCCGATTTGCTGATTACAAGTTGCAAATTGTTGTTCACTCATCCAAAATAATTGCCGCTTAACAATAATTTAATAAATAAATCTTTCGGAAACTTTGGTCACGAAAATAGTTTCCATAGTTTTGCAGCTCTTTTATAAAAAACTATGCAGGAAAGAATTTTAATTAAAAGCCATGAACTTTTTATGCGTTACGGCGTTAGAAGTGTAAGCATGGATGAAATTGCGGCACATCTGGGCATTTCGAAAAAAACTATTTACCAATATTATTCCGATAAAGATGCGTTAGTAGAAGGTGTTGTTGGAATTGAGATTAATAGAAACGAGAAAGAATGCAGTTTACAACAGAATAATTGCGAAAATGCTGTTCATGAAATTTTTATTGCCGTAGATATGGTTCAGGACATGCTTACGCACATGAATCCGGCTTTGATTTTTGATTTGGAAAAATATCATCCAAAAGCATTTAAAAAATTCAACGACCATAAGAATAAATTCATGTATGGCATCATTAAAAATAATTTAGAAAGAGGCATTGCAGAAGGTTTATACCGAGAAGAAATAAACATTGATATTCTTTCGAGATTCAGATTGGCAAGTGTTTTTTTGATTTTCAATCCGGAATTATTTCCATTGAACAAACACAATCTGCTACAAATACTTGGGGAAGTAACAGATAATTTTTTATACGGATTAGCAACAGCGAAAGGACATAAATTAATTCAGAAATATAAATTACAAAGACAAAAATAATAGACTATGAGGTTAAGACGATTTTCAAAATTTGTGTTTTTAATTTGCGGTGTAACACCATTTTCATTGTTGCATGCACAAAAAAACACATTCTCGATTCAGCAATGTATTGAGTATGCTAAAAAAAATAATGTACAGGTAAAAAATGCTTTGTTGAATGTTCAAATTCAGGAACAAACAAACCGTGGAATTACGTCAGCGGCATTACCAACTGTTTCTGCCAATACCGGTGTTACTGATTATTTAAAAATTCCAACAACATTGATTCCGGGACAATTTTTTGGTCAACCTGCCGGCACCTACAGCGCCGTACAATTTGGCACAAAATACAATGCCAATGCGGGTTTTCAGTTGCAGCAATTGTTGTTTGATGGTCAGGTTTTTGTGGGTTTAAAGGCAAGAAGTGCTGCCATGGAATATCAACAAAAAAGTGTTGAAGTAACTGAAGAAGCGATCAAAGTAAATATTTACAAGATCTATTATCAATTAGTAGTTAGCAAAACGCAAATTGAATTATTAGATGCAAATATCGATAGACTTAATAAAATGTTGCACGATGCAAACGTTTTATATAAAAATGGTTTTGCCGAAAAATTAGATATCGATAAAATTTCTGTTCAGCTATCTAATCTGCAAACAGAAAAAAGAAAAGCTTTGAACAGTATTGAGATCGGCTATCTCGGATTAAAAACTTTAATGGGAATGCCGGTTAAAGAAGAATTGGTTTTAACAGATAAAATTTCGGACGACCAAATTAAAACCGGATTAATTGATACTGGTTATCAATACAACGAAAGAAAAGAATTTCAATATCTGAATGTGATGAAAAAATTAAACGAGTATAATATTAAAAGATACCAGCTTTCGTATTATCCAACTTTATCGTTAAACGGTTCATACAGTAAAAATGCACAAAGAAACGCTTTTGATTTTTTTGGTAATGGTGATTGGTTTACTACTTCGTATGTAGGATTAAATATCGCTGTTCCCATTTTTGATGGTTTTTATAAGGATTCAAAAATCAAACAATCGAGATTGGAATTAAAACAAACAGTTAACAATATTGATAATTTAAAATTATCGATTGATAGTGATGTTGAACAAGCAAAAATAAAATTCAGGTCAGCCATTGAAACAATGGATTTTCAAAAGAAAAATATGGTTTTGGCAGAATCTGTTTACGATCAAACAAAAAAGAAATACGAAGCAGGAACAGGTTCTAATACCGAGATCACTGCGGCACAAACCGACCTGATCACGGCACAAACAAATTATATCAGCGCCTTGTACGACGCAGTAATTGCAAAAGTTGATTATAACAAAGCCATCGGAAAACTTGATTAAAATAAAACAAAAAATAAAATAATTTTTATGCAAAACATAGCAAGGATAATATTAATAGCAACATGCATTTCATTAGCATCTTGTACTGGAAAAAATTCAGATGCTGACTTAAAAGAAAAAAAAGCCAAGCTTGAGGAATTAAAAAAGCAGCAAACAAAATTGAATGATGACATTGTGAAACTAGAATCAGAAATAATTCTGGCAGATCCTTCTGCAAAAAAAGAAGAGAAAGCAAAATTAGTATCAGTTAATGAAATAGTTCCGCAGCAATTCACACATTACATCGACTTACAAGGAAAAATTGATGCTGTGAATGTAGCTTATGCTGCTCCGCGAAATGGCGTTGGCGGTTTAGTGAAAGAATTATTTGTGAAGAAGGGTGATCATGTAAAAAAAGGACAAATACTTTTAAAACTTGATGATGCACTTATTAAAAAACAATTGGATCAACTGCAAACACAATTAAATTTTGCAAAAGATCTGTATCAGCGTCAGCAAAATTTATGGAAAGAAAATATAGGCACCGAAGTGCAATTAATAAGTGCAAAAAACTCTGTTGACAATATTCAAAAACAAATTTCTTTTGTTAATGAACAACATTCGCTTACAAATGTAACTGCCGATATCGAAGGCGAATTGGACGATGTAAATATTAGAGTGGGCGAATTATTTACAGGTGTTACTGCAGCCGGTCCACAAATTAAAATTGTGAATACACAAAACATGAAAGTGGTTGCACAAGTACCGGAAAGTTATTTAGAAAAAGTAAAGGTTGGAAGCAAAATAAAAATAACGTTGCCCGACTTAAATAAATCAATCGATGCTGTTGTAAGCGTTGCTGGAAAATTAATTGATGCCAATAGCAGAAGTTTTTATGTTGAAGCGAAAGTGTCTGCAGATAAGGATTTGAGGCCAAATCAAATTGCACTGTTACAAATTCAGGATTATGCTGCAAGCAATGCCATTACCGTTCCGGTAAATACTTTACAAACAGATGAGAAAGGAAAATTTGTGATGGTTTCAGTAAACACAAACGGCAAAATAACAGCACATAAAAAAGCTGTTACAGTTGGAGAATTATATGGCGATAAAATTGAAATTAAAACCGGTTTAATAAAAGGTGACCAATTAATTATTGATGGATTTCAAAGTTTGTATGAAGGCCAAACAATTACAACCGATTTTAAATAGTTGAATAAAATACCGAACGTACAAGTGTGCCCTTCTTCCACTGGAAGAAGCGAAGGCAACAGGCGATGACCAAAGAACAAATGCTGATTACAAAAAAGAAAAATTATGAGTGCATTAGAAAACTTTACTGATAAGTTTAAACAATTTAAACCAACAACCTGGAGTATAAAAAACAAAACATCGATCTATTTAATGATGTTGTTTGTTACACTGGCAGGCGTATTTCAATTTGTTACTTTACCGAAAGAACAGTTTCCCGATATTGTTATTCCAACAATTTATGTTTCTACAATTTATGTTGGTAATTCTCCGAAAGACATGGAGAATTTGGTAACTCGACCAATTGAAAAACAAATCAAAGGTATTACAGGCGCAAAAATTAAAAAGGTTACAAGTACATCACAGCAAGATTATTCGGCCATTACTGTTGAATTTGAAACTGATGTTAAAACAGATGTTGCTATTCAAAAAGTAAAAGATGCGATTGATAAATCGAAACAAGATCTACCAACCGATCTTACTCAAGAACCAACTGCATTAGAAGTTAGTTTTAGCGAACAACCTATTATGTATGTAAATGTGAGTGGCGATTATGATATAGTTAGATTGAAAAAATTTGCTGATGATCTGAAAGATAAATTAGAAGAGTTATCGCAAATAAATCGTGTTGATTTAGTAGGTGCCCCAACAAGAGAGTTTCAAATTAATGTTGATAATAGCAGAATGCAGGCAAACAATATTACGTTCGATGATATTGCTGGTGCGGTTTCTAGAGAGAACATGGATATCTCGGGTGGTTTATTAGATGTTGGAAATATGAAACGCAACATCCAATTAAAAGGACAATTTAAAACTGCATTTGATATTGAAAAAATTATTGTTCGTAATACATCAGGTGCGCCAATTTATTTAAAAGATATTGCCAATATTAAAGACACAATTAAAGAAACAGAAAGTTATGGCCGATTAGATGGTAAAGATGTAATTACATTAAACATAATTAAACGTGCAGGAGAAAATTTAATTGAAACAAGCGATGATGTTAAACGTGTTACTGCAGAGCTTCAAAAAACTTTATTCCCGAAAGATTTAAAAGTGGTGATTACCGGCGACTCAAGTCAAAAGACAAGAACATCATTTAATGATCTTGTAAATTCAATTGTCATTGGTTTTATTTTAGTGTTATTTATCCTCATGTTCTTCATGGGTGTAACCAATGCATTCTTTGTGGCACTAAGCGTTCCGTTGAGTATGTTTGTTGCATTTATGTTTTTACCTGCAGCCGATTTAATTACCGGCTCGCATGTTACACTCAACTTCATTGTGTTGTTTGCATTATTATTTGGATTAGGAATTATTGTAGATGATGCCATTGTTGTAATTGAAAATACACATCGAATATTTTTTGAAGGAAAAGGAAAAATCAATTCGCAAAAATCTGCTATGATGGCTGCCGGCGAAGTTTTTATTCCGGTATTAGCAGGAACATTAACAACATTAGCACCATTCTTTCCATTATTATTTTGGCCGGGCATCATTGGTAAATTCATGATCTATTTACCAACGATGTTGATATTTACTTTATCGGCATCATTGATTGTTGCATTCATTATGAACCCGGTATTTGCAGTTGATTTCATGAATCATGCAGATGATGAATTCATTGAAAAAAAATCAAGGATATTTAAAAATCCTGTGTTTTGGATTTTATTACTTGGTGGAATTTTATTTGATGTGATGCACTTTACCTTCTTTGGAAATTTATTTATTCTGTTTGCTTTGCTGATGTTGTTAAACAGATATTTATTAGATGATGCCATTCATTATTTTCAACATCATGGTTTGCCATGGATCATGAACCATTATGAAACTTTATTGCGTTGGGCATTAAAAGGATGGAGGCCGGTTCAATTATTGATTGCAACTTTTGCTTTATTGATTATCTCTTTTATTTTCTTTGGGGCAAGAAAAGTTCCGGTGGTATTTTTTCCAAAAGGTGATCCTAATTTTATTTTTGTATATCTGAAATTACCCGTTGGTACTTCGGTTGATTATACTGATTCAGTTACACATGTTTTAGAACATCGTGTCAACAAAGTTTTAAATATCGACAACGATAAAAATATTTCTAATCCTGTTGTTGAAAGTATCATTACCAATATTGCAGTTGGTGCAAGCGATCCAATGAGTGGCGATAGAAGTACTCGTAGCGAATTAGGAAGAATACAAATTTCTTTTGTTGAGTTTGAAAAACGTCATGGTATTCAAACAGGAATTTATTTAGACTCAATTCGAAAAGCTGTGAAAGGCATACCCGGTGCAGAGATCAGTGTTGACCAAGAAAGAAATGGACCGCCTACAGATCCTCCGGTAAATATTGAAATCGGAAGCGAAGAGTTTGATGAATTAATAAAAACTGCAGTTGGTTTAAAAAATTATTTAGATTCTATTCAAGTGCCCGGCGTTGAAGAATTAAAAATGGATATTGATTTAACCAATCCTGAAATTACTTTAACTGTTGATAGGCAACGTGCATTAATTGAAGGTGTTTCATCAGCGCAAATCGGCATGCAAATTCGAACAGCTTTATTTGGAAAAGAAGCAGGAAAAATAAAAGATGGTAAGGATGAATATAAAATTCAAATTCGCAATAACAGTTTACAAAGAAAAAGTTTGGTTGATATCTTAAACATGAATGTTGTGTTTAGAGATATGGCTGCAGGTGGTGCGGTAAAACATATTCCAATTGTCAATTTGGTGAAAGTAGATTACACCAGTACTTTAGGAAGTGTAAAACGTAAAAACCAAAAACGCGTTATAACACTTCGTTCAAATGTTCTTTCCGGATTTACACCAACATCTGTAAATATTGTTTTGAAAAATCATCTTGCAGATTTTAAAAAGAAACCCGATAATGTAACCATCAAACAAACCGGCGAAGGTGAACAACAAGCAGAAACTGGTGCATTCCTTTTAAAAGCTTTAGTTATTGCGTTGGTATTAATTTTATTTATTCTTGTTTTACAATTTAATTCTGTTAGTAAAGCAGTAATTATTTTAACCGAAATTATTTTCAGCATCATCGGTGTATTATTTGGTTTTGCATTTACAAAAATGGAAGTATCGGTTGTAATGACAGGTATTGGTATTGTTGGATTAGCGGGCATTGTTGTGAAGAATGGAATATTAGTAATTGAGTTTGCAGACGAATTACGTGCAAGAGGAATGAAGACAAGAGAAGCCGTTATACAAGCCGGTAAAACACGTATCATTCCTGTGTTGTTAACTGCATTAGCAGCAATACTTGCATTGATTCCTTTGGCCGTTGGATTTAATATTGATTTTGTAAAAATGTTCTCCGAATTAAATCCGCATATTTATTTTGGTGGCGATAGTGCAAGATTCTGGAAACCTTTATCATGGACCATCATCTTTGGTTTATCTTTCGCATTTTTTATGACGTTGGTAATTGTACCAAGTATGTATTTAATTGCTGAAAGATTAAGAAGACCAATGCGCAATATGTTTGGTGGAAAATGGATCAGCATGTTGGGTATACCGCCATTAACTTTTATTTTCTTACCGCTAATGGTTGCAGCATTGATTCGCCATCGCATTCAAATAAAGAAAAGAGCGCTGAAATTAATTGGACAAAAAGTGAATGAAGCATTCATTGGTAGTTGGTTTTAATGTAAATTTGATTAGTTGGTTTTGGTTATAAAAAAAACGGCCGTTCTTTAAAAAGAGTGGTCGTTTATTTTTTGAAAAATATTTTTGATTTAAAATAAATTATATGATACAGAATCACGAAATAGATTATCGCATTATCGGCGAAGAAATGCAATATGTAGAAATAGAACTCGATCCAAATGAAACAGCCATTGCAGAGCCCGGTGCATTTATGATGATGGATGATGGTATTTCTATGGAAACAATGTTTGGTGATGGAAGTAATAATCAAGGCACAGGATTATTAGGAAAATTAATGAACGCAGGTAAAAGAGTTTTAGTTGGCGAAAATATGTTTATGACTGCTTACACAAATATTGGTCAGGGAAAAAAACATGTAAGTTTTGCATCGCCTTATCCCGGAAAAATCATTCCGTTAAACTTGCAACAACTCGGTAACAGAATCATTTGTCAGAAGGATGCATTTCTCTGCGCAGCAAAAGGTGTTAGCATTGGTATCGAATTTCAAAAAAAATTAGGAACAGGTTTATTTGGTGGTGAAGGTTTTATTATGGAAAAATTAGAAGGCGATGGCATGGCTTTCATGCATGCAAGTGGTTATGTGCAACAAAAAGAATTACAAGCCGGTGAGGTATTAAAAATTGATACGGGTTGCATTGTTGGTTTTACTTCAACGGTTAATTACGATATCCAATTTGTTGGCGGCATTAAAAATACTTTATTTGGTGGCGAAGGTGTATTCTTTGCAACACTAACAGGACCGGGCATTGTATGGATTCAGAGTTTACCGATCAGTCGTTTGGCAGGAAGAATTTTACGCTATGCAACTGTATCTAAAAGAGAAGAAGGAAGTGTACTTGGTGGTTTGGGTAGTTTAATTGGCGGCGATAATCAGTGGTAAAAGTTGATTTAATTTTTTCTTCGTTTGAATTATAATTAACTTGATTTTCTAATTTTTGCTCCTTGGAAAATTTTATAAAGAGAATCGATGCTATTGGTGAACTTTCAGCCGAAAGTAAAGCGGCTCTTCTTGATGCATGGGAAGAATGGTCTGTACCAAAAGATCATTTTTTAGTACGTGAAAATTCGGTGGCTCATCATCTGTTTTATATAAAAAAAGGAATTGCTCGTATTTATTATTTTAAGAACGGAAAAGAAATTACAGAATGGATCGCATTAGATAATCAATTCTTTTTTTCCATCATCAGTTTCTTTGAACAAAAACCAAGTAATTTAATTATACATACGCTCGAAGCTTCAGAAGTGTTGGGAATTCATTACGATAAATTAATGGCATTATGCGATCAATACCATGATATTGAAAGATGGTTTCGTAAAGCCATTACAGGTTCGCTGATTCTTTCTCAATACCGCATGGATTCTATTCAATTCGAAACAGCACAACAGCGCTATGAAAAATTATTAGCAAATTATCCAACCATTGTACAACGTGTTCCTTTATCATACATCGCTTCATTTCTCGGCATCACACAAGAAACATTAAGTCGAATCCGCTCTCAGTATTAAATTATTTTTTGACAATAATCAAATCATTCGCATAAGTTAAACCAGAACTTTGCGTGATAAATAATTGCCAAATGAAAAATGTATTTCTTCTTTTTATTGTATTTATTATGCCATCAATTTTATTGGCACAAACTACAAAACAAACAATTCCTCAATTAACAAAGTCAACAGTAAAACAAGTTGTTGCTGCAATGACTGTTGAGCAAAAAGCAAAATTGGTAACGGGTATGGGAATGATCATGCCGGGCCCAACTGCTAATAACGATAAGAAAAATAAAAAAGATGACAGTGCTACTTTGGCTGCATTAAATTCTTTGTTGCCTCCGCCGGATGCTGATGATAAAAATATTCCTGAAAAAGTTCCCGGTGCTGCAGGAAGAACACACGGCTTTAAACAATTTGGCGTTCCTATCATCACTGTTTCTGATGGTCCTGCAGGTGTAAGAATTTCACCAATCAGAAATAATGATGCGTCAAAAACTTATTATGCAACCGCATGGCCTGTTGGTACTTTATTGGCATCTACTTGGGATACTGCATTAGTAAAAAAAGTTGGTGTTGCATTTGGTAACGAAGTAAAAGAATATGGTATTGATGTTTTATTGGCACCTGCCTTAAACATTCATCGCAATCCTTTGGGTGGAAGAAATTTTGAATATTATTCTGAAGATCCTGTTGTTGCAGGATATATAACTGCTGCTATCGTTAATGGCATAGAATCCAATGGCGTAGGCACTTCCATCAAACACTTTGCAGGAAATAATCAAGAAACAAACAGGAATTCTGTAAATACAATTGTTAGTGAAAGAGCACTGAGAGAAATTTATTTAAAAGGTTTTGAGATCGCTGTAAAAAAATCTCAACCTTGGACAGTAATGTCTTCTTATAATTATATCAACGGAACTTATACTTCAGAAAGTCATGATCTATTGACAAATATTTTAAGAAAAGAATGGGGCTTCAAAGGTTTGGTGATGACCGATTGGTTTGGTGGTAAAGATCCTGTTGCACAAATGAAAGCAGGTAATGATTTATTGATGCCCGGTACAACTTTACAAACTAAAACAATTGTTGATGCTGTAAAGAATGGATCATTAGATGAAAAGATTTTAAACGAAAATTCAGAACGTGTTTTACAACTTGTTCTAGAATCTCCTGCATATAAAGGCTATAAAAATTCTGATAAACCAGATTTAGTTCAGCATGCAAAATTATCTCGTGCTGCTGCCAGCGAAGGAATGATTTTATTAAAAAATAATAATAAAGCATTGCCTTTAACATCAGCAAAAACGGTTGCTGTATTTGGTAATACTTCTTACGATATTATTGCCGGTGGTACCGGAAGCGGCGATGTAAATAAAGCTTATTCTGTTTCATTATTACAAGGATTCGCCAATGCAAATTATATTGTTGAAAAAGATCTCAAAAATGTTTATGAAACATATATTGCTGATGCAAAAGCAAAAAGACCAAAACCAAAATTCTTTTTCGAATTAGTTCCGCCAATTCCCGAACAACCTCTTGCTGCAGAGCTTTTAAATAAAGAAGCAAACAATTCGGATGCTGCTATTATAACTATTGGAAGAAATGCTGGTGAAGGCGCAGACAGACAGGTTGATAATGATTTTAATTTATCACCAGTTGAAAAAGATTTAATTAAAACTGTTAGCGATGCGTTTCATGCAAAAGGAAAAAAAGTAATTGTTGTTTTAAATATTGGTGGTGTTATTGAAGTAAATAGTTGGAGAGATTTTCCCGATGCTATTTTATTAGCATGGCAACCTGGAATGGAAGCCGGCAATGCAATTGCTGATATATTAAGCGGTAAAGTAAATCCATCAGGAAAATTAGCAACAACATTTCCTGTTGTTTACAACGATGTTCCTTCTGCGAAAAATTTTCCCGGTAGAGAATTAAATCCTGATCCAAAAAGAAAATCAAATTTCTTTGGTGGTGTTCCTTCCGAAGTAATTTATGAAGAAGGAATTTATGTTGGCTATCGTTATTACAACACTTTCAATGTAAAAACTGCTTACGAATTTGGTTATGGTTTATCGTACACAAATTTTAAATACAGTAATTTAAAATTAAGTAGTGCTGATTTTAGTGGAAAACTTACAGCTTCTGTAACCGTTACAAACACTGGAAAAGTTGCAGGTAAAGAAGTTGTTCAATTATATATTTCTGCTCCCGGAAAAGTTGCTGATAAACCAAGTGAAGAATTAAAATCGTTCGCAAAAACAAATTTGTTGAAAGCAGGAGAATCGCAAACAATAACATTTACGGTTAATGCCGCAGATCTTGCATCGTACGATACCAAAGCTGCATCATGGATTACAGAAGCCGGTAAATATATTATTAAAGTTGGTGCTTCTTCATCGGATATAAAATCATCAGCTTCATTTAATGTAGCGAAAGATATTCTTGTACAAAAAGTAACAAATCAATTAGTGCCGCAAGTAAAAATAAATGAATTGAAAAAATAAAATATTGTAATAGCCAATCCCAAACAAAAGGGCAATCGCAATGGTTGCCTTTTTTATTTATTTTAATTTTTTATTTCAGTTTAATCAATTTCAAAACTGCTTTTTGCAACGTTTCTTCTTTCTTAGCAAAACAAAAACGCAATACTTTATTATCGGTTTTATTTTTATAGAATGATGAAAGCGGAATAGTTGCAATACCCTTTTCTTTTGTTAAACGAACGGCCAGATCAAAATCATTTTCATTCGAAAAATCTGCATAACTATAACATTCAAAATAACTGCCGTGCGACGGGATAAGCTTGAATGGCGTGGCTTTCATCAACTCTCGAAAAAAATCTCTTTTTGTTTGAATGAATGAACCAAGCGATAAATAAGCTTCTTCATTCTTTAAATATTCAGTCAATGCAACTTGCTTTGGTGTATCGCAACTGAAACAATTAAACTGATGCACTTTTCTGTATTCTTTCATTAAAGATGATGATGAAATACAATAGCCTAATTTCCATCCGGTGCAGTGATATGTTTTTCCAAACGAAAAACAAACAAAACTTCTTTCCAATAAATCAGGATAAAGCAAAATACTTTGATGTTTGATATCATCAAAAATTAAATGCTCATATACTTCATCGCTTAAAATTAAAATGTTGGTGTTAGTAACAATGCTTCTTAATTCTTCAATATCATTTTCGCTCAAAACTGCGCCGGTAGGGTTGTGTGGCGAATTGATCATGATCATTCTTGTTCGCTCGGTAACTTTAGTTTTTACTTCATCCCAAGGAATAGAATAATCAGGATATTGTAACGAAATTAAAATTGGTTTGGCTCCATTAATTTCTATGTTGGGAATATAACTATCGTACGCGGGTTCAAAAACGATTACTTCATCACCCGGTTGCAGCACAGTTGTAAGCGCTGTATAAATTGCATAAGTGCCGCCGGGCGTAACAGTGATTTGTTTATCGGAATTAATTTTTGTTTGATATAATTTTTCAACTTTCTCTGCTAATTTTTCACGCAACAAAGGCAAACCATTCATGTGTGCATATTGATTAAAACCATTTTTCATTGCATCGTTTACCAATGCAATTAATTTTTCGCTCATCATAAAATCGGGAAAGCCTTGTCCTAAATTAACCGCATTGTGTTCAACAGCAAGTGAGCTCATCACTGTAAAAATTGTAGTGCTGACTTCGGGAAGTTTTGAATGAATTTGCATAGAATGAAGTTAATGCAATCCCAACTTAAAAAATATTTGAAAGATTTTTTGTGTCCTGATTTAGAATAAAAATTATTTTAAAAAACTAACTTATTAGTCAGCTTTCGCAATTGAATTTCTGCAACTTTAGCAGCATAACTTAAATTTATTAATTGATATCCGGCGTTCTCAAACGTTTGCTGAGCTTGCTTTACATCAATTATTGTTGCCTGACGTACTTGAAAACGCTGCAATACCAAATCTAATAATTGACGAGAGAGGTCGTAATTTTTTTGCTGTGTTTCTAACTGTCTTAAATTAGAAACATAGGATTGAAAAGTTTTAACTGCCGATGAAGTATATCCTAACACCAAAGTATCTTTTACCAATTTCGCATTATTCGTATTGATAGAAGAAACCTGATATTGTTTTTTATAAATATTGCCATTAAATACCGGAACAGAAAAACTTAATCCAACATAAGGACCTAATGTTTGATTGAACAAAACATTACCCGCAGCACTTTGAGATCGATTATAATTATATCCTGTATTTAAATTAACAGCAGGATAACGCAATGCATAAGTTTCTGTTTCGAGCAATTCGTTAATTCGAATTTGTTTATCGGCTGCAATAACATCGGGATTAATGTAGAGATTATTTAAAACAGAGTCTAACTTAATGCCTTTATCGACAATAATAGTATCTCTGATATTAATAGTAGAATCCGTTTTTAAAGTAAGTAAAGTAAGTAGATCTGTTTTTCCTTGCTCGATCACTAATTGTTGCGATTCCAATAATTGATTCTGTGCATTTAAATCTAATTGTGATTGAAATAAATCGGCATTGTTTGATAAACCAACTTCGCGTTGTGTTTGAACAATTTTTAATTTTTGTTTTGATACTTCAATAGATTGTTCTAATGTTTTAGCATAATTCTGCTGGCGAACAATGTCGTAATATTTAAGCATCACATTCGATGCAATAGTTAATCCTCTTGATGTTAATTGTTGTTCGGTTAGTTGTTGAACTTGTTCTAATCTTTTTTTCTCAGCAATAATTTTCCCTCCGGCATAAACGGGGACAGTTGCTGCTAATCCTAATGCTGCAGTATTACTGCCGACACCGGTTTTTACAATATCAACTCCGGAACTTAATGATTGATTAAGGCCGATGGATTGTTGATTATCACTTCCACTTACAGTTATAGAAGGCAATCCGCCGGCAATACCATAATCGTTATTGATATTTGATATGTTGAGATTATTTTTTGCGATCTTTATTCCTGAACTGTTTTTTAATGCAATATTAACTGCATCAGAAAGTGATAAGTTATTTTGAGAATAACAGTATGATTGTGTCGCTAATAAAAAAATAATAATAAATCTTTTCATGTTGTTGAAATTACCGAGACTTCTGTTTTATCAAAATATAATTATACAAATGGGTGAACTAACTAACAAAAGTGCCCACGTCCATTCCTTCCACAACTTTTAATAAATTTCCAGGGATATTCATATTAAAAACAATGATAGGCAATTTGTTTTCCATACACAAAGTAAAAGCTGTCATGTCCATTACCTTTAAACCTTTACTGATGCATTCCTGAAAACTTATTTTTTGAAATCTTGTTGCATCAGGATTTTTTTCTGGATCGGCACTGTATACACCATCAACTCTTGTTCCTTTTAAAATAACATCAGCTTTCATTTCAATGGCTCTTAAAGAACCCGCTGTATCTGTTGTGAAATAAGGGTTTCCTGTACCTGCACCAAAAATAACTACTCTTCCTTTTTCTAAATGGCGTAAGGCTTTACGACGAATATATGGTTCTGCAACTTGCTCCATATTGATGGCACTTTGCAAACGCGTATAAACTCCAATACGTTCTAACATTGCTTGCATGGCCATTGCATTAATAACTGTTGCTAACATTCCCATATAATCGCCATGTGCTCTCTCAATGCCACTCTCTGCTTCATTCATTCCTCGATAAATATTTCCACCACCAATAACAATTGCAACTTGAACACCAAGATCTGTAACGAGCTTAATATCTTGTGCATATTGTTCAATGATTTTTGGATTGAATGGATCACCATTTTTTTGATCACCTAATAAAGCTTCGCCGGATAACTTGAGTAGGATTCTTTTGAATTTTGGGAGCATAGTAGTAGAATTAATTCAAGTGCAAATAACCTTAATTTTTGATGATGTGCCAAAACGAAAAAAGAGGAATGATTTTTCATTCCTCTTTTTTATTTATTTATCATGCTTTAATTATCCTAAAGCAACTCTTTTAAATTCGATAACTTTCAAATCAGCATTCACACTCTTTAAATAATCTGCAACAGTTTTGCTGCCATCTTTTACAAATGCTTGAGCCAATAAAGTTTGTTCTTTAAAGAAAGCATTCATTTTACCATCAGCGATTTTAGAAATCATTTCAGCAGGTTTTCCAGCCATTTTAGGATCAGCAGAAATTTGTTCTGTAACAATTGCTCTTTCTCTTTCTACAACTTCAGTTGGAACCGATGACGCATCAACTGCAACAGGATTTAATGCTGCGATTTGCATAGCAACATCTTTTCCTGCATCAGTTGCATCTTGATTTAATGCAACCAATACGCCTAAACGATGTGCACCATGAATATAAGAAGCAATATATGGAGCTTCAATTCTTTCGAAACGACTGATACCTATTTTTTCGCCAATAGATGCTAATTTATCATTGATCAAATCAGCAACTTTAGCACCGTTAACTGATGCTTCATTTAATTCTTCAACAGATTTTACATTGTTAGCAACTGCAGCATCAGCAATACTTTGAGCAAATGCAACAAAGTCTGCATTCTTAGAAACGAAATCAGTTTCGCAACTGATCGTTACAATAAAACCTGTTTTATTATCCGCAGTTGTTTGAGCAATGATCACGCCTTCTTTCGCATCACGATCACTTCTTTTTGCTGCAACTTTTTGTCCTTGTTTACGTAACCAATCAATAGCTGCTTCAAAATCACCATTTGTTTCTGTTAATGCTTTGCGGCAATCCATCATACCTGCACCTGTAGCCTGACGTAATTTATTTATGTCGGCTGCTGTTATTGTTGTACTCATATAAATATTAATTGAATTTTTTTTTGAATGATTGCGTTGCAAAAATATTTACATCACTGTTCATCTGGTATTATGAAATGATGAATGATAAGATGTAGTACTAAAGCGCTACGCAAGGATGATTAATAGTAATATAAAAGATGGGTCAATTAGCATACAGTTCACTGAATGACTAATTGACCCAATGACTTTTTTATATAATTATCTTCCACCTCCGCCG
Source organism: uncultured Chitinophagaceae bacterium (assembly GCA_903870685.1). Classification (GTDB taxonomy): domain Bacteria; phylum Bacteroidota; class Bacteroidia; order Chitinophagales; family Chitinophagaceae; genus CAIQDX01. The sequence goes on along the minus strand of CAIQDX010000040.1, from coordinate 9,344 downwards.
CCACCAGTTGGTCTGCGGTTATTTGGAACACGACGTTTTGGTTGTCCACCGGGTCCACCAGCAGCTGGTGCATCACTACCACGACCACCTCTTCGACCACGACCACCTTCAGCTTGTGCTTCGGCTTCGAGACGACGTGCTTTTGCTTCTAATTCGTTTGCATCTTCATGTGATTCTTCTTCTTCTTTGTTTGCCTGACGTTCAGTTAAGCCTTCAGAAATTGCAGCAACAATATAATTAGTGATGATAGCAATAGATTTTGTTGCATCATCATTTGCAGGAATTGCAAAGTCAACTTTATTAGGATCGCAATTGGTATCTACCATACCAAATGTTGTGATGCCTAAACGTTTTGCTTCAGCCAATGCAATATGTTCTACTCCGATATCAACTAAAAATAATGCTGTTGGAAGACGGCCCATTTGCGAAATACCGCCTAACACTTTTTCCATTTTGTCTTTATCGCGACTTAATGTTAAACGTTCTTTTTTTGTTAAGCTTTCTGCACTACCATCGTTCAGCATTTTTTCAATGCTCTGCATTTTCTTTACACTTTTACGAACAGTGTTGAAGTTGGTCAACATACCACCCAACCAACGTTCTGTAGCATAAGGCATATTTACTCTTTTAGCACATTCGCTAACAATTTCTTTGGCCTGTTTTTTTGTAGCCACAAACATGATCTTCTTACCATTCTTAGCAATTTGTTTCATTGCTGCAGAAGCTTCCTGTAAATGATCTACGGTTTTATTCAAATCGATGATATGAATACCTTTTTTCTCAGCAAAGATGTAAGGCAACATCTTTGGATTCCACTTCTTTTTCAGATGGCCAAAGTGAACACCGGCTTCTAAAAGTTGCTGTTGTAATGAAGTGTTATTTTCCATTGTATTTATTTAATATTATTATTTCAAAATTTTGTTCATTGATTATGGTTCGTTTTAGAAAATGGTTATTAACCATAATCCATGAACCAATTGATTAACGTTTGCTGAACTGGAAGCTTCTTCTTGCTTTCTTATGACCGAATTTCTTACGTTCAACACCACGTGGATCACGAGTTAAATGACCGGCAGCTTTTAATGCTGGACGAAACTCAGGATTTACTTCCAACAAAACACGGGCAATGCCTAATTTTATTGCTTCGGCCTGACCTTTTAATCCACCACCTTGTGCATTGATAACAATGTCGAATTTACCAACAACATCAGCAGATTTTAAAGGAGCTTCAACTTGGTTTTGTAAATACACTAATGGGAAATAAGCTTTGTAATCTTTGTCATTCACGGTAATTTTTCCTTCACCCTTGCTTAAGAACACACGGGTTACAGCTTCTTTACGGCGACCAACTGCATTTTTTTGTTTTTCCATTTTATTATGCTTAATGCTTTTAGCTTAACGCTGAAAACAATGATTTAAAATTTAAATTCTTTAGGTTGTTGTGCACCATGCGGGTGTTCGGCAGTTGCATACACAAATAATTTCTTGACCATTTTGCGACCCAAACGATTTTTAGGAAGCATGCCTTTTACAGCTCTTTCCATAATTACTTCTGGTCTGCGTTTTAAAAGATCTTGTGCAGCTTCTTCTTTCTTTCCACCAGGATAACCTGAATAATTAATGTATTGTTTTTGCTCGCCTTTGTTGCCGGTAAAAACAACTTTGTCTGCATTAATAACAATTACATAATCACCGCAATCAACGTGAGGTGTGTAATAAGCTTTGTTCTTACCGCGAAGAACAGAAGCAATCTTTGAAGCAATGCGTCCCACGGTTTGATTAGTACCGTCAACAACATACCAGTTGTGCTTAACGGTAGCCGCATTTGCATGCTTGGTTGTGAAATGTAGTTTACTCATGATAATTTTATTTAAGTGATGTTGAAGCTATCCCTCCAACTTTAAAATATCCCGATTTTTTCGGGAGTGCAAAGGTGTTGGTGTGAAAGTTATTTTCCAAAGATTTAATAAACTATTTTTTATCGAACCTTTATAATCAATTGATTTTCAATAAAAAATTTGCCGTGTTTTATTTTTTGTTTGATGAACCCGGCAGTTTTACCACTATTTTGCTTCGGTGGCGTCGCACAGTTCAGCATTTTCAATACTTTCATCAATCATAAAAAACAGAACTTCGTTAACTCAAATAATAAAATTGTCTTACAAAAAATTTAAAGCTGATTATCTTTTTACAGGCACGGAAATTCTTGGCACCAATCATGTATTGATTACAGATCAGGATGGAATTGTTCAGGAAATTATTGATGAAAAAAATGCCGGAGAAAATATTCAAACTTTTCAAGGTTTATTAAGTCCGGGTTTTATTAATTGTCATTGTCATTTGGAATTAAGTCACATGAAAAATTTAATTCCAGAAAAAACCGGATTAGTAGATTTTGTTTTTAATGTTGTTACGCAACGTCATTTCCCAGAAGAAGAAATTTTAGATTCGATCACAAAAGCTGAAGATGAAATGATTGCAAATGGTATTGTTGCTGTTGGAGACATTTGTAACAACACACACACAATCCCTCAAAAATTAAAACAAAGAATTGATTATTATAATTTCATTGAAGTAAGCGGATGGTTACCACAAATTGCTGAACAACGTTTTAAAAAATCAAAAGAAATCTTGGATGTTTTTTCAATTCAAAATTCAAAATTCAAAATTCAAAATTCGTTAGCTCCACATGCACCATATTCTGTTTCAAACGAATTATGGGAATTAATTTCTCCATTCTTTCAAAACAAAACAACAACAATTCATAATCAAGAAACAGATTTTGAAGATTTACTTTTCATCAATGGCACCGGCGATTTTACAAGAATGTATGAAATGATGAAAATTGATAACAGCTTTTTTAAACCCACCGGTAAAAGCAGTTTGCAATCTTATCTTCAAAAATTTAATGGCGCATCAAATGTTTTATTGGTTCATGATACTTTTATAAAAGATGATGATAATGAGTTCATAAAATTTTTATCAAAACAAAATCAACAACAATTTTTTTGCTGTTTATGCGTTAATGCTAATACCTACATTGAGAATGCTTTGCCTCCTGTTGAAAAATTGCGTCAGCATCAATTCAACATCACCATCGGTACAGATAGTTTAGCAAGCAATTGGAGTTTGAGCATTTTAGATGAAGTAAAAAAAATCAGTCGGCATTTTTCATCCATTCCAATTTCCGAGTTGCTACAATGGGCAACCATCAATGGAGCCAAGGCTTTACAAATGGAAGACCATTTGGGAAGTTTTGAAAGAAATAAAAAACCCGGAATTGTTTTAATAGAAGGATTGAAAAATGGAGACTTAGCCAACGAATCAACGGCAAAACGAATTTTATGATTAAGAATGCATCTATCTCCTCGCTTGTTTCTGTAATTCTTTTTACTGCTACAACTTTTACAGTTTCAAAATTTCAAACTTCGTATTTAGTAGGTGCAAATTTCGGTTGGCCATTTATTTTTTTTACAACCGAACCAGATAAAAAAGTAATGGCTGATAAATATTTTTCTTTTATAAATCTTTCTATCGATTTTTTAATTTGTGTACTGATCGGTTTTTTATTAGTACAACTTTTATCTTTTGGCAAACGCGAAAAAAGGCATTTAGCTTAATATTTCCTGCAGCACACTAAGGCTTCTCATTTCACCAAAATCCGAAATGTGAAATGCCATGTATTGTTGATAAGCTACCAATAATTTTCTGCGTACATTTCTGTTCAATGAAATATTTTCTAACTCTTTATACTTTTTAATATTGAGTATTTGTGAAGTAATTTTTGCATCATCATTATCCAAAAAATATGGATGCGATGGAACCGCATCAACAAAAAATCCTTGTTGCAAATCCAGTACAGGATTGTGTTCTGAGTATTCTCCTCGAATCTGAAAACCTAATTCGCTTCCTAAATGCAATGTAAAATATAAAGGAAGATTGGCAACAAAAATTTCGCTGCCTTTATCAATTTCTTTTAACGTGTCTTCGATCAAATAAAATAATTCGGGATTGGCTTCGGGTTGTTTTAAACTGTGTTGCAACAATTCAATAACATACATCGCAACAGAATTTCTAACCACATCAAACAAAATTTTTTCGTACAAATAACTGCATTGATATTCTTTAATGAATTGCATTTGTTTTAATTCATTGTGATGCACTTCCATATCCAACATCATCGATGGTTGAAAATAATTTGATTTGCCTTGTGATGTTTTTGATGATTGTCGTACACCTTTCACAATATAAGTCTGCACACCAAACAACTCTGTGTAAACAGTAGTAATGATGCTTGTTTCCCCGTATTTAACAGTGCGAAGAATAATGCCTTTTGTTTTATGTACCATTCAATAATTAAAATGAATAATACAAATGTAGAAGATGCAATTCGAAATATTGATGAAGTTAATTTTATAAAGCTCCAGTAAATTGTTTTAAAAAGCGAACATCGTTTTGCGAATACAAACGCAAATCGTTCACGCGATATTTCAATTGACAAATTCTTTCAACACCCATACCAAATGCGAAGCCAGTATATTTATTAGAATCAATTCCAAAATTTTCCAACACTTTTGGATGCACCATTCCGCTTCCTAAAATTTCTACCCATCCTGTGTGTTTACAAACATTGCAACCATCACCACCACAAATCAAACAACTGATGTCCATTTCTGCACTTGGTTCTGTAAATGGAAAATATGATGGACGAAAACGAACTTTAGTATCCTTACCAAACATTTCCTGCACAAAGAAATACAATGTTTGTTTTAAGTCGGCGAAGCTTACATTTTCATCAATATATAATCCTTCCACCTGATGAAAAAAACAATGTGCTCTTGCACTGATCGTTTCATTACGATAAACTCTGCCCGGACAAATTACACGTATTGGTGGTTTTTGTTTTTCCATCACACGTGCCTGCACGCTGCTGGTATGTGTGCGTAATAACCATGCAGGATCTTGATTGATGTAAAAAGTATCTTGCATATCCCGGGCAGGATGATTTTCAGGTAAATTCATTGCGCCGAAATTGTGCCAGTCATCTTCTATTTCCGGACCTTCGGCAACTGCAAATCCTAATCTTTTAAAAATGGAAACAATTTGATTGCGAACAATACTTAATGGATGTCTTGTGCCCAATGCAACAGGATCGCCTGGTAAACTCCAGTCTATTAGTTCAGAGTCGTTAGTCGTGAGCTGAGAACTGTTTTCAGAAAGTGTGATAAATTTCGTTTCAACAAATAATTTAAACTCATTTAATATTTGTCCAAATTCTTTTTTGCGATCGTTAGGAACGTTTTTCATTTCACCCATGATGGCTTTTACCAAACCTTTTGTGCCCAACCATTTGATACGAAAATTTTCTACTGCATCGGCTGTTGATGCTTCAAATGCACTGATCTCTTGTTTGTAAGATTCTATTTGTTGTAACAACTGTTCCATGCGGCGAAGATAATAATTAGAAATGAGTGAATGTTGCTGGTTTCACAAAAATTACCTCAAACACAAGCTATTGCTTACATTTGCCACAGATGAAGTACGAAAACATGGAATACAATACAGCCAGAAATTATTTGAGTATGCGGGAATATGGCCGCCACATTCAGAAAATGGTGGAGTATGTGATGACAATTGAAGACCGCGACAAACGCAATCTGCAGGCAAAATCCATTATTGAATTAATGGGATTTTTAAATCCGCATTTGCGTAATGTGGATGATTTCAGACATATGTTATGGGATCATTTATTTTTTATCAGCGATTTTAAATTAGATATCGATAGTCCGTATCCTATTCCTCAAAAAGAAACTTATAAAGGCAAACCCGATCCATTGCCATATCCACGACGCTATCCTAAATATTCTCATTTGGGAAAAAATTTAGAAGTGGTAATTGAAAAAGCATTGAAGGAAGAAGATCCTGAAAAGAAAGCAGGTTTCGCACATTCTATTGCTTATTACATGAAGTTGGCATACAGCAACTGGCATAAAGAATTGGTGCATGATGATACGATAAGAACCGAATTAAACAGCATCACCGGCGGTCAATTAGAATTCAGCACTACTCCGTATATCAAACATCGTAATCAGAATTTTGAAAGAGATGATTACGGAAGAACTAATACCGGTCGCCGTCAAAATTTTGGAAGTCGCGATAACAGAGGTGGTGGACGTGATAATCGCAGCGCAGGTGGTAGAGATAACAGAACTGGTGGACGTGATAACAGACCCGGCGGTGGAAGAGATAATAGAAGTGGTGGTGGTTTTGATAACAGAGCAGGTGGTGGAAGAGATAACAGAAGCGGCGGTGGTTTTAAGAAAAGATATTAATCGCATCGGTATAAAACATTTTAAAAGCATCGGAATTTTCGATGCTTTTTTTATTGCATCAGTTCAACATTCAAATATTATTTTTACAAAAGAAGATTTGATTTTATTTCTTCATCAACAAATATTTCATGAGTTCATTTGAAGTTATTGGCGGAAAAAAATTGAAGGGAGAAATTATACCGCAGGGTGCAAAGAATGAAGCATTGCAAATTTTATCTGCTGTATTATTAACTGCAGAAAAAATTACAGTGAATAATATTCCTGATATTCTCGATGTGAATTTATTGATTGAATTATTGCAGGAGATGAATGTGAAGGTTGAAAGAATTGATAGACACACTTGCATCTTTCAGGCCGATGATGTTAATATAAATTACTTGGCATCGGATTCATTCAGAAATAAAAGCGGAAAACTTCGTGGTGCTGTAATGCTTGCCGGGCCAATGTTGGCTCGTTTTAAAAAAGCATACATTCCTAAACCCGGTGGTGATAAAATTGGCAGAAGAAGATTAGATACACATATAATTGGTTTCGAAAAATTGGGTGCAAAATTTGAATACGATGAAGTGCACGGATACTTTCAATTATCTTCTCCACAATTAAAAGGAGCTTATATGTTACTCGATGAACCATCGGTAACAGGTACCGCAAATATAACAATGGCGGCCGTTTTAGCCGAAGGCACTACAACCATTTATAATGCTGCATGCGAACCTTATGTTCAGCAATTATGCAAAATGTTGAATAGCATGGGTGCAAAAATTAATGGTATTGGAAGTAATTTATTGGTGATTGAAGGTGTAGAAAAATTGCACGGCACATCGCACAATATGTTACCTGATATGATCGAAGTGGGCAGTTTCATAGGACTTGCGGCGATGACACAAAGTGAGCTCACCATTAAAAATGCAGGCGTTAAACATTTAGGATTGATACCTGAAAAATTTCGGCAACTGGGGATTGATTTTAAAATTAATGGTGATGATATTAATATTCCATCACAAGAATATTATGAAGTACAAAATTATTTGGATGGTGGTATTCTAACCATTTACGATCATCCATGGCCGGGTTTCACTCCCGATTTATTAAGTATCATTTTAGTGATTGCAACACAAGCAAAAGGCAGTGTGTTGATTCATCAAAAAATGTTTGAGAGCAGATTATTTTTCGTTGATAAATTAATTGATATGGGTGCACAAATTATTTTGTGCGATCCGCATCGTGCCACCGTAATTGGTTTGGGAAGAAAAAATAATTTACGTGGTATAACGATGAGCAGTCCTGATATCCGTGCCGGACAAGCATTATTAATTGCCGCATTAAGTGCTGATGGAAAAAGTATCATTCAAAATATTGAACAGATAGATCGCGGTTATCAATACATTGATGAGCGTTTAAGAAATATTGGTGCTGATATTAAAAGAGTAAAATAAAATTTCTTTTTATTTTTTTCGCAAAGCTTTGGCTTTATATAAATTGATACGAAATAATATGGGTGTAATTTGTATCAATTATACAAATATGTCTAGGCTAATAACATTAGTTTTTTTGTTTGCAATTAATTTTTCTTCTGCACAAAATAATTTTACCGGTAGTAAAATAAGTGTGACTGATGCTAAAGAAATTTTAGCGCATCATAATAAAGTAAGAAAAAATGTTGGCGCCGCTGCTTTAATTTGGAGTAGTAAATTATCAGCATACGCACAATCATGGGCCAATCATTTAGCCCGTTCTAATAATTGTGAAATAAAACACAGAACTGAATGTGGCGAGGATGGAAAAAATTATGGAGAAAATATTTTTTGGGGAAGCTCATCAGATTATTACAAACCAATCGAGGCTTCACTTTCATGGTATAGCGAAATAAAAAAATATTCATACGCAAAGCTTAATGAAAATAATTGGGATAGAGCAGGCCATTACACTCAAATGGTTTGGAAGGATACAAAAGAAGTTGGAGTAGGTGTTGCAATTTGTTCTAACGGAGGAATAATTGTTGTTGCAAATTATTATCCTGCAGGGAATGTTATTGGTCAGTATCCTTATTAATTTCTATTTTTTATTTCTTCTTAAAAATATAGAATTGAACTTTTTTGCGAATTTCAAAACCAAGTTTTTTATATACGTTGATAGCGTTAACATTATCTACCCTTGCATGAAGAAAAGGTATTTGACCATTTTTAATTACAGATTCAGAAAGAAAATGTGTGATCATTGCACCATATCCAAATCCTCGATAATCAGGATGTGTACAAATAGCACTCACTTCTGTAAAACCATCAACATGTAATCTTTCGCCGCCCATGGCAACAAGTTTACCATCTTCAAATATTCCATGATAATTACCAAATTCAATGGTTCGTTTTCTGAAAGGCCCGGGTTTAGTAAGATCGGTAAGCGCAATCATTTCATCAATATTTTTTTCTGTCAAAGCAACTATCTCAATATTTTTTTTACTGGTTGGCGTGTCTCCGAGTTTAGGACAAATAAATTGATAAAGAGGAATTGTAAAAACAATTTCTAATTCTTCAATAAAATTTACTTCATCTGCAATTAATAAAAACCATGAACGATCAGATGAAATATTTGCAAGTAATTTTTTTTGATTCTTTTTATTCCAAGTCTGCATACCAATAAAAGGTGCGATCTCAATATCAAAAAATGAGAAATCTGCAAAGCCGATATTTTTGTCAATATCTCTGTTATTAAGCGCATGCCATATAGGATTATCAAGAACCATGGTTATAATTTATTCTTTCGTTTTATATTTTAATGAAGATAACAATTCAAAAATTTGATTGTGCTTAAGCTAATTTTATTTTTTTTGACAGCAACTAAAAAATAAAAACCGCTCAAATTCAATATTCAAGCGGTTTTTAATCTACTCTGATGTGACCCCTCAGGGACTCGAACCCTGGACCTACTGATTAAGAGTCAGTAGCTCTAACCAGCTGAGCTAAGGAGTCGAAAAATTCGGACGGCAAAAATACAGCAATGTTTGTTTCGATG
>CAIQDX010000039.1 GCA_903870685.1 uncultured Chitinophagaceae bacterium | reverse complement strand
TACAAAGCACATGGTTTCCGTTGGTGGATAGAAATCCGCAACAATTCTTAGATATTTATCATTGCAAGGATTCTGATTTTATTAAATCAACCATTCGCGTATATCACGATCAATCAAAAATTATTTTGCCTGTGCTGAAATAAAATGAAGAAAATTTTCATGTAGCGAGCAATTGTATTTCAATGAAACTGTTGTTGCGTCGCACTCTTCAGCGGTTGGAAATAAATTGAACTTTTAAAGCGTAAGAATAAAAATCTTACGCTTTTTTATTTTGAAGTATTGTTTTTAATTTATTTAAGTTACTTGGGTCATCAAGTTTATGTATCATGCTATGACAGTTGCTACACAAAACAGCAAAGTCATTTTTAATATTCAGTTTAAATTCTCCAATACCTAAAGATGAAATTGGAGTTAGGTGATGAGCTTCAATAAACTTATTTCCTAATTCTCCATATTTTGATCTAAAATCAAAATTGCATGCTTCACAAACATATCCTTTCGCTTCTTTAACTTTTTTTGATAGAGAAGAATTGCGCTCGATTCTAAAGTGTAATCTGTATTTCTTTTTTTCAATAGCGGTAAGTTCTAGCTTCTCGTCAATTTGAACATCATTAAAAGTTAGTTCTTCATATAAACTTAGATAGCGTAATATATCTGCTCTAAGTGTTTCGGTACTCGGAAGTGATTCAGCAGGATAATATTTTGCAATTATATTTCCGGCTTCGTAAAGTTTAGAATTAGTAGTTTTTGAATTTAAATTTATCTGCAATAAATCTTCATTATTAATGTCAATTTTTGCTCTGAAATCTTCAGCTCTAATTTTCAATACATTTTTCGTTTCTCGTTTATAATTTTCTTTAACTACTTCAGTTACACCTTGATTTAATGATAGATAAACGCCAGTCATATCAGCTTTAAAAAGAAACACAGGATAATAACCAGATTGAGCAGTTTCAGTAATTAATGTATCGAAAATTGCAATCCATGGACATTCTGTCCAATTACCTTTTCCTGGCGAACCAACAACTTTATATCTTACTTTATCAGTAATTAGTTCTTCAATTGCTTTTGGAAATTCATTTCTAAATTTATCAGCTAATTGATTATTGCTGAAAGAAGATTTCCTTGCTGTGAGATAATTTTCAATTGGTTCCTGCAATATATTATTCATGGAAGCATTTAAAGAAGTGTTATCAAATATACAAATTCTTCCATCCATTCTTTTGTTATTCTAACTCTTATCTTCGCTTTGTGTTACCACCGCAACTCATCAAATCATTAGAAGGCGTAAAAGGCTTTAACAGCAAGGCTTTTGAGGCAGTGCATGTTTCGGGAGAACAGGTAACATCGGTAAGATTCAATCTGGCAAAATGGTCAACCGTCCACCGTCCACCGTCCACCGAAGAACAACCGTCATCTGTCAACCGTCATCTGTCATCTGTTCCATGGTGCGATCACGGCTATTATTTATCATCACGTCCATCATTCACATTCGATCCATTATTTCATGCAGGCGCATACTATGTGCAGGAAGCAAGCAGTATGTTTTTATGGGAAGTATTAAAACAAACCGTTGGCAATTCAACACAAAAAAAAGTGTTAGATCTATGTGCAGCACCCGGCGGTAAATCAACTTTATTAGCTTCTTATTTTACCGATGGATTAATTGTAAGCAACGAAGTAATAAAATCGAGAGCTGCAATTCTAACAGAAAATATTATTAAATGGGGAGCCGATAATGTTGTTGTTACCAATAACGATCCAAAAGATTTTCAGCGCTTAGAAAATTATTTCGACGTGATCGTTATTGATGCACCATGCAGTGGCAGCGGATTGTTTCGTAAAGATGCAAACGCGATCAACGAATGGAGCGAAGAAAATGTAAACCTCTGTAGCCTTCGCCAGCAAAGGATTGTAGCCGATGTGTTGCCGTCGTTAAAACAAAACGGCATTTTAATTTATTCAACTTGTTCGTATTCGAAACAGGAAGATGAAGATGTTTTGGATTGGATTGTTGATAACTGTCATCTGTCATCCATCAACTGTCATCTCAATAATGATTGGAATATTATTGAAGTAACAAGCGACAAACATCAGGCACATGGTTATCGTTTTTATCCTGATAAAATAAAAGGCGAGGGATTTTTTATCGCGGCGTTTAAAAAAATAAATGGCGAAGAAGAAAGTTATCAGCTGGAACAAAATTTATTTTATCCAAATAAAATTGAATTAGAACAGTTGCAACATTTTATTCCATTGCCTCAAGAATATAAAGTGTTTAAACAAAATGAAACATTGCGAGCCATCAAAGAAGTTTGGTTAACCTCATTAAAAAATTTAGCAAAACATTTATACATCAAAAAAGCAGGAGTGGAGTTGGGTACCATAAAAGGAAAAGATTTTATTCCTTCGCATGAATTGGCGGTTAGTCAGTTGCCTTTGCAAAGCCTTGCTGTCATTGAATTACAGAAGGAAGACGCTTTGTTGTATTTAAAAAGAAAAGAGTTGGTGGTAGTTGCGCCAAAAGGTTGGACATTGGTTACATATTGTGGATTGCCATTAGGTTGGATAAAAGTTTTGCCCAATCGGATTAATAATTATTATCCGCAGGAGTGGAGAATTTTAAAAGATTAATTTTACTTTGATAAAAATGTATTTATTATGAATTGGATGAATAAAAAATTTTCTGTTATTTTTTTTGTAATGATGATGGTTTCATTTTCTGCAACCGCACAAAACAATGAAGTGTTGCATGAAGTGAAGAGCGGAGAATCGTTATCGAAACTGGCACAAAAATATCATACCACTGTTGGCGATATCATGCGTGCAAATAGAATGAACAGCAAAAGTGTTTTAAAGATCGGAAAGAAAATAAAAATTCCAAACGCTGCAAATGTTGCAGCACCAATTACGGCACCAATTGTAACAGAACCAACTAAAATAATTGAGAAACCAATAACTAAAAAGCAAATTGTTGCAGATAAAAAAGGAAATAATTTTATTATTCATGTTGTAGAAAAAAAAGAAACATTATTCAGCATCAGCAAAAAATATAACATAACTGTTTCTCAATTAAAACAGTGGAATGATTTGCTGAGTGATAATATTCATGATAATCAAAAACTGATTATCATGCCACAAACCAAAGAACAAATTGCAAAAAATTCAGCGGTTGTTCCTGAAAAAATAATTGAAAAGAAAACTGCTCTGGTTGTACAGCAACAAGCTCCTGTAGTTGCTCAAACAAAACCTGTTGTAAAAAATAAACCAATAGAAAAACAAAGTGCCCCTTTATTTCAAAAGCAAGTACCTGTACAAAATGAAATTGCTAAGGATGAAAAAGTAAAAGTTGCTGAAATGCAAACCCCGCCTGTTGTTCAACAGCAAGCTCCGGTGCAGACTGAAACTAAACCCGTTGTAATTACTGCAGCAAAAGATACTGTTAAGCAAAATATAATTGCTGAAAAAGTTGAAACAAAACCGCAAGCTGTAAAAAATGTATTGCCCACATTTAGTGCGTCTGATGCTGATGAAAATGAACCAACGATCAATCTAAAAAATATTAACAACGATGGATATTTTGCGCAACTGTATCAAAAAGGTAAAAACGAATTAACTGGTGATGCAGGCACTTTTAAAACCGCAAGTGGTTGGTTAGATAAAAAATATTATATCCTCATCAATAACATAGATGCAGGAACTATTGTTCGTGTTAGCGTTAATAATAAATCTGTTTTTGCAAAAGTATTAGGTCCTTTGCCCGATGTAAAAGAAGATAATGGTTTGTTGTTACGGATTTGTAATGCCGCTGCAACAGAATTAGGTGTTGGTGATTCTAAATTTGCTGTAACGGTAAATTATTAATTATATAAACGGTGATTTTTGCGTTGTTGCTTCTCTTAATTTTAATGTCATTATTTTTTACTGCTAAAATGCTTTGCTATGAAAAAGAATATTTTTTTGTTTATTGGTTTATGGATCGTTTCATTTACTTCGTTTACTCAAACAGTAACTAAAGTTGTACCTGAATTTTTGCAGGTACAAAAACTAAAAGCTACTTCAGTAAAGAATCAAGCAATGACTGGCACTTGCTGGTGCTTTGCAACTACATCGCTTGTTGAAAGCGAAAGCAACAGAAAAAATAAAACTGATATTGATCTGAGCGAAATGTTCACGGTTAGAAATATCTATCTCGAAAAAGCAAACAATTATATTTTACGTCAGGGTAAAACACAATTTGGTGAAGGTGGTTTGGGACACGATATGATCAGAGCTGTTGCAACCTACGGTGCTATCCCACTCAGTGTTTATGCGGGTTTGCCGGCAGGACAAACTGCGTATAATCATTTTAAAATGTTCACTAAACTTCAAAATTATTTAGACAGCATTCTCAAAAAAGCACCGGTAAGTGATGATTGGATATTGGGTTATACTAATATATTGGATAGCACTTTGGGAGTTCCTCCAACTAATTTTAATTATCAAGGAAAAGAATACACAGCAAAAAGTTTTGCAAAAGAAGTGTTGCATTTTAATGCCGATGATTATATCAGTATAACATCATTCACTCATCAACCTTATTACAAATCTTTTATTTTACAAGTGCCCGATAATTTTGCAAATGGTTCGTTTTATAATGTTCCATTAAGCGAATTAATTGAAATAACTAAATCAGCAATCGCTAAAGGTTTTACAGTTAGTTGGGATGCCGATGTTAGTAACAATGGTTTTAAACAAGGCATTGGATTAGCTTTAAATCTCGATGATAAAATAAAATACAATAAAGATTCTATTAATGCCGATATGCATGAAATGCCTGCTACAACTGCCATTCGCCAACATTTATACGAGAACTTAACTACGCAGGACGATCACTTGATGCACATAATTGGAGTAGAAAAATCAAAGGGCGGTAAAACATTTTTTGTTGTAAAAAATTCTTGGGGAAAGGTTGGTCCTTTTGAAGGCTATATCAATGTTTCGGAAGCATATTTTGCAATCAATACCATTAATATCATTTTACCAAAAGCTGCATTATCAAAAGCATTATTGCTTAAGTTAGGAGTTAAATAATAATGTTACGAGCTGTTGTATTTCATGGCAACACCTGTTGCGTCGCACTCTTGTACAATTTATTCTTTACTCAGCATTGACATATCATTATAAAAACAAAAAGCGTGAAACAAATTTGCTTCACGCTTTTTTTATGGAATTAATTTTATAAATTATTATTTTGCACGTACTTCTTTTAACTGCATCATCGAAATAATTTGTCGCATATTATTTTCCATTCCTTCAGGACTACCATCTAAAAATATCACATTGCCTTTACCAAACTCAGCGAAATTTTTAATGGCTTCAGTCCACATACTAAACAAAATAACATTGGTATCTAAGTTTGCTTCTTTCATTTGTTCTGCTGCCTGACTCATTCCTTTGGCCACTTCTTCTCTGAACAAAGCCACACCTTGTCCGCGTAAACGTGCAGCTTCTTTTTCGGCTTCTGCAGAAATTTTTATTGCATTACCTTCTGCTTCGGCACCTTTTGTTTTAGTAATTAATAAAGCTTGTCCTTCGTTTTCTGCAGCAGCTTTTAAATTATTACTTGCAACAACTCTGCTCATACTTTCCATGATTACCTGATCGAAAGTGATATCATTAATTTGCAGATCCTGTAAATGATAACCCCAGCTTTCTAATGAAATATCGATTTGGCCTTTCACAAATTCTACTAATTCCCTGCGCAACAATAAAATTTCTGCTTGCTTTTTTGTGGCAACAAATCCACGAATACTTCCTTCAACAGTTCGTATTAAAGCTTGCATCAGATCTTTATCACTAATAAATTTGAATGCTACATTTTTTATTGTTTCTTCATCCTGATTGATAACAGAATATAACAACATGCTTTTAAAATAAACATTTGCCTGATCAAGCGTTACTGCCTGAAACTCCAATTCAACAGATCGGTTTTGAATGCTTACAGTTTTATAAACTTGTTCGATGATCGGAATTTTAAAATTCAGTCCCGGTAAAAGAATGCGTTGGTATTTACCAAACATGGTTATCACAGCAATGGTTCCCTGATTAACAGTAACCAAGCCACTAAAGATGATGAAGGCTAAAACAATTAGCCACCAAAAATTAAGTAAGAAATTCATGACTTATAAATTTTATGTAAGATACTAAACAAATAATATCATTTTATAACCTTGAAATATTGTTTAAGTGAAATGCACATAATTTATTTCATAATAAATAAATTAGTTCTTTCAGACTATTTAAAATTTATTTCCAAAATAAAACCTGATTTTAATCATAAACATCCCCTGATATTAATCATGTGAGCATTAACTAAAAAATCCATCTTTGTGTAAACAAATCAATGTTGTAACAATGAAATATTTACAATCAAACCTAAAACTTAAAAATGTAGGATTAGTAATCTCAGCATTTTTATTAACAACTGTATTTATTTTAACTGCAGTTCAAAGTAAAGCACAAGCTACTAAGTCTAAACCATGGATTGCTCCTGCAGCAGCTCTTGCAGTAAAGAATCCTTTTGCTGGGGATGCCAGTGCACCTAAAGAAGGAAAAAAATTGTATGTAACTTATTGTACTCCTTGTCATGGAAATGGAGGCAAAGGCGATGGAATTGCCGCAGCTTCTGTTAATCCTAAACCTGCTGATCATACATCTGAAGCAGTTCAAAATGAGCCGGATGGTTCTTTATATTGGAAAATGACTGAAGGCAGGGGCCCAATGATTTCTTACAAACAAGTTTTAAAGGATAATGAACGTTGGCAATTAGTATGCTATATAAAAACTCTCGGTAAGAAAAAATAATTTCTATCAAGCAGCGATCTTATTGAACCTTTTTTAAAATAAAATTACTACTGTGAAAAAAAATATTTTATTTAAAAGCTATGCATTAGCTATGATACTGTTAATGGGTATTTGCGCGAAATCTTTTGCGCAAACTGCCAGTACAGTTGACTCTTCGATATATGATAGACTTAATTATCTTGAAGAGCAAATGAATTATCATAAATCTGGAGATGATCATTTTATGGTTGTGGGACTAGCCACTATGGGTTTCGCGAGCAATAAAACAACCAATATATTAAATGGTGTTACTGATATTACTAAGTCGAACAGTTTCCCCGATGTAGATCATTTCGAATTTAGTCCGATGTTGTTGTGGCGCCATGGAAAAAAATTCTTAATGGAATTCGAGCCTTCTTTTGCTAATAATGCAGTTGGTGTTAATTGGGCAGACATCTCTTATTTTGTCGCTCCTAATTTAATTTTACGCGCAGGTTATTTTGTTTTACCATTTGGTACTTATTCAAAAAAACAAGCAGCAGGTTGGATTAATAAGTTAGCAACGGACCCAATGGGTATTGGAGATGTTCCATCTGCAGATTATGGTGTTGAGATTGAAGGTGGTTTACCGCTGGGTAGTATGAAAATGAATTATGATCTTGCTCTAACAAATGGCTTACAATTAAATACCGATGGTACTTTAGCCGGAGGTAATATTGTTGATAATAATAATAATAAGACCATAACAGCTCGTTTAGGACTTCTTCCATTTTCCAATTCATCTTTAGAATTAGGTGTTTCCGGAATGTTTGGAAAAGTTGGTAATTATGGAACTATATATCAGGATGTAAAATCAAATTTATATGCAATTGATTTGAATTATGTAAAAACTTTTGTACCTATTTTATTGAATATAAAATCTCAGTACAACATTATAAATATTGATGATGCAAATTATGTTAGTCCGCTTGATCCAACACAAACATATACTTTTAAAAATCATACAACAAATGGTTTTGTGCAATGTGCAATAAGACCAACTGGTATACAAGCTTTGAAAGATCTTGAATTAGCAGGAAGATATACCACTTATTCTACCCCTGCCAATTCTACCTTTGGAAGCGATCAACATTCATTTTCTATTGGTTTAAATTACTGGTTAAGTTGGAGAGCTGTAGCAAGAATTACGTACGAAGCATACACTGGCAATAGCACTGCAAGTCAGGCATTGAATGCTTTTACTGGCACTACTAATTCTAATACTTTGTTTTTACAATTCTCCATTCAACTTTAAATTTTATCATCATGAAAAAATATAAACCACTTCATACAATTTCATTAGGAATAATTATTTTATTCAGCGCCATCAGCATATTTTCAATCAATAGTTGTGCTCCTTCAAAAGCTGTAGCCGCAAAATCTGGTGTACAGTTATGGAGCGAAAATTGTCAGCGTTGCCACAACACACCATCTCCAACAACTTTCTCTCCTGAAATTTGGGAAACAGTTGGTATGCACATGCAAACAAGAGCATTGCTTACCGAAGCTGAAAGAGATAAAATTGTTGAGTTCTTAAAATCCAGTAGATAAAAAAGAGAACTTAAAAATTTGCAGTTAGTTTTTAGATTGATCTTTCTTAAATATGAAACGATCAATTAAAAATTTCAATTTTAGTTTACATTTTTTTAAAATTGATAATTATATAAATTCTTTAAAATAATCTGTATGAAAAAAGAAAACCGTATTCGGGCTGCTGTGATTGTATTATTAGTTTTGATATTTTCTACTCCAACAATTTTATTCTCGCAAACAGAAGAAAGAGTAATTCCTGAAAACGCAAAATCAATGAGCAATCCTTTAAAAGACAGTATGCAGTTCTTGCCGGAGGCGAAAACAATTTATAAAAGTAAATGCACACCTTGTCATGGAAAAAAAGGAAAAGGAGACGGCCCTTCTGCTTATACTTGTGATCCTAAACCGGCTGATCATAGTTCTGACTTCGTACAAAATAGAACTGACGGAGAATTATTTTGGTTAATTTCCAATGGACATACACAAACACCAATGGTTTCGTTTAAGAAAACTGTTAATGCAAATGAACGGTGGAAATTGATATTATATATTCGCAGTTTAGCAGCTAAAAAATCTTAAAGATTAATCGATAAATAATTGAAGCCATCATCTAATATTTATCCCTTCAAATTTTTCAAGTTCAACTTCGAGTAACTGAAAACTAGCAGATAGTTTTACATAAAAAAAAGTCATAATTAATTATGGCTTTTTTTATGTTAGCTTTTTTCCTCCCATACCTGAACCAATTGCACTAACATTTCTACTGCTTTATGCATATCCTTCACGCCGATCCATTCATGTTTGCTGTGTATGGCTTGCATTCCAGTAAATAAATTCGGACAAGGCAATCCCATAAAACTTAATCTGCTTCCATCTGTACCGCCACGAATAGGTTCGTTTACCACTTTTAATGCAGAGCGCTTATATGCTTCAATGGCATTAGTTACAATTTGTGGATGTAAATCCAATACTTCTTTCATGTTGCGATATTGTTCATGCACTTCAAATTCAAAACTTGCTTTTGGAAATTTTGCAAGAACATTTGATGCAATATTTTTTAATTGCCCTTCATGTTTTGTAAGATTGGCAGTAATAAAATCACGAACAATAAATTCGATTGAAGCCTTTTCTGCCAAGCCTTCCAAACGAACAGGATGAATAAATCCTTTTCGTTTTTCTGTTACTTCGGGTGCTAATTTATCTTTTGGTAATGCTGCTAAAACTTCGCCTGCTATTTTAATCGCATTCACCATCTTATTTTTTGCAGTTCCCGGATGTGATATAACACCATGTATTGTTATCATTGCTGCATTGGCACTAAAAGTTTCATCTTCCAATGTTCCGGCTTCGCCACCATCTAAAGTGTAAGCATAATCAGCGCCTAATTTTTTTAGATCAATTTTTGCAGTGCCTTGTCCAATTTCTTCATCAGGAGTAAATAAAATTTTGATAGTTCCATGTTTTATTTCAGGATGATTGATCAAATAATTTGCCATATCCATTATGATTGCAATGCCGGCTTTATCATCGGCGCCCAATAATGTTTTTCCGCTTGCCGTGATGATGGAATGACCAATATGTTCTTTTAAATAAGGATAATCTTTTGTGCTGATGATTTGTGTTGCATCATCGGGCAAAATAATATCTTCTCCATTGTAATCCCTGTGCAGCAAAGGTTTTACATTGGTGCCACTACAATCGGGTGCTGTATCAACATGACTGCAAAAACAAATTACCGGAATATTTTTATTTGTGTTGGATGGAATAGTTGCATACACATAACCAAACTCATCAACATGCGCATCTGCGATCCCAATTAATTTTAATTCTTCTGCTAAAATATTTGATAGATCTTTTTGTTTAGCCGTGCTGGGATGTGTATTACTTTGAGGATCGCTTTGTGTATCTATCTGCACATAACGCATGAATTTTTCAACTACTGTGAATTTGTAATTATCAATCATGAATCTTAATTTGTGCAGCAAGATAATTAAACGATGAATAAAAAATCGATGATTCAGCAAGGATGGCTCCGAGCATTAATATTTGTTCTGCTTGCCTTTCCACTAACTCTTGTCATCGGATTTGGAATCGATATCGCAGCAAATGGAATGTATGGAAATGATTTTGCAAGAGGGTCGATAGATATTACAGCTTTTTTTAAAGATTACGTAATTAAAAATTTTGCAATAATTTTTATTGTTTGGTTTTTTAAAATTTGGATGGATAAAGAATCTTTTTACTCTTTAGGTTTTGAATGGAAAGGCCATCAATTAGATTCATGGACAGGTTTATTTGGTGCATTGATGGTTTTGTTCCTTGGTTCATTAATTCTTGTTGTCAATCAAAATTTATATTTTACCAATGCTTTATTTGATGTTTCGGATTTCTTAATGGGCATTGCATTATTTATCATTATTGCATTTGTTGAAGAAATAGTTTATCGTGGTTATTTATTAAATAATTTATTGCAGAGTTTTAATCATTGGGTTGCCTTAATCATTTCGGCTGCATTGTTTGCTATCATGCATTCGCTAAATAATCATTCAAGTGTTTTGTCAGTTATTAATATTTTTATTGCAGGATTGGTACTTGGAATAAATTATATCTACACAAAAAATCTATGGTTTTCAATTTTCTTTCATTTTGGATGGAACTTTTTTCAAGGCTCTGTTTTGGGTTACCCAATAAGTGGGATAGATGTTGGAAGCGGCATTATGCAACAAGCACTTAATGGCGCTGAAAGGTTGACTGGCGGCGATTTTGGCTTTGAAGGATCTATTTTTTGTACTTCATTACTTTCCTTTATGTTGATAATTTTTTCTTGGCAATTCAGGAAAAAAATCACTGCAACAGTAACTAATAATCAATAGCTGTCATTTCTTTGTTCTGCTATTGCAAATTCGAAATTTGTTTTATAATTTGTTTGCCTAACAAAAAACACCGTCATGAAAAAAACAATTATTCCCTCTTTGGTAGGCGCTGTTATTTTCTTTCTTTGGCAATTTCTTTCTTGGGGTCCATTACAACTTCATCGTACAGCACAAGATTATACACCAAAGCAAGACAGTATCATCAAATATCTTAATTCACAATTCAATGCAGATGGAAGCTATTTATTGCCAAGTTTTCCAAAAAATACTTCAAGCGAAGAAATGGAAAAAGACATGAAAAACTCTGTTGGAAAACCATGGGCAATCATTCATTATCACAAAGCATATAATGCAAACATGGGAATGAATATGGCTAGAGGATTCTTAGTAAATATTGTAGTGTTGTGGCTAATGTGTTGGTTGATTAGTAAAATGAATATGGCAACTTTCGGAACTATTTTCGCCGCAAGTTTATTTGTTGGATTGATTGGTTTTCTGAACATCACTTATACTTTTCATATCTGGTATCTAACTAGCGATCTTAATGCTCATTTCATCGATACAATTGTAAGTTGGGGATTGGTTGGAATTTGGCTTGGTTTCTATCTGAAAAAGAAATGATAAATGAAATATTGTAAAGATTAAATAAAAAAAGTTCGATGAGATTTCATCAAACTTTTTTTATTTATAACGTATAACTTTCTACGGCATTATGATCAAAGGTTTTGCACCTTTAATCTCAATCAATTCTAAATCAAAAATTAAATCTTGTCCGGCCAAAGGATGATTGGCATCTAAAACAACAACTTCATCAAGTACTTCAACAATCACCACCGGAAAACTTTGTCCCTGACCATTGTTCATATTTAATTGCATACCAACTTCAGGCACCATTTCAGCAGGAAATTTTTCTTTTGGAAATTCCATGATCATATCTTCCTGTTTTGGTCCATAAGCTTCATCGGCAGGGATTTGAACAGTTTTTTTATCGCCCACAGCCATGCCGGTAACGCCATCATCAAAACCCGGAATAACCATTCCACTGCCTACTTCAAACTCAAGTGGTTCGCGGCCTTCAGAAGAATCGAAAGTTGTGCCATCCACTAATTTACCATGATAGTGAACCTTAATGGTATCACCTTTTTTTACTTGTTGCATTGTAATTTTTTTGTGTAATAAAATGTGGAAGTCAGCTTTTATATCTCTTCTCAACTCTTGTTGCGTCGCACACTTCAACAGAAGAATATGTTTCAACAGCAAAGAAAAAAACAACTAAAATCCGGTCGCAAAATACACCGATACTATTTATTGGGCAATTTATTTTTAGTTATCTTTCGTTCATTAATATACCGAATATGAAAAAAATATTTCTGATACTGTTTTCAATGGTTTTTATTTCCGTTATTTTTTCTCAAAATAAAAACTCAAAAAAACATAAACCAATTTTAAAGAAAGTATTTCCTGTAAAAATTTCAGGGACTATTTTACCCGGTGCTTATCAAACAGATTTATATCTACCATTGCTGAAAGATAAGCGTGTAGCGGTTTTTGCTAATCATACAGCAACACTTGGTAATAGTCATTTAGTAGATTCATTAATTAAACTCGGCATTAATATCGTGGTTGCGTTTGGTCCTGAACATGGTTTTCGCGGCACTGCCGATGCAGGAGAAAAAGTGGAAAATTATATCGATTCAGCAACCGGAATAAATGTTATTTCTTTATATGGCAAAAAAAGTAAACCCAGTGCCGAAGATCTAAAAGATGTAGATGTAATGCTTTTCGATATTCAGGATGTAGGCACACGTTTTTATACGTACATTTCTTCTTTGCAGGATTATTTAGAAGCAGCAGTTGTAAATAATAAACCATTGATCGTTTTAGATCGTCCTAATCCAAATGGATTTTATGTTGATGGTCCTGTATTAGATACAACTTTTAAAAGTCATGTTGGTATGCAACCGATACCAACAGTTTATGGAATGACAATGGGCGAATATGCTTTGTATTTAACTGCCGAACGTTTAAAATATTCTTCTTCTTTACCAACTGCATTCGAAGCTTTGTTTACTGAAGACCTTGCGATTCGAAGAGCGAAACAAAAATATTTTTCAAGTTTTTTTTCTGTTACAGGAGCAAAACAACTTGAACCGCATTTCGATTTAATTGTTGTGCCTTGTAAAAATTATTCGCACAGCAGCAAATACATACTTCCCGTGAAACCCTCGCCCAATCTACCTGATATGGCTTCGGTATATTGGTATGCAAGCAATTGTTTGTTTGAAGGAACAGTGTTAAGCGAAGGTCGCGGTACCGATCATCCGTTTGTAATTTTTGGTCATCCTGCATTGCCAAATAATTTATTTTCTTTTACACCAACAAGTCGTGAAGGTGCTAAAGAACCAAAATTAAAAGATCAATTATGTTACGGTTGGAATTTGAATGGAACAAATGAAGAAGTATTGAAACAAATAAATAATCGCATTCAATTAAAATATTTATTGGAAGCGTATAAATTATTTCCTGATAAAGAACATTTTTTTATTGCGCCCAGAAATGGCAATACAAAAAATTATTCTTTCAACAGATTATCGGGTAACAGCGAATTGATCGAACAAATAAAATCAGGCAAAACAGAAGCAGAAATAAGAGCAAGCTGGCAACCGAAATTGAAAGAATTTAAAGCCATAAGAAAATTATATTTATTGTATCCTGATTTTGAATAAAGATTTCAAACAAAGTTGTTCGCTTATTTTTGCAGCATGGCTGAAACTATAAAATCAATTTCTGGTCTTCGTGTTATTTTTATGGGTACTCCTGAATTTGCAGTGGCATCGCTGGATGCCTTGTTGCAAGCGGGTTGTAACATCGTTGCTGTTGTTACTGCACCCGATAAACCTGCTGGCAGAGGAATGAAACTGACGGAAAGTGAAGTTAAAAAATATGCTGTTGAAAAAGGTTTGAATATTTTACAGCCCGAAAAATTAAAGAATGCTGATTTTATTTCTTCATTACAAAATTTAAAAGCCGATCTGCAAATTGTTGTTGCTTTTAGAATGTTGCCCGAAATAGTTTGGAACATGCCACTGCTTGGTACCATTAATTTACATGGTTCTTTATTGCCGCAATATCGCGGTGCTGCACCAATTAACTGGGCAGTAATTAATGGTGAAAAAGAAACAGGTGTTACTACTTTTAAATTGCAACATGAAATTGATACCGGAAATATTTTATTACAAAAAAAATTTGCAATTGGTGATGATGATACTGCCGGAGATGTGCATGATAAAATGAAAATGATTGGTGCCGATCTTTTAGTTGAAACCGTGAAAGGCTTTGCTGACGGCCCTCTGGTCGAGATGTCACAGCGGTTGACGATGGATGGTGGCCGGTTGACGGAATTAAAACACGCTCCGAAAATTTTTACCGAAACTTGTAAAATTGATTGGAATAAAACGGTTGGTGAAATACATAATTTAATTCGCGGACTTTCTCCTTTTCCCGGCGCATTTAGTTTCTTACAAAATAAAATGTTGAAAATTTATCGGAGTAAAAAAGAAATAATTATTCCAACACATTCCATTGGTGAAGTTGTAAGCGATGGAAAAACATTTTTAAAATTCGCTTGCAGCAACGGTTATATTCATGTTATAGAATTGCAATTAGAAGGGAAAAAGAAAATGTTGGTTGAAGATTTTTTAAGAGGAAATAAATTGTAAAATGTAATTTTTTGCTTCTTTTATTGCTCAATAAACATTCAGCCGTACAAATGTGCGACGCAACAGCAGCCTCATTAAAATACTTCAGCCGGTAACAAAAAAATTATACTCGAATCTGTCATCCGTCATCTCAAACCTGTCATTCTGTTCTTCCTCAATGTGTAAAAGCTTTCATAAAAATTGAGTTATAACATTTTTATTCACAGCAGCACATTTCCTTTGTGTAACTTGTTACTTTAGTATCATCACAAAATCAACAACATGTTTTATTTTCTTCAGATTCCTGTAAACAATGCGGTAGATACTTTGCATAAAGCAGCCGCTGCCATTGCTGCTCCTGAAAAAATTTCTATGTGGGATATGCTGCAAAAGGGCGGTGCCATTATGTATCCGCTGTATTTATTATTGGTAATTGCAGTGTTTGTTTTTTTTGAAAGAATGATTGCCATCCGTAAAGCATCGAAGATCGAAAGCAATTTCATGAACATTATTCGTGATAATATTATTAATGGAAATGTAACTGCTGCAAGAAGTTTATCGAAGAACACAGATAATCCTGTTGCCAGAATGATCGATAAAGGTTTGCAGCGCATTGGTAAACCCATTGATGCCATCGAAAAAAGTATGGAGAATGTTGGCAAATTAGAAATGTATAAAATGGAACGCAACTTAAATATTTTATCGCTCGTCGCGGGCATTGCACCCATGTTTGGTTTTTTGGGAACCATCATTGGTATGGTACAATTATTTTACGGCATTGCATCAACAGGCGAATATACTTTGAACACTATTGCAGGAGGTATCTACACGAAGATGGTAACAAGTGCATCGGGTTTAATTATTGGTTTGATAGCTTATGTGGGACATAATTATTTGACCACACAAATAGATAAAACAGCAA
The DNA here is from genome assembly GCA_903870685.1 of uncultured Chitinophagaceae bacterium. Classification (GTDB taxonomy): domain Bacteria; phylum Bacteroidota; class Bacteroidia; order Chitinophagales; family Chitinophagaceae; genus CAIQDX01. Next base: position 58,804 of record CAIQDX010000039.1, on the reverse strand, counting down.
ATAAAATGGAAATGGCAAGCTCAGAGTTTATAGATATTTTGCAGGAGCCAACGAAATAAAGTTTAAAATGTTTAAAGTTCAATGTTTAAAACGTTGTCAACTTTAAACCTTTTAAACTTCTTAAACTTTTTAAACATAACGATGAATATCAGAAGCAGATTAAGAAGACATCCCGAAGTGCATACAGGTGCATTGAACGATATTTTGTTCATTCTGCTATTGTTTTTTTTAATTGTGTCAACACTTGCCAACCCCAATGTTATCAAGGTTTCTAACCCGAAAGCAAAAAGTGATACCAAGGCAAAACAAACGGTGGTGATAACGGTTGATAAGGATCAAAATATTTATATAGGACAAAAAAATATTCCTTTCGATCAGTTAGAAATCGAATTAAAAACATTTCTCTCAAAAGAAACCGATAAACCTTCAGTGGTAATTAATGGCGATAGTACATCACATCTCGGCACTGCCATTAAAATTATGCAAGTCATTAAAAAACTAGGTGCTACACCTGTTGTTGCAGTTGATAATAATGGTGTGAAATAATTATTTTGGTTTGCAAAATTTTCATTGACCTATTTTAGCATTTCTTTTTTTAAACGATTACTAATTTGCTCATTCATAGTAAAAGAAAAATTTAATTTAGTATGAAAGCGATTCAATATTTAGTATTCATTTTGATAATAGGCTCATTGGTTTCATGTTCTCATAATTTGGCACCACAGGGACATTATCAAAGTTCGTCAGTAATTGCAGATGGTAATGCCAGCGAATGGGAAATGCCATTACGTTTTGCCAATAAGGATTATACATTTTCGTATAACATCACCAACGATAAAAAAAATATTTACATCGTTCTTGTTTCGAAAGATGATGAAATGGAAAAAAGGATTTTAAGATCAGGTATCACAATTTATTTCGATCCCAAAGGAGAAAATAATAGAAAAATATCGCTCACTTATCCTGAAAGAAAAAACAATAGCTCAAATAATCTTCCAAGAAACGGTCGCCCAATAATTGAAGACACATCAAATACAAAACATGCAATGGTTCTTAAATCTGATACTTATGATGTAAAAGGTTTTTATGAATTGCAAGACGGACAGTTCTCAATAAAAGATAAAAGAAGTAAAATACAATTGGGGTTAAAAACAAGTGTTGACAGTGGTTTGGTTTATGAAGCTGTTATTCCGATTAATTATGTTTTAGAAAACGGCTTAACCGATAAAGCATTAAAGAAAAATTTTGCTATTGGAATTGTTGTTCACGAAAATCCATTATCGCAAACAAGAAACAGCAATAGTAATTATCGAAATAATAATTCAGGCGTACAGCCAAGAGTTAGCATTGGCGGTGGTTTTGGAGGATTTGGTTATGGTGGTGCAAGAATGGGTTTGGGTATGGGAATGGGTGGCGGAGGTATGCGAAATCAGAGAAATAATAATCAACAGGATAATTCTAATCGAGCCGAAGAAATATTATGGTATCAATTTAGATTTACAACATCAGCAAATTAAAAAATGTATTCTTTGAAAGAAAAAAGCGACGACAATATTGCCGGCGCTTTTTTTATTTATTAAAATTTATTTCTTGGAAACTTCTCTAGCAGCAAGTTGGCGAATGACAGCAACTTTGCCATCTTTATTAAACATCCAATTTTCATTCAACAGTGTTGAATCTTTTTTGCCATCTTTCATTACATCTACTTCTTTTCCCCAAACACAAACCCAAGAATCATCTTTTCCTTTTGTTTTTAAAACCGTAACTGCATCAACACTTGAAGTGGCAGAAGTCATGCTGCCTCTGACTTTTGAAATAAATGCAATTGCTGAATCTTTTTTACCTGAGAAAACTGTTCCATCTGCAAGAAACATGGTAACACTGTCGGCAAAGATTCCTAAACTGTTTTGCAGTGTATTATTGTCGTAATCTTTCCATGCTGTTAAAACAGTTTGTGCCAATTTTTTGTCGCCGATCTCAAAATCAGAAGAATAATTAACAGCATAAGGAAGTGTAACAGCAGCTGCAGTGCTGTCTTTACTTGTGCTGCTTTCTTTCGCAGCATTATTACAAGCAGCAAATAATAATACTGCAAGTAAAATTGAAAAATTTTGTTTCATTTCGTTAGGTTTTAATTTGTGAACTAGTAAAATAGTAATTAATATTTTCTTGTGCAATAGCGAAAAAATAAAAAAGCGTCAGGAAAAATTCCCAACGCTTCAATTCTTAATTAGCAATTCTTAATTTCTAATCGGTCTTCCGCTTTTCAACACACTTTGAATTCTTTCTAATGTTTTCTTCTCGCCACATAAACTTAAGAAAGCTTCACGTTCAAGATCTAATAAATATTGTTCGGTAACTAATGTTTGTTCACTTAAATCGCCACCACACATTACATACGCTAATTTGCGTGCGACCAAAGCATCATGATCAGTTGCATAACCACCACGCCACATGCCGTTAATACCTGCAAGCATGGCACCTAATCCCATACGACCTAGTACTTTTACATCTTTGCGTTGTTGTGGTGTTGTATAACCTGCATTATAAATTTCAATCACACTTTTTTTAGCTTCTGCAATTCTGCGACCGATATTTAAAACAATTTCATCATGTCCTTTTCTTAAGATGCCCATATCAAATCCTTCATGTGCAGATGTCGCAACTTTTGCTGTTGCAATGGCAAAGAACCGATCTTTTAAAGTATTTGTTTCAGGCTCGTCGTTATGTAATTCATCACCGGCACGTAATACAAATTCTTTTGTACCACCTCCGCCAGGAATCAATCCCACACCGAGTTCTACCAAACCGATATATGTTTCAGCAGCAGCACAAATTTTATCTGCATGTAAACTCATTTCGCAGGCACCTCCTAATGTTAATCCATGTGGTGCAACAACAACTGGAATGGAAGAATAACGAACACGCATCATTGTGTTTTGGAACATGCGAATGGCCATATCTAATTCATCATATTCCTGCTCGATGGCTAACATGAAAATCATTCCAACATTTGCACCGGCACTAAAATTAGCACCATCATTTGCAATCACTAATCCTTTGAATTTTTCTTCGGCAACTGCAATTGATTTTTGAATGCCTTCTAATACTTCGCCACCAATGCTGTTCATTTTTGTACTCCATTCTAATCCTGCAACACCATTGCCAATATCATATAATCTACATGCACTGTTTTTCCAAACTAATTTGTCGGTATGATTGCTCAACACTATAAATGCATCGCCACCGGGTAATACTGTATATGATTTTGAAGTGACATCATAAAATAGTTTCTTGCCGTTCTCAACTTTATAAAAAGATGTTGCACCGCTTGCAATCATTTCATCAATCCATGCAGAAACCTTGTAGCCTGCGGCTTTCATGGCGGTGGTCACTTTTGCAACACCTAACAGATCCCATGTTTCAAATGCACCAATCTCCCAACCAAATCCTGCTTTCATCGCATCATCAACTCTATAAATTTCATCTGATATTTCAGGAACACGATATGAAATATATGAGAATAATGAGTAATGAAACAAGCGATAAAATTCACCTGCTTTATCAGTTCCTGCATAAACCATTTTGATTCTTTGTTTTAAATCATCAATTGGTTTTGCAGTTTCTAATGTTGCAAATTTTGTTTTTTTTCTAGCTTCATATTCGAAGGTTGATAAATTCAATACTTGAATTTCTTTGCTTCCGCCACCTTTTATTTTTTTGAAAAATCCCTGTGCGGTTTTATCGCCTAACCAATTATTGGCAACAATTTTATCTAACCATTCAGGAATAGAAAATAAATCTTTTGCTTCATCATTCGGACAATTATCTGCAACACCTTTTGCAACTTTTACCAAAGTATCAATTCCAACAACATCAGCAGTACGGAATGTAGCAGATTTTGGTCGACCAATAATTGGTCCGGTTAATGCATCAATTTCATCAATGCTTAAACTTAATTTTTGCATGATGTGAAAAATACTCATGATACTGAACACACCAATTCGGTTGGCAATGAATGCAGGTGTGTCTTTGCACAATACTGTTGTTTTGCCCAAAAATAAATCACCGTATTCCATTAAAAAATCAACGATAGCAGGATCAGTTTCTGGCGTTGGAATTATTTCTAATAATCTCAAATAACGTGGCGGGTTAAAAAAGTGTGTACCACAGAAATTTTTTCTAAAATCTTCGCTTCTTCCAACACTTAACATGTGAATAGGAATGCCCGAAGTATTAGATGTGATAAGGGTTCCTGGCTTTCTGAATTGTTCAACTTTTTCGTAAACGATTTGTTTAATATCTAATCTTTCAACAACAACTTCAATGATCCAGTCACATGAAGCTATATCTTTCATATTATCATCAAAGTTGCCTGTAGTTATTTTTTTTATCACATCTTTTGTGAAGACAGGCGATGGATTACTTTTAATAGCAGCAGTAAGTGCATCATTAACTATTTTATTTTTTAATGCAGGTTTGGCATCAGCAGGAACATCTTTTCCAACAATGTCGAGTAACAAAACCTGAACACCGGTTCCGGCAAAATGACAAGCAATGCGGCTTCCCATTACACCGCTTCCAAGAACTGCAACTTTTTTAATTGTACGTTTCATAACAACAAGCTTATTTTTTGGAATTTCAAAACTAACAGAAATTAGTTAGCTATGCAACTATTTTAGTTCGAAGGTAAAATAAAATCTGTTTTAACAAAATCAGTGACAGAAATAAGCTAGAATTTGTTAAAAATTTAATACAGATAGATTACGAACGAAACTTATTTTATTTTATCTCTTCTTTCTTTTAATTCACGCCAAGTTGCTAAGATGATTCCTTCATCTTGTAATGCTTTTTTGAATGATGGATCCATCATTGCCAACATATCGCCTTTGCGTGTTGGACCGCTATCGGTGATATGTTGAAATATTGTTGATGGCGAAGTGCAGTGCATGATGATCATGGTGATGCCGGGTTTAATATCTTTTAAGGAAGCGATATATCGCAAAGTTTTATAAGCTTGAATCTTTTTATCATCATTCCAAAATTCTTTTGGAATACTCCAACCATAAGTTCCATTATTCAAATCATCAATAACCGGTAAACCTGAATTCCATAAGATCTTTCCCGCAAAACGCATTTGTTGAATTAAAGCATCAGAAGCTTTCATTTGTTCTTTAATAATTGTTGCATGTCCTGCAGGCAACATCACAGGAATTTTATTTGCAATTCCCAACTTTACATAACGTTCTGCAAAAGCAGGTGTGGCTAATAAAGTTCCCATATGTGTATCGAGATGTGTTGGCTCGAAACCCATGCTGCGTGCACGTTCCAGCTGTGCTTTAATTTCTTGTTCTACTTCATCGGCAGTTGCGTGTTTTATAACATCAGCAACCAAAGGCCACAATGCACCTTCATCATCAGTTAAACCTTTTACATTTTGTTTGCCGCTTAATGGTCCCCAGCGATATTCTTTCCATTCAGAAGTTAATGTAAGATGTAAACCTGCATCCATATTTTTATGCTCCTTCCAATAATGAATAAATCCGGGAGCCCAAGGACAAGTCATCATTACACTGCAAGAATTTGCAACACCTTTTGTCATTGCATTGATGGCACCTTCATTCGAATCGAATGACATGCCTAAATCATCAACATGTAATATCACAACTCTAGATCCTTTTGGATAACCTAATTTTTCGGCATAAGTACTATCAATTGATTGAGAAAAAATTAATGAGCTGAAAAAAATTAAAAAACTTAGAATCAATATTTTTTTTGCAGACATGAGCAATCGTTTTAATTGAGTGAATCAAATATCATCAATTATTTTCTTTTCATTTTGCGGAAAAAAATTATTTAAACAAAAACTTGTGCAAACCTGGTTGAAAATTTTATCGAATTATCAAAAACTTATTTTTCAGCAAACTAAAAATGTTATATTCATTTTTCAAATCGAATATTTAAAAATAAACTTGTTGTATGGGAGATTTTCAAATAAAAAAAACACCGAAACAATATGATGCAATTATTGTTGGTTCGGGTGCAGGCGGTGGAATGGCTGCCTATGTTTTAGCCAATGCCGGATTAAAAGTTTGTTTGATTGAAGCAGGTGCAAATTTCGATCCTGCCATTAATTCTGCTCAATTAAAAAATCCATGGGAATCTCCGCGACGTGGCGCCAGCACTAAGTTTCGTCCCTTTGGTGATTTTGATGGATGCTATTGGGGATGGGATATCGATGGCGAACCTTATACACAAAGTGGCGATACAAAATGGGAGTGGTGGCGTGCAAGAATGGTTGGTGGAAGAACCAATCATTGGGGAAGAATTTCTTTGCGTTTTGGTCCGAAAGATTTTAAAAGAAAAAGTATTGATGGTTTAGGTGATGATTGGCCAATTGGTTACGAAGATGTAAAACCTTACTACGATAAGATCGATAAATTAATTGGTGTGTTTGGAACGAATGAAGGATTGCCAAATGATCCGGATGGATTTTTTCTTCCTCCACCCAAACCAAGATTGCACGAAATGTTTGTGAAACGTGCCGGAAAAAATATGAGTATTCCTGTTATTCCATCGCGATTATCAATTCTTACAAAACCAATTAATAAAGATCGCGGTGCATGTTTTTATTGTTCGCAGTGTAACAGAAGTTGTAAAGTATATGGTGATTTTTCTTCATCCTCAGTTTTAATAAAACCTGCATTGGCAACAGGTAATGTTGATCTGGTAACTAATGCCATGGCTCGTGAAGTATTGACAAATAATGAAGGATTAGCGACAGGAATTTCTTATGTGAGCACACTTGATATGCAAGAATATCAAGTAACTGGTAAAACAGTAATTCTTGCAGCGAGTGCTTGTGAAAGTGCAAGATTAATGTTGAATTCTAAATCACAACGTTATCCAAATGGTATTGCAAATTCGAGTGGTGTTGTTGGAAAATATTTACATGATTCAACAGGTGCAGCTGTTGGTGGTGTATTGCCGGAACTCTTTGGTCGTAAGCGTTACAACGAAGATGGCGTTGGCGGTATGCACGTTTATACACCATGGTGGTTGGATAATAAAAAATTAGATTTCCCTCGTGGTTATCATATCGAATATTGGGGCGGTATGCAACAACCTGCTTATGGTTTTGGTTTTGGAACTGAAGGAATGAATGGTCAATATAAAGTAAATGGTAAAACAAAAGAAGCTGGTGGTTATGGTGCATCATTGAAAGAAGACATACGATATTTTTATGGTGCTAGTGTTGGCATGGCCGGTCGTGGTGAAGGTATTGCGAGAGAAGATAGTTATTGCGAAATTGATCCATCAGTAGTTGATAAATATGGAATTCCTGTTTTGCGTTTTCATACTTCGTGGAGCGATTATGAAATTAAACAGGCAAAACACATGAAAGAAACATTTAAAGAAATGATGCATAACATGGGTGCAATTGTTACCTGGGGTGGTGATGACAATGAAAAAAATAATTGGGGCTTATCAAATCCAGGAAATATTATTCATGAAGCTGGAACAGTGCGGATGGGCAATGATCCTAAAAAAGCACCATTGAATAAATGGAGTCAGGCGCATGATTGTAAAAATTTATTTTGTGTGGATGGTGGTCAATTTGTTTCGCAGGCTGATAAAAATATTACCTGGACAATTTTAGCATTAGCGATGCGTGCCAGCGAACACATTGTTGATGAATTGAAAAAACAAAATTTATAAAAGCGATAAAAAAAGTTGAATAAAGAACAGAACGTAGAAGAGTGCGACGCAACAAAAGTTTCATTCTTGTACAAAAGTTGATAACAAAAAAATAAAAATTTTATTTAAAAATAAATTTTATGGACAGAAGAAAATCCATCAAAGCATTACTGATAGGAGCGGCTGCAAGTGGCGTGTTCATTGAAGCTTGCAAGAACAGTGATAAAAAAGTTACTGAACAAACTACGCTGTCAAAATTCACCGGACCCGAAAGAATGGTGGAAGAAAATGAACATTACAAAAAAGTATCTGCTGAGAAATTTTTTAATGAACAAGAATTAGCAACAATAACTGTGTTGGCTGATATTATCATTCCGAAAGATGCTGTGAGCGGTAGTGCATCGGATGCGAAGGTTACAGATTTTATTGCCTTTATTGTGTTGGAACAAACTAGTCATCAGGTTCCAATGCGTGGAGGATTGCGTTGGTTAGACATGCAATGTTTAAAACGTTTCGAAAAAACTTTTACAAATTGTACTGAAAAACAAAGAATAGAAATGGTTGATGAAATTGCATATCCAAAAAAAGCAAAACCCGAAATGAAACAAGGTGTTGCATTTTTTAATTTGATGCGAAACCTTACTACAACTGGTTTCTACACTTCTGAAATTGGTGTGAAAGATGTAGGTTATGTTGGCAATGTTCCGAATCAATGGAATGGTGTTCCTGATGATGTGTTGAAACAATATGGATTAAGTTATTCGGAAAAAGAATTGAAAGAATGTATTAGTTATGATAAAGCATAAAATAAAAAATCCCCGAAAAAGTTTCGTGGATTTTTTATTTAAAAATATTTTTTAGTTCACTCCACTTCCTTCATCCACTTTGTTATCAGGATTTACAAAATGCAATTTGCCACTTTTATCTTCGGCCATTAAAATCATTCCGTTGCTTTCGATGCCACGCATTTTACGCGGTGCAAGATTTACAACAACAGTAACTTGTTTGCCAACAATATCTTCGGGTTTAAAATGTAATGCAATACCGCTAACGATGGTGCGTGTCTCGAAACCTAAGTCCACAGAGAGTTTCAGCAGTTTGTCAGCTTTCTCAACTTTTTCTGCAGCAACAATAGTCCCAACGCGCAAATCTATTTTTGCAAAATCGTCAAAAACAATTTCTGGTTTTACAGGAGCAGTTTCTATTTGTTTTTCTTCCACTTTATTTTCTTCTTTATTTTTTAAACTTTTAGCTTTTAGTTTTTCTAATTGAAAAGTTATTTCTTCATCTTCAATTTTTCTAAACAATAATTCAGGTGCACGTAAACTATAACCAACACTTAATAATTTTATTTTACCTGCATTTTCCCAATCCAAAATTTTATCAGTCACTTTCATCAAGTGCAATAATTTTTTTGCAGTGAATGGTAAAAACGGATTGATAAGAATAGTAAGATTCGCAGTTAACTGCAAACAAATATGCAAAGCATTGTTAATTAATTTTTGATTGTCGGGATTTTCTGCAACAGTTTTTGCTAAGATCCATGGTTCTTTTTTCTGCATGTACTGATTGCCTTTGCGAGCCAGATCAATCACTTCAAATAATGCATCACGGAATTTATATTCTTCCAATAATCCTTCAACTTTTTTTGCTGTTTGATGAATGTGAGTTATTAAATCTTTATCAGCATCATCAATCAAATCATTATGAAACACAGGAACTTTTCCATTGCATAATTTATGCATCAACACAAAAGTTCTGTTCACGAAATTTCCGAAGATGCTTACCAGCTCGCTGTTATTCGCATCCTGAAAACCTTTCCATGTAAACTCACTGTCTTTTGTTTCAGGTGCAATCTGTGTTAAATAATATCGCAACACATCAGCTAAACTATCACCACCATTTTCTTTTTTTATCCAGTCGTTAATGTAATCATCCATCTCAATACTCCATCCACGGCTGGTACTCATTTTATCGCCTTCGAGATTCATGAATTCATTTGCAGGAACATTGCTTGGTAAAATATTGCCATGCAATTTCAGCATGATTGGAAAAATAATGCAATGAAAAACTATATTATCCTTTCCAATAAAATGAACAAGTTTAGTGTCTTTATCGTTCCAGTAAGGTTTCCAATCTTTATCATTATTCAGTGCCCATTGTTTGGTTGCAGAAACATAACCAATGGGTGCATCAAACCAAACATATAAGACTTTTCCAGCCCCCTCATCCCCCAAAGGGGGAATTGAAGAACGTTCACTAATTTGTTTTTCGTTTAACTTTTTAACAATAGTTTCTAAAGTTTTTTCAGTTTCAAATAAGACTTCGTTATTTGAAAATCTAATTACTTCAAAGCCAAGTTTATTTAGTTCTTGTGTTCGTTCTTCATCATTAATAATATTATCTGGTAATTGATGAATTATTCCATCAACTTCAATGATTATGTTTTTTGAAAGACAAACAAAATCGGCAATAAATCTTCCAATAATATGTTGTCTTCTGAATTTATGTCCTTCTAATTTTTTGCCTCTCAAAATTTCCCATAAAACAATTTCTACTTCGGTCGGATTACTTCTAAGTTCTTTTACAAACTCTTTCAACAAACCATAAATAGAAGGATCTGCGGTTTGATATTTATAATCAGTGTCTGAATTATCAGGGTCTAAAGTCCCTCCTTTGGAGGGGATGGGGAGGCGTATTCCCCAATCCAAATCTCGTGTAACGGCACGTGGCTGCAAACCCCCGTCAATCCAGCTTTTGCACTGACCAACTACCGTGGTTCTCCAATCATCTTTATGTTCTTTTAAGATCCATTCACGCAAAAAATCTTCGTGTTTATTTAATGGTAAATACCAATGTTTGGTAGATTTTTTTATGGGTACATTACCACTTAATGTAGAAACAGGATTTATTAACTCATCCGGGCTTAAACTTTTTCCACATCTTTCGCATTGATCGCCAAATGCACTATCATATCCGCAATTGGGGCAAGTACCTTTAATAAATCTATCGGCTAAAAAAGTATTCGTTGCTTCATCAAAATATTGTTCTGATTCTTTTATTTCCAGATCACCATTTTCATTCAACACAGAAAAAAATTCTTGCGCCGTTTCATGATGTAATGCAGAAGAAGTACGATGATAAATATCAAAACTAATTCCAAGATCTTTAAAATTTTGTTCAATGATGGGATGATATTTATCGATGATAGCTTGTGCAGTTGTGCCTTCTTTCATCGCCTGAATAGGAATGGCAGTACCATGTTCATCACTTCCGCAAACGTATACCACATCACGTTTTTGAGCACGCAGGTAACGCACATATATATCAGCCGGAATATATGCACCGGCCAAATGACCAATATGTTTCAAACCATTGGCATAAGGCAATGCAGATGTAATTAAATATCTTTTTGGAGTTGTCATTTTTTATGTACTTGCTTTTGTTCTTAACTCATCTTCGTTGCGTCGCACACTTCAACAGTAGAATATGTTTCAGCAAAGAAAGCGGACAAAAATAAGCAAATAGAATCAGAGCAAGTTTCTTTAACTAAAATGAAAGAAGGAAATCAATTTTTTTGGATTAATATAGCAGCTAAGTTGTTTCTTGAATCAGTTAAATGAAATTAAGTAAAGCCATATTTATTATTTGCCTTGCACTTTGTACAAATGAATTTATTCATGCACAAATCATCTCAACATTTGCAGGAAATGGAACAGCGCTTTCGGTATTTGGACAAATTGGCGATGGTGGTTTAGCTGTTTCTGCAAGCATTAAAAATCCAACTTCTATTTGTTTCGACAGTAAAGGAAATATGTTTATTGCCAGTGGAAATTTTATCAGAAAAATTGCAGCTTCAACAAATATAATTACCACGATTGCAGGTACCGGAAACTATGGGAGCAGTGGCGATGGTGGTCCTGCAATAAATGCCACCATTCAATATGCTTATGGCATGTGTATCGATGCATTCGATAATCTTTATTTTACAGATCATGGTGGACATAGAGTTAGAAGAATAGATGTTGCGGGAATCATAACAACTGTTGCAGGCAATGGAACCTATGGCTTTAGTGGCGATGGTGGAAAAGCAACTGATGCATCATTAAGTAATCCAAGAGGAATTTGTTGCGACGCATCAGGTAATTTATATGTCTGCGATTCGGATAATTCTCGCATCAGAAAAATAAATAAATTAACGGGAATCATTTCAACGATCATTGGAATTGGACCAACCGCAAACTCAAGTGGGGATGGAGGTTTAGCTTCTCTGGCTGGAATACCATCACCGGTAGATATTAAATTCGATAATCATGGAAACATCATTTTTGCCGAAGTAAGTATTGGTATTACTTGTCGAATTAGAAAAGTAGATACCACATCCGGTATCATTTCAACTATTGCAGGTAACAATACAAATCAAAGTAATGGTGATGGGGGATTAGCGATCAATGCAAGTTTGATTGATCCGGCATCTGTTTGTGTTGATTATAATAACAATATTTTTATCACAGAGTTTGATGATTCTAAAATCAGAAGAATAGATGCATCAAGTGGTATCATAACAACTGTCGCCGGCAACGGCATAACTGGTTTTAGCGGCGATGGAGGATTGGCGATTAATGCACAAATGAACGAACCCGATTATGTTATTTTTGATGGGGCCGGAAATTTATTTGTTGCAGATGCATATAATAATCGTATCAGAAAAATAACTCAATTAACTTCATCAACTTGTTCACCGCAAGTAACCATTACAACAAACACTGCTACAATTTGTAAAGGCAGCGATGCATCATTCACCGCATTTGTAACAAACGGTGGAAATGCAGTGCCCACTTACCGTTGGCTTGTTAATGGAAATGATGTTTATAACGGCGGACAAACATTTTCTTCTACTAATTTAAATGATCAGGATGTTATTAATTGTATCTATTCAAGTGCATCGGGTTGTATTGCAACTGTTGCTTCAAATAATAGTATCACTATTAATGTAAAAGATATTCCTATAATTAAATTAACTTCTGACACTGTTTGTTATCTCGGTAATAAACTATTGCTGAATCCAACTATTGTATCAACTGATCCTGTAACTTATTTATGGTCGCCAAATGTTTTTTTAGATAATGATTCAATTCAATCGCCAACTTCTTCACCTCAATCAAATATCTCTTATCAATTGCAGGTAACAAGTTCTAATAACTGTTTAGCAAATGCAACAATAAATATTAGTGTGCTCAACATAAGTGTGCCAAATGGTTTTTCGCCAAATGGCGATAATATTAATGATGTTTGGTTAATAAAAGGATTGATGGATTATAAAAATTGTACTGTTGATGTGTTTACCAGAAGCGGTCAATCTGTTTTTCATTCTATTGGCTACAATCAGCCGTGGGACGGCACTTTCAAAGGAAGGCCTTTGCCCGTTGGAACTTATTATTATGTCATCAATCCAAAGAATGGCGTGCCTTCTTATTCAGGTTCGTTGACTATTTTGAGATAAGTATTGAACTATTTTTTCATTAAAAATTCAACAGGAATATAAAATCTTTTTTGCCATGCTCTTTCCGAATGATTTTCTCCCGGAAAATATTTTGTGATCCAATTTTTTGATGTATAACCTTTTGCTTTCATTGTTTTATCAACTTCTTCTTGAAATGGTTTGTATAAACTGTCTAATGTTTTATCACCATAATCAAAATAAATTTTATGATTTTTGGGAGAAGGTAAATGTTCTTTTAAATAATTATTTAATGCAGCGGGAATTGGGTTATTTGATTTGAAAATCCCTGTCCAATGAGTGGATAAACATGCAGCACCATTAAAAATTTTTGGATATTCGCAAATGGCATACATCGAAATCAAACCGCCCATACTTGATCCTGCAATAAATGTATGTTGTTGATCTTTATAAGTGCTGTAAGTACTGTCAATAAAGGGTTTTAGCTCAGTTGCTAAAAACTGCAAATACAAATCGGCAAGCGGTTTATTATTAAGTAATGGGAACAATTCTTTTTTTTCTTCTGCTTTTAAATAGTCAAGAGCTTTTTGAGGGAAATATTCTGCATGCCTTTTATTTCCAATGCTCGAGATTCCAACAACAATGCAATCTTTTATTTTATGCTGAGCGATCAATGAACTCATTGTTTCATCAACAAGCCATTCTTGTTTATTCCAAGTAACCGTTGAATCAAATAACATTTGCCCGTCGTGCATGTACAACACAGCATATTTTTTTTGTGATGAATAATTATCGGGCAACCAAACATCAATGTTTCGGGCATCTACAAAAGCAGAATGAAAGTTTTCATGTCGAATAATTTTACCGGAAGTAGGTTTAGGCATTTGTGCAAAAGAAAAAATATTCACCGCAATACAAAGGATGAATGAAAGCATTTCTTTCATGTGATGGTTATTTTAAAAATGAAGATAAGAAACAATAAAAAATAGTTTCAAGAAAACTGTTTAGTAATATTGCTGCATGATTACCATTCCACCATATCTTAAAAAGGGCGATACCATTGGGATTGTTTGTCCATCTGGTTTTATGCCTGCTGAAAATGCTGAAACATGTATTGCAACTTTAGAGGCATGGGGTTACAAAGTAAAAGTTGGAAGCACGGTTGGGAATCAATTTAATTATTTCAGTGGTACCGATAAAGTAAGAATTCAAGACCTGCAAAAAATGCTGAACGATAGCAGCATCAAAGCAATTTTATGTGCTCGTGGTGGTTATGGGTTAAGCAGAATAATCGAAGATCTGGATTTTCAAAAATTTAAAAAACATCCAAAGTGGATCATTGGTTTTAGTGATGTTACAGTTTTGCATGCACATATTTTTCAACATTATCAAATTGCAACTTTGCATGCACCAATGGCCGGTGCATTTAATGGTGATGGTTATAAAAATAAATACTTCGCTTCATTGAAAGATGCATTGAGTGGAGTTGTTGCAAATTACGAATGTGATGCACATGCATTCAATAAAACCGGACATGCAGAAGCTGAATTAATTGGCGGTAATTTATCTATCGTTGCACATTTAATTGGTTCTCATTCGAGTTATAAAACGCGGCATAAAATTTTATTTCTGGAAGATGTTGGCGAATACCTTTACAACATCGACAGAATGCTGATTCAATTAGAACGTGCCGAATTATTTAAACACCTGAAAGGCTTGATAATAGGAGGTTTTAGCGAAATGAAAGATACTACGATTCCTTTTGGTAAAGATGTTTATAGTATTATTAATGACCGAGTGAAAGATTTAAAAATACCGATTTGTTTTGATTTTCCTGTAAGCCATGATGCAGAAAATTTAGCATTAAAAATTGGTGTGCAACATGAATTGATTGTAGCTAAAGATATAGTGAGTTTGAAAGAAGTTTGGTGAGATTTATTCTTCAGTACAAGTGTGCGACGCAACCGCAGCTTCATTTATATTCTTCAGCTAAGTACATAAAAAATAATTCGGTTGTTTTAAATATCTTTTCTTTGCAGCATGAAATTATTTTTTATCCGCTACACAAAAATGTTATTCATCTGGTTGCAATTGCACCGAGTGTTTGGTTTTATAAATGGCGCGTTTGGTAACATGTATTATCTCACAAAATTTTCGAAATGGGCATTCGAAAACAGGAATGTTGCATACAATGATTTTCCTTCGAAATGGGATTACCAGAAACGAAATAATATGTACCAATGGGTAATTGATAAAGAAGGACTTTCTTCTGAAACTATTAATTACATTGAGTTTGGCGTGGCATGGGGTGAATCGTTCAAGTGGTGGTTGCAACAAAATAAAAATGCCGACAGTAAATTTTATGGTTTCGATACTTTTGATGGTTTGCCAGAAGATTGGGGGCCGTTTAAGAAAGGTTCTTTTAGTAGCAATCATGAATTACCCGATATAAATAATGATGCTCGTGGAAAATTTTTAAAAGGATTATTTCAGCAAACGGTTCCGGGTTTTGTAAAAGAATTAGACAACACAAAACGCAATGTTATTTTATTAGATGCCGATCTGTATTCGGCAACATTGTATGCGTTAACTTCTTTGGCACCATATTTAAAGAAAGGCGATATTATTTTCTTTGATGAGTTTGTGGTACCAACGCATGAATTTAAAGCGTACAGCGATTTTGTGCAATCTTATTATATCAATCTCGAATTAATTGCTGCTGCCAACAATTATTATTTTGTGGCGTTTAAAGTTTTGTAATTATTGAGAAAGAATGCTGTCTAATTTTTGATGATATAAATCAAAATCGTTGAGATTATTATGTTTGCCTTTTTCGATGCTGATGAACTCGTCGCCATCTTTTAAAACATTTTTCAGCAGGATAGTTTTTTTATAAGGAATGAGTTCATCATTAGTTCCGTGAAAAATAGTTACCGGCACTTTTACATTTTGCAAATATTGATAAGTTGGTATTTTATATTTCTCATTCCAGCTAACAGGATACATCCACAAATAATGTTTTAGCAAAGAATTGAAATTTCTATAAGGTGTTTCTAATATTAATCTTTTACAAGGTTCAATACTTGCCAATCGGGCTGCAATACCCGTCCCGAGTGATCTTCCGTAAATGATGATTTCTTGCGGTTGATATTTTTCTTTTGCCAAATTATAAACCTCCATCGATTCTTCGTACAAGATTTCTTCACTTATTTTTCCTGTAGATTTTCCGAATGTTGGATAATCGGGCATCCAAACATCATAGCCATTCTTAGTAAAATTCACAACATATTTGGCATAATGATTTATGTTTTCCTTATTGCCATGAAAATAAATAACTACGCCCTTCTTTGAAATTTGTTGTGTATGAAATTGGACTATATTAAAACATGTAGTTGCGTTGTAATTAATATTTTTTTCGGTAAAAGGTTGATCGAAATTAAATTGATAATCCTGCGCTAAAGTCTTTGATTGAAAAATAATTTTTTCCTGAAAAAAATATAAGGCAATTCCAAAAAATAAGTAAGCTCCAAGTATAATAAGTACGATGTTCAAGATTTTTCTTTTAATCATTCGAAATAATAAACGCTTAACTTTTTAAAATATCTCTTATAAAATTATGATACTCGTGATAGGAGGGAAGATTATTATGTCCGCCGCCATGAATGCGTATCAATGTTATTTTATGTGGATTTAATTTTTGTAATTTTTCACTATGTTTTAAAGGTATTAACCAATCTTTCGTGCCGTGCAAAATATAAGTATGACAATTCACTTGCTGGATCCATTTATCTGTGCGCATTTTAAAACGTAGCGTTAAACGATGCGGTAAAAATGGCGTAAATCTTTTTGCAACATGAATAAAACTGTAATAAGGCGAATCGAGAATTAAATAACGCGGATTATTATCTGCCGCAATCTTTGCAGCAAAACCACTGCCCATACTTCTGCCATAAACGAGGATATGCTGTTCGGGATATTTTTCTAATAATTTTTCATAAATAACCTGCATATCATTCAACATATCTTTTTCGTTTCGCTTGCCGGTGCTTTTGCCAAAGCCACGATAATCCAATAAAATCACATCGTACTGATACCGAAAAAAATCTCTGGCATATTTGGCCCAACCTTTTATGCTGCGTGAGTTTCCGTGAAAGTATAAAATCAATCCGTGCGGTTGTTTACAATAAAAATGCAAACCATTAATTCTAACACCAGGTTCAATATCAAAAAATAATTCTTCGAAAGGAGCGTCGTATTTGTATTCAAAATCTTGAGATAATTTTTCGGGTTTAAAAATTAATTTTTCCTGAATAAAATATCCAATAGCAATGATGGCGATATAACCAATGATGATATAAATTAAAGTTTCGTTCAAGAGATGCAGGGATTTTTCTAAGGTTTCTAGTTTAATTTGATCATGAAATTTATGATAATTATTTAATTAATCAGTAAAATCAAGGATTAGCCAATTAAATGTTTTTTCACAATTAATTTTAAAAGATAAACCTTTTCATAGCTTACTTTTGGATAGCAAAATTTCGCACCATGAAAAAAGTTATTTTCCTTGCCATCATACCTTTTGTTTTTTTTTATTTTTCATCCACTGCTCAACGAATTATTTATTCTGAACCTGACCGCGATGATGCAAGATTATTCAGTTATGATATTATTGGGAAAATAAATGGTAATACCCTTATTTATAAAAATTATCGCGACCTGCATTTTATTTCATTGTATGATGCCAACATGAAACTGATCGAAAAAAACAAGATGAGTTATTTGCCTGAAAGAATTTCCACCATTGAGTTTATTAATTATTCTGATTATTTTTTTATCATTTATCAATATCAGTTAAAAAATACAATGTATTGTATGGCTGCGCAATTAAATGGAAAAGGGAAATTATTAAACGATCCCATTCAATTAGACAGTACCGACATTGGCAATCTTAAAGTAAATAATATTTATTCTGTTATTCATAGCGATGATAAACAGAAGATCATGATATTTAAGATCAACTCTCGAAACGACAAAGAAAATATTGTAACAACTGTTTTATTCGATCAATCATTAAACATCATTCATAAATCACGTGTGCTGATTCCAATGCAGGAGAAAAATAATTTTTTGACTGAGTTTCAATTAGACAATGATGGTGATCTGGCTATTTTAAAAGCATCAAGGGCTTCACAAAATGATAATATTTCAAAAGCTACATTGGTAACAAAAGCAGCTCTGACCGACGAAGTAAGATCAACCGATCTTAAATTAATGAATGCCTATCTTGATGATATCAGAGTGAAAGTTGATAATGTGAATAAACATTATTTGGTTACTTCTTTTTTCAGTAAACAAAGAAAAAATAATATTGATGGGTTGTATTTGTTTTTATGGGATAAACAAACCAACAAAGAAATTTATAACGGCACAGTAAATTTTTCGGATGAATTAAGAGCCGAAGCACGTGGAGAAAATTCATTAAAATCTGCATTCAACGATTTTTTTCTTCGCAATATCATTATGAAAAATGAAGGTGGATTTATTATTTCATCCGAAGCAAATTATACTTCAACAAGAGGATCTAATGTAATGAATAGATGGGATTATATGTATGGCAATCCATACATGTCGTATGGCTATTATCCTTATGGATCGGCCTTTTATAGCCCTTACTCTCGATATGGAACGGTGAATCAAACACGTTATTCAGCTGATAATATTGCAGTACTTTCATTTGATGAAAAAGGAAAATTAGAATGGAGTAATGTTATTCAAAAATCGCAGTTTGATGATAACAACGATAATTATATTGGATATGGATTAATTAATACCGGCGACCAATTGCATTATCTTTTTAATGCACAGGATAGGAGGCAAACTATTTTCTCGGATCATACTATTTCTCCCGAAGGACAAATAGCAAATAATCTTCCTTTTAAAAATTTAGACAAAAGTTATGAATTTATGCCACGTCGTGCAAAACAAATTGGGGCAAGACAAATAATTGTTCCTTGCTTATTCAGAAACTATATTTGTTTTGCAAAAGTTGAACTTTAATAATTAATATTCAGTGGTAACATTCTTTAGAGATAAATCAATAGTAGCAATTATTTTATTGGGCATTTTATGTTTATTGGTTCATCTGCATTTTTTTGTAAGTACACCTTTGATTGTTGTAAGCGATGATGATGGTGTGCTAGCATTTCTACTTCAAAAATATGCGTCCAATTTTTCAGGTACTTTTATTTTTTTGATTTATATGTTTTTTGTTTTGGTTCAATCCATTCGTTTAAATATGGTGTTGAACGAATTCAAAATGTTTCAGCAAACAGGTTTTACAACTGCCATGTCGTATGTTTTGCTAACTGCTTTTATACCTCAATGGTGTTCGTTAACACCGGCATTAATTGCAAATTCGCTGGTAGTGTTGATATTTATTCAACTCAGCAAATTATATAATCATCCAGCACCAAAAACATTATTGTTTAGTACCGGATTGATTGTTGGACTTACTATATTAAGTTATCATCCAACAGCATTATTAATATTGGTAGTATTATTTGCTTTAGCAGTTGTACGCCCGTTTAGATTAACAGAATGGTTTGTATTATTAATCGGAATCATTACACCATATTATTTCTTATTAGCAGTTTTATTTTTAACCGATCAAACTAATATATTATATCATTTTATTCCTGAGATACAATTTAACCTTCCAATTCAACAACCCGATGTTTGGTTCTGGATCAATATATCCGCCATGTTATTTTTATTGCTGGTAGGATTTTATTTTTGGATTCCTGCATCAAACAGAATGGTTATTCAGCGCAGAAAAAATTGGTCGGTGATGTTGGTAATGTTAATTATTCTTTTAGCGGTTCCATTTGTATTTAAAAAAGCAGGGATCGAATCGGGTATTTTATTTACCGTTCCATTGGTAGCTTTTATCTCAAATGCTTTTTTAAACCCCAAACGCATGTGGATACCAAATTTATTATTTTGGATTGCCATGGTGATTGTTATCCACAATAATTGGCTATTGTCTAAATTTTAGCGAAGCTTTTTATTTTGCTGATATTATCTTTACCGCACAACATTTAATTATGAAATTTGGCGTAGTAGTTTTTCCCGGCTCTAATTGCGACAGAGATATGCAAGATGCCTTGCAAAATGATTTGAATAAAGAAGTAATCATGCTTTGGCATAAAGACAAAGATCTGAGCATGTTTACAACAAATGATTGTATTGTTTTACCCGGTGGCTTTTCGTTCGGCGATTATCTGAGATGTGGTGCCATTGCACGTTTCAGCCCCATGATGCAAAGTGTGATCGAGTTTGCTAATAATGGCGGAAAAGTTTTAGGTGTTTGCAATGGCTTTCAGATTTTATGCGAAAGCCATTTATTACCCGGCGTTTTATTATCAAACGGTCAACAAAAATTTGCATGCAAAAATGTTTTTATTAAAACCGATAAAAGCGAACCATTAAAAATTCCAATTGCCCATGGCGATGGAAGATTTTATGCTGATGAAAAATTATTGAATCAACTTGAAGCAAATAATCAAATACTTTTTCGCTATTGCGATGAGCATGGAATTGTGGATGAAAAAAATAATCCCAACGGAACTGTAAGGAATATTGCAGGCATCCGTAATAATAATGGAAACGTTTTTGGAATGATGCCGCATCCGGAAAGAGCCACATCATCAGAATTAAATAATATTGACGGAAAAAAAGTATTTGAAATTTTAGGATTGAATTAAAAATTAAAAATGAAAAAAATATTCTTTTTATTTATCAGTTTACTCACAACAGTTTTTGTTTTTGCTCAGCCAAAAGATCCCGTTGGATGGAAATACGAATGCAAAAAAATATCTGATGGTGTGTACGATTTAATTATCACTGCAACGGTGCCACAACCCTGGCATATTTATTCGCAGTTTACTCCTAAAGGCGGACCTGTTCCAACAAAAATTACTTTCAAACCAAATCCTTTGGTGGTGCTCGATGGCAAAGCAAAGGAGTTGGGCAAATTAGAAAAAACAAATGATCAAACTTTTAAAGTTGATGTCATGTTTTTTTCTAACAGCGTTCAATTTGTTCAAACAATAAAGCTAAAAGCAAAAGTTAAAACAAGTATTTCCGGAATTGTAGAATACATGGTTTGTAACGACCAGCAATGTTTACCACCGGTTAAAAAATCATTCGATATACAATTGCAATAATTTTTTGTTACGGGCTTTTGTATTTCATGGCATCAACTGTTGCGTCGCACACTTGTACAACAAATCTTTGTGCAACACAATTGCATCAAAATAAAATCAATCAGCAATTAAAATGAAAAAATTTTTCATCAGCTTTATTCTCCTTTTTTTTAGTGCTGCGATTGGATTTGCACAAACAGATAGTTTGATAAATTTTTCTGTTCAGTCAAAAAAAATACAGGATAGTATTTACGAAATAAAAGCAGTTGGAAAAATAAAAGAAGGCTGGCATTTATATGGCATCAATCCTTCCGTTAAAGAATTAGAATCGGTAAAATTTTCTTTCGATTACGAAAATGTAAAAGAAATAAATGCTCCGTCATTCGATCGATCTCCCGAAATAATTAATGATGTAATTTTTAAAAAAGTAAATGTTTTTACAAATACAGTTGCAATAACTCAACAAATAAAAATAAACGGATTTATTCCTGCAAGTTTAAAAGGAAATATCAGTGCTTCCTTAGGAAAGAAAGATGAATTTCAACAACTATCACAACAATTTTCTGTTAGTTTAGAAGGTGGCGTTGTTGTATCGATTGATGCACAAAAAATAAAATCTTCAGCAATTGATATTAATAATCCGCTCAATGATTGCGGTCCAAAAAGCAGTTCACGTAAAACCGGTTTTTTATCAATTTTTATTCTCGGCTTTCTTGGAGGATTGATTGCATTGCTTACACCATGCGTGTTTCCGATGATTCCTGTAACGGTTTCATTCTTTACAAAACGTTCACAAAATCATAAACAAGCAATTCGTAACGGAGCTTTATATGGATTTTTTATTTTCTTGATTTATGTTTTAGCTAGTGTTCCATTTCATGTTTTAGGTAATGTGCAACCCGAAGTGTTTAATAATATTTCTACCAGCTCGTGGTTAAATATTATTTTCTTTATCATCTTCATTGTATTTGCTATTTCCTTTTTTGGATTCTTTGAAATTACATTGCCAAGTGGATTTGCAAACAAAGCCGATTCAAAAAGTGGATTAACAAGTGTAGGTGGAATATTCTTCATGGCATTAACTTTGGCAATCGTTTCATTTTCATGTACCGGTCCAATTTTAGGTTCTTTATTAGTTGGTTCTTTAAGTGGCGGCGCTTGGCAATTAACAAGTGGTCTGGCAGGTTTTGGTTTGGCATTGGCATTGCCATTTGCATTGTTTGCCATCTTTCCAAACTGGTTACATTCATTACCAAAAAGTGGTGGTTGGTTAGATACCGTAAAAAAAGTTTTAGCATTTGTTGAAGTTGCCTTGGCGTTTAAATTTTTATCGAACGCCGATCTGGTAATGCATTGGGGATTAATAAAACGCGAAACATTTTTTGCATTATGGATTTTAGTTGGTGCAGGATTAACATTGTATCTCTTCGGTATTCTTCGCTTGCCACACGATTATAAAGGAATGAAAATTACCAATACAAGAAAATTTGTTGGTGTATTAGCATTGCTATTTACATTGTATTTAATTCCCGGAGTTACTTCTACAAAATATGCTAATCTTCAATTGCTGAGCGGGTTTCCGCCGCCATTACATTACAGCATTTACGGAAAAAATAATGTTCGCGAAAAAGGATTAGAAGCAAATGTGGTGAATGATTTTGATAAAGCTTTACAAATGGCAAAAGATCAAAACAAACCTTTATTAATTGATTTTACAGGATGGGCTTGCGTTAATTGCAGAAAGATGGAAGAAAATGTTTGGACAAATCCTGATGTTAGTGAGTATATAAAAAAGAATTTTATTCTTGTTTCATTATATGTTGACGATAAAGAAAATTTACCTATCGAAAAACGATTCACTTACACAACAAAAGATGGCAACAAAAAAGATATCACAACCATCGGCGATAAATGGGCAACATTTCAGGCAGAGAATTTTAATCAGGTCACACAACCATTGTATGTTATTTTAAATGACAAACAACAATTGATGAATAATCCTGTTGGATATACTCCAGATGCAAGTGAATATAAAGTTTGGTTGGTTTGCGGTAAAGATGCATTCGACAAAAAATAAAAGATCCTGTTTTGCAACAGAATCTTTTATCAAAAAAACATAGAGAGGCAATCGTTATAGCGCTATTTGATTTTCGATCATCATCTTTCTTAAATTAATTAAACCATAGCGCATTCTTCCTAAAGCCGTATTGATACTGGTGTTGGTGATGGTTGCAATTTCTTTAAAACTCATTTCAGCATAATGTCGCAACACAATTACTTCGCGTTGTTCTTCGGGTAATTGTTCCAGCATACTGCGAATTTTATCATGACTTTGTCCTTGCACTAATTTAGTATCTGCTGCTTCGCTATTCACATTAAGTACTTCAAAAATATTTTTATCATCGCCACTATAAATAATTTTTGTGCGTTTAATTTTTCTGAAATAGTCAACACATAAGTTATGAGAAATCCTTAAAGTCCATTGTAAAAACTTTCCTTCTTCGTTGTAACGATTACTTCTTAAAGTATCGATCACTTTAATAAATACTTCCTGAAAAAGGTCTTCAGCTAAATATTTGTCCTTAACTAAAAAGAATATTGAAGAGAATATTTTCTCTTTGTATCGATTAATTAAAGTTTCAAGAGCTTGTTGATTGCCTTCTTGAAACGAACGGATTAAATCAGTATCCAATGCCTGTTGCATCGTTTCCATAGTGCTAGGTTTTTTGAAAAATCTTCAAAAATGATAGGATAATTGGATAAGAAAACCGAAACTAAGCGATGATAAAAAAAATATCATCGCTTGTATTTTCAATTCTCATGTTGAAAGTAACTTTGTTTTTTTCAAGTACATGCAATTATAGTATGTTGTTGAAAAATATTTATTGGGTTCAACAATATCCACATTTATGAAAATGCCTTTTAAACATAACCACTAATTTTCTGTTTATTTGTTGAGTAAATGATAACGAAAGAAAAAGCTATTAAAAAAATGATACCGCACCCTTCCGATAATATAATTGTGAAAGGTGCAAGGACGCATAATTTAAAAAACGTTACAGTCGAATTTCCTCGTAATAAATTAATTGTTGTAACAGGAGTTAGTGGTAGCGGTAAATCATCATTAACCATCGATACTTTATTTGCAGAAGGACAACGTAGATATGCTGAAAGTCTTAGTGCGTATGCACGCCAGTTCATGGCACGTATGGTAAAACCTGATGTTGATTATATAAAAGGCTTGTGTCCTGCAATCGCCATCGAACAAAAAGTTATTACAAGAACGCCGCGCAGCACGGTTGGCAGCATGACAGAAATTTATGATTATCTGCGTTTGTTGTTTGCACGTGCCGGAAAAACTATTTCACCTATTAGTGGAAGAGAAGTAAAAAAAGATGATGTTAATGATGTTGTGACTGCAATTCAACAAATGAAGAAAGGAACTAAAGTTGTTATTCTTGTTCCTTTTAAACAACATGCAAAACGAGATACAAAAGAAGAGTTGAATATTTTAATGCAGAAAGGTTTCAGCAGAATGTATTCCAACAAAGAAATTTTCAGAATTGAAGAATTGCTTGAATTGAGTGATAAAGATTTAAAATTGAAACTCACGACTCACGACTTACGACTCACGACTTACATATTAATTGATCGTGTTGTTGCTAAAGAATTTAATGAAGATGATCTGCATCGGTTAAGCGATTCAATTGGTCTCGCATTTTATGAAGGTGAAGGTGAAATGTATATTGAATTGGATGGAGAAAAATTAATTCATTTCAGCAATAAATTTGAATTGGATGGAATTCAGTTTGAAGAACCTGTTCCAAATTTATTTTCATTTAATAATCCTTTTGGTGCTTGTCCGACTTGTGAAGGGTTTAGTCAGGTATTAGGAATTGATGAAGATTTAGTTATTCCAGATAGGCGATTAACTGTTTATGAAAATGCAGTGGCACCGTGGAAAGGAGAGAAGTTGAGTGCATGGAAAGATCAATTTATAAAACATGCAAAAGAATTTCCTGTTCATCGACCAATTGCTGATTTGACCACTGAAGAATATCAACAACTTTGGAAAGGTGTTGGCAATGCACAGGGCATTGATGCTTTTTTTAAAGAAGTTGAAGCTAATTTATACAAAGTTCAATATCGTGTTTTATTAAGTCGTTATCGAGGTCGCACAACATGCCATGATTGCAATGGTTATCGTTTGCGCAAAGAAGCATTGTATGTAAAGGTTAGTGAAAAACATATTGGCCAATTGTGCGAAATGCAGGTAAAAGATTTGCAGTTATGGTTTGATAATTTAAAATTGAGTGAACATGAAAAACAAATTGCAAAAAGAATTTTGATTGAAATACATCAACGCATACAAACCTTGATTGATGTTGGTTTGGGTTTTCTTACTTTAAATCGATTAGCAAACTCGTTAAGTGGTGGTGAAAGTCAACGCATTCAATTAACAAGAAGTTTGGGAAGCAATCTTACGAACTCATTATATATTTTAGATGAACCATCTATCGGTTTGCATTCTCGTGACACAAAAAGATTAATTGCTGTATTAAAAAATCTACGTGATTTAGGAAATACAGTTGTTGTTGTAGAGCATGATGAAATGATGATGCGTGAAGCAGATTATATAATTGATATGGGACCATTGGCATCGCATCTTGGTGGAGAAGCTGTTGCTGTTGGTAATTATGATGAGTTGATAGCGAATGAAAAAAGTTTAACCGGAAAATATTTAAAAGGCGAATTGCAAATTGAAATTCCAAAAACAATTCGCAAGTGGAATAGAAGTATAACTATTGAAGGTGCACGACAAAATAATTTAAAAAATATTGATGTACAATTTCCATTAAATGTTTTGTGTGTGGTAAGTGGTGTTAGCGGAAGTGGTAAAACAACTTTGGTAAAACAAATTTTATATCCTGCATTGCAAAAAATAAAAGGAGAGTTTGCTGATAAAGTTGGGTTTCATAAAGCCATTACAGGTGATGTTGATTATATTTCTCAAATAGAAATGATCGATCAAAATCCAATTGGTAAATCATCACGCAGTAATCCCCTCACTTATATAAAAGCGTATGATGAGATCAGAGATTTATATTCGAAACAACCATTATCAAAAATCAGAGGCTTTCAACCAAAACATTTTTCTTTTAATGTTGATGGTGGAAGATGTGATGCCTGCAAAGGGGAAGGTGAGCAGGTTGTAGAAATGCAATTCTTAGCTGATGTTCACTTGACTTGTGAAGTTTGCGGCGGCAAAAGATTTAAAGAAGAAGTGTTAGAAGTTCAATATAAAAACAAATCGGTGTTTGATGTTTTAGAGATGAGTGTTGATGAGGCGATTGATTTTTTTAAAGATGAAAAAAATATTTGTAATGCCATCATGCCTTTGCAAAGTGTTGGTTTGGGATATATTAAATTGGGACAATCATCAGATACATTATCTGGTGGTGAAGCACAACGTGTAAAGCTTGCGAGTTTTCTTGGTAAAGGAAAAGGTCACGGCCACATACTTTTTATTTTTGACGAGCCCACAACCGGTCTTCATTTTCATGATATAAAAAAATTACTTGCTTCTTTTAATGCATTAATCGAACAAGGACATTCACTAATTGTGATTGAACATAATACCGATGTAATTAAGTGTGCTGATTGGGCAATTGATCTTGGCCCCGAAGCCGGGGATATCGGCGGAGAATTGGTATTTTCAGGAATACCGAAGGATTTAAAAAAGAGCACAATCAGTTTTACTGGGAAATTTTTGTAGTTTTTTAGCAATTTCAAACGGTTAAAAGCCTTGATGGCATTGAGATTGCTATTATTTTCCACAAAATCAATATTTTTTTTCACTAATTTTTCATATTTCGGTTGCATTCTGATATCTTTGCAGCCCCAAAAATTGTATGTCTAAACAACCGCTGATTAAACAAGATGGCACTATTCTGGAAGCGTTAAGTAACGCTATGTTCAGAGTAAAGTTGGAAAACGGTCACGAAATATTGGCCACCATCTCAGGCAAAATGAGGATGCACTACATCCGAATTTTACCGGGTGATAAAGTAGGGGTTGAAATGAGTCCATACGATTTGAGCAGGGGAAGAATTATTTTCAGATACAAATAAATTACGCTTAAAGCATAAAGCCGAAAGCAAAACGCGATAAAAAATAAACTCATGAAAGTTAGAGCAGCTATTAAAAAGCGTAGTGTGGATTGCAAGATTGTGAAGAGAAAGGGAAAGCTTTATGTAATTAACAAGAAGAATCCTCGCTTTAAACAACGCCAGGGTTAATAAAACATTTGTAATAAAAACTAAAATTTAAATATGGCTCGTATTGCCGGTATTGACTTACCAAAGAATAAAAGAGGTGAAATTGGTCTTACCTATATTTATGGTATCGGACGTTCAACTGCTCAATATATTTTAACCAAAGCTGGTGTTGACTTTGATAAAAAAGTGAATCAGTGGAATGATGATGAGCAAGGTGCAATTCGTAATATTATTTCAGGTGAGTTTAAAGTTGAAGGTCAGTTACGCAGTGAAGTTCAAATGAGCATCAAACGTTTATTGGACATTGC
The DNA here is from genome assembly GCA_903870685.1 of uncultured Chitinophagaceae bacterium. GTDB lineage: Bacteria > Bacteroidota > Bacteroidia > Chitinophagales > Chitinophagaceae > CAIQDX01. The sequence continues at coordinate 30,855 of CAIQDX010000039.1, read as the reverse complement.
TTGTTATCGTGGTCTTCGTCACAGAAAAGGATTACCTGTTCGTGGCCAACGTACAAAAACCAACAGCCGTACAAGAAAAGGAAAACGTAAAACAGTTGCCGGTAAAAAGAAGGCACCTAAGAAATAAAAATAATAGCCATGAGCTCTTAGCATTTTGCTACGAGCTTTTGGTTTTTTATAAAGCTGCCGGATAATCTCGCTGAAGCGAGGAAGGAGGAGCTAGTATTTTAAAAGAAAGATTACCTCAAAAAAGAATTATGGCTAAAACAGCAAAAGCACAGAACAGCGCAAAAACCGCTGCTAAAAAAAGGGTAGTTAAAGTTGATGCATCGGGTGAAGTTCGTATCAATGCTACTTTCAACAACATTATCGTTTCATTTACTAACAAACAAGGTCAAGTTATCAGTTGGTCTTCTGCAGGTAAAATGGGTTTCAGAGGTTCGAAAAAGAACACGCCATATGCTGCACAAATGGCTGCTGCTGATGCTGCGAAAGTGGCTGTAGATGCAGGTTTGAAACGTGTTGATGTTTATGTAAAAGGACCTGGTTCAGGGAGAGAAGGCGCTATTCGTTCTATTTCTCAAAATGGTATTGAAGTAACATCAATTAAAGATGTGACTCCTTTACCTCACAATGGTTGCCGTCCGCCTAAAAAGAGAAGAGTATAACCTTGGATTTTGACAATGGTCAACTTTCATTATTTATAAAGGATGTATAATCGATTTTAGATTTTTAATGATTATTCATCGTCACCAAAAAATCGAAACAAAAATAAATTATGGCACGTTACACTGGTCCAAAGACCAAAATCTGCAGAAAATTCGGAGAGCCTATTTTAGGCAATGGCAAATGGTTAGATAAAAACAGTATGCCTCCCGGTCAACATGGTGCAGCAAAAAAAAGAAAAACTCTTGGTGAGTATGCTGTTCAGTTGAAAGAAAAACAAAAAGCAAAGTACACTTATGGTGTGTTAGAACGCCAATTCCGCAAAACATTTGAAGAAGCTTCACGTATCAAAGGTGTTACCGGCGAAAACTTAATTAAGTTATTAGAAGCTCGTTTGGATAATGCTGTTTATCGTTTAGGTTTAGCTGCCTCACGTCCTGAAGCAAGACAGTTAGTAGCGCACAAGCACATTACAGTTAACGGAGAAACAATGAACGTTCCTTCGTACACTTGCAAACCGGGTGATGTGATTGCTTACAAACCAAAGAGCGAACACAATTCTTCTATCACCAGTAAATCGCGTGGTAAGAATCCAAAATTCAGTTGGTTAGATTGGAATGAAACTGAAAAGAAAGGTACTTTCATTACTTTCCCTGAAAGAGAAAGTGTTCCTGAAAATATCAAGGAACAATTGATCGTAGAGTTGTATTCTAAATAAGCTGAATAGCATTCTTACAGTTGAAGAGTGCGACGCAACAATAGTTTAAAACTGCGCTGCAGTTGGTATCATAAAAATAAATTCCTTTAAACCTCATGTGGGTTTAGAGATAAAAAATAAAAACCAAGTTTTAATATGGCCATATTAAACTTTCAGAAACCAGACAAAATTGTTTTACAAAAAGCAACAGATTTTGAAGGACTATTTGAATTCCGTCCGCTTGAACCGGGCTACGGATTAACAATCGGTAATGCTTTACGCAGAGTATTGTTGAATAGTTTAGAAGGATATGCTATTACAGGCATTAAGATTGAAGGTGTTGATCATGAGTTTGCAACAATTAAAGGCATCACAGAAGATGTTACTGAAATTATTCTTAATCTGAAACAAGTTCGTATTAAGAAACATGTTGATCATGATGTACCTAGTGAAAAAATTGTTCTATCTGTAAAAGGACGTACAGAATTCAATGCAGGTCAAATAACTGAAGTATCTCAAAGTTTTCAGGTAATGAATCCTGAATTAGTTATTTGTACTTTGGATCCTTCTGCTAAATTCGAAATTGAATTAACTATTGCTAAAGGCCGTGGTTATGTTCCTGCAGAAGAAAATAAATTGAAAGAAGCTCCATTTGGATTTATTTCAATCGATTCAATTCATACACCAATCAAGAATGTAAAATATTCAATTGAAAACTATCGTGTAGAACAAAGAACTGACTATGAAAAGTTGATTCTTGAAGTTGCTACTGATGGAACAATTCATCCTGAAGATGCTGTTAAACAAGCTTCGCGTATTTTGATTCAGCATTTGATGATTATCACTGATGAGAACATCACTTTCGATAATAAAGAAGATAAGAAAGAAGATGTTGTTGATGAACAAATATTGCAATTACGTAAAGTATTGAAAACACCATTGGAAGATTTAGATCTTTCGGTTCGTGCATTTAATTGCCTGAAAGCCGCTAAGATCAATAGTTTGAGCGAATTGGTTCAATACGAACAAGAAGATCTAATGAAGTTTAGAAACTTCGGACAAAAATCACTTTCAGAAATTGAACAAGTGTTGACTGAAAGAGGATTAAGTTTTGGAATGGATCTTCAAAAATTAGGATTAGATAATTTAGATAATTAAAATAAAAGCTGTTGGCTTTTAGCTGATAGCAATTTTATAACAAACTTATAATTCCTGACACGGTATAAGTTTTAAAATTTAAAGTCATGCGTCACGGAGACAAAATCAACAACCTGGGTCGTAAGAAAGCCCACAGAGAAGCGTTACTGAGCAACTTAGCCAGTCAATTGATCGTTCATAAAAGAATTGTTACAACATTAGCAAAAGCAAAAGCTTTACGCACTTATGTTGAACCTTTATTGACGAAAACCAAGAAAGGAGAAACTAAAGAACAGATCAGCCATCAACACAGAATTATCTTCAGTCATTTGCAGGATAAAGAAGCAACTAAAGAATTGTTTACTGTTGTTGGACCGAAGATTTCATCTCGACCTGGTGGTTATACAAGAATTATCAAATTAGGAATTCGTCCTGGTGATAATGGTGAAAAAGCAATGATTGAATTAGTTGACTTCAACGAAATCTATGGCAAGACAGCTGCAACACCTGCAGATACTGCTAAGAAAACTCGTCGCGGTCGTGCTAAGAAAGTTGCCGATACTGTTGAAGAAGCAAAAGTTGAAGAAACAACAACATCAACCGAAGAAAAAACAGCAGAATAAATTAAATGTTGAAAAGTTTATTATACAAAGGCAAGACTTATTGGTCTTGCCTTTTTTACTTTGCAGCATAAAATAAAAAGAATAATTCATAATGACTCATTCAACTCAACAAGCGATTTTATTATTAGCCGATGGACATGTTTTTTATGGACAGGCTTTTGGAAAGATTGGAACTACCACTGGTGAATTATGTTTTAATACAGGAATGACAGGCTATCAGGAAGTATTTACAGATCCAAGTTATTCTGGGCAGATTTTAATTATGAATAATGTTCACATTGGGAATTATGGCGTGAAAGATGCTGATGTAGAAAGTGACACAGTAAAAATTCGCGGATTAATTGCTAGAAATTTAGAAGAACAATTCAGTCGATTTCAGGCAAAAGGTTCTTTGAGTGATTATTTAATTGCAAATAATATTGTTGCTATTGAAGGTGTTGATACAAGAGCATTGGTAACACATGTTCGTACAAAAGGTGCAATGAATTGTATCATCTCATCAGAAATAACTGATATTGAAAAATTAAAATCAGAGTTAGCAAAATGCCCTGATATGGATGGCCTAGATTTAGCAAGTGGTGTAAGTACAAAAGAAGAATATGAATTGGGTGATACAAGTTCAACATTAAAAGTTGCGGTATTAGATTTTGGTATCAAAAAAAATATTTTGAATTGTTTGGTTGAACGTGGCGCACATGTTAGAGTACATCCTGCTAACACAACATTAAGCAGATTAAAAGAATTTAATCCTAATGGATATTTTCTTTCTAATGGCCCGGGTGATCCTGCTGCATTGCCTTTTGCGATAAATACTATTAAAGAAATTCTTGCAGAAGATAAACCTTTGTTTGGAATTTGTTTGGGACATCAATTGCTTGCATTGGCAAATGATATTCCAACATTTAAAATGCACCATGGTCATAGAGGATTAAATCATCCGGTGAAAAATATTATATCTGGATTGTGTGAGATAACAACGCAGAATCATGGTTTTGGTGTTGATCCCGAAGCCGTGCGTAAACATGCAAATGTTGAAGTAACACATCTTAATTTGAATGATGACAGCATTGAAGGAATTAGATTAAAAGATAAGCCTGCATTTAGTGTGCAATACCATCCCGAAGCCACACCGGGACCACATGACAGCAGATATTTGTTTGATGATTTTGTGAAAATGATGAAAAGCTAATTCGAGTTATTTCATAAAATTATTTTCTAAATAAAAGCATCCGAAATTTTCACAACTTCGGATGTTTTGTTTGATAGATATAAAATAAAATCTAACCTTAAAGGAATTGATTTATTTGGTTCGATCGATACAATAACAATTTATATTCCTTCAGTATGAGACAAATATTTTGAACCCCATTTTGTTTTCATAAAAGAGTGGTACTCATGAATTTTATTACTGCTGTACAAAAAATAAGCAAAGTAATAATCAAAGATCCATTCTAGTTCATTCAATATTTTTTTCATAGAAAGGAATTGAGATTTTGAAATAGTTTCGAGCAAATTCTAGTGACATTTACTTCTTTAATTCTTTACACAAGGTAGAGTGACTGTTAATATTATTTTGTAGTCTATTATATTAGTTTTGTGTAATCATTATACGACAAGAATAAAGGATGAATTACTATAAACTGCCTATTAATTGTAGGGAAAATATGTATTAGGCATAGAAAGTGATTGCATAGAAATGTCATAAAAAGCAATAACCTTGTTGAAGAGTTTTTCAGTATTTCAAAAAATTATATCGGGTTAATTCATAAAAATTACTGTAATTCGTGTTATGAAAGTCGCCATTATTAACGGACCTAATTTAAACTTACTTGGTAAAAGAGAACCTGAAGTTTATGGTAATGTATCGTTTGATGAATATTTCAAACAATTGCAAAACTTATTTCCTAACGCTACTTTAACTTATTTTCAAAGCAATGTTGAAGGTGAATTGATCAATGAATTACAACGTGTAGGTTTTGAATTTGATGGAATAGTTTTAAATCCAGGTGGTTATACGCATACTTCTGTAGCTATTGGCGATGCAATCGCTGCTATTAAAACAGCGGTTATCGAAGTGCATATTTCTAATGTTCATGCAAGAGAAGATTTCAGGAAAATATCTCATGTTTCTGCAAAAGCTGCAGGAAGCATAATTGGTCTGGGTTTAAAAGGTTATGAGTTGGCTGTTCAATGGCATTTAGCCAATACATAAAATAAAACTATTTTTTATACGTTTTAAAATGTAAGGAGTCTTGGTTGTTATGAAAACGAATTACAGAAAACGTTTATTTTACCTTCTGCTTGTTTCTGCTTTATTCAAATTGGTTATTTCCGGATTGATTGAATTAGGAAATGATGAAGTGTATTATTATACTTACGCTCTACAACCTGATTGGAATCATTTCGATCATCCGGGAATGGTAGGATGGTTAATTCGATTTACTTCTATTAATTTATTTTGGTTGAATGATGTTTCGATTCGGTTAGGTGCTATTATTGGATGCACAATCTCAACATATTTTATTTTTGAAACCGGAAAGATTATCAGCACCGAAAAAACAGGCTGGTATGCTGCACTAATTTATAATTTTTCAATTTATACCGGGATACTTGCAGGACTATTTATTTTGCCGGATTCGCCGCAAATGGTTTTTTGGACTGCTTCTTTATATTTCATGTGCCGTATTATTTTTAATTCAGATAATAAAAATTTTTGGATATGGTTATTGTTGGGATTGATGATTGGATTGGCAACTTTAAGTAAAGTTCATGGATTGTATTTGTGGGTAGGCTTTGGTTTATTTATTCTCATCAAAAAAATAAAATGGTTATTAAATTGGCGCTTGTATTTCTCCATAATTGTTTCTGCTACTTGCGCATTACCAATTTTGTACTGGAATATTCAAAACCATTTTATTACCTATAAATTTCATTCGGGTAGAGTAATGAATCATTCCATACAATTCGATTCTTTTATTCGTGAATTGCTCGGAGAGTTTGCTTATCAAAATCCAATTATTTTCATTTTAATTATTGTCTCAATTATTTATCTCATTTCCAATAAAAATATTTTTTCATCGCATACAAGTATTTGGTTGTTGTGTATGAGTGTTCCGATGATTTTAATGTTTTGGGGAATTGCATTATTTAATCCAACATTGCCACATTGGAGTGGACCCGCATATATTCCATTATTTTTTATTGCAGCCAGATATTCTGAATTGGAAACCGATAAACATCGAACGCCACGTTTAATTAGTTATGCAGGAATATTATTAAGTAGCTTTTTGGTCATTGCTGTTTTACTTGTAAGAAATGCTCCATTTAATTTCGGTAGTCAGCGATATGAAAATTTTGGCGAATACTGTCCCACATTGGATGTTAGCGGATGGAAAAGTTTCAGTAAATCTTTTGCAACATTAGAAAAGTATGATGTTTCAAATCATGTGATGAACAAAAATTCTCCAATCATTATTAATAAATGGTTCCCGGGGGGGCATTTAGAATATTATACTGCAAGAAAATCGGGATTGAACATTATTGGCATTGGAAGTCTCGAGGACTTACACAAATTTGCTTGGTTAAATAAAACAGGACAAAAATTAAAATTAGGCGATGATGCGTATTGCATTGTTCCATCAAATGTTCCATCAAAACCCAATATTTTATACAAGGATTATTTTGCAACCATCCAACAACCGGTAATGATTGAACAGGTCCGAAAAAATGCTGTTGTTAGAATTTTTTATGTTTATCGAATGAAGAATTGTATAAAAATACCCGATCCTCTTTTACCCTAATCGCCATTTGGTTTTGGAATACTATCTACTGATTTGAATTTAATTTCTTCTTCTTTCTTTCCAAATAATTTTTCAAAATCTTTTTTATAGGATAAACCAATGCCTTGTCGATTTTGTTTTCCAAATGCAGTGCCTATAACATTCAAACTATTTTTATTGAAAATGATGCCGCGCAATTTTTTGTCTTTTGAAATATAATATTCAACATTTAAATCGGGCAACCATTGAAAGTTTCCGCTTTGCGTTGCAGCACCAACATTAAAGTCAAAGTCGCCGCCAAAACTTATTAATAGTTTATCATTGAAAAAGCTGTAACCTAATTTTACATTAACACGACTTCTATCGAAATTATTATTTGCAGTAGTTGGAACTCCAGCAGTTTGAGAAAATAAATTACTGCTGCTATAAACTGAAGTGCCTACATCAAAATGCAAGCTTCTGTCTTTTGTTATTTTAAATAAAATATTCGACAATGTTTTATTTAACTGGTTAGTGATTAATTGCGAAACAGTATTTACACCAAGCGATGCAACATTTATTTGGGCAGCTCCATTGTTTTGACCATAAGGTGCAAACATGTTGAATACAATAAGATAAGTTACTTGTTTCAACATTTCATTATCATCTTGCTCGATTTTATTTATAAATTCAGCAAATAAAGCATCTGTTTTTATTGGGCTGTTTTGTGGAAAATCGAGTTTGAAATTAATAATAGGTTTACTAAGCTTATCGGTTAAAGTTAAAATCACATAAACGGGTCCACGATACACTTTGCTTGCATTATTGAAAGTTGCAGATTGTGTACTGATCAAGTCGCTGATACTTACATTATCAGCAGTGTATTGCGCTTCAATGTGAATGTCGGCATTAAATGGATCACCATTCCATTCGATATAATTTCCTGATTCAGGTTTTAGAATAAATGGTTTTCTGATAAAGGATTGAAAACTAAAATCATATTTTCCTTTATCAATTGCATATCTTCCTCGTATTGTTAGTGGATCGCTTGTACCAACTTTAATTTTTAATCTTCCATCACCGGTAGCTTTAATTACATCGCCGCTTAAGGGATCTAAAATAACATCGATCTGTACTTTTCTGTTGGCAGTTACATCAAGGTCAACTGATAAATTAAAATTACTTCGGCTGTCTTCAGATTCTATTTCATCTCCATATTTTTTAAATACAACAAAACCTTCATCTTCTCCCTCTTTACTTACTGCATTTAAAATGTAGATGTGTGAAGAATCGTTTGCTTCGGCAGTTATCGACATCCTGGCATTTGCTTCTGGTCCTTTAAAACTCAGTTTCGCTTTTCCAATTGCTTTGCCATAAAATTGTGGATTATCCTTTTGTTTTGTATTGATCAATAACAATTTATTTGTTGAAAGATCAAAATCGAAATTGATATTTTTAAAACCTTTCTCAAATAATTTGCCTTTCACAAGTCCTTTGTTTTTAAAAGCATCACGAACAGTTATTTCACCAAAATCAATTCCATCTTCTTCAAATTTAATATCTGCAGAATCTATTTTATAAGTGACCTGAGTATAATCAACTTTTAAATTGGCTTTATACAATTTAATTCTTCCCAATAATTCCGGTGCATTTGGATTGCCTCGAACAATTAAATTACCGTAAGCAATACCATCAATATCACTAAAAATATCTACCAATAATTTGTTGAGATAATTAATATGTGTGCTGTCTAATTTTGCATTAATGTTTAGAGACTTATTTGTAGAATCTTTGGTGTTATAAGAACCATCGGCAAAAAGTTTATATCCTTTATTCAATGATTCAACTTCAAAAGGAACCATACCGGTGTTACTGTTGTAACCTGCTTTGATCGTTACTAAACCAATGCTGTCGTCATTCAATCTAAATTGTTCTGCTTTTAGATTTGCTTCTACATTAAACTTTCCGTAGAAATCATGTAAATGAATATCACCAGATGCTGCACCTTCTAATTTTGGATCTTTAAAAAATAAGGAAGTAACATCACCCAAAACAACATTTTTTAATTTCAGCATCAGGTTATTTTTACTGTCGCCATCTTCTGCTTCTGTTTCAACAGTTATTTCCTGAAAGCCTTGTGAAAATTTTACATTTTGTGCAGATACAAAATCTTTTCTAAGAATTAACTCGCCTTCTTTTTCTAAATGCCATTTCTTTTCATTTAATATAAAAGAGGAAGGGTCGAATTTTATACGAACACCATCTTTTAAAGTAAATACATCGGCATTCAGATCAGCTTCGTTCAAAGTATTGCTGGCACTGGTTTTCAGAGAAACAAAAGAATGATCATTACTCGCTTTTACTGAAAAATGTGAGTTTGGAAAAGAAAGACTATCGCTTACCCGAACACTAGAAACATCGCCCAATACAACAAGACTATCTAAATTACCAATACCTTTTATATCGGCACCGGTAATAGAATAATGAGCATATTTCGCATACGGAACTGTTACGTTGATTGCGAAACTATCTTTCTTGGTATTTACAATTCCTGAAGCTCTGAGATCGTTGAAACCTGATATTTTTTTATCGTATAATTTTAAATATGGTTCAATGTAATTTGTAGAAAGTGATACAGTGAATTTTTGTTTTTTGAGTAATGCTGAAGGTGCTGAAACATACGCAGGATAATAGCGATGTAAGAATGCTTGAAAATTATTTGGAAGATCAACAATATTAAATTCGCCATCAATGTTAGCAGTGAATTCGTTATTGGTTAAACGTAAAGATTTTATTGAGTCAGCGAAAGATGAAGTTAAATTCAATGAATCAAAACCTAATCTCACATCATCACTTTTTATATTTGCGTTTAAAAATTTTGCAGTACCTAGAAAATGGTCAATGTCTTTTCCAGTAAAGTTCACATCCAATAATCCCGTTAAAGCTAAATTGTTTCTAAAAAAGTTAAGCGGTTTTAAATTAGATTTTTGAAGGTCGCCTAAAATATTAAAACTTGGTTGGTCATTTGTGAGATCAACTTCAACCTGACTTTTAAAATTCAGATTCGGATCATTAATATTTACTTCACCATTAAAATATTTTTTCTGAAATGTACCGTTGGTGGTGATGTTTGAATAAGTATAATCGTTAAACACCAAACTGCTGATGTTTCCTTGAATAGTAGTTTTTAGTTTACCAATAGAAAAATTGCTTCCCGAAATTTTTCCATCGAAATCAACCAAACCTAAAAGATCGTAATGCAAAAATTTTCCAATATTAAATTGAGTTGTTGTAACAATGCCAGTGTAGGTTGCATCTTTACCAATTGGCAATTGCATCGAAACATTTGCTGTAACTGCACCAATTGCGGTGCTGATGGTACCTGCAGTAATAAAATTAATTATACTGCCATTAAAATTTCCCCGAAATAAAATATCGCCCAATGAAGCAAGATCGGGAACACGAACATCTTTTACCGGTGGTACGAAGATGGTAACATCGTTATAATTAGTTTTTAAAACACCATTTTTAAAATCAATTTGTGTATGATTGACATCGGGTAATCCTTTCATAGCAAGGGTTCCGCTCATGTATGTTGTATTGCCGGCTTTTGCAAAAAAATCATTCACATTAAAATTTGCAACAGTTCCTTTGCAATTTCCGCTCAACGAAACTTCTTTTTTCCATGATGATAATTCGGGAGCAAAAAAAGCAATATCGTCGCTGCTAACTTTTGCATCTTTAAATCTTCCTTCCATAACAACTTTATTGATATAATCAGAAAAGTCATCATTAAAGGCTTTGTATTTCATGGCATAATAATCGCCAATTCGGCTTTTATTTGTTTGCAAATCCATTTTTGCAAACTCCATGATCTGAGGCGTTACACGATATTTGGTTTTTAATTTTTTTAATTCTAATCCGCTTCTTTCTTTCGCACTTAATTCAACATCACTTCTTAAAGTATCTTTTATTAAAGTAGTATTATTAAATTTTCCATTCACTTTTGTTATGAACAAATGCGAACCATCAAAATAGTTATCAGCTTTTTCTTCGTTTCCCTGAATACTGATTGTTCCGTTTTTTATGGTTATTTTTTTAACTTTCAAAATAACGTCAGCGGTATTTAGTTGTAAACCCGTATCAGCAGCAGGATTATCTTTTGGTCTTAAAGAATCGGGTCGCAAACCTTGGAAATCTAAAATGTAGAAATAAGGTTTATCTATGTTTATATCGCTTATTGAAAAAACTTTGGTATTAAAATTTATGATGTCGGCATCCAATAACAGACTCGACAATTTTATATTCATTCTTTCGCCACGCCAGAGATCATTTTCAGTGTATGAAATATTTTTTAGATCAACCTTTTTTAGATCAAGATTGATATTGCCGGATTTTTTTTGTTTTGATTTTGGGGAAGAAAAATAATCGGCAACAAACTGATAATTCCAAACTGAATCTTTACGTTGTGTTTTTACTATGGCATCTTCTAAACCAATATATTTTAATTCGGCTCTATCTTTCAAAAAAAACCAATCGGTGATCCTGAGTTTTAATGCACCGGCATATAAAAGTGTATCGCCTTTTTTGTCGCGTATCATTGTGCCTTCCATATTCATTTTGTTGAACAATGAAAAGCTTACATTTTTTACACTTACTTCAGTGCCTAATCCTTTCGATAATCTTAACGTTACCCTTTTCAATAACCAATTTTGAACAAAACTTATTTGCACAGTTATAAATGCCAATAAAATAAGGGCAATGAAACTTAATAAAACGTATCGCAGTATCTTAAAAAATTTTTTCAGAATGCTTTCTTTGGGTGAGTAAAAATAACGGTTCGTAGCCTTAGTTCAAATTCAATACCAAAGTATTTACAAAACATAAATTTATTTGTTGTTAAAAGATGAAAAATGATTTGCAGTTGAAGTGTGCATTTCTTCCACTGGAAGAAATGAAGGCAACAGTTGATGCCATGAAATACTAATGCCGGTAACCAAAAACTAAAACTTATTCTTTAAAACAGCTTGTATCATTTCCATTGTTACTTCAGTAAAATCTTTTACAATTATATCGGCTTGTTTTAATTCTTCTGCCTGATGTGTGGTAGTTAAAGCAATTGTTTTTAATCCAGCAGCTTTTGCAGATTGTACACCTGCAACTGCATCTTCGAAGGCGATACATTTTTCTGGAACAAAGCCTAATTCTTTTGCGGCAATCTGATAAATTTCAGGATGCGGTTTGCCATACGAAATATGCGTATTGTTGATGACAGTTTTAAAATATTTTGCAATAGGAATATGCTGCAACATGAATTCGATATTGACCGGAATACCCGATGTTGCAATTACCAATGGAATATTTTGTAGATGCAATAATTCTAACAGTTCAAGTAATCCGGCAACAGGTTTTATATGCGGCGCATAAATTTCGCGATACAAAGACTCTTTCTCGTTGGTGTATAAAATAATTTCTTCTTTTGTTAACGGATGATCGAAAACATAACCCAACACATCGGCATTTGTTTTGCCATTAAAATGCTGAATAAATTCTTCGGAACTTAATGTGCGATTTCTTTTTTTATAAAATTCCTGCCAGGATAAAATATGATAATAATTATTATCGATGATGGTTCCATCTAAATCGAATGCAACACCAAAACTAAAATCGCTCATGTAAAATTTTATGGTTGTTTATTTTTGCCTTGCTTGATTTCTTCGTTATATTTTTTACTTGCACCTTTTGCTTTTGGAATACTTAAAGATTCCCAGTTTTCGTTTTTAATTAATCGTCCTAAATAAACAATTTGACCAACATGATATGGATAATGTGCCAACTGTCGCAAAATAGCATCAACAACAATTAAAGGTTCGGTTCGGATATAAATTGTTTTAACTAAATCTTCTTCAGTTAAACTTTCGAGAGTAGTTAAAAGACAATCCCATCCTTCATTCCAGAAAGAAATTAAATCTTGTTTGCTGCATTTCATGGCTTCAAATTCTTCATCGCGTTTGCGCCAATGTTTCTCGCCATCTTCGGTTAAAAAATTGGTCCAGCGGCTCATCATATTACCATACAAATGCTGAATGATAATGGCAATCGAATTACTTGCTTCGTTTGGTTGATAAAAAAAATCTGCTTCATTTAATTGCGCAAAAGTTTTATCGCCTAAATCTTTATAATTCTTAAAACGTTTGATTGCGTTTTGTAAAAAGCCTTTTTCGAACGACATTTTAATTTTATTTTTTGTTACTGGCTGTGGTAATTCTGTTGACGCAGTTGTTGTGTCGCACTCTTCAACTGCAACAATTATTTCAGCAATTAAAATCCTGCAACGCTATCATCGCCACGTTTATCAGCAGCAACTTCACGTTTGCCATCGGGCAAAACTTTAATTACTTCAGTTCTTCCAATAGCACCGCGTTCCGAAATTTTATAGCCCATTGCCAACAATTGTTTTTTTGTATCGGCATTAAAATCTTTTTCAATCATTACTTCATCGGGCAACCATTGATGATGGAATTTTGGTTTATTAACAGCATCCGTTGCATTCATATCAAAGTCAATAATATTCACCAATGTTTGAAAAACAGAAGTCGGAATTGTTGTTCCACCAGGTGTTCCTGCAACAATAAATGGTTTATTATTTTTATCCAACACAACAGTTGGTGTCATCGAACTCAACATTCTTTTTCCGGGTGCAATGGCATTGGCTTCGCCGCCAACAGCACCGTACATGTTAGCAACACCGGGCTTTACACTAAAATCATCCATCTCATCATTCATAATAAATCCGGCACCGGCAACAACAGTTCTGCTGCCATAAGAATTATTTAAAGTGGTTGTAATGCTAATCATGTTTCCATCTTTATCAATAATACTGATATGTGTGGTTTCTTCACTTTCTTTAATCACGCCGGCTTTAATTCCTGTACTTGGTGTTGCTTTTGTTGAATCGTAATCAGCAATTCTTTTTTGAATGTATACATCGCTTGTCAATGTTTTTAATGGCACTTTCCAAAAATCCGGATCACCCATAAATTCAGCTCTGTCAGCATACGATCTTCTTTCAGCTTCAATCATCAACTGTGTGCTCTTAATCGTTTGAAATCCTTTTGCAGCAAGGTTTCTGGCTTCCATCATTTTCATCAATTGCCAAACAATGATACCGCCGCTGCTAGGTGGTGGCATACCAATTATCTTATAACCTTTATAGTTAAATTCTAAAGCTGTTCTAACTTTTGCATGATAATTTTTAAGATCGGACAAAGTGATGATGCCATAACCTTTTTTCATTTCATCAACAATAAGCTCTGCTGTTTTTCCTTCATAAAAACCTTTTTGGCCATTATCACGAATTCGTTTTAAAGTTGCTGCAAGATCCTTTTGAATTAAAGTATCACCGGCTTTCCATTTTTGTTCTTTAACAAATGAAGAAGGGGCGGTACTATTTTTTATGAGCGATTCTCTTACAGAATTTAAAGCGATTGATTCTCTTTCGGTAATAACATATCCAAACTCAGCCAAATCAATTGCAGGTTGAATTAATGTTTTAAAAGGAAGCTTTGCAAATTTTGCTGTTTCAAATAATCCGGCAATAGTTCCCGGAACGCCGCTTGCCTGATGGCCATATTGCGATAACATGACTTGTGCATTACCGTTTTTATCTAAATACATATCTCTGGAAGCATTAGCAGGAGCGGTTTCACGATAGTCGATGGCAATATTTTTTCCATCAGACTTTCTGGCAACAAGAAATCCACCACCACCAATATTTCCGGCATTCGAATACACAACCGCCAATGTTAATTGTGTTGCAACGGCTGCATCAAAAGCATTGCCGCCACGCTTCATTATTTCGGCACCAATTGCACTAGCAAGTGGATGTGCACAAGCAACAGATGCATGATCAAATGTTTTTGATTTGGTAATAGTATAATGGTAAGGGTCAACAGTTTTGCCGGCACCAACAATTTGTGAATGAATTTGTGTCGGACAGATTAGTTGCCATGTCAGCAGAATACTGCTTAAAATTATTCTTTTCATTTAGCCAAGATAAGGATTTCTAAAAACAATAAAAATCTGTCTTCTGGATGACGTAATAAAAATATTTTTTTATTTTTTTATTTGAATATTAAAATATTTGATAAATTGCAAATAATTGCATGCATTACCCCTTTTTAAGTGAAATATTTTTTATCAGCTTAAAAAGAATTTTATGAAAAATTTTCTTTTCCTCATTTTGCTTTTGGTGTTTAGCATCAACGCAAAGGCACAGTACGTCTACAATACAGCCGGTGCTGTGTACTCTCAGAATTTTAATGGATTGCCTAGTTCAGGGGTAGCATCAGCTTTCCCGATGACAGGTTTTGGAGCAGGACCGTTTAACTTATCGGCAAATCCAGTTAATGCAACTAATTTAGTCGGTTGGCAATTTTATAAGACTGCAGGCACGGGTGCAGATGCCGTTTTTGCAACTGGTACTGGTAGCGATAACAGCGGCGATGTTTACAGTTTTGGCAATACCGGTTTAACAAACCGGGCTTTAGGTACATTGCCAACAAGTGGCCGAACTTATGCCATTGGTTTGTTGATTACAAATAATACTGGTGTTACACTTAAATCGTTTACTGTAAGTTTTACTGCAGAGCAATGGCGAAATGGCGGTTCTAATAGTTCCAACACATGGACATTCAAATACAAAACGGGCTCATCATTTTCTAATATTAATCAATCTTCATTAAAAACAGTTTCTAATCTTAATTTTTCATCGATTGTTTCATCTTCAAGTATCGCCGTATTAGATGGCACTTTACCTGCCAATCAAATACAAAAATCTTATACTGTTTCAGAAATAACATGGAATAATGGCGAACAATTAATCTTAAGATGGGATGATGCTAACCATGCATTCAGCGATGCAATGGCACTCGATAATTTTAGTTTTGCTGCATATCCATCCTCCAATACTTATTTGTGGTCTGGTGGAACATCAGGCTCTTATAATATTTCAACCAATTGGACGCCCAATCGAAATTCAATTTCTTCAAACGATATTCTTGTTTTTAATACAGGCGGAAATATTTTAATTGATAATGTTCAAACCGAAACAATTAAAAGCATTATTGTTTCGAATGCTGCATCGGTAACATTACAAAACTCATCTACAGCTAGTATTTTAACAGTTTCAGATAATATAAATATTTGTTCGGGTACGGTATTGTTTATCGGAACAAATTGCAATTTGAACATTGCTTCAACAGGCTCTTTAAATGTAAACGGAATATTAAATACAAATAATGCCGTTACTTTAAAATCGGATAATTCAGGCTCTGCATCAATTGGCATCTCAACAGGAACAATTTCAGGAAATACAAATGTTGAAAGATTTATTCCTGCGCAAAGAGCTTATCGTTTATTAAGTCATCCTTTCAGCAATAATATTCCTTTAAATAATTTGTTGAATTATGTTGATATAACCGGTCCATCGGGGAATGGTTTTACAAATGGTGGTGGTAACATTGCTTCAGCATATTCTTATAATTCTGCAACTGATTTATGGCAAGCCTATTCAAATACAAATGATTCATGGAATAACACACAAGGTTTATTATTATTTGTTCGCGGAAAAAATGCTGAAGGATTAAACGGTGCAAATACAGGCTGCAACACATATTCAGGCGGCGGTCCATCAAATGTTACTGTTTCGTTGGCAGGAAATCTTAATATCGGTAATACAATTTTTACAACGGGCAATAGTAATACATGGAACTTAATGGGCAATCCTTATGCATCATCCATCGATATAACGCAAGCCACAAATTTAATTACAACAGCCGGTAGCAGCAGTGCATATATTTATCTTTGGGACGCCAATGCACAACAAACTTTTAAAGCAGTTAAAAGTGGAGCTTACGTTGCCAAACAATTAAGCAGCAGTATTATTATTCCATCAGGCGCTGCATTTTTTCTGAAAAATACAACTGGTGCTTCTCAAGCTATAACTTTTACTGAAAACTGTAAAACAATCAATGCAACACCACTTTCTTTGTTTGGATTGAATGATGAAAATAAAATAACTCTAACGGTTGAAAAAGACAATAAATTTTGGGATGAAGTTTCGCTACAATTCAACAACAGCAATAGTTCTGCATCAACTAACGAGTTTAAACTTGAAAAATTCAGTAACACTAATTTTAATTTTTATGTGATCGACTACGATCAAAAATATCTTGCTGTTGATGCTCGTCAGCTATCAGTAAAAAATAACGATACTATTTTATTGGGATTGAATTCGGTTATCAATTCTGTATTTACAATTAAAGTTTCTCAATTAAATCTTCCATCAAATGTATCGGCGTATTTGCACGATAAATTTTTAAATCAATTATTAAAGATTGATTATAATTTTAATTATGAGTTTGAAATAACAAATGATACTGCATCGCAGGGAAATAATCGTTTCGAAATAATTATTAAAAAAGAATTTGTTCGGAATTTAATTACTGATAAATCAAACCAAACAATAAAGATTGCACCAAACCCTGTGAAAAATTTTATACAGATTAAACTTCCAAAAGAATATAATTGTTCAGCTACCATTCGTATCATCAATTCAAAAGGTGAAATCAAAAAAGTACAAAAACTAATTCTTCAGAACAGTGATTTTAGTTTAAATATTGATGAATTGCCAAAAGGAATATATTTCGCAGAAGTCAAAGATAGTCTGCAATGCAACGTTCAAAAGTTTATTAAAGAGTAACTATTTAAAAATTTTAAAATGAAAAATAATTTATCATTTTTTTATAGCCTAATAAAAATAAGCGTATTGATTTTCGCTTTTTTATTTGCGACAAATATTTTGCACGCTCAACCGCCCGATCCTGTTGATATTGATGCACCTGTTGACGGTGGTTTAAGTTTTTTGATTGCATCAGGAATAGGTTATGCGATCAAAAAAGTTAAAGAAAGATTTATAGAATGATGTAACATTATTTTATTAAAGCATCATACAATAATTCTACGGGATGTAATGCTTTTTTTTGTGTTCCATCTTTTATTTGATGACGACAAGAAGTACCTGATGCAACAACAATTTTATTTTCAGCATTTCTCACCGCAGGAAATAAAACCAATTCGCCAACTTGTTGCGAAACATGGTAATGTTCTTTTTCGTAACCAAAGGCACCGGCCATTCCACAACAACCGGATGGAATTAAGTGAGAAGAATAATTTTCAGGAATTTCTACAATAGAAGAAATAAATTTTTGTGATGATAATGCTTTTTGGTAGCAATGTCCGTGAATTAAAATCTCTTTTTTATCGGTTGTAAATAATTTTTTATTGATTAACCCTTTATCAAACTGAATAGATAAAAATTCTTCAATCGTAAAACAATGCTTTGCTAATTCTTTTGCTTTTTGGAAATTTTTTTTATCAGCTAAATCAATATACTCATCTCTGAAAGTCAGGATTGCAGAAGGTTCTACACCAATCAATGGTACTTGTTCTGAAATAATTTCAGACAATGATTCAATATTTTTATTAGCAATCTCAGAGGCTTTATTTACTAATCCTTTCGATAAATAAGTTCTTCCACTTTCTAGATGTTTTGGAATATTAACTTTATATCCGAGTGATTCTAATAATAAAATTGTTTTCTTTCCAATTTCAACATCGTTATAATTTGTAAACTCATCACAAAATAAATAAACTGTTGACTTTTGAGGATTGGCTGTTGCCTGTTGACGATTATTATACCAATGCAACAAAGTTTCATTCGATAGTTTTGGCATTGTTCTATTCGGATGAAAGCCAACAATGCTGTTTGCAATTTTTCTAAAAACATCAACACTATAAAAACAATTATAAGCCCAGGGAATTTTAGAAATTAATTTCATTTGCTTAGTGAAATTGGCAATCAAATTT
The DNA here is from genome assembly GCA_903870685.1 of uncultured Chitinophagaceae bacterium. Taxonomy (GTDB): domain Bacteria; phylum Bacteroidota; class Bacteroidia; order Chitinophagales; family Chitinophagaceae; genus CAIQDX01. Next base: position 12,046 of record CAIQDX010000039.1, on the reverse strand, counting down.
GCTCTGAAAGGAATACCATGTTTATTATAATATTGTTGTAAAAATTCAGCTTTCATTTTAGCAACATCCACACCCGAAGGGCATTCTGTCTTACAACCTTTGCAACTCAAACATAGATCCATTATCTCTTTTATCTCTTCGTGATCAAATGGTTGTTCATCTAATTCATTACTCAAAAATTGACGCAACATATTTGCTCTTGCTCTTGTTGTATCTTTTTCTAAACGTGTTGCCATATAACTCGGGCACATCACACCACCACTAACATGAGTTTTTCTGCAATCACCGGAGCCCGAACATTTCTCTGCTAACCTTAATATGCCATCATTCTCCGAAAAATTAAAAGTTGTTTTTATTTCTCTTTCATTATTTTTTTGTTGAATGCGCAAATGAGTATCCATTGCAGGTGTTGCAGTAATTTTTCCTGCATTAAAAATATTTTTTGGATCGAAAATATTTTTTACATCTTTAAATAATTGATAAGTCTCATTGCCAACAACATTCGAAATATATTCGCCACGCAATCTTCCATCACCGTGTTCACCCGATAATGAGCCTTTATATTTTTTAACCAACTCAACTGTATCTGCCAAAATATTTCTGAAAGTCTTTAAGCCTTCTTCCGATTTTAAATTGATCATCGGTTCAACATGCAATTCGCCGGCACCGGCATGAGCGTAAAAAGAAGCATTCACTTTATGCTTTGCTAAAACTTGTTGCAGGTCAAAAATATAATCAGGCAATTCGTCAGTACTCACTGCACAATCTTCAATTAAATTTACCGGTTGTATATTTCCTTTTTCGTTGCGAAGCAAGCCGAGTCCAGCTTTTCGAACATCCCATGCAAATTTTGTTTGCTCATTAAATAAAACCGGGTAAGCAAAACCTAGATTTTCTTTTTTGAGCGATTCAATTAATTTATTTGCTTTTTGTGTAACAACATTTTTATCATCATCCATAAACTCAACCATTAAAATAGCGGCAGGATCTCCTTCAATAAAGAATCTGTTCTTACCATATTCCGGATGATTAATGGTAAAATCCATGATATGTTTATCAACCAATTCTGATGCCATTGGCTGATGTTTCAATGCAACGATATTTGCTTTCAGTGATTCGATGATTGAATTGCAATGAATACAAACCACTGCAATTTCTTTTGGCGGCAGATCAAGTAATGCAACTTTAATTTCTGTAACAAAAGCCAATGTTCCTTCGGAGCCTGCAAGCAATTTGCAGATATTAAATGCCTTTCCATTTTTATTAAATGGTTGCATGTTAATTAAACTATCTAAAGCATAACCACTGTTTCTGCGAGTTACAGACGATTTCGGAAAATTATTTTGTATGAGTGATTGATTCTTTTCATCATTCAATAAATAAAATAAATTGGTATAAATTTTTTCTTTGAGTGATGAAGGTTGATCGATTGAATGAATTTCTTCTTCTTTAAAAGAAACTTCTGATCCATCACTTAATAAAGTTTTCACTTCCAAAATATGTTCACGTACCGCACCCCAAACAATGCTGTGCAAGCCGCACGAATTATTGCCCAACATGCCGCCAATCATGGCTCTGTTGGCAGTTGATGTTTCGGGACCAAACATCAATCCAAATGAGTTTAAATAAAAATTCAAATCATCCCGAATCACACCAGGTTGCACACGAACCCATTTTTCTTTTGCATTGACTTCTAAAATTTGTGTAAAAAATTTTGAGATGTCAACAACAATTCCATTGCCAACAACTTGTCCGGCTAAAGAAGTTCCTGCTGCTCTTGGAATTAATGTAATTGCATGTTCATTGGCAAAAGCAATTATTTTTTTTATGTCATCAATATTTTTTGGAATAGCTACTGCTAACGGTTTTTCCTGATAAACCGATGCATCGGTGGCGTATGCTCTTAATTGTGCTTGATGAATAGAAGTATTATTGAAAAAAAATAATCCATCAAAATTATTATTCAATTGTTCTAATTGTGATTGCATAAAATTCGTGATTAATGCAAAACAAAATTAAATGCTTTATAGCTAGAAGAAGCTGATTTAAAACACTATTAGTTAATAAAAAAACCTTGATACATTGAAGCATCAAGGTTTTGCAGGGTTACTAGGATTCGAACCTAGACAGACAGTACCAAAAACTGTAGTGCTACCATTACACCATAACCCAATCCAGAAATCAAAACAATTCGCTTTGATTGGGGTGCAAAAATAGGGTTGAGGTTAAAATGTACCAAAAAAAAGATTAGAGCTTGATTTTATTGAAGATTATTGGTCATTATTATTCTTCTTTCTGGTGCTTTTTATGATGATGGGTTCTTCTTCCTGAGCAATGGCATCATATTCAATAACAACCAATACCTGATTGGCTTGTTCATTTGGCTCATCGTTTTGGCTGATCATTTTTTTTCCTTTTCCTTCCACAGATGTAAATAATGATGCATTGATTCCCTTACCGATTAAATATTTTTTTACTTCAATAGCCCTTTGAAGCGATAAAGAATGTTTAGCATCATCCTTCTCCAGCAAATCGGAATAACCATAAATTCTTATACTTTTTAAAATAATTGAACTATCGGTCGGCTTTACATCATCCAATATTTTTTGTTCCGATTCGGAAAGTTTAAACTCATTTTTTGCAAAAAAGATCTTAACACTTGTTGTATCACTTGCAAAAATTTGAAATGAAACAAATGAAAATAATAAAACGAAAAATATTTTTTTCATGACTGCAATTTACAATGAGATGTTGAATTATTGCATTTGCATAAAAGTCGGCAAATAATTTTAAAATATAATTGTCAATAATTGATCAGGCTTTTTTAATTTTAAGCAGTTTTAATGATTCTATGTAAAATCAAAACCCTTAAAATAAAATTATAACAACATGTCTTCTAAAATAACACTCATTGTTTTGTTTGTAATATCGATGTTAATCATGTCATTCAGATCCGATAGCAAAAAAAAGAAAATACTTTTTTTTGGAGATTCAATCACTCAAATGGGAGTTCAGCCGGGTGGATTTATTTATTTGATTGATGAAATGATAAAGAATGAGGGACTATCCGAAAAATATGAAACTATTGGTTCTGGTATCAGCGGAAATAAAATTTATGATCTGTATTTACGATTGGAGGATGATGTACTTTCAAAATCACCCGACATAGTTGTAATTTATATTGGAGTGAATGATGTTTGGCATAAGAAATGGGGAACCGGAACAGACTATGATAAATTTGGAAAATTTTATGAAGCCATCGTTAAAAAATTAAAAGCTCATCATATTAAAGTGATAATAAGTACACCGGCTGTGATTGGTGAAAAAGCTGATGGTACTAATGAACAAGACCCTGATTTGAATTTATATTCTTCATGGATTAAAACTTTTTCCGAAACAAATAATTTGAAATTCGTGAACCTTCGTCATTTGTTTTATGAATATATAAATGCAAACAATCCTGAAAATAAAGAATCAGGCGTTTTGACAGTTGATAGAGTTCATCTTAATCCCAAAGGAAATGATTTGGTTGCACGCACATTTTGGAATGCAATTAAAGAAGTAAAATAATTGCAGGGTATAACATTCAGATTACTTTAGTTTATGACCGAAATCTTGAAACTATTTTGCAATAACCAAGAAATAATTTTTCTTTCCTTTCTGAACCAATAAATATTTTCCTTGTAATAAATCTTTAGAATTTATTGTTGATTTTTCACTATTCAGTTTTATTTTATTAATTCCAACACCACCGCCTTGCCACATTTTTCTTGCTTCACCTTTGCTCGAAAAAATTTGTGTATCGGCTAAAAAGCTTACCAAATCATAACCTTCGGCTAATTGCTGTTTATTAATTTCAACAGTTGGCACACCATCCATTACTTGTAATAATTGTTCTTCATTCAAAGATTTCAATAATTCAGCAGTGTCATTACTAAATAAAATCTCGCTTGCTTTTATTGCAAAATCTAAATCTTCTTTGCTGTGAACAAAAATGGTTAATTGTTCAGCTAATTTTTTTTGTAAAGCCCTTAAATGTGGGGCAGTTTCATGTTGTACTAATAAACTTTCAATTTCATCTTTTGGTAAAAGTGTAAATATCTTGATCCATTTTTTTGCATCTTCATCACTTGCATTCAACCAAAATTGATAGAATTGATAAGGTGAAGTTTTCTTTGCATCCAACCAAATATTTCCTTTTTCTGTTTTACCAAATTTACCACCATCGGTTTTTGTAATCAACGGACAAGTAAATGCAAATGCTTCGCCACCATCTTTTTTCCTGATCAATTCGGTACCTGTAACAATATTGCCCCATTGATCGCTGCCGCCCATTTGCAGTTTGCAATTTTTATTTTTATACAACCAATAAAAATCATAACCTTGAACTAATTGATATGTAAATTCGGTAAAACTCATACCGGAATCGCCTTCAATTCTTTTCTTCACGCTATCTTTTGCCATCATGTAATTAACGGTAATGTGTTTGCCCACATCACGAATAAAGAGCAGAAAAGAAAAATCTTTGAACCAATCATAATTATTCATCATTTCAGCAGCATTCTTTTTATTGCTGTCGAAATCTAAAAATTTTTCTAATTGTGCTTTCACACATTTTACATTATGCAACAAAATATCTTCACTCAATAAATTTCTTTCTTCGCTTTTACCGCTGGGATCGCCCACCATACCTGTTGCGCCACCAACCAATGCATAAGGTTTGTGACCGGCATTTTGTAAATGGACTAATAATAAAATAGGAACTAAACTTCCAATATGTAAACTATCGGCTGTTGGGTCAAAACCGATATAAGCACTGGTCATTTCTTTGTTCAGTTGTTCTTCAGTGCCGGGCATGATATCTTGAATCATCCCTCTCCATCTTAATTCTTCAATCAAATTCATGAAACAATAATTTGCACAAAAGTAATACTTCATGCTTGCAAAATCTACTTGATGCGGTAAGTTTGCAACATGAATAAAGTTGGAACCGGCACAAGAGTATTAAATTTTTTGATAGATACTTTGATAATTTTTTTAATCAGTTATGCAATTTCTAAAATTCATCAGTGGTATGTAATGTACTACCACATTCATTATTATCGGTTCAGTTGGTTCTTTTTTGGGACATTGTTTATTTATTATACTTTTTTCGAAACCATTTTTGCTCGCACTCCCGGCAAATGGATGAGTATTTCTAAAGTGGTAAATAAAAATGGAAACAAACCAAATTTTATTTCCATTCTCATAAGAAGCTTAACCAGACTGATTTTGATTGATATGTTCTTTATCCCTTTTTTAGATAAAACCCTGCACGATTATTTTAGTAAAACAGAAGTGGTGGAAGTATAATAATGTTACCGACTGCATAATTTCATGGCATCTTCGTTGCGTCGCACTCTTGTACTTTCTATCCATTATTCCACTTATTTTCTTCTTTTCGCAACTGCATCCACTTTCATTCATTTACTTTTGCAATTCATAATTCATAATTTTTAATTCTTAATTATAAAGTGGCAAAGATTGCAATTAACATCGCAACAGGAAGTTTACAACAGGCTGAAATGATTGTTGGCATTGATTTAGGAACAACCAATAGTTTGGTGGCCATCATTCATCCCGAAACCAAAAAACCGGTTGCTTTAAAAGAACATGATAGCAGTTCTCTTGTGCCAAGTGTTATTCATTTTGATTCATTGGGAAATGTTACCGTTGGCGAAGAAGCTAAAAAATTTTTAGAAACCGATCCTGCCAATACTATTTTCTCGGCCAAACGTTTGATGGGTAAAAGTTATAACGACATTAAACAAAACGCCAACTTTTTTACTTACAAAGTAATTGACGATAACACCGAAAGTTTAGTGAAAGTACAGGTAGGAAATAAATTTTATTCACCCATCGATTTATCATCCTTTATTTTAAAAGAATTAAAAGCAAGAGCTGAACATATTTTAAAAACGCCTGTAACAAAAGCGGTAATTACTGTGCCTGCATATTTTAATGATGCACAACGTCAGGCTACAAGAGATGCTGGAAAGCTTGCTGGACTTGATGTTTTACGAATTGTAAACGAACCAACAGCAGCAAGCCTTGCATACGGTTTAGGTTTAGCAGCCGATGAAGAAAAAACAATTGCTGTTTATGATTTAGGCGGCGGAACTTTTGATATTTCCATATTAAAAATTACTAATGGAATTTTTGAAGTATTAAGCACCAACGGCGATACTTATTTAGGCGGCGATGATTTTGATAGAGTAATTGTTGAACATTGGATGAACGAATTTGGAATCACGCAAGATGAATTAAAATTAAATATAGAATTATCACAAGGATTAAGATTAAGAGCCGAAGAAGCAAAAAAACAGTTAAGCAATAACAATAGTTTTAATATTGATTTTAACGGCGATAATTTAGCCATCACTAAAGAAAAATTTGAATCACTCATTCAATCACTCATAGATAAAACTTTGCAATGCTGCGCAAATGCTGTGAAAGATTCAAATGTTCAAATCAATGAAATCGAGACTGTGGTTATGGTTGGCGGCAGTACCAGAATTCCTGCGGTTAAAAATGCAGTGAGTAAATTTTTTAATCAACCTGTGCATGATGAAGTAAATCCTGATGAAGTGGTTGCTTTGGGTGCAGCTATTCAAGCTGATATTTTAGCTGGAAATAATAAAGAATTTTTATTGTTAGATGTAACGCCATTAAGTCTTGGTATAGAAACAATGGGTGGTTTGATGGATGTTTTAATTCCGCGTAATTCAAAAATTCCAACAAAAGTTGGAAGACAATATACCACACAAAAAGACGGACAAGGAAGTATGCGCATTTCTGTTTTTCAGGGCGAAAGAGATCTGGTAAAAGATAATCGCAGATTGGCTGAATTTAATTTAACCGGTATTCCCGGAATGCCCGCAGGTTTTCCAAAAGTGGAAGTAAGTTTTTTAATTAATGCAGATGGAATTTTAGTTGTGAAAGCAAAAGAATTACGTAGTGGTGTTGAACAAACCATTGAGGTAAAACCGCAATATGGATTAACTGATGAAGATGTAGAAAAAATGTTGTTGGAAAGCATCACACATGCAAAAGATGATATTGCCATTCGTGCCATTGTTGAAGCAAAGACCGAAGGAGAACAAATTTTAGAAACCACCGAAAAATTTCTTACAAAAAATTCTCATATAGTTTCGAAAGATGAAATGGTCTCCACAGCACAAGCAATGCAAAATTTGCAATTGGCATTAACGATGGATGACAAAAATTTAATCCATTCAAAGATCGAAGAGTTGAATGAAATTACGCGTCCGTTTGCAGAACGTGCCATGGATGCCGCTGTGAGCGGGGCTTTGAAGGGAAAGACGATTTAACCCCCCAACCCATAAAGGGGAGTAAATCATTTTGCTTTCTTCTTAAATAAAGATTAGAAGGTACAAGTGTGCGACGCAACCGCAGCTTAATTAATGATCAAAAGTTGGCTACATAAAAACGCCCGCAAATAGTTGCAGGCATTTTATTAAATAGACAAAATTGTTTTTATTTTTTTGCATTCTCGATCATGGTAGATAATTCCTCTACCAATTTATCGGCATCACCACTAAATCCAATACTTGTATATTTTACATTGCCGGTTTTATCGACAACAAATTTTGTAGGAATACCTTCAACTTTATAATCAGCAACTGTTTTATCTTTTTCATCCAGCAAAACTGCAAAGCTGTATTTATTATCTTTTATAAATGAAGCGGCATCTTCTTTCATGACTTTAGGTTCTTTATTTTCCCAGGTATCAACAAAAACAAACGCCACATCTTTATCATCTTTATATTTTGTTACAGCAGTTTGCATTGCAGGAAAAGAAGCTTTGCATGGTCCGCACCAAGTTGCCCAAAAATCTACCACAACAACTTTACCCTTTAAACTTTCCAAAGAAACATTATCGCCTTGTAAATTTTTAAGTGTGAAATCAGTTGCTTTAAAATTTTTCATTTTGTCTTTGATCTCAGTTGCTAATTCTTCTTTTGTTTTTGCAGAAGCTTTGGCAATTATTTTATCATAACCAGCTTCAGGCAATTTCATTTTTTGATAAATAGTTTTTAATTGTGCTTTCATGGCAGGTGTGCCTTTACCGGTTACAATTTTATCTTCTAAAAATGTTTTTATGAATTGTGCACCTTTAACTTTTTCGGCATAAGCAGCATAACGTTCTAATTCATCTGCACTTGCATTTTCAACTTTTTTGATAGCAATTTTTTGATAATAAAATGCAGAATCGTAAGCTTTCAATTTATATAATATCAAAGCATAGGTATCGGCATAAGACGCGTACATACCGTCCATTCCTTCCTTAAAATCTTGATCTCCGAAAAAGTATTGTGCACTATATTTTGTTGGATTTGCTTTGATGTTTTTTACAGCTACTAACGATTCCAATGAAATCTTTTTGGCCATATCTAAATCATTGCCTGGTTTATCTAATGATTCGCCTGAAAGCTTCCATGCAATTGAGTTGTAAGTACTATTCAATTGATTTTTATCACTGATAAGATTTACATATTTATTATAATTAGTCCAATCTTTTTTACCGGCGTAAGCATTAATGATTGATAAATAAAAATTATCTTTTGTTGCCGCAGAAGTATCTTTAAATTTTATACGAAAAGAATCCATTTTAAAACGCATTTGCTCTGGTTCTTTAGCAGTACGAAAATCCATTTGTGCTTTTTGTTTAGCAAAAATTCCAACCGGATATGTTTCTAATATTTTTGTTTCTGTTTGTTTTAATTCATCATTCATTTTTAAAATCCGGTAAATAGTAGTGGCATTTAACCATTTTTTTTCATCTGTTGTGGCTAACAAAACTTGTGCATATTCCAACATTTTAGGTTTTGTTTCATCTTTATTTTCCCTGTATAAAGTGTTTAGGTAAGCTATATAAAATTTGTCTTTTGCAGATTCATTTATTTTAAATTCAGCTTCATAAAGTTGAGGTATAACTTTTGCCGGAGTTTTTAGTTTTAAAAATGCAGAACCAATGGGAATTAGGGAATTTGCTGTTATTGCATCGGTAAGTGGAAATTTTTTATTGTTCTTATCGTATAAAACAGAAAAATATCCCAGATCATTATTATTATCAATAATTTTTTTATTCTCATCAATAATAGCTGCAACAAAAATTTGAGTTGAATCAGGTGCTTTGAAAGAAAACTCATAACCATTAGTCGTTTTCTTTAGGGGAAAATTTTTAATGGAGTATGGTTTAGCGACATAAATGACTTTAGCCATTGATTTTTGAGGAATCAATAAACCTTTTGGTGCTGTGTAAGTATAAATATTCTCGACACCAGCTTTTGGATAATTTTGTTTGGGTGCTAAGCTGCCGTTTTGTTGGGCAGAAAGGGTTAGACTGCTGATGAGCAGCAGAAAAAAGAGTCGGTGTTTCATAAACAATTTTTTTTAAATGTAATCGAAATTTGAACATAAAACATAAAAACTGTGTTAAGATATTTAAGACTGACTTTAAATAATTGTTGTTCGGTAAATCGGTCATGCAGCATTCGTTAGTTCCATTATCTTCGTAAACACTTATTTGATAACTATGATTAGAAAAATAATATTTTGCTTTTTACTTTTTACATTTCACATTTCACTATTTGCACAAACACCAGCAACAAATAACAGCGCAGATATTTTTCTGCAATTAAAAAAACTGAATGTGTTAGGAAGTGTTTTATACATTGCTGCTCATCCGGATGATGAGAACAATAGTTTGTTGCCATACCTGGCCAAAGAAAAATTATATCGCACAGCTTATTTATGTTTAACACGTGGCGATGGCGGACAAAATTTATTGGGAAGCGAACAAGGAATTGAGCTAGGATTAATTCGTACGCAAGAATTATTAGCTGCAAGAAGATTGGATGGTGCAGAACAATATTTCAGTCGCGCATTTGAATTTGGTTTTAGTAAAAATGCAAACGAAGCTTTGCGTATTTGGGATAAAGAAAAAGTTTTGAGTGATGTTGTTTGGGTAATTCGAAAATATAAACCAGATGTTATTATTACACGTTTTCCAGGCGATGCAAGAGCCGGTCATGGGCATCATGCAGCATCTTCTATTTTAGCAAATGAAGCATTTAAAGCTGCAGCTGATCCAACAAAATTTCCGGAACAATTAAAATATGTGGATGTGTGGCAAGCCAAAAGAATTTTATGGAACACATTTAATTTTGGTGGCGCCAATACAACAAGTGAAGATCAGTTGAAGATTGATGTAGGTGCTTTGAATCCTTTGCTGGGAGAGAGTTTTGGTGAGATTGGTGGCCAAGCTAGATCGATGCATAAAAGTCAGGGAACAGGAAGTGCAAGGAGGCGTGGACCAATGTATGAATATTTTTTAACTACAGGTGGGGTTGCGCCAAAGAATAGTTTGATGGATGGAATTAATATTGATTGGAGCAGAATAAAAGGTGGTGAAACAGTTCAGCAAAGCATTAATAAAATTATTAACGATTATAATTTCGAACATCCTGAAAATTCGGTTGACAGTTTAGTTGAACTCTATAGAAACATTTATAATATTGATGACCATAGTGTTTGGAGAAATGAAAAATTAAAAGAATTAGAAAATATTATTTTAGAATGCAGCGGTATTTTTATTGATGCAACATCTGATAATGAATATGCAGTAATAGGAGAAAAAGTAAATTTCAATCTTTTCATCAACAAAAGAACCAATACAAATATTAGCTTAGTAAGAGTTGCAGTCAATTCTTTTGATACAACAATTCAAAATCTTGGTACAAATCAAAATATCAGCTTTAATAAAACATTTTTTATTCCCAATAAAACAGAATTCACACAACCTTATTGGTTAGAAAAACCGATGAATAGTATTGGGATGTTTAATGTGGATGATCAAAATTTGATTGGTCGTGCTGAGAATGAACCTGAATATATTGCTCATTTTAGTTTTAAAGCAAAAGATATAGTTTTTATGGTGCAAAGGCCGGTCCAATATAAAGTTGTTGATCCGGTTAAAGGCGAAATATATCAGCCAATAGTTGTGATTCCGCCACTCATTGTTTCTTTATCACCGGATATTGTATTAACCAATGTTAAGCGATCAAATAAAATAATTTCAAATCCATTATTGCAGTTACAATACAAATCGAATTTTGTTGGAAATAAGATTCCGACAACGATTCATTTAAAACAAGGTGATTCGATTATTTATTCAAAAGATACTTTAATTGATTTTGAGTCAGGAAAAGTTTCTACACTTTCATTCCCATTAAAAAAAGTATATCATAAAAATTTCGATCAGCATATTTCAACTGAGATTGAATTAACTGTTAACGGAAGCAAACATAGTTTCACAAATTATTTGCGTACTATCAAATACGATCACATTCCCGATATTCATTATTTCTACAACGACAACACCATTGTAGTGAATGATGAAATTAAAGTAATTGGAAAAAAAATCGGGTATATTATTGGCGCAGGAGATAAAGTTCCGGATGCTTTGGAGCAATTAGGATATGATGTGAAATACTTGTCGGAAGCGGATTTGGTGGAAGAGAATCTTAAACAATTTGATGCAATTGTTGTTGGGATAAGAGCTTATAATATTTTTGAATGGTTGACAAATAAAAACGATGTGCTGAATAAATATGTAGAGAATGGTGGTAATTTAATTGTACAATATTTAAAAAGCAATTTGGTTGGATCGAAGAATATAAAAGTTGGTCCATATAAATTCTTGGTAAACTCTGGTTCCAGAATTACGGAAGAAGATGCGAAAGTGAATTTCATATTACCACAACATTCTGTTTTAAATTATCCAAATAAAATTACGGATGACGATTTTAAAAATTGGGTGCAGGAGAGAAGCACTTATCAGGCAGAACAATCAGACGCGCATTTTGAAACACCATTAAGTATGAAAGACAGTGGTGATAAAGATGAAACAAAAGGAAGCTTGGTAATTGCAAAATATGGTAAAGGCAATTTTGCGTATGTGAGCTTGGTCTTGTTTCGCCAG
>CAIQDX010000038.1 GCA_903870685.1 uncultured Chitinophagaceae bacterium | reverse complement strand
CATTGTTAAAATATTTGCAGCAGGAAATAAAGCGGCAGTTGATGATAATAAAGAACGCTCTGCACAAATACCAACCGGAAAACTTGCATTCTCCTGATTGGTTCCTTTTACAATTTCGCCATTGCTTAATAATGCAGCAGCGCCAACAAAGAAATTAGAATAAGGCGCATACGCCGTTGTTGTGATCTCTCTTGATTGTTTTAATAAGTTGGCATCTTCTTTTGAAAGATCATTTATTGAATCATATACTTCAAATTGAAAACTGTATTGTTCTTTTTTCATTAGATCATTTTTGATGAATCTTACTGAGATAAAAAAGTCCTCACAATTTTTGTTGTGAGGACCCATCCTTTCGGAGTTTGAAGATAATTAATTTATACCATTAAACAAACGTTTCCAACGCGGACCATTGTTCCAGCTAAACCATATCAATGATGCTTTACCTACCACATAAGTTTCGGGAACAAAGCCCCAGAAACGGCTGTCCTGGCTGCGATGGCGGTTATCACCCATCATCCAGTAATAATTTAATTTGGTTGTATACGTTGTTGTTTCTTTTCCGTCGATGATGAATGTACCGTTCTGTTCTTCTAATTTATTTCCTTCATATACGGTTATCAATCTGCGGTATAAAGGAATTGTTATTTGATTCAATTCAAGTACATCGCCTTTTTTAGGAATCTTTAAAGGACCAAAATTATCCGTACTCCATGGATAATTTTTATCATCATAAGGAAATGTATAACCTCTTGTTGTATCTAAATATCGAGAGACAGATTTTACATTGGGTTGCTTTTTTAATTTCTCCGTTTCTTCAGCAGTCATATTAAAAACAAAAGTTCCTGTTTGTTGTGTAGGTTTAATTTGATCGTGTGTATCATCAACATTAATACTCAATTCATTCTTTAAAAAGTCTTCATTAAAAGCGGTACCATTTGATTCAACAAGATATTCTGTTTGCGAACCCGGCGCAACAAATGCGGGTTGCCCGTTAATAAATAAATAACTGTTTTTTACCTGAACTACATCACCGGAAACTGCGGTACAACGTTTAATATAATTATCTGTTTTATCGTAAGGATGAACCAATATCTCATGCTCTGCAAATAGTTTTTCACGATTACCACCATAAGTCATTCTTAAAACATCGTAATAAGGTGATGCGCTTAAATATCCTTCTTCATTAATAATGGTATCGCCGGCGGGAAAATTAAATACTACCACATCATTTCTTTTCACATCGGTATAACCCTTAACTCTGTAATAAGGTATTTGAACTGATTTGATATAGGAAGGTGTGAATTTTGTAAACGGCATTGTATTATGTACAAAAGGAAATGCCAATGGTGTTGGCGGAACTCTGGCACCATAACTCATTTTACTTACAAATAAAAAGTCGTTCACCAACAAAGTCTTCTCCATACTTTCTGTTGGAATAACATAGGCTTCAAAAACAAATGATCGAATTAAAGTTGCGGCCACCACTGCAAACACAGCAGCATCGATCCATTCGCGGGTAGCCGATTTTTTATACTTACTTACCACATCTTCGCCATGCCATTTATCATCGGCAGAGAAACCGAGATATGGCAAATAAATAAAAGGAAGAAGTGCAGTTAATCCATGATCAATTAAAGTAAATCGCCCAAAGTGCATCACAAAAATGATGGCTATCCAAATGCTGATGAACTGACCGGCAAAAGGAACGATCTGTAACCAAAACCATATTTTGCTGATCTTGCATTTCTCAACAATCATCCATGTATTATAGAATGGTATAAATGCTTTCCATGGTTCGATACCTGCTTTTTTAAACATACCGTAAAGACCCACATGCCCAACGATAACAGCGATAATAAATAGAACTAAAACCATAATTGTTTTTTAAGAGTGACAAATGTAAGGAAAGTGATAAGTTTTGAGTGATAAGTTATATGTTGATGATCATTATATTTTATTACACCCAGGTTGTTAAAGAATTAATAAAGCCAGATCATTGACGGTTGACTGTAGACTATTAACTAACGTCTCCGGTCTTTCCAACTTTCGGTCTTTCCAACTTTCCGACTTTTCCGACTTTTCCGACTTTCCTCATTTAACGTAACTAACCACATCATCGGCAGTGATGGCTTTTCCCGAAAGAATAATCAATCGCTCCACCACATTTCTTAATTCGCGGATATTACCTGTCCAGTTATGTTGCAATAATGCATTGATCGCTTTTTCGTCGATCACTTTTTTTGGCTGTCCATATTCCAAAGCAATATCACTCAAAAACTTTTCTACCAATAATGGTATATCATCTTTTCTTTCGTTCAAAGATGGAACATGAATTAAAATAACGCCTAATCT
>CAIQDX010000037.1 GCA_903870685.1 uncultured Chitinophagaceae bacterium | reverse complement strand
TTATCTGCATCCTAAGAAAAGATAGTAAGCGGCGAATCGTGAATGGAAATTCGCTTCTGCCAATCTTCGTGTAAAAATTCATGTTGCTGCATATTTTTTATATGAGCAATTAAGTGATCGTAAAATCCTGCTGAATTAAGCAGGATTATTTTTTTCTCATGGATCTTTAAAATATTCCATGTAATCAATTCAAACAATTCATCTAAAGTACCATGGCCACCGGGCAAGATGATAGCGGCATCACACAATTCGTACATCATCTTTTTTCTAACATGCATATCATTCACTACTCTTAGATCGGTTATGCTTTTGTGTTGTTGTTCCCAGCTTAATAAAACTTCGGGGATCACACCAATCACTTTACCATTGTTATTCATTACAGCATCGGCTACAGTGCCCATCAGACCTACTCTTCCGCCACCATACACCAAAGTGATCTCATGCTGAGCAATTAATTTTCCTAAAGTGGCAGCATGTTCTACAAACAAAGGATTATTTCCACTTTTACTTCCGCAAAACACAGCTACTGTTTTAATATTCGATTTATTCATACACAATATTAAGAAGCTGCTTTTATTTATTTTTTATTTTTTTGTTATTGAATTATGATGAATAAAATGTTCAGTAATGCACTGAACGTACAAGAGTGCGACGCAACTTCAGATGCCATGAAAAACTATTTCTGGTATCATAAAAATATTTATTCATTCAACTTATACATTTGTTTTTTATCTTGTTACACAATTCATCACTAGAACAAATTTTATGTCGCCATTACTTTTATTTTCTTTCGTTGTTATTTATTTTTTGATATTGCTTACTGTGGCTTGGTGGACAGGCCGACATAGTAATAACGAATCATTTTTTATTGGTAATCGTAACAGTAATTGGGTGTTGGTTGCATTTGGAATGTTGGGCACT
Source organism: uncultured Chitinophagaceae bacterium (assembly GCA_903870685.1). Classification (GTDB taxonomy): domain Bacteria; phylum Bacteroidota; class Bacteroidia; order Chitinophagales; family Chitinophagaceae; genus CAIQDX01. Next base: position 33,813 of record CAIQDX010000037.1, on the reverse strand, counting down.
TCATTAAGTGGTGTAACTTTTGTGAGTGTGCCCGGAGCTGTTGCCAGAGAAGCGTTTGCATACTTTCAGGTAACGATCGGTTATATCTTTGGCTACATAACAATCGCCTATGTTTTATTGCCGTTGTATTATAAATTAAATCTTACATCTATCTATAATTATTTGCAAAATCGTTTAGGATTTACTTCGTATAAAACCGGGGCATCAATTTTTATTTTATCAAGAATATTGGGTGCCACTGCAAGATTATATTTAGTTGTAAATATTTTGCAGGATGCTATTCTTCAAAATTTCAATATTCCTTTTTGGGCAACAACGTTGATCATTTTATTGATGATTCTTTTATATACTTATGAAGGCGGCGTTAAAACAATTGTTTGGACCGACACGCTGCAAACAACCTGCATGCTGGCCGGTTTAATTATTTGTGTTTTTTATATCATGAACAATATGCACATGAGTTTTGCCGATAGCTGGCAGGCCATGCGAGATAAAGGTTATTCTAAAATATTTTTTACCGATCCCAACAGTAAATTATTTTTTGTAAAACAAATTTTAGCCGGTGCTTTCATTACGATCACGATGACCGGTATGGATCAGGAAATGATGCAAAAAAATATTTCGGTTAAAACATTAAAAGATTCGCAAAAGAATGTGTTGTCGTTAGGATTTATTTTAGCATTTGCTATTTTAATATTTTTATTTCTTGGTGGCTTATTGTATTTATATGCAGCACAGGAGCATGTTACAGAGATCGGCGATAAATTATTTCCGGCCATTGCTTTACATCATATGCCTCCGATTGTTTCTGTAATTTTTATTATTGCATTGATATCAGCATTATTCCCAAGTGCCGATGGTGCCATCACTGCACTTACTTCAACATTCTGTATCGACATACTCGGTATTCAACGCAATAAAAAATTAACTGATGAAAAACGAAAACACATACGTCATAGCGTACACCTTGTTTTTGCTTTTGTGTTTTTATTTTTTGTGATGGTATATAAATGGGTTGACAGTCCGAGTATGATTACCATAATCTTAAAAGTTGCAACGTATACTTACGGACCATTATTAGGTTTATTTACATTCGGCATTTTATTAAAACGAAAAGTGAACGATAAGTTTGTTCCACTTGTTTGTTTATTGGCACCTGCCTTATGTTATGTTTTAGACACAAATCAAAAATTAATTTTCGGCAATTTTCAAATAGGATTAGAATTACTAATCATCAATGGGTTATTTACTTTTCTTGGATTGTTATTGATTTCCAAACCGCAACATGCAATTGATTAAATGATTGTTGTAATGTAGCAGGCATCAGTATTTCATAGCATCGCTAGTTGCGTCACACTATTGTACGTTCGGAATTTTTGTCAACAATATTTTTTAAAAAATTATTTTATATTGGAGATATGAAATTTTAATTCATTCATCAACTAAATAATATTTGAAAATGAAAATAATTTACAAACCTAAAAATGGCGTTCCTTCATTTTATCAAGGTTATATGGATTGTGTTCCGGATGATGGTAATTTGTTGTTGCACTTGGAAAATATTCAATCAGAAACGGAACAATTGTTTTCAAATCTTTCAGAAGAAAAATTATTGTACCGGTATCAACCAAATAAATGGAGCATTAAAGATTTGCTTGTTCATCTTGCTGACTGCGAAAGAGTAATTACTTACCGGGCAATGAGAATAGCAAGATGTGATAAAACTGATTTGCCGAGTTTCGATGAAAACCTTTTTGTTTCAAATGCAAAAGCCGATAAAAGAAACATCAATAACATTCTAAAAGAGTTATCAACCTTACGTAGTGCTACTTTGGTTTTTATAGAATCGTTGGATGAAGAAGCATTAGAGAGAACTGGCACTGCAAATGGTTACGCAATTTCTGCAAGATTATTAGTGAACCACATATATGGCCATCATCAGCACCATCTTAAAATTATTAAAGAAAAATATCTTTAAGCTTTGTATTGGTCCTTCCAAAAATTAATGGATTGATATCATTATTTGCATTTATTGCAACATTTTTCTCACATTTGTTTACATATCTATGAAACCCTATTTTTACAAAATCCAGTGATGGGTTTGTACTAAAAAATAATTATTTATCTTCAATTCCCCAATTGAACAAATAACGTATGAAAAAAGAAAGTGTAGAAGACCTTGAAGTAAATTTAACTGGCGAAGAACCGGTTTCTGAAGGAGGCGAAATAAAACCTAAATGGTATAAGCGTATTCGTAAAGGTATCACCACTTCTTCGACAGATAAACGTGAGACGCCTGAAGGTTTATGGAGCAAATGCCCTGAATGCAATTACATTCTTACTTCAGCCGAATTAAAAGAGAATTTATATGTTTGTCCGAAGTGTAATTATCATCACCGCATCGGCAGTGAAGAGTATTACGATTTTCTTTTTGATGGTGAAGAATACATTGAACTGTTCGACAATATTCAGAGCAAAGATTTTTTAAATTTTACTGATCTTAAAAATTATCAGAAACGTTTGGATGAAATACATTCCAAAACGAATTTGAAAGATTCGATGCGCATAGCAACGGGAAAGGTAAATGGTGAAGGAATTGTAATTGCCTGTATGGATTTTGAATTCATCGGCGGAAGTTTAGGAAGTGTGATGGGCGAAAAATTTAGCAGGGCTGTTGATTATTGCATTGAAAATAAATTACCGTTTTTAGTGATCAGTAAAAGTGGCGGTGCAAGAATGATGGAGAGTGCTTTTAGTTTAATGCAATTGGCTAAAACAAGCGGTAAACTATCGCAATTAAGCGATGCAAAACTTCCTTTTATTTCTTTATTAACTGATCCAACATTTGGTGGTATATCTGCAAGCTTTGGAATGTTGGGCGATTTGAATATTGCTGAACCCGGTGCCCTGATTGGTTTTGCTGGCCCTCGTGTTATTAAAGAAACCATTAAGAAAGATCTGCCTGAAGGATTTCAGCGAAGTGAATTTTTATTGGAACATGGCTTCCTGGATTTTATTGTTGACAGAAAAAAATTAAAAGATCAATTATCGCAATTAATTATTTTATTCAGAAATTAATTTGCTGAATAAAGTTTTGCAGTACAAGTGTGCGACGCAACTTGGATGCCACTGTTGATGCTGCTAGAAACATAATCATTACTTTTGTCCCGCTTTAACGGCGGGATTTTTATATGACTAAAGAAATGAATAACAGGCAGGCTTATTTTAATTATCACATTGAAGATAAATATGTGGCAGGCATTGTTTTGCTGGGCACCGAAGTAAAAAGTGTACGCGACGGTAAAGTAAGTTTTAATGATGCGTTCTGCATGTTTGAAAGAAATGAATTATGGGTTCGTGGTTTATATGTTGCCGAATATTCGCACGGTACAGTTAATAATCATATTGCAGTGCATGACAGAAAATTATTGCTGACAAAAAAAGAATTGGCTCGCTTGCAAATAAAAATGAAAGACAAAGGCTATACCATTGTTCCGCTGAAAGTATTTTTAAATGAAAAGAATTTTGTGAAAGTTGAAATTGGTTTAGCAAAGGGTAAAAAAACGCACGATAAAAGAGAGACCATTAAACAGCGCGATACTGAGAAAGAAATAAAACGTTACCTGAAATAATTTTAAAAAGTTTAAGATGTTTAAAGTTTAAGAAGTTATTGAGTGAATGATTTAATTCGTGTGATAAAATTAGTCATCGTATTTCCTTTTCTTTTCTGGATTATACTCCAATTGTTCTTTTAAAGATTCTGCTGTTGGATTTTTTGTTACTGCAACTGCTACCTGAAATAAAACAATAAATAAAATAATAGAGCCAATCAATTCTTCAACCGTTATCCAATAACCCCAAAAACTATATAGAACGGCTTTTTCGGGATGTGCTGTTTCATAAATTACTTCAACTTGTTTTCCTTCGGTTAGATTTCTTAAATAATAATTTGCACCAACTGTATAATAATTTTTACCAACAGAGAATAATGCTTTTGGTTTAGAATACTTGCCGGTACTGTCTTTTATGAAATGAATAGTTGCCGAAGAAATTTCGCCATCGAGATAATCGGGTTGGCGAGTAAAGAAAATATACGTTACAAAAACAACAAGATAAAGTATGGTGACTGATTTATACAAAATGGATGTAAAAATTAATGATGTGCAAATATGTAAATAAAAAAGGATTGAAAGAAATCATCCTTTCAATCCTTTTAAAATCATTATAACCAGCGATATTAATTTAAACTTCTAAAATCTACCGGTACTAATTTACTTACACCTGGTTCCTGCATGGTAACACCATAAATCACATCAACACAACTCATCGTCATTTTGTTATGTGTTACGATAATGAATTGTGAGTTCTCGCTAAACTTCTGTATCATCTGTGTAAACTTACCAACGTTGGCATCATCGAGTGGTGCATCAACTTCATCCAATATACAAAACGGTGCAGGTTTTATTAAATAAATAGCAAATAATAATGCAGTTGCCGTTAATGTTTTTTCACCACCACTTAATTGCGAGATCGAAGAAGGGCGTTTACCTTTTGGTTTGGCAACAATGTCAATGCCGGTCTCAGCAAGGTTTTCAGGGTTATCCAAGATCATATCAGCCGTATCTTCTTCGGTAAATAATGCTTTAAATACCATCTGAAAATTCTCTCTTACTTTATTGAATGTTTCCAAGAATTGTTGATTGGCAGTTGCTTCAACTTCCTGAATGGTTTGTAATAAACTTTCTTTTGCATCAACGAGATCATTCTTTTGTTCGAGAATAAATTCGTAACGTTTTTTCATTTCGGTGTAAGCCTCAATCGCAGTTGGATTTATTTCGCCCATATTTTCCAAACGCTTACGCATTCTGTCACTCGTTGCTTGCAAATCTTCTAAGCTTGTATCAGTTGTTCTTGGCTGATCGATAATCTGTTCTAATTCGATTTTAAATTCAACACTTAATCTTTCTTTTGTTCCGGCTAATTGTAATTTTAAATCGTTGAGTTTATCCTTTATTTCGCTCAATAAATGTTCGATCATTTCTTTACTCTTCACTTTCAAACGCAGTTCACTTTCCTTTTCCTGCAAAGCATTACGAAGATTATAATAAGTTTGATCAGCCTCATTTAATTTTAATTCTTCTTCTTCTTTTTTCTTCATCAAAGACAATAATAATTCTTCGCTGCCGGCCAATATTTCCTGACTTTGTAAAATATTTTCTTTTGCCTCTTCTAATTGTGTTGAATTATTTTGAATTTGTTGATGAAGATCATTCAATTGATTTTGTTTGAAATCCAATTCCTGCTTGATTGCATTGATCTTGCTCTGTTGTTTCGTTACCAATAAATTTGTTTCGTTGTATTGGTAAGATGCAGCATTATAATCTTGTTCGGCTAATTGATAATCCTGTTCGAGATTACTTAATGTTTCTTTTGTTTGTTGTAACTGTTCATTCAGTTGCTGCAATTCCTCTCTTGTTGAAGAAATAGAATCGTGTTCGTCTTGTAATCTTATTCCAATCTCTTCTAAACGTTGCTGTGCATTTTGTTGTGCCGATTGAAGATTTTCTATTTTATTTTTTGCAGCAAAAACCTGATTCGTTAATTGGTTGATCTCATTTTCAGTTTGCTTGATTGCATTTTCTTTCAACTGCTCATTAAAACCAATTACTTCATTATGTTTTTGTTTGATCTCAGCTTTTAATGCATTCACCACTGCATCCTGCAAAACAATCTCATCAATTAATTTTTCTAAATTTTTTGCACGACCAATTTTCTTTCCTTCAAACAAACCAACACTACCACCGGTCAATGTGTATTTCCCTTTTACATATTTACCGGTACGCTCTAAAACGATTGCCCCGTTTGAGTTTTCGATGGCTTCTTCGTTTTCGGCTATATAAACATTGCCTAAAAGATAGGCTGCCAATTTTTGATATTGATCGTCAACTTCAATTACACTTAATGCAGAAAAAGTATTGTTAGGTTGATGAGTTTCAACAATGCTATCGCTTAATTTATCAAGAATAAAAAAGTTAGCCTTCCCTTTTTTATTGACATCTAATAAATGAACTGCTTGTAAACCTTCAGCCAAAGTATTTACCACATAATAATTTAAATAAGGTTCCAACACATTTTCTACTGCTGTTCTAAATTCCTCTTTCACATAAATGATATCTGATAGGATAGGAGCTGTATGATTCCAATCAGGATTCTTGTGTAAAAACTTTACACTCTCCGGATAACCTTCCATCGAATCAATTAAACTCTTCAACAAATCATGCTCATTACGTTTTGCATCAAGCTTTCTTGTTTCTTCTGCTAATTGATTACGTAAAGCTTCTAATTGTTGTTGTGTTTCTAATATTTGCTCTTTGGTTCTGTCGTGATGTTCCTGTAATTGTTGCAGATCAATTCTTTTGCTTTCCAACAATTGTTCTTTCTCCTGCAACTCAATTCCCAACTGCTCAATTTGTTGCGTTCTGTTTTGTTGTTCGTCGAGCAATTGTGTTTGTGCTCTTTGTAAATTTTGAATAGAAGTATCAGAAACAGCCACTTTCTTTTCTGCATCAAACTGACTCCGTTGAATTTGTTGATGTTGATTTCTTAGATTATCGACTGCACTTCTCTTATCATCAAAAATTTGTCGCTTATCTTCCACTGCAAACTTTGCAGCATCTAATTGCGCTTGAATTTCCTGCAATTTATTTTCTTCATCAACAACCTGCAGTTGACTGAATTGAATTGAATCTTCTATGCCTTTTAATTGTCCTTCTGCTTTTTGCAGAAAGTCTTTTAAGTTGGTTTCTTTTTCTGTTAGATAATGTAATTTTTGAGTAGCAAGATTTTTATCATTCTCTTTGCTGCGAAGGTTTTGCAACAAATCATTAAACTCGTGCTGCATGCTTTGTAATGCACGTTCCTTCTCGATAAAATCAACTTTTTCTTTTTCTATGGCAGCATCTTCATTTGCAATTTCAGCTTCAAGTTGAATTCTTTTATTTGTTTCTAATTCCTGTTGCTCATTTAATTCTTTGTAAGTAATATTAAAACCTTCGAGAGCAGCTTTCGCTAATTCAACAGCGATCTCTTTGTAATCTTTTTTTATCTCAAAATATTTCTCAGCTTTCTTTGCCTGATTCTCTAAAGTTTTTAATTGATTATTTATTTCGAATAATAAATCTTCAATACGAGCCAAATCTTGTTCGGTTGCATCTAATTTATTTTTTGCTTCTTTTTTTCTTGTCTTATAAATGGTGATACCCGCAGCTTGTTCTAACATGCGGCGGCGACTGTTTTCTTTGTCTTTAATAATATCATCTACCATTCCCAATTCAATGATGGCATAACTATCATTACTAACACCGGTATCCAAAAATAAATTATGAATATCTTTTAATCTGCATTGCACATCATTCAATCGATATTCACTTTCACCATTTTTATAAAAGCGTCTGGTAACAGTTACAGTACTGAATTCTGTTGGCAATAAATTTCTTGTATTCTCAAACGTAAGACTTACTTCAGCCAAGCCGCTCGGGCTTCTTGTTTTAGAACCATTAAATACTAAAGCATCTAAATTCTCGCTTCGTAAAGCCGAAATTTTTTGTTCACCAATCACCCAACGAATGCTATCGATGATATTACTTTTACCGCAACCGTTAGGTCCAATAATGCCTGTAATTCCTTCGTCGAAACTTACAACCGTCTTATCAGCAAAGCTTTTGAAACCTTTAATCTCCAAGGATTTTAATCGCACGTTCTACATTTTTTTAAGTACCTGCGAACATACACAATTGAAAGTAAAAAACAGAAAATAAACAGTTTACTGTGGAGAAGTAGTGATAAAATTTTGGTGACCAGCTTTTGTAATGCTATTAGGCAGTGGTTGCGTCGCACTCTTCAACGTTTAGTTCACTCTTGAGAAAATAAAATGTTTTATTGACCAAATACTTTCTTTAATAAAGTTGTTGTTTGTGCAGCAGGATTTTTACGAATATTTTTTTCTTCCAATGCTACCTGATAAAAAATACCACTCAATGCTTTATCAGTAACATAAGCATTCAGATCGGTATTTACTTTTTTAACGAATGGAATTTTATTGTAATTAGAGAATGCAGTATTCCAATATTTAGTAGCATCAACTTTAGCTAATGATTGTTTAATAATTGGATTAAATGCATTGGAAAGAGAAGCATTTGTTTTTTGACGTAAATATCCTGTAGCGGCAGTATCTGTTCCTTTTAATATTCCTGCTGCATCCTGAATACTCATTTGTTTTATTGCATCAATAAAAATAGGCGCAGCAGTTTTAGCAGCATCTTCGGCAGCACGGTTCATAGATAAAATGGCTTCATCAACTTGTGCCCCCAAACCCATATCACGTAAGGTTTTCTCTGCTTTTGCTATTTCAGGTGGCATTAATATTTTAACAGCAGCATTTTTAAAAAAACCATCTGTGGCTGATAATTGTGCTGTTCCTTTTTGTACACCAACATTTAAAGCTTCCTTTAAACCGTTTCCAATTTCGTTAGAACTTAATCCTCCCTTACCAACCGAATTAATTAATCCTTTTAGATCCTGCGATTCGGAAACTGTAAATGAAAGAAGAAATACAAACAAATAAAAAGCTTTCATGTGTTTTAAAATTTAAAATAAAAGTAGAATAAGGAAATTAATTTAAAAGTTAAAACTCGTAAAAATAGAAAGGCTGCAATTAATGCAGCCTTTCTATTTTTTGTAATATTTATTTATTAATTCTACTGGTTAAGATAATAGGATAGTGTTCTAACTTTTGTTCCTGAAGTTTGTGTTCCATCACCTTTATAATAAATGGTATAATTTCTGGAAATCGGTGTTATTGCTAATTTAGCTAATACAACTCTTCCTGGTAGAAGTGGTGAACCTGATGCAGGAGTTCTTGTAACATATAAAGTATCTTGTACACCAATATTTGTACCTAATAATTGAAAATTGGTAGCTGAATCAACACCAATCTTAGACCATAATACTGTATTGCGTGAATAAGAAAAAATATCAACAGTATTTGTACCTGTGAATGTTGTTGCGGAATCATTACCAACTGCATTAATAAATCTTAAATTATAATAACCGGGAAGGGCAACTGGTGTTGAATCTCTGATAAACATTTCTTTCTTTGGATTTCCTGTCAATATTGAATCAGTTAACAAGAAAGTATAAAATTGACCGGGGTTAACTGTTTTGCTGAAAATTTTAAAAGCAATAGAATCTCCGGTTAAAGTTCCGTTTGTTGAAAGTTTAATTTGTACGGCTCCTGAAGGAATACTTACATAGCCATAACCACTACCAACTAAAGGAAAAATAGAAGTACCGGCATAACTTAGAAAAGGTGAATTTATTTTTGTACCATTCACTATAACATTAAATGCATCAGGAACTCCAAATAGAGTAGCGAAGTTTGAAGAAGCATGTACAACCTTCAAATAGGAAGTAGAAATGCTATTTGGGTCAACACTCGTATATGGTGCATTGACATCATTCGACTTACTGCAGGAAGAATATATCCCCACTATTGATGTTGCAATAAGTATATAAAAGATAAGTTTTTTCATTCTCTTTATTTTTTTAAAATTTAGACTAAGGTTGAATATTCCAAGGTTGTGTTGTATGATAATCCACCACTTGAGAACCACTTGCATCTAAAGCACCAACCGCTTTCAATGAAGGAATATCGTACAAGAATTCAGAATTATATCTTGGTCTGCATATGTACACCAACTTTCCATTATTACTTGGGAATAAACCAGGGGTTGCACCTGTTGGAGGCGGTGTAAAGTCTGCATATACTTGATTGCCTGTTGCAGGGTCAATATCTTTATAATGGAAACGTCTCATATCTGTCCATGTTTCCTGAACACCCCAAGCATACAAAGCAATATATTTTTGTAACATAATTTGTGACATTGACAATGCACTAGCAGTTGCCGGAACAATCTTAGTGTTAGCCAAATAAGCAGCTTTCGTTGTAGAAGTAATTAATGAAGCAGTTGGAACATTTGTAGCATAATTATTAGTAAGCATGTCAAAATTTAAACTGATGGCATTTGTATAAGCTGCTAAAGCTGTTGTTTTATCACCTTTTCTGTAAGCTGCTTCAGCCAATAAAAATTGCATTTCTGATGCAGTCATAATTGGAAATTCTGCTGCATTTCTAAAAATATAGGTACAGCCGCTTTCATTTGCAGGGGATCCTGTAGTAGCATATAAACCGCCCCAGAAATTATTAGGTTTATCATTTGTAACAGTAATTTCTGCACCACCATTCCAAGGAAGTATGCCCTTGAATGTTCCATTTGGATTTGCTTTAAGAATATATGGCATTCTTGGATCAGCTACACCTGTAAAAATTGTAGTATTTAAACCATTCATTAAATTTGCGATGTAAGCACTTTGTCTGATAGAACCAACATTCCCTCTAAAGATTCCGAAATAACTATTAGAACCTGATAATCCACCGGCTGCAAATTTACAAGTTGCATTATCAGCATTGGCTGTCATAGCAAGGTTTGCATATTTGATAACTGAATCAGCAGAGTAAGTAGTTTTATTGCTGATATATCCATAAGATCTTGCTAAAATTCCATAAACAAATTTTTTCCATTTGTTTACATCTCCCCCATAAAAATAAGCATCTCCAAGGGCAAAGTTTGCAGGACTTACTGCACCATCTGTTCTGCTTAAATTAGCTAAAGCTTGAAAGCAAGCTGCTCTGCAAGAATCGTATGCTAAAGATTGTGGGTCATAATCAAATTGCTGACGGCTTTGATCGAAAGCTTCCTTGACAATAACAGCATTGCCATATTCATTAGCTATTTCTAACCAACCCCATGCTCTTAAAGCTTGTGCACCACCTACATAATCCCATTTTTCCTGTCCGGCACCCCATTGAATAACCCTGTTTAAATTCTGGCCTTGACCAAAATAAAACGCTCCCCATAATGAACCAAGGTTATCACTAACAGCTACAGTACCAGCCATCATATCGTAGTTTGAAGAATTTGCTGCTGTTAAAGATGCAGCTGTATAAGTACTGGTTCCCCAATACTGTATATATCTTCCAATTAATAAAGCATCACCTGCAATACCATAAGCGCTTCCTGAAGCAGCACTGCTTCCAATAATACTTCCAATTAAGCTAGGGAATAGACCTTCAATCGGAACAACAACAGGAGCATTTGGATTCTGATATGCAGAATCCAATTGTTTCTGACAAGATGTGATAGCCATAGCGCTCACAACACTTACAGAAAGAAATATTTTAATTAATTTATTTTTCATACCTAATTATTTTGAATTTATTTTAAGATTAAAAATTAGCACGTAATCCAAAATTCAAGCCTAATGGAGTTGGAAGGTTTCCATAATCGAAACCATAACCACCAACACCCTTAGAGAGCCCTGTATTACCGTTCGTAGCCGGATCTGCACCTTTGTAATTTGTAATTAAGATAAGGTCGTTACCGGTTACAAATACACCAAGCGATTTAAATCCTTTTAGTTTATTGCTGATATTATTGAAAGTATAACTAACAGTAACATCTCTTAAACGAAGCCAATTCACATTCTTCTGAATAAACTCTTCTTCAGGCATACTTGTATAATAAGTACTTAAATATTGTGGAACTATCGCAATAGTATTGATAGAAGGATTAGCTGTATTTTGTAATCCATCCTGTAATACTCCAGTTACAACTCTTGGTGTCATTCTATCAGCAGTTCTTCCTGCTTTGCCACTGTAGGTAAGAAACTCTTCTGTACCATTGAAAATATCTCCACCAACTTTTAAATCCCATAAGAAACTCAAATTCCAGTTTTTATATCTCAAGGTATTAATAGTACCTAAAGTAAAGGCTGGAGTTCTATCACCGCGAATTAAAAAGTTTCCATCAACAACAGGAACACCATTAGCAGGATTTATAAGTATTTGTCCGGCATTATTTCTTGCATAACCATAACCTGTAATTGTTCCGGTAGAACTACCTCTATACAAACCACCACGAGCATTACCATATAACCAAGTATCAGCGATATAGAATTCACCGGCAATAGATGCAGGCAATGTAAGTACCTGACTCCACATGTGGTTAAAGTTGAAACGTACATTCCAATCAAAATCTTTCTTTCTAATTGCAGTTACATCAAGAGATAATTCAAATCCTTGGTTTCTTGTAGAAGAGGCATTTAAGGTATTCAAAATATATCCTGTTGCATAACTTGCTCTAAATCCTTGTACGATTTGTTTTAATGCCAAAGTATTATAGTAAGATGCTTCAAGAGATATTCTATTATTAAAGAATTTAAGTTCTGTTCCTATTTCATAAGTATGTTGTCTTTCCGGCTCTAAGTTTGGATTGTTATTATAGAAACCGTATGAATAAGCAGGAACTACTGAACTAGCATAGTTTGCGCCAATCACTGACTGGTTTAAATATGGATCCGGAAGCCTTGCTGTACTTGCCAAAGATGTTCTCAGTTTTGCATAATTAAGAATTCCTCCTTGTTTTATTTGTGGGAAGATATCGCTTAAGATAATGCTTAAACTACCTGCAGGATAATTATAGTTTCTAGTTTGTGAAGGGAAAACTGAAGCACCTTCGAAACGATGACTATATTGTAAAAAAATGACGTTTTTATAACCAATTGAAACTTCACCAAAGAAAGCGGTTAAACGTTGAATATATTGGTTGGGCTGACCGTAAACATTTCTGTTCAATCGGATTCTAGTATTAGGAGTAGTAATTAAACTATCCATTAAATTTCCACCCAAAGCTTGTACTAAATTTAAATTATTTACTGGTACTCCGAATTTAGTCATACTTCCATCAACCGCTAAAGGGTTATCTACTAATCCTGTACCATAACTAGCATACATATCAGTTTCGTAATTCTGCCAAACATTACCAGCCATTGCTCTCACAGAAAAATCATTGAATTTTTTATTTGCTGTTAAAGTAATTGTATGATTGTATCCTTTATAAGTTCTCCAATAGTTATCCAAAGTACCTCTTACTGTATATGCAAGAGATGATTGAGGATTCTGTATTTCATATCCGTTCTGAGTATAAGTATCATATCCAAATCTACCTGAAGCTGTCAACCAAGGTTTAAGTGCAACATTTACACCTATTGTACCAATCCATCTTGAAACTTCTTCACTGCTATGATTGAACATGGCATTGAACATAGGGTTATCAGTTCCTTCACCAATACTACCTACAGTATAAATTTGTTTTTTATTACCATTTGCATCTAAATAATTATTGATGTCGTAATTTATTGGCCAAGCTAAAAGATCAAGATAATATCCACCGGCACTTCTTAAAGGTTTTTCATTTACTGAATGAGTATAAGAAATGGTTGGTGTAATTTCTATGAACTTGCCAATTTTAGTTGTATTAGCTATACGGAAATTTTGTTTTTCATATGAGTTTCTTGGAACTACTGCATCTTGATGTAAATAAGAGCCCGAAACTCTGAAACTTGAAACTTTATTTCCAAAATCCAATCCAAGATTATGTGTTTGAGAGAAACCTGTTCTGAAGAAATTATGCATATTATCGAAACTCTTCATTCCAGAAGGATATGCTGGTCCAAAATAGCTAAATGAATTTGAAGAAGGTAATCCATTGCTACCTGGAGAATAATCGTTATTTATTTGAGGGAAATTATTGATCATTTGAAAACGGAAGGAATTATCATAACTAATATTTACTTTATTTCCTTCTGTTGACCTTGTTTTTTTGGTTGTAATAACGATAGCTCCAGAGCTAGCCTGACTACCATATAAGGCAGTTGCTTCCGGACCTTTCAATACTGTTACAGATTCAATATCATTTGGGTTAATATCTGCAATACGATTGGTATAGTCATTATTTCTGTTTGGTCTGTCAGAAGCTAATCCTAATTGAGAACCACCATTTGAAGTTTCATCCATAGTGCTGTTATCAACGATAACACCATCCACAACAAATAATGGTTGGTTACTTAATGTTAATGAATTAAAACCTCTCAGTACGATTTGAGAAGAAGCACCTGCCATACCATTTGTTGGAGTGATTGTTAAACCAGCAACACGACCTTGCAAGCTGTTTAGGAAATTTTCTCTTTTTGTATCTGAGATATCTTTTCCTGTAACTCTTTGAACCGAATAACCCAACTCACGAGGTTTTCTTTTAATATCCATTGCCACTACTACAACATCTTCTAATTCTGCTGTTTGAGTTTTTAAAGAAACAGTTATTTTTTCACCGGTAACTGTAACTTTTTGTGTTTCAAAACCTACATGGCTAATAATTAAGACTTGTCCGGCAGAAGCTTTTATAGTAAAAACTCCCTTGGCATTTGTTACTTCAATAGTATTAGTGCCATTAACTTTTACACTGGCACCTGCCAAAGGTAATTTCTTATCGGTGTCTTGTACTGTTCCAGACACTGTTTGGCTTTGTCCACGAGAAGGCGAAGAGAACATGAAAAGCAGTATGGCAACCACTTTCATAAACGAAACAAATTTTCTCATAACAGATTTTGTTTTTGGGTAAATAATCAATTAGTTTTTAAACAATGCAAAATATCCGCAAAAAACCGCAAATAACTGTTTTAACACAGCTAAACATTGAGAATTAAAGCATTGTTAATATTATGCAGGCACATAGATACGAAATTATTTCATTACTAAATATGATTTTCTATGAAAAATGAATAAATTTCGATCAATAAAAAAAACTGCAAATAAATGCAGCATAATAAAAAAACTGTTGTCCTGTAAACCTGTCAATTTTTTCACTAAATAGATTATTTATATAATCGATTTAATATTTTCAAAAGATAAAAAGGTTGCTGGATTTTAAATAGTTTTAGGAAAAGCTAAAGTATCAGCATACTCATTTTAAGAATACGACAGAGTGCATTCGTTCCTACCTGAGTATTATTTGCTTCGTATTTTTCTGTAGGTTTCTTCGGGTGCTCTTCGTAAGCTTTCGAAGAAAACAGCAAGCATGTAATAAGAAAACAACAAGGAATTACGAACAAAGGGATAGGAAGAGACAAAAAATTAAAGCAATTGTATTTTTTTTCTGTGATATGGTTCTAATAAAGGATCTGAAGGATTTAATTCGGTAATTAAAGTATCGATATCTGTTATCGGACAAACCTGTAATCTTTGGACAGAATTCAATTTCCCTGAAATAGCTAATGATATTGTTTTATGTGCACATTTAATCATTGCTTTTTTTACTTCAATAACTTCCCATTCTAAATCTGTTATTCCTCGTTCCGCATCAATACTATTCGTTCCTAAAAAACATAAGTCGGCTTCTATTTCACTTAATCTTTGTATTACTTCAGCACCAACTGAAATTTGTGCAGTCTTTGATAATTTATTTCCTAAAAAAATCACTTCACTGCTTGGATGATTTAATAATTGTAATGCTGTTGGTAAACTAACCGTTATAAATGTTGCATTTAAATTATCGGGTAATAATTGTACTAATTCTAAAATTGTTGTGCCACCCGAAAGCACTATAAACATTCCATCTTTAATTAATGAAATTGCTTTTGTTGCAATGATTCTTTTTTCGGGTTGCGAATAGATAATATTTTTTTCTAATGAAAAATGAAAGGATTTAGACAAAGCACCACCATGAACTTTAGTTAATTTTCCACTCACATCTAATTCCTGCAAATCCCTTCTTATCGTATCTTCGGAGACATTGAGCTGTACAGAAAGATCAGAAGAAAGTACTTTATTATGAATATTGATTTGATGAATGATGTGAGCTTGTCTTTCTTTCTTTAGCATGTATAAATGTAAAAACACTTCATAACAAAAAACAAATAAAATTTTAAAAAGCTTTTTATTTTGAGATATTCGCAGCTTACAAAATCATGATCACACCGCAAACAATAGAACAAATTAAGAACCGCATCGACATCATTGATGTGGTGGGCGAATACGTGAAATTAAAAAAACGTGGTGCAAATTATTTAGGATTATGTCCTTTTCATAACGAGAAAACTCCATCATTCACAGTTTCTCCTGCAAAAGAATTATATAAATGTTTTGGTTGTGGCAAAAGTGGTAACACCATTACTTTTTTAATGGAACATGACAAGATGAGTTATGTTGAAGCATTAAAATTTTTAGCCGCTCGTTATAATATTGAAGTTGAAGAAACTGAAGCTTCACCTGAGCAAAAGCAGTTACAGCAGGCATCCGACAGTTTGTACATCATTAATAATTTTGCACAGAAATTTTTTGATGAAAAATTATTTCAGTCCGAAGAAGGACAAAACATTGCATTAACTTATTTGAAAGAAAGAGGTTTCAGAGAAGACATTATCAAGAAATTTCAAATAGGTTTTAATCCTTCGCAAAGAGACGAACTGGCAAAAGCTTTATTACAAAACCAATTTAATAAAGAATTACTTCCTAAAACTGGATTGGTAGTTGTTAGAAATGAAACTGAATTAATTGATAATTATCGCGGCAGAATTATTTTCCCCATTCATAATAACACCGGAAAAATAATTGGCTTTGGTGCAAGAGTAATTGGTAAAGCTGATAAAGCACCAAAATATATCAACACACCCGAAAATGAAATTTATGTAAAGAGTAAAGTTTTATACGGATCTTATTTTGCACGATTGGCAATTGATAAAGCAAACGAATGTTTATTGGTGGAAGGATATACTGATGTGGTTAGTTTACATCAGGCAGGAATTGAAAATGTTGTTGCTAGCGGTGGTACATCTTTAACAACTGATCAGCTTCGCATAGTTAAAAAATATTCGAACAACCTTACAATAATTTATGATGGCGATTCTGCAGGAATAAAAGCAGCATTGCGCGGATTAGATATGGCTTTGGAAGAAGGCCTGAATGTGAAGCTGGTATTGATTCCTGACAATGAAGATCCAGATAGTTATGTTAACAAAGTTGGTGCTGCAAACTTTCAAAATTTTGTAGAAAAAAATAAAAAAGATTTTATTCTTTTTCAGTTGGAAGTAATGTTGAAAGATGCAGGCAATGATGTTACGAAAAAGAGTGAAGTTGTAAATCATGTTGCTGATACTTTAAGTAAAATAAGTAAAGCAGAAGACTTTACAAAACTGCAGGAATATATCAAGCAATGTTCATCAGTATTAAAAATTGATGAAGGCGGATTAACCAATCTTGTCAATAAATTAAAACGCGATAAGATCGCTAAAGATGAAAAGCGGTTGCCTTTTGAAGAAGCAAATTTTATTCTGCAACAAACCCAACAACCTGAAGATGTTTTAGACGATAATTTTTTATTATTAAATCAGGATGAAGCGCACGAAAAAAATGTGTTGCGTGTTTTATTGGAATATGGTTTACGCAATTGGGACGAACAAAAAACAATGGCGCAGTATATTTTTGAAGAGCTGGAACAATTTAGTTTTGATAATATTCATTTAGGGAATTTATTTAATGATTACAGAACCCGCTACGAGCAAGGATTACAGCCCGATGCAAAATCGTTTTTATATCATCCCGATGATACTGTAAGAAATTTAGTAATGAGCATTACTGTTTTTCCACATGAACTGAGTCAAAAATGGGATGAGCGTTTGGAAGGTATGAATATTGTAAACCGTGATGTTTCGCATCAGGATGTTGAAATAAGTATCAGCTTTTTTCAGCTTAAAAAAATTAAAAAAATGTTTGAAGAAAATCAGCGCGAAATAGAACATGCTGATTTTGAAAAACAAAAACGTTTAATAGATATCCATAATAATTTAAAGGAGATAGAAAAGAAAATAACAAAAAAAATAGGCACAGTTATTATGAAATAATTTTTCAGTTTAACTATTATTTCATTTTCCTTTTTATTGATGCAACTTCTTTTTTAAATAACAATGCATCTTCCTTTTGCTGAATAATAAAACTATTGTCATCTAACTTTCCAACTACTTTATCCATTTCTTTTTGTGTATCATAAACCATTTTGCGATAAGGATTAGTGTAATCTTTTTCTCTGGACTTGTAAATGCTTTCAGACATCCATTCTTTTGTTGCAACTGCTTTACTTAAAAAGCCTGAAATACTTGCTGCATCAACCTTTTTTAAATTAATATTATTTATCTCAGCCAGCGAAGCTAAAGCATGATTCAGTTTTTGTGCAGTATATTTTGTTCCTTCTTCGGTATAAAATTCATGCAATCCATCCCATGATTTTATTTTACCTTTTTTTACTTTTTCTTTTAATGAATGTACAGTTGATTCGGTCATTAATTGCCCACCGATATTTAACCATTCTTCTCTTTTTAATTTATTGGGAATTGCAGAAATTAATTCATCGAAAGATTTGAATTTATTTTGTTGAATGAATTTAATTAATTGAGTTGTACCGTAAAAATGAATCATCTCTTTAAACAATAAATAAGATTGTCTCACTTTAATTAAAACAGTTTTTCGTTTACTGTTTTCAAAACCTGTTGCAACAATTTCTAATTCATCAATGATTTTATCTTGATCCGTTAATAATGCTTTTCCTTTTTTAATATTTTCTTCTTTGCTAAATGATTTTTTTGGTTCAAATTTTTTATAAAAAGCATTGCCCGTTAATTCTTCCAATAATTCAAGCGAATAAAATAATTCGTTCACAGTATCGGGTGCTAAATAATCATATTCGATTGACTGAATTTTATTGCCACGTTTATCTCTGTCAATATATTTCCAACTGTTTCTTGCCAATGCATACATGTTATACATAAACCAATAACCCGGCATAATAGTTAATTGATCTTTGTTTGTATCGAGACTAATTAATGAGAAAGGAATTGGAATATTTAGTTCAAATGAGTAATCGCCTTTGGCAATAATTGAAAAACTCGCAAACTTAGAATTGTGTTTGATGCTTACGCAGAGACCAGGCCAAAAGCCACGCCCAACAACAACTTCACCATCTGCACCACGAGAATTATGATTGCTGCCAATTGTTGCTCCGGCCGCAATATTGCTTTGTCCCATGATTAATGCAGCACATAAAAAAGAATTATTATGATGTTGTTCATGTGCAGGAAAAATTAATGAATTCAACACTTCGCAACAAGAAATGGTTGCATTATTTCCGAGATAAGAATTAATTAAACGTGCACCATATTTTAATTGCGAATGCGAAGCCATAATAAAACGAACAGCTTTCACTCCATAAAAAATAGTGCATCCAAAACCAACAATTCCGTTTACCAATTCACAACCTTCACCAATTTGTGTTTTACCTTCAGGTCCAGAATTGATGGTTAAGTTCTTTAATTTATTTGCACCTTTTATATAGGCATCACTTCCAATCCATACATCTTTAATGATGGAACAATTTTTAATTACAGTTCTGTCGCCAACCTTTCCGTAAAATCCTCGTTGCGGTTTAAATTCTGCTTCAGTAAATTGTTTAAATTTTTCAAGCAATGCATCATCATCTCTGTATTTGCTCCACAAAAAAGCATCGCCTGGTAACATGCCATTAAATGGAATAACTTTTCTGCCACCATTTTCATTGCATATTTCCAACCAAATTCTCACCTCTTCTTTTTCGCCTGCTTTAATAATACCATTACCAAATTTTGTGTGATTGGTGGTTACTAATTCATTCACATTGGCAATAATAACTTCGTTGCCGATAATGTAATGCGATAAATAATTTACATTATCAATAACAACATTATCACCAAAATCGCAACTGATGATTGTTGAATTATATAAACCCACCGGCGTTTTCAGATCCGAAAAACCTAAACAATAAGGTTCTAATTTTCCAATGCGCACCAATCCGAAAAACTTACAATTTTTTACTAGCTCAGGATTAAAAGCATCCGATACTAAAATCATATTCCAATCATCACTTGTATTTCTATTACGTACCAAAGCTTCTATTTCATAAGCAGTAAGCTGACGGTAATCAATGCCACTCCTGTCTTGTATGTCACGCAAATAATATTCATCACGTCCTTTCGGAATAAATTCCTCCGAAATAAAACCATAACCCAAACTTGCAATCGATGTTTTTTTAATAATATTTTGCGGCATCAGTTTTTATTTTTTTATTGAACAAGCAGTAGTTTTTTATGGCATCAACTGTTGCGTCGCACTCTTCAACGTTCGGAACTTTATTGAGCAATGCAGAGTACAAGGCAATAGGCAAAGAGGCAATGAGTTTTAGTTTTTTAATTTAACATCAATCATTAACATTCAACATTATTCTACCGTAACGCTCTTCGCCAAATTTCTTGGTTTATCAACATCCAAACCTTTTGCAACACCAACATAATAACTTAATAATTGCAAAGGCACAACACTTAATAATGGTGCAATTATTTCATCGGCATCAGGAACAAACATCACATCATCAGCCATGCCCGGAATAACAGTATCACCTTCAGTTGCAACAGCAATTACTTTTCCTTTTCTTGCTTTTATTTCTTGAACATTGCTTACAATTTTTTCATAGTAAGAATCTTTTGTTGCAACAAACACAACCGGTAGATTTTCATCCACCAAAGCAATTGGTCCATGTTTCATTTCTGCAGCAGGGTAACCTTCGGCATGTATGTAAGAGATCTCTTTCAGTTTTAATGCACCTTCTAATGCAATCGGAAAATTATAACCTCTTCCTAAAAATAAAAAGTCGTGTGCATCTTTATATTTTTCTGCAATGCGTTTAATATTTGCTGTATCGGCTAAAATGGTTTTTACTTTTTCAGGAACAGCTGCTAATTCTTTCAACAAATTAATATATCGATCTTCATCAATCGTTCCTTTTGCATAACCAATTTTTAAAGCCATCATTATTAAAACGGCTAATTGTCCGGTGAAAGCTTTTGTACTTGCCACGCCAATTTCAGGGCCTGCATGAGAGTATGCACCGGCATCACTTAAACGTGCAATGCTGCTGCCAACCGCATTCACCACACCAAAAATAAATGCACCTTTTTCTTTTGCACTTCCTAATGCAACTAATGTATCGGCTGTCTCACCACTTTGGGAAATAGCAATAATAACATCACCTTTATTTACAACAGGATTACGGTAACGGAACTCGCTTGCATATTCAACTTCAACAGGAATACGGCATAATTCTTCGATCACATATTCAGCGATCAAACCCGCATGCCAACTGGTTCCGCAGGCAACTATCACCATGCGGTGTGCATTCCTCAAAGCTTCTAAATGATCATCAACACCGCTCATTATTATTTGTCCGATGTCGGGTAACAATCTTCCTCTTAAACAATCATGAATAGTTTCGGGTTGCTCATTAATTTCTTTCAGCATGAAATGTTCGTAGCCGCCTTTTTCAATGGCTGCTAATTCCATATCTAATTTTGTAATGAATGGTGTTTGCTTTTCGTTGCCGAGATTTTTTAATATCAATTCATCAGGACGAACAATTGCAATTTCATAATCATTCACATAAACAACTTCTTTTGTGTATTCAATAATTGGTGATGCATCACTTGCTAAAAAATGTTCGCCTTTACCAATACCAATCACCAACGGACTTCCTTTGCGTGCAGCAATAATTGTTTCAGGATCATTTTTATCGATCAATAAAATACAATAAGCACCAACAATACGTTTCAATGCAATGCGTAATGCTTCTTCGAGAGTGCTGTTGTTATTTTTTTGAATGTCTTCAATAAAATTCAATAACACTTCAGTATCGGTATCACTTTTAAAAGTGTAACCTTTTTTCTGTAAATCATTTTTAATCGAAACATAATTTTCGATGATACCATTATGGATCATCGCCAATTCTCCATTATTACTAACATGAGGATGCGCATTTCTATCGCTAGGTTCGCCGTGTGTTGCCCATCGTGTATGACCAATTCCAATATTTGCGTGTAGATCTTTGCCAATAACTTCTTCTTCCAATTCAGCAACCTTTCCCTTCTTTTTATAAACTTTCAATCCGCCGTTGATCAATGCAACACCGGCACTATCGTAACCACGATATTCCAAACGTTTCAAACCTTTTAATATAACGGGATAAGCTTCCCTATGACCAACGTATCCAACAATTCCACACATAATAATTAAATTAATTGAACTGCAATATCAAATATTTTAATGAATTTACAGCTTAAAGGATGATAAAAGAATTGTTTAAAATATTGATTTGTTATGATTGAAGAATTTGATTTTAGAAAAGATTATTATTTGGAAGATGGTTGCGTTTTATTGCGTCCGTTAACAATAGGCGATTGCAAGAACTTGCTTGTTTTTTCTTTACATGAACCGGAGCTTTGGAAATATTCTTTGACCACAGCATGCGGAGAAGAAAATTTAGAACGTTACATTCAAATTGCATTAGATGCAAAAAAAGGATTAAAAGAATATCCATTCATTGTGTTCGATAAAAGAACAAATCGGTATGCAGGTTGCACAAGATTTTATGATATTCAGTTAGTACAAAAAACTTTGCAATTAGGTTATACCTGGTATGGTAAAGATTTTTGGGGAACCGGATTAAACAAACGTTGCAAATATTTATTGTTACAATTTGCTTTCGAAAATATTGGTATGGAACGCGTAGAATTTCGCGCCGACATAAATAATGCAAGAAGTATTGCAGCAATGAAATCTATCGGTTGCATTGCCGAAGGAGTGTTGAGAGCTAATACAATTAAACGCGATGGAAACCGCCGAGATTCAATTGTATTAAGCATTTTAAAAGATGAATGGGAGAGAACTGTAAAAGAAAATTTGAAAAAAAAGTTACAAGAAAATTAATTTTAGAATTTCTTTCGAAGGGTACTTTTCACGTTTTACAACGGGAAAATTCCCATGCAAAAAACGGGAAAATACCCGTAGTTAATTCCTACTTCTTTAATTAAATTTGTCTATTAATTTAATTTATAAACTAAAACTAAAATTTATGCCAGTTAAAAAAAGCGATTGCGCCATTGAGTTTTCTTTTAAAACATCTGAATTGATGAAACTTATTAAAACAAATCCTGATCAAATTGTTGTAAGGCTTGAATTAGGTAAAAAAACTTATTCAATTACTGCATCAGCAATGTATTCAGCAAAAGCAAAAAGTAATAAAGAAAGTTTGACTACAAATATGGCGGTTATGGGATGCCCAACACCTCCGGGATGTGGTCCAAAATAATTATCCTCTAATTTAATAGAAGGAATTTACAAAAAAAGCTATCGAAATTAGAGTAATCAGTTTAAGTGATGTTTAACGAAATAATTAAAAATTTAGATTTTATATCTCCCTTTATTGTTCTATTATATGCAATTATATTTAGAAAGATAAAGGGAGATTCTCGGTATATTTTTTATTATGTGTTAATGCAGGCTATACTGAATTTCACAGCATCAATAATAGTTGATGTTTTTTTCAAGACTAATAATATTTGGCTTTATCAACTTAACTGTTTTTTGTCGTTTGTAATCCTATTTAGTTTCTTTAAAAAATTTATTTTCTTTCGTGTAAGTAATTTGGCTATAAATATTTTCGCGGCAGTCTTCATGTGTTTTCTTGCCATCATTATTTTCTTTGAAAGCCAAAATGCCTTTAATAGTTTAAGTTATACTACTGTTTCAATTGCTATTACATTTCTGTGTTTAAATTATTATTGGTTTTTAATTAGTAAAATGCCGACTGAATCTATTTTAAAAAATCCTTTCTTCTTTATAGTTACCGGATTATTGATTTATTATTCTTCCAATATTTTAGTCTTTGCTTCATACCGCTTTTTAACAATAGAGCATGTACAAACAAAGTCTTTCTGGATACTTTGGAAATTTCATAACTTCATGCTAACTCTAATGTGCATTTTTATTTTAAAAGGATTTACATGCGTTACATCACCGAAGACCCGTTCATAATTCTACTCTTAAGTGTTTTTCTTATTTTAATCATTTCATTCATAATCGTTTTTATTATTTTTTATCAAAAAAAACAAGTAACCCATCTTTATGAGATCAAAACAATGCAACAGGATTTCGAAAATAACTTATTGCAATCTCGAATAGAAACACAGGATGAAACGATGAACCAACTTGGTAAGGAATTACATGATAATATTGGTCAGCTTTTAAATAGCGCCAAATTATTAATTGGTATTACGCAACGTAAACTAATTGATGCGCCTGATACACTTACTATTGCAAATGAAACATTAGGCACAGCAATCACAGAAATGCGTTCACTTTCAAAATCATTAAATAAAGAGTGGTTGCAACAATTTAATTTCATCGAAAATTTAGAAACAGAAATAAAAAGAATCAATGCTTCGGAGAGTCTAAAAATTTTATTTTCTCATGAGGAATATTTTTCATTGAAGACGGATGAGCAGATCATTCTTTTTCGCATTGTGCAGGAGGCTTTGCAGAATTGTATCAAACATTCCGGGGCGAAAAATGTGATCATTACTTTAAAAGAACAAGACGAATTATTATTTGTTACCATTGCCGATGATGGCATAGGGTTTAATGAATCAGAGAAGCTAAATTCAGGCGTTGGTGTCATTAACATGCGACACCGTACAAAATTATTAGGTGGAACAATAAACTTTCAGTCATCAAACCAAGGCACAAATATTATTATTCAATTACCAGTAAAAAAAGATTAGAATGATTAAAATAGGAATTGCTGACGACCATCAATTATTTTTAAAATCTCTCAGTTTAATGCTGCAAAGTTTTAATAATTATACAGTTGTTGTTGAAGCATTAAACGGGAAAGATTTGCAGGAAAAGATTCAACAAAAAAAAATAGTTCCTGATATTATGTTGCTGGATGTGAACATGCCACACATGGATGGTTATGAAACTGCAGTGTGGCTGCATAAAACGTACCCGAAAGTGAAATTAGTTGCGTTATCAATGAATAATAATGAAGACTCAATTATTAGAATGATTAAAGCTGGTTGTTGTTCCTATTTAATGAAAGATACTCACCCCGACGAATTGGAAATAGCATTAAATGCGATAAATGAAAAGGGGTTTTATAATAGCGATAGTACAAATATTGATTTTAGAAAACTAGTGCAGACAGAAACCGAAAATGAAAGCTTAATCATTTCAGAAAATGAAAAAATTTTTTTAAAACTCGCATGTACTGATTTGACGTATAAGGATATTTCCCAAAAAATGAGCTTAGCAGAAAGAACAATTGATGGCTACCGCGAAGCTTTATTTCAAAAATTTAAAGTGAAAAGTAGAGTGGGATTATGTTTGGAAGCAATAAGAAAAAAAGTTATTTCTCTTTAAATTGAATACCGAAAAATTTTAGTTTATATAATTTTTTTCAATCTTCTCTTCCTAAAATAGGAATTTAAGAAACCCAAAATTGGACAAGCAACCGAAAGTAAAATCAAACTATTTCTTGTTGGTTTATCAATCTTTAAGTTTTTGAATAGTAGGTTTACTTGATCTATTGCTAATACCATAAAAACAAGATTCCATAGTACTGATAATAATAAAATCAGGTGCATTTTACGTTTGTTTTTGAATTGTTTTCCTATCTAAGTCGAACAATTTTTTTACAATTTAGGCTTTTAAAAATAAACATCCTCAATTAAAAAAATTTCTTTTGTTTCATTGCCATGCAAGGTAATCGCCAGCACATCGAACTGGATATATTTCCATTCGGGATGCTGATATAAATATTCTTCAGCTGCATTCTTTAAACTCTTCATTTTATCATGGCGAATACTTTCTTCAGGCTTGCCAAACCTTTCGCTGGTGCGGGTTTTAACTTCTACAAAATGTAATTTATTTTTTTTCGAAGCAATTATATCAACCTCCCAATATTTATATCGCCAATTACGTTCTATAACGGTATAAGCATGCTCAGCCAAATATTGTGCAGCAATATTTTCGCCTTTATTGCCTGTATCTTTACGGTAGTCCATGTTTTTAATCTCTTATCAAATATAAAAATATAAAATGGAACTGAAGGATAAAATTTATAAATTAAAAGGAAAAGTTCAGAACTATGCCTGGGGCGGATATGATTTTATTCCTTCGTTATTTGGTTTTGCAAATACCGAACATAAACCTTGTGCCGAATATTGGATGGGTGCACATCCATCCGCATCATCCGATTTAATAATCGATAATCAACCTGTTTCTTTAAACAGACTCATTCTTAAAAATCATTCTGAAACCATTACCGATAAAGTGTTTCAGCAGTTTGGCGAATTGCCATATTTATTAAAGATTTTGGATGTAAAAGATATGCTTAGCATTCAGGTACATCCATCAAAAGCAGAAGCCATCAAAGGATTTGATGCTGAGGAAGCCGCCGGAATTCCTATCAATGCACCACATAGAAATTATAAGGACAAAAATCATAAACCTGAAGTAATGGTGGCATTGAGTGAGTTTTGGTTATTGCATGGCTTTAAACAAGAAGCTGCACTGGAGCGAGTTTTAGAAGATGTCCAAGAGTTTAATATTTTATTGCCTTTGTATAAACGCGATGGATTAAAAGCGACGTACCAATTTGTGATGGAAATGAATCAGGATGATATCGATGTAATGTTATTTAATATGGTGAAACGAGAATTGCGCAGAAAAGAAAATAACGAATTAACTAAAGATCAACCCGGCTGGTGGGTTGTAAAATTATTTGAAGGAAAAGATGAAATTAAAAATATTGATCGCGGTATTTTTTCAATTTATTTTTTCAACATCGTAAAAGCCGAAAAAGGGGAAGCTGTTTTTCAAGGTGCAGGAATTCCGCATGCTTATCTCGAAGGACAGAATGTTGAGTTAATGGCAAACAGCGATAATGTTTTGCGTGGCGGATTAACTCCAAAGCATATTGATGTTCCTGAATTAATGAAACATACTTCTTTTATTGGTATTACACCAAACGTAATGAAAGGAAATGCGATTGATGCGATTGAAAAAAATTATCCTTGCCCTGTTCCCGATTTTGGTATCAATAAAATTGAATTAAGTGGTGAAGATAAATATGGGAGTGTGGCAAGTTCATTAGAAATATTAATCGTTATCGAAGGCGCCGGAATTATTAATACTGATAGTCTAAACATGATGATTAAAAAAGGAGAATCGGTTGCTGTATTGCCGGGACAAGAATACAGCATTGCATCATCGGGGCATTGCTTGCTGTTCAAGGCTTTTGTGCCTGTTACTGACAAATAAATTTCATTTTCCACAATCTGAGGAAAATAGAAGTTTGTAAAATGGTTTTTCAACCTATTTTTGTTTTTAAATATTAAGCGATGAAAGCTAAAAGCAGAATCATACTTTTCACTTTGTTACTTGTTGCCATTACAACAATCTTTAAATTATTATTTTCAGCAAAGCTAGATTGGTCGGGCTTTTCGCCCATTATTGCAATTGCTTTATTTTCAGGAATGATCATTAAAGACAAAAGCAAATCATTTATTTATACTTTAATGGCTTTATTGATAAGCGATGTATTGATTGAAGTATTTTACAGAATGGGATTATTTCCTTTCGAAGGATTATACAAATATCAATGGTTAAATTATTTTTTCCTTTTATTAACCACTTTAATTGGATGGGCGTTGCAAGGAAAAAATTACAGTCGGATTTTTGCTGGTGCCATTGCAGGACCAACTTTATTTTTTTTAATTTCTAACATTACAGTTTGGGCAGGTCATGGTGGTTACGGACACCCAATGAATTTTGCTGGATTTGTTTTGTGTATGGAAGATGGACTGCCATTTTATAAAAATTCATTGATCGCTACATTAATATTTATGCCTGTATTAATTGGCAGTTATAATTATTTAGTGAAAAAAACTTTGAGTTTGAAGTTAGCGTAAATAAAAAATATTAAAATAAAAAAGCTCTGCAAATTGCGGAGCTTTTTTATTTATCAGCTTCATATCCTTCATCAATTAATAAATTTTTTCCATCAGCGGCAGTTGTTGCTAATTCATCGCAACGATTATTTAATTCGTTTGTTGCATGACCTTTTACCCATTTCATTTTAATTGAAAAATCTTTGCTCAGTTCAAAATATTTCAACCATAGATCTTTATTTTTTTTACCACCTTTAAAATTTGTTTTGATCCAATTGTCCAGCCACTTTTTTTCAATGCTATTCACAACATACTGACTGTCTGTGTGAATGGTAACAGCAATATTTTTCTTTGTTAAAGATTCTAATGCAACAATCACTGCTAATAATTCCATACGATTATTGGTAGTTAAACGATAGCCTGCCGAGAGTTCTTTTCTTTTATCGCCCCAAAGTAAAACAATACCAAACCCGCCCCGGCCGGGGTTCCCACGCGATGAACCATCGGTATAAATTAATAAAGGATGAGATTTTTTTTCCTGCACTTTTTATAAAATAATTTTTTTGTAACAATCGTTCCGAATAAAAATCAGGCTGCCGTTGCGTCGCACTCTTCAACGCTTTGTTATTTATTCAACAATCAAATTTCAACAACATCGATCACTGCATCAATATTTAGCACACCATAAACATGTGGAAATTCTTCATTCACCGAAGCAGAAAAATCAAACTGTAATTTATTGGTAAGTTTTGTTGTATCAATTACCAATTTTACTAAATCAGTTTTTCCTTTATAATATCTTTCCAAAACACCCTGCACTTGTTCGGCATTACTGCAATGGATAAAACCTTCAATTTTTAAAGATGGTGTTTCAAAAAAATTATTCTGCAAAGCATCTTTCCATTCTTGCTTAGAAGTAACGTGATAAATTAAGCTCACAATTCTTAATTATTAATTTCTAATTCTTAATTACTCGGGGAATATGTTGTTCCAATAACATCAAATCGGCTAAAACCATTGCTGTTACTGCTTCTAACACAACCGGCACACGCAATGCGATACACAAATCATGACGACCTTTTACAGAAAAATTTTCAACTTGATTGTTATTCCAATTTAATGATTCTTGTTCTTTTGGTGTTGATGCAGTTGGTTTGATTGCAATTCTAAAAACTAATTCATTGCCATTTGTTATTCCTCCAACAACACCGCCGGCATGATTTGTTTTTGTTTTCCCCGAAGCATCAACAATGGCATCGTTATGTTCAAGACCAAACATTTTTGCTGCATGAAAACCTGTGCCAAATTCTATTCCGCGAACAGCAGGAATGGCAAACACCGCATGACTTATTAAACTTTCAACACTATCAAAAAAAGGTTCGCCTAAACCAATTGACAAACCGGAAACTTTACATTCAA
The DNA here is from genome assembly GCA_903870685.1 of uncultured Chitinophagaceae bacterium. GTDB lineage: Bacteria > Bacteroidota > Bacteroidia > Chitinophagales > Chitinophagaceae > CAIQDX01. The sequence goes on along the minus strand of CAIQDX010000037.1, from coordinate 4,578 downwards.
CAATGCCACCAATTGAATCTTTTGCATCAATTGCTTTTTGTAATCCTGCTTCAATATTTTTTTCTCCACCAATTTCTACAATGTTTGATTCAACTTTTATTTCTTTCAATAATTTTTTTGCGATCACTCCTGCTGCAACAATTGCAACAGTTAATCTTCCGCTGAAATGCCCGCCACCTCTATAATCTTCATTACCTGCAAATTTTTTACTGGCAACAAAGTCAGCATGACCTGGTCTCGGAAAATCTCTTTGCTTTTGATAATCGTCGCTTCGGGTATTATTATTTTCGAATAAAATTATTACTGGAGCACCGGTAGTTTTATTATTGAAGACACCACTTTTAAAAATAGGAAGATCAGTTTCTTGTCTTGGTGTTGTTCCTTTTTGTGTACCGCCTTTTCTTCTTTCAATATCAATTAAAAAATCTTCAACACACAATGGCAATCCCGCAGGAATACCGTCAATATTGATTCCTAGGCTTTCGCCATGCGATTCGCCAAAAATGTTTACACGAAATATGCGTCCGAATGAATTCATAATTATTTAAAAATCTTGTTTGTAATATTAATTATAAACGACGAAGATAATATAAACAAGACAGAAGTTTTATTGACTATTTTTTTTTAGAAATGAAATCGAATATTTGATTCGGGTGAACACCCAAGACTTCTGAAATTTCATAGATTAACCATGATGAAGGATTTGTTCCGCCGCTTTCTAATCGATTGATGTTTTGCTTTTCTTTATCTAACAAATCAGAAAACTCTACTTGAGAAAGATTTTTCTCTTTTCTGAGTTTTGCGATTTGCGCACCTAACTTTTTTTGGAATTCTTGCTTAGTCATCTATTGTTTAGATAAATGCAAGTTGAATGAGATTGAAAATTTAATGGTAAACAAATATGATTACTATTGATATATTCCTTATTTTTATTCTACGAAAGCAAGTCCAAAAAATGAAAACAAAATTTAGCATTTTAATATTCGCCACTATATTATTGATGATAGTTAGTTGCAAGAAAAATCCAACAACAACAATACCAACATTAACAACCACTGATGCAAGTGCAATAACAATAACCAACGCTCAAAGTGGCGGCATCATTAGCTCTGATGGTGGAGCAACAATAACAGCTCGGGGAATTTGTTGGGGCACAAACACAGCACCAACATTAAATGATAGCAAAACGAGTGATGGCACTGGTACAGGAACTTTTACAAGTTCCTTATCTGCATTAACGGCAAACACAACTTATTATGTAAGGGCTTATGCTACTAATAGTGTTGGCACAGCTTACGGCAATACAATAACTTTTAAAACAAGTCCACTTGTATTACCAACTTTAACTACAACGGTTGCAAGTGCAATAACGTTGACAACTGCTGCGAGTGGTGGAAATATTTCTGCTGATGGTGGTGCAACAATTACAGCACGTGGCGTTTGTTGGAGTACAACTCAAAATCCTACAACTGCAAATAGTAAAACAAGCGATGGAACAGGTACAGGAACTTTCACAAGTTCGTTAATCGGATTAACGGCAAACACAACTTATTATGTAAGAGCTTATGCTACTAATAGTGTTGGCACAGTTTACGCTAATCAAATTTCTGTTACAACACTATCGCCAACATTAGCAATTCTAACTACAACAGCGGCAAGTTCAATAACACAAACAACTGCAACAAGTGGAGGAAATATTTCTTCCGATGGTGGAGCAACAATAACAGCACGTGGTGCATGTTTTAGTACAACACAAAATCCTACAACTGCAAATAGTAAAACAAGTGATGGAACAGGAACTGGAGCTTTCATAAGTTCATTAACTGGATTAACTCCGAGTGCTACTTATTATTTAAGAGCTTATGCCACTAATTCTGTGGGAACAACTTATGGAAATCAAATTTCTTTTACAACACTTTCTGGTTCATTACCTACAGTACTGTCAAATACAATAAGCAATGTAACAGTAAATTCCGCATCAGTTAATAGTTCAATAAATTCAGATGGCGGTGCAAGCATTACTGCAAAAGGTATATGCTGGAGTCCGACTTCTCAAAGTCCAACTATTAATGATAATAAAACTATTGATGGCACTGGAACAGCGAGTTTTGTAAGTAATATAATGAGTTTGCTTCCTAATACTATTTATTATGTACGTTCTTATGCAACTAATGCTGTAGGCACAAGCTATGGAATGGCTAACTCGTTTGCAACAAAAGGAGATGGAAGCTATGGTACAGTAACTGATTTTGATGGAAACGTCTATCATACAATTACCATAGGTACTCAAGTATGGATGGTTGAAAATTTAAAAGTAACACACTACAGCGATGGAACTCCAATTATAAATAGCACATCAGCAGCAGCATCTGCTTATAATGGAACTTATTCAAACTATAATAACGATAATAATAATGTGGCTACTTATGGTAGACTTTATGATTGGTATGCAGTCAATAATGGTCATTTACTTTGTCCTGGAGGTTGGCATGTACCAACAGACCTTGACTGGAGTCTTTTACAGGGCTATAGTTATTTAGGTGGAGCATATCAATCTAATCCATCTGCTGGAAATCTAAAAGAAGCAGGCACGAGTCATTGGCAAACTCCTAATACTGGCGGAACAAATCAGACAGGCTTTACAGGACTACCCGGCGGGATGTACAATGGAACAATTTTTCAATATATAAATTTAGGAGCTAATTGGTGGTCGGCAAATGGTGACAAAGTTCCTCCTAATGCTTCCGCATCCTCGTGGTCACTTTCTTCTATTCTTACAACCTTGTCTAAAAGCACAAATGCCGAATGGAACCAGCTTTCTGTTCGTTGTATTAAAAATTAATTTTAAAAACTCAAATCATCATTTATGGAAAATTTAATTGAACAAAACACGAATAAATTTTGGGGCATCGTAGTTTACGAAATAGTTGGCAATGGCTGCCTTAATGGTTTATGGACAAATAATGATGCTAAAAAAGGCGGTAGTATAATGAATGAAATTGCAAGAAAAAGCGATAAGAAAGAAAGTGAAATTATTGGCGATTACACTGTTGCATGGATTGAAGCAGATCAGGAAGCAGTAACAGGCACGTTAAAAATCACCCCAAACGGAATAACTTATAATTTTGAGTGGTTTGTTGAGAACGAAGATAGAAGTAGGTTTAAAGCTATTGGTATGCAAGTAGGTTTATCGCAAGTGGTAGCATTTTATTGGAAAAGTGGTGATACGTTTTGTGTTTAAATTAATTTTTGAAATTAATAAATTACATTACTTCAATCATTGTGCCCAATAATTTCAAATGCTGATAAAACCCTGGATACGATTTATTAATGGCTTCTGCTTCTTCAATAATTGTTTCACCTTCTGCTTTTAATGCAGCTACTGCACAAGCCATTGCAATGCGATGATCATGGCGTGAATGCACTCTTGCACCTTTTACAACAGCACCACCTTTTACCATCATCAAATTGCCCTGCAATTCAATATCCACGCCCATTTTAGAAAACTCATCTTGTAAAGTTTTTGCACGATCACTTTCTTTATGTGCTAATCTTGAAACACCTTCAATCACAGTTGTTCCATTACAAAATGCTGCTAATGCAACCAATGGTGGAAACAGATCAGGACAATCAGTAGCATTAAAATGAAAAGCCTTTAGCCCTAAATTAGAGTTAGAAATTTCTATTTCATTTTCACGAATAGAAATATTACAACCACAATCCTGCAATGCTTCTAATATTTTTTTATCAGCTTGAGTTGATTGAATATCTAATCCTTTCACAATAATATTTCCGGCAATTGCACCTGCAACTAATAAAAATGAGGCGCCACTCCAATCTCCTTCAACTGTATAGTTTATTAGTTTATTGGTTTGCTGGTTTATTGGTTTGTTGAATGTGAATGATTTGTAATTATTATTTTCAGGGACATTCAAACCAAAATCACTCATTACTTTTAATGTAAGATCAACATAAGGTTTACTCTTTAAGTCTTTCACTGAAATACTTACAGTATCTGCATTTGAGGCTGAGTAAGCCATTAACAACCCTGTTAAGAATTGAGAACTTAATGATCCGTCAATTTCAATATTCTTTGGTAGTAATGGTCCGGCAATTTGTAATGGAAGTTTGCCTTGATTTGAATTTATTTCAACATTTAATTGAGGTAGTATCGCATCAAAAAAATCCATCGGACGTTTTAATAAGCTTCCTTCACCATTGATGGTTATTTTATTTTTACTCAATGCAACAATGGGTGTAAACATTCTGATACTTAATCCACTTTCACCACAATTGATTGTTGCTGCTGAATTTTGAATGTTAGATGTTGAATGAATAAAAGCATTTGAACTATCAATGATTAATTCATCTTTTGTAAATTTTATTTCACAACCCATTTCTTTGATGATACTCAATGCTGCTTTATCATCATTTGAAGTTCCGGGATTATGAATAATAGAAATTCCTTTTCGCACCAAAGCCGCTGCACATGCGCGTTGCATGGAACTCTTGGATGCAGGTGCATAAATGTTTCCTGATAATATGGATGGTTGTATTGTTACAATCATGCCCTAATCC
>CAIQDX010000036.1 GCA_903870685.1 uncultured Chitinophagaceae bacterium | reverse complement strand
AAATCGGCTAAAGGTGGTACCACTACTGCTAAAGACGGTTCTTTTACCATCAATGCAGCGGCAGATGATGTATTAGAAATTATTTCTGTGGGATTTAAACCAAAGAATGTTTCTGTAAAAGGGAGTTCACTAAACATCAGTCTTGATGCTTTAATTGAAGAATTACAGGAAGTGGTAATGGTAGGTAGCCGTAAAGGTGGAAGAGTAAAAACCGAATCACCTGTTCCTATCGATGTAATTAATATTAATTCAGTTGGACAAACAACTGCTAAGCCAGATCTGGAATCGATGTTAAACATGTCTGTTCCTTCATTCAATTATAACAAGCAAAGTGGTGCTGATGGTTCGGATGCGATCGACTTTGCAAGTTTGCGCGGATTAGGTTTTGATCAAACATTGGTTTTAATTAATGGTAAACGTCGCCATCTTTCTGCATTCGTTACTGAATTTGGAACAAGAGGTCGTGGTAATTCAGGTACCGATTTAAATGCAATTCCTGAAGCAGCTATTGATCGTGTAGAAATTTTACGCGATGGTGCATCTGCACAATATGGATCGGATGCCATTGCCGGTGTAATCAATATCATCTTAAAAAAAGATGTAAAAAAATTCACTGTCAATGCAGGTTACAGCGGATACTACGATCATAAGTATAACACATTAAATAATGTTGATCCAACTCAATATTATACAGGCAATCAAATTGATGGAAAGACTTTTAATTTGGGTGTGGACTATGGTTTACCTGTTGGTACAAAAGGTGGTTTCATAAATTTTGGTGCCAATTTCATGAATCAAGGAAAAACATTGAGAGCTGTTCCTGATACCAACTGGACAACGAATCAAAATGCAGTATCAACCGATTCTTGGAGAAGAGCTTTTGGTGATGGCGCTGTTACAGGTGGCGGGCTTCTTTTCAATTCTGAAATTCCTATCGCAGGAACTAAAACAAGTTTTTATTCTTTTGGCGGATACAATTATAAACACAGCAATGTGTATGCATGGACTCGTAATTTCAGCAGTAAACCATTTAAGTTTCCAACCGATGCAAGTGGTAATTTAGTTTTTGTACCTGATATCATGCGCAAATCAAGTGATGGAGAAATTTATTATAATCCGCAGGAAGATGTTTATATAAAAGATATTTCCTGGGCTGTTGGTTTAAAAGGCACATTGAAAAATGATTGGGATTGGGATTTGAGTAATGTTGTTGGTTATAATGATTTTCATTATTTCGGAAATAAAACTTTTAATGCATCATTGATGCCGATCGCATTGCAGGCAACAAAAACAAGATTTGATGATGGTGGTTTTAATTTTTTACAAAACACTACCAACTTAGATTTCAGTAAACATTATGCTTCTGTCGGAAAAGGATTGACCTTATCTTTTGGTGGTGAGTTCAGATACGAACGATATAAAATTTATGCAGGCGAAACAGATTCATATTCATATGGCGGTGCAGCTTATTTAGATAATACAGGAACTGTTGTAAACAAAGCATCAGGTTCACAAGGCTTCCCGGGCTTTCAACCTGTTGATGTGGTAGATGCAAAACGTACCAATGTTGGTGCTTATGCCGATGCCGCTTTTGATATTACAAAAGAATTTATGATCGATGCTGCTGTTCGTTTCGAAAACTATTCTGATTTTGGTTTTGTAAATACTTACAAATTAGCATCACGTTATAAAGTAACAGATAATTTTAATTTAAGAGGATCAGTAAGTACAGGTTTCAGAGCACCATCTTTACAACAATTAAATTTCAGTAATACCAATACAAATATTGTTGGCGGACAATTGCAATATGTTAAGCTGGTACCCAATTACAGTAACATTGCAAGAATTGCAGGTATTCCTAAATTAACGCAGGAACAATCTGTAAATGCAAGTTTAGGTTTTTCATGGAAACCAATTAAAAACTTAACTGTTACTGTTGATGGATATATGGTTCAATTAAAAAACAGAGTAGTGTTCTCAGGTCAATTCTCTGCAACATTACCAACATTAGCTCCTTATATTCCACAAAATCCACCGATCAGTTCTGTACAATTTTTTGCAAATGCAGTTAATACAACTAACACCGGTATTGATATCGTGTTAGACTATAACAAAAAAATTGGTAAGAATACTTTCAAAATATTATTAGCAGGAAACTTGCAGAATATTAATATCGATCAGATTAATGTTCCTGCTCCTTTGAGTACAAGTTATTTCGATCAACAAACTTTTTTCAGCACAAGAGAACAAGCATTCTTAAAAGCATCAGCACCAAAATCTAAATTCTCTTTGAACTTAGAATGGGAACATAATAAATGTGGTATCGGTACACATCTTACTTATTATGGAACATTAACTACACAAGGTTTTGGTTATGCAAGTTTACCAAATGCTGCAGCAAATGGACCGGGTGGTGCAGGTATCTCTGATCAAGGTTTAGGATATGATCCTTATGTTACTACTGATGATGGAACTAAAGTGGTGCATGAAGATTTTGTATTCCATGGTAAATTAGTTACTGATATTTATGCGTCTTATAAGATCAGTAAAAATGTTTCATGGGTTGTTGGTGTAGATAATTTATTGAATGTACATCCCGACCTTGCGCTTACAGCAGGTGCCCACATGTCGTCTTGGGGTGATAGTGAATCAGGTGGACCATTTGATTCAGTTCAAATGGGATACAATGGTTTAAGAATGTTCAGTCGTTTCTTACTTCGATTCTAATTAATAAAATTTTATTTTTAATAAAGGCAATTCAAATTGAGTTGCCTTTATTTTTTTCTTTTATTGATAATAATAATTGTTGCAATAACTCCCAATAAAATAAAAGGAAACCATTCACCAATGGCATAACCAATACTGTAACCGGTGTCATGAATTTTAGTTGTGTCGGAAAATAAAAACATGCTGTAAAATTATTTCTGATTTGTTATTGCATATACTGCAAAGCTTGCCAGCCAATGTTCGCCGCCATAAGCGCCTGATGCAACATTTGGTAAACTTGCTTTTAAATGTTTAATAGAAGATTGAATTAACAATTGTTTGCGTTTATCTGTTTTTGGTAACACTGAAGCAATTCCTTTCATACACCAACTTCTGCTAAAACATAATCCGTCTAAATGAACAATACCCATATCGTTTCTATCCGATACAACCGGTAACACCGTTAAGTGTTGCAATGATTGCATATTAAAATAATTATCGAACCATTCAATGAAATCTTTTTTATTCAACACTCTCCGCATCAAGTCAGCTTCTTCTAATGATGGTGATAAAAAATCTGTTCCATCGGGTTCCCAAATTGTTGGTGCATTCTTATCTTTTAAAAATATTTTTTTAGCTGATTGAATGATGGCTTCTTCCAGTTTTTTATTACCTGCCGATCTTGCATAATCCAATGCAAACACCAATCCGAATGCGGTGTTAGGATGAACACCTGTACGATTTGGATAAGTTTGTTTTGGTAAAAAGCGCATCCAGATGTTAATAATGGTATCGCTTAATGGTTGCAATGCATTACGCCATTTGATGCCATCTTCATCATTCCAAGAATTTAATTCCTGTTGCAGTTTTAATATCCATGCCCATCCATAGGTTCTTTCAAAACTTTTAGAAAATGTTGCATCAAAATATTTTGCTTCTTTCAAAATATTTTCTGTCGATATATTTTGAGAAAGAATGGCTCTTATCTTTTTTGCATCGGTCAATGAAGGAAAATCTTTCAGCAATTTCACCAACATCCAATGACCATGAACACTGCTATGCCAATCTAAACAACCATAAAAAGCAGGATGCATTTTATGCGGTGTAATTATTTGATCGCTATCACCCATTGCCAGATGATTGATCTTATTTGGATATTCCTGCACAATACATTTCAACGGCAAAGAAGCCAGATGCGATGCGCCTTCGATCGTTAATTGAAATTGAGTTGTGTCTTTATTCACTGTAAAAAATTGTTTGCTTTGTGCATTTATTTTCACAGTAAAAACAATAAGTAAGATCACAATTATTTTTTGCATACAATTATTTAATGATGATGATTAAAAGTTCGGCAATATTGTTTTTGTTCTTGCAAACAATTTCATTAAAGATAAATACTGTTGCATAAAAATGCCCCTGAAATTCAGAGGCACTATAATTAATTGTTTATTTTTTTATTCTGCTTCGGCAACAACTTCTTTCACTTCAGGTATCATACGTTTCATCATTCCTTCAATACCTGCTTTTAATGTAACCATCGAAGAAGGGCAACCACTGCAACTTCCCTGCAACATTAAATTAACCACGCCGCTATTATAACTTCTGAATTGAATGGCACCGCCATCCATTTCAACTGCAGGTTTTACATAATTTTCTAATAATTCTTTTACACGTTTAACCACATCATCATCATCGGCACCAACAACATTGCTGGCTTCGTGTTTATGTTTTGCAAGTTCTTCTTCATTCACAATTACACCACCATTTTCCAAATAATCTTTTAAGAATTGTTTGATGGTTGGAATAACATCCTGCCAATCTTCGGTATCATTTGTTTTTGTTAGTGTAACAAAATTGCTGGCTATAAAAACACTTTTAATAAAAGGAAAACTAAATAATTCTTTTGCCAGAGGCGAAGGGGCCGAAGTAGTTTCATCTTGAAAATCGATGCTCTTACCCGGATACAATAATTTATTGGCAACAAATTTCATTGTTTCCGGATTGGGTGTCATCTCTGTATAAATACTTACGATGGCGTTTCCTGTTTTAATCATAACAACACTTTTATATTCTGAACAAAAATAAAGAAATTAAAATAGTAAAGGTTTAATCAAATCATAAACCGGTTTTCGCAAAACGATATTTTTAATCAATACTTTTGTTTTGTACTAAGCAGTTGGAGTACTATTTAGCTGCAGTGGCGTCGCACACTTGTACCGCAAACTTAATTCAGCAGAAATTAAAATGAGTTCTAACAAAACATATAAATGGTTTAAAGTTGCCGAAAACATCGAAGCTTTTGAATGGAAACAAAATAATATGTGTGTAGTGGAAACAGGTGGCAAAAAGTTATCTATAGCAAAATATAAAGATCAAATTTTTGCCTTTGCTTATAAATGTCCGCATGCCGGTGGTGTTTTGGCTGATGGTTGTTTGGATGCAGTTGGATATGCCGTTTGTCCGATACATCGTTATAAATTTGATCTAATGAACGGAAGAAACGTTTCAGGAGAAGGATATTATTTAAAAATTTATCCCGTAGAATGCAGACCAGACGGCATTTTCGTTGGATTTGAAGAAAAAGGATTTTTGAATTGGCTTTAAAAATTTTTGCCAAAAACATTAAACCCCTATTTTTGCTGCCCCGAAAGGGCAGGTATTCCCGAATAGCTCAGTTGGTTAGAGCATCTGACTGTTAATCAGAGGGTCTCTGGTTCAAGTCCAGATTCGGGAGCCATAATGGACAGGAGGTCGTTTTCGACCTCCTTTTTATTTTTCGACCTCTGAAGAACTTTACTGGCATTGATTAATATTTGGATGGGTTGAGTGAATGGGGTGGTTGCAACTCTTCCTTTCTCCAAAATGAGTTTTTCAGAAAAGATGCAACCAAGGATTCTCTTCTTGGTCTCACCGTCTGAGTTTCTGTAATAGGAATCAAGGTTTTCCAATATTGGAATGGTTTTATAGATATAATCCCTGTATGGGGTTAGCTGTTTTGATAATCCTTCCAACTTTCCGTTATTGACAGCAATGTCTTTTTCTAATTTTTGTTTCATTTGGTTATAATCATCAGGTTCAATTTTTCCATCCATCAACATGTTTTGTAAGTTGGATTTTCTATCCTGTAATTTTTCTAATTCTTTTTTGATTCTTTGTATTTCATCTTTCCTCACATGGTCTTCTTTGTTGAATACTTTTTCCAATACTTTTCTATATAGGTTTATTGATTGAGCAGTAAATGAAATTTGAGATAATACTCCTTCAATACTTTCATGCACATCATTAATTCTGTGTCTTTGTTTACAACGGTCTTTTACACATAGATAGTAATGATGTATTTCTTTATTTCTACTTTTCGCACCGTATGCTGAAAGCGAAACATTATGAACCGGACATTTTAAAAATCCTTTCAACGGATAAATATCAGATTTGTCATCATGGAATTTCATATTTCTTTTACGACCCTCCAATACATCATTAGCTTGATGAAAAACATCTTCTGGTATCAATGGTGGGTGTATTCCAATGGTTTGCTGAGAAGGTTCTTTTTTCCATTCTTTAATTAAAATCTTACCTATATAAACTGGATTACGAATGATGTTTAAAAATGTTTGTTTACATAATTTAATACCTTTCTCATTCAACCATCTTCTTACTTCATCAGCAGAATAAGTACCTGATGCCATTCTTTCAAATGCTTCAATAATAAGTGGAGCGTCTATACTTGGTCTTAATGTTGATTTCTTTCCATCCCTAAAATTTTCATAACCTTTTGTTGCAGGGCCAGTCCAACATCCTTCAAATCTTGCTCTACGCATTCCTTCAATTGTACGTATTGAATTTTTGTCATTTTCAACTTCGGGAATAGTAAGATATAAACTCAATAAAACTTTGTTATCAGGGTTTGATAAATCTAAAGGTTGTTCAACAGTATTTACTGTAATACCAAGTTTATGCAGTTCTTTAATTGTAGTAAGTGCGTCGTATTGATTTCTTGAGAATCTATCCCAGCGATTACATAATATTATATCAACTTGATTTTTATTCTTCTTTACAAATGACATTAATTTTTTCCATTCAGGTCTCTCAAATGTCTTACCCGAATAATCTTCTGTATATATGCCAACTATATGATGGTGATTAAGCTCACACCATTTCCTTAACATCTCTTCTTGATGTTGAAGGCTAAAGCCCCGATCTGCTTGGTCGTCGGTACTAACTCTTTTATAGCATATTACATTCATTGTTTAATGATTTATTGATTTGAAATTTGTTTATATTCTTCATATTCTATTGTTGCCAGTGAAATCAATAATTCACGAATAAGTTTTACTTCTTCTTTGCTATATTTTATTTCACCTTGATTTAGAATCTGAATACATTCTTGTTCGCTTATCATCTTACTTTTTTTTGAAGCAAGTGATGATGTAGCTAAAGTAATCAGCAACCTAAACAGCACTTGCTAGTTTAGAAATAGTATTTCATTAATTTGTTT
>CAIQDX010000035.1 GCA_903870685.1 uncultured Chitinophagaceae bacterium | reverse complement strand
GTTCCGGGATTATGAATAATAGAAATTCCTTTTCGCACCAAAGCCGCTGCACATGCGCGTTGCATGGAACTCTTGGATGCAGGTGCATAAATGTTTCCTGATAATATGGATGGTTGTATTGTTACAATCATGCCCTAATCCCTGATGGGAATTTAAAGTTTGCTAATAATATTTTCGAGATCAGTTAATGGAATAGGAAGAACAATTCCTTTCCCGATTTTTTCCAATAAAATATAATTGATGTCTTTACGTTCGCGTTTTTTATCCATCTTCAAAACTGTCATCACTTTATTTTTATTGAATGATGCATAAGTTGGAAGACCATATTGTTCTAAAACTTTTACAACCAAATCGGTTTGTTTAAAACCTAATAATTGGTTTGAGATTTCTGAAGCGTAAGTCATGCCGATTGAAATAGCTTGACCATGAGACAACTCATATTGATTCTCCAGTGCGTGCCCAAGTGTATGACCGAAGTTCAATAGTTTTCTATCTGCTTTTTCAAATTCATCTTTCTTTACTATACTCAATTTTATTTTTGCATTACGTTGGATCAACAAACACAGTTCTTTCTTTTTGCTGCGATAATATTTGAGATCATGGTTTTGCAATTGTTTGAACATAGCTGCATCTTTGATACAGGCATGTTTAATAATCTCTGCAAATCCGTTCTGCCATTCACTTTCAGGTAATGTGTTTAGAAAAATAAGATCATGTAAAATGAAAGAAGGTTGACGTGTAACGCCAACAATATTTTTATATAATCCAACATCAATTCCATTCTTGCCACCAATGCTTGCATCAACTAATGACAATAAAGTTGTAGGAACAAAACCAAATTGAATGCCACGCATATAGACAGATGCAACATAACCGGTAATATCAGTAACTACACCACCGCCAACACCAACAAGGATTGTTTTTCTGTCGGCTTCAAAAGCAATCAGTTGTTCAATTACCGAATCAACTGTTTGTTGTGTTTTAAATTCTTCACCTGCTTTTAAAACAAAGGTATTATAACCTTTGAATCTTTTTTGATGATGTTTAAAAACATTATCATCAGTAATGAACACAGCATGTTTAACGTCTATAATTTTTTTGAGATGGCTAATGCCATTTGCAAAATAGATGTTGGTGGATGCGGTTGAGAATTTGAATGTTTGTTTTTTCATACACCCGAAAGGATGATTATAAAATAGTTGAAATAAATTCAACAGTACAAGTGTGCGACGCAACAGAAGCAAAATAGTAGTAATGCAGTTTAGTACATTACTACTATTAAACTTTTATGAATTAAATATTTTATTTTGATGATTAATACTTTCCATGTGCACTGCATCAAAATATTTTGTGATGAACTCTTTGCTTAATCCTAATTTATCGCCTTTTGCAAAAGCTCTTTCTAAAATTTCGTTCCAACGAGTTGTTTGCAAAATAGTGATGTTGTTATCTTTTTTATATTGACCGATTTTTTCTGCGATCTTGATACGTTGTCCTAGGATCTGCATCAATTCATCATCGAGATGATTAATTTGTTGACGTAATTTTTCTAATGCTGCATGATATTCTTCAGAAGCAACATCTTCTCTTCTCCAATGAATGCTGCTGATCATTTCGCCTAAACGTTCAGGAGTAACTTGTTGTTTCGCATCACTCCATGCTTTATCGGGATCGATATGACTTTCAATAATTAATCCATCATAATCTAAGTCGATTGCTTTTTGTGCAACATCTAACAGCATATGTCTGTTACCACAGATATGTGAAGGATCATTGATCAACATCATATCAGGATATCTTCTTTTCATTTCAATCGCAAGGTGCCACATAGGGGCATTGCGATATTCAGTATTGCCATAAGAACTAAAACCACGATGAATTAATCCAATATTTTTTATACCTGCTTTTGAAACACGTTCCAATGCGCCGATCCATAATTCCAGATCAGGATTAATTGGATTTTTAATTAGTACAGGAACATCAGCACCACGCAATGCATCAGCTACATCCTGCACACTAAAAGGGTTTACAGTTGTTCGAGCACCGATCCATAAAACATCAACACCAAAATGTAAAGCATCTTCCACTTGTTTACCTGTAGCAACTTCAACAGTAATCGGTAAACCAGTTAATTCTTTTGCTTTTTGTAGCCAAGGCAATCCTTTTGTACCAATGCCTTCGAAACTTCCGGGACGAGTGCGTGGTTTCCAAATGCCTGCACGAAGCATATCAACTTTACCTGTTGCAGCCAAAGCTGTTGCGGTTGCTAATACTTGTTCTTCAGTTTCTGCACTGCAAGGACCGCTGATAATGAGTGGACGTTTATTCCACACATCAAGAATATTTTGTTTTTGTTCGACTGTCTGTTCCATTTTTTATTTGTTATGAATTATACGTTAGGTTTTAATACTTATAACTTGTTATTATCTTGAATTAGCATCATTCATTCTAATTTTTCTGCCACGATAATTTTTTCCATCAATACACTTTACCATTTTATCGGCAACTGAACGATCAACCTCTACCCAGCTATTCATTTCTTTCATATCAATTTTTCCAAGTACCTCTTTTTTAAGATCGCTCATGTCTAAAATAAATTGAAGGAAACTTGCTTTATAAAATCCGTCTTTCGTTCCAAGATTAACAAACAATCTTGCGAAATCGCCACCAGTATTGAATTGTGGACGACTATCACCTCTGCCTGCATCTCTGCTGCCAATTCTACCACCATCTCTTCTTCTGTCAGAAGATTGTCCATCACGTGATGAAACTTCTCTTCTTTCTCTGCGCACTTCTCTCAAATTCAAATCGCCTGCATTCTCATAATATTTTAAGAAACGATCAAATTCCATTGCTGCAACTCTTGTCAATACTTCTTCCTTAGTTACGTTAGCAAATTTTTCCTGTAACATTGGCAAGTAAGTTTCATAATCACCGTGACTGATATCGGTGTTCAACAATTTATCCATAACTGCATTAAATTGTTTACGACAAACATCTTTACCACTTGGTATTTCTAATTTATGAAATGAAGCCTGCACCAATCTTTCGATCTGTCTTATTTTAAAAACATCTTTGTTATTTACAATGCTCATACAAATACCTGTACTTCCAGCACGACCTGTTCTACCACTGCGATGCGTGTATACTTCTAGCTCGTCAGGTAATTCGTAATTAATAACGTGTGTTATTTCTTTTACATCAATACCTCTTGCGGCAACATCTGTTGCAACTAATAACTGCAATGTTTTTTCGCGAAATTCGCCCATTACTTTATCGCGTTGCTGTTGCGTTAGATCACCATGTAATGCATCAATATCATAACCATCACGGGTTAATTTTTCAGCAACATTTTGTGCATCAATTTTTGTTCGTGTGAAAATGATACCATAAATGCCAGGATTAAAATCAATCAATCTTTTCAATGCTTCATAACGTTGATGACCATTTACAACAAAGTATTGATGATCGATATCTTTATTGGCAGTATTCATTTTGCCAACAGTTAATTCAACAGGACTTTTCATGTAACGTTTGCTTACTCTGCGAATTTCAGCAGGCATGGTTGCACTGAATAACCAGGTAGATTCACGTTGTGGTGTGTTCTCCAAAATAAATTCGATATCATCTTTGAAACCCATGTTCAGCATTTCATCTGCTTCATCTAAAACAACGTATTTTATTTTTTCTAAGTTGATGGCTTTACGTTCTATCAAATCAATCAATCTTCCCGGTGTTGCCACAACTATTTGAATACCTCTTTTCAAATCACGAATTTGTAATCCGATGGATGCACCGCCATAAACTGCAACGACACTCATTCCCGGCATGAACTTTTTAAATAGTTCTATTTCGGTAACAATTTGCATGCACAATTCACGTGTTGGACAAACCACTAATGCTTGTGGATATTTTTGTTTTTCGTCAACTAAATGCAATAATGGTAAACCAAAAGCTGCTGTTTTACCTGTACCGGTTTGCGCCAAACCTATTAAATCTTTTGTACCGCTTAACAGTACAGGGATTGCTTGTTCTTGAATAGCCGTTGGGTTCACATATCCCAATGCATCGGTTGCTTTTACCAAGTTCTCATTCAATCCTAACTCACTAAATGTTGTCATATATTTTCTAAAAATTTGCGCAAAGGTAATTTATTAAAATCCTTTACAGCTATTTGTTTTAATTGTGTTGCCGGCATTGGTTTTCATGGCATCGACTGTTGCGTCGCACTCTTCAACGTTCGGAACTTTATTCAATTTATTTTAATATCCGTTTTATCTTATTCGCATTCTCCATCAACTCATTCAAATACGCATAATTTTCTTTTTCCAAACAAGCTTTAAATTTTCTAAGCTGCGAAATATGCTCATTTAAAACATCCAATACATTTTCTCTGTTCTGCATAAAAATGGGTGCCCACATTGACGGACTACTTTTTGCTAAACGCACGGTACTTTCAAAACCACCGCCTGCTAATTCAAAAATGGCATCTTCTTCTTTTTCCTTTTCTAAAACTGTATTTGCCAAAGCAAAAGAAGTGATGTGCGAAATATGACTTACATAAGCTGCATGTCGATCATGACTTTCTGCATCCATATAAATTAAATTCATTCCCAATTCGCGATAAATATTTTCAACAATTGCAACAGCTGTTTCATCACTTTTTTCTTTTTCACAAATAACACAAGCACGTCCAATGAAAGCATCTTTTACTGCAGCTTCAGGACCGCTATATTCTGTTCCCCACATAGGATGCGTTGCCACAAAGCGTTTGCGCATGGGATGATCTTTCAATTCTTCACACAAAACAAATTTTGTTGAACCTGCATCGGCAACAATTTGTTTGTCGGTAACCATATCCATAATTTGTTGCATTACCGGAATCGTTGCATCAACAGGAATAGCAAGATAAATAAAATCACTTTTTTTAATTGCTTCTTCCAATGGCAATGCTTCGTCAATGATGCCAAGTTCAATTGCTTTTTTTGCACTTGCTTCTGTTCTGCTAACACCAATCAAATGTTTGGCAAAACCTTTTTCTTTTAATGCAATGGCAAACGAACCACTGATTAAACCAACACCTACTATCGTTACGTTATTAAACATGCAACTTTTAGTTTTTAGTTTTTATTCTATTTATTGCTTCTTCAAATCTTTCAATACTTCCGCATAAACTAACTCGCACATAATTATTTCCTGCATTACCAAAAATTCCACCTGGTGTAATGAACACATTACTATTGTATAAAACCTCATCACTCAAAGCATATCCATCTTTATAGGTTGAAGGGATTTTTGCCCAAACAAACATGCCCACCTGATCTTTCGAATAAATACAATTCAGCAAATCCAATAATTCAAAAACTTTTACTCTCCGTTCGTTATATATTTTATTGATACTGTCGTACCAAGATTTATCCAGGCTCAAAGCCGTTGCAGCAGCGAGTTGCAAGGGGAGGAACATGCCACTGTCCATATTACTTTTAAAACGCAATACTTCATCAATTCTTTCTTTTGCACCGCATAACATTCCAACTCTCCAACCGGCCATGTTAGAAGATTTGCTTAAAGAATTTAATTCTAACACAACTTCCTTTGCACCATCAACAGATAATAAACTCAAAGGATTTTCATTCAAAATAAAACTGTAAGGATTATCATGAATAATTAAAATGTTATTTTTCTTTCCGAATGCAACAATATTTTCAAATAATATTTTATTTCCGTTTTGTCCTGTTGGCATTTGCGGATAATTCACAAACATCAACTTCACTTTACTTAAATCAGTTTGATTAAGTTTATCAAAATCCGGTGCATAACTATTTTCTTCTTTCAAATTATAATCAATACAAACACCACCTGCTAATTTTACTGAACTTCTGTAAGTTGGATAACCCGGATTAGGTACCAACACTTCATCGCCATCATTTAAATAAGTCATACAAATATGCATGATTCCTTCTTTGCTTCCGATCAATGGTAAAATTTCTGAATCGATATTTAAATCAACATCATACCATTTCTTATACCAATCACTCATCGCTTTTCGCAGTACTGGAGATCCTTTGTAGGATTGGTATGCATGCACATTTGGCTTTGCACTTTCTTCCTGCAAAACTTTTATTACATCAGGATGCGGTGGAAGATCGGGACTACCAATTCCGAGATTGATAATATTTTTTCCTTGTTTATTTAATTCATCAATCTCTCTCAATTTCTGAGAAAAATAATATTCGCCAATTCCTTCTAATCTTTTTGATGTTTGCATGTTATAGTTCTTTTCCGTTTTTATAAACACCGTAAATTTTTATTTGAGCTATTAATGGTTTTATTTCATCAATCACTGAATTGAATTGATGAACATTTTCAAATTCCATATCAGCATGAAAACTGTATTTAAAATTCGTACCGGGGATTGGAAAACTTTGCAGTTTACTTAAATTAATTCCGCCATCAGCTATTCTTGTTAAAACCTTTGCCAGACTTCCTTTTGAATGATCTGTCTCAAAATTAACTGATGCTTTGTTGGCATCTTTAATTTGCATAACATCATCCAATCTTTTTAAAATTAAAAACCTTGTATAATTATTTTTCTGTGTGTGAATATTGGGAGCAATGATATTTAATTGAAATAATTCTGCGGCCAGCTTACTTGCTATACCTGCAATATGTTTGCTTTTATGTTGATGAATATGTTTCGCACTTAAAGCAGTATCATCTGTCTCCACTAATTTCCAATCATACTTATCTAAATATTCCATGCATTGCTGAATGGCCATGTGATGCGAATGTATTTCTTTAATGTCTTCAAATCGCACACCCGGATTCACCAACAATTGTTGTTTGATAGGAAGATAAACTTCACCGGCAATCTTCAAATTACTTTTTTGCAATAAAGTGTAGTTGGGGAGAATGCTACCTGCTATTGAATTTTCAATGGCCATCACACCACCATCACTTTCTTTTTTGTTGGAAGCAATTTTAATAACTTCTTTAAAAGTGGCACATGGAATTACTTCCACCTCTTTTCCAAAATATTGTTGTGCTGCTACCTGATGGAAGCTGCCTTCGTAACCCTGAATGGATATTTTCGTTGTTGCCATAAAATAAAAAATCCCGGCTTTTTGCCGGGACTGTATGTTGATTTTGTTAATCTCTTATGCTTTTGCAAATACAACCCGGCTACTATTTTTAAAGTAGAAATAAAAATAAAAGTAAAAAAATGTATTTGCGATTGTTTGTTTCATTACTTGCCAAAAATAGGAATTGATTTAATGCAGACCAACTTATTTTTTTATTTCATTATAACTAACGTTCATTAGTAATAATGAAATTTATTATGATGGAAACAATATCAATAACATCTTTAAAAGAAAAAAGCCCTTCCGTGGAAACGGAACGGCCTCTAACGATTGCTTGCCATATGAAAAAGAGTTGCTTCAACTACCTGCGCCGCAAGCTGGCTCTACATTACCAAACACACTTGGTAGTTGCTTAATAAATTACTTCTTAGTTGTGTCAACAGCAGCCTTAGTTGTATCTGCTTTCTTAGTTGTATCAACAGCAACTTTAGCTGAATCTTTCTTAGTAGAATCAACTGTTGTAGCAGGAGTTGAACCTGATCCACATGCTGTCATAAATGTTGCGATTGCAATAACTGCGAATAATTTTTTCATTGTTGTGTGCTTTTTTGTTGTTAGTGAATTTTGAGATTAATACCCGCATGTAATAAAAGGTAACCCGAGAAATTAAACTTTTTTTAAAATTTTTTTTCGGAGCATTTTGGGTTACTTTTATCCATCTTCAAGTATTAAACAAGAGATAGTGAAAGCTGAGTTAAACGAACAAGCATTATTAAAAGGATTGGCTAACAATGATTCGAAAGCCATCGAAGCCTTATATAAGGACAATTTTAATATGGTTCAGTCTTTCATTCTCAATAACAATGGCTCTTATGATGACGCCAGGGATATTTTTCAGGAAGCAATGATTGCGCTGTATGAAAAAGCAAAAAGCGATTCATTTGTTTTAACCTCTAAAATTAACACGTATGTATATTCCATATGCAGGCGACTCTGGCTTAAACGATTACAGCAGATTGGCCGCTATTCAAACCAGATTGACAGCCTTGAAGAGACTGTTTCTGTTGAGGAAGACCTTGAGATTCACGAAAAGCGTAATGCTGAATTTGCGATAATGGATAGAGCGCTGAACAGTTTAGGTGAACCATGTAAAAGTTTATTGGAAGGATATTATGTGAAGAAAATGGACATGCAGCATTTAGCAAAAGAATTTGGATACACTAATGCAGATAATGCGAAGAATCAAAAATATAAATGTTTGATACGTTTAAAAAAGTTGTTCTTTGCTCAATATAATATCGGAGATTAAATATCATGGAAGACAATTTATTATTACAAGCTATTGAACGTTATTTGGACGGTACCATGTTATCGGCTGAAAAAGCGTATTTCGAAGAGCTCCGCAAAAACACTCCGGAAATAGATCAGATGGTGGTGGAACATAGTATGTTCCTGCATCAAATGGATTTATATTCCGCTCAACGTAACATGAAACATACATTGCATGAAGTTCATACCAAGTTACTTGAACGCGGCGATATCAACGAAGGTGGTGAACTAAATACACGAGGTCGTGTAATTCAATTATACAACAAGTATAAAAGAGTTACAGCTATTGCTGCTTCAGTTGGAGGTATTATTGCTTTAGTAATAAGTGGTCTTACAGTTTATTTTACACCGGCAAATAATAATCAGCTTCAAGAATTAAAAAGAGAAGTTGAAGTTGTAAAAAGAAATCAACAATATCAAGGTGCTAAATTAAATGAAGTTGATTCTAAACTTCCAAAAGATGCAGTTCTTACCGGTGGCGGTTCTGGATTTTTAATTGATGCTAAAGGTTACATCATTACAAACGCTCACGTTTTAAAAGGATCTTCTTTTGCAAATGTGATCAATAATAATCATGATGAATTTTCAGCAAAGATTATTTACCGTGATGAAGCAAGAGACTTGGCTATTTTAAAAATTGAAGATGAAGATTATAAACCATTAAAAACTTTACCATACGGATTCCGTAAAACAGATATTGATTTGGGAGAAGAAGTTTTTACACTTGGTTATCCTCGTAATGACATTACTTACAATAAAGGTGATCTAAGTGCTAAAACAGGTTATAATGGCGATAGTACAAGATGGCAATTAGAAATGAATGCTAATCCCGGAAATAGTGGTGGTCCTGTATTAGATAAGAATGGCGAAGTGATTGGTGTTTTAAGTACCCGTGAAAAACATGCTGAAGGTGTTGCCTTTGCAATTAAAAGCAAAAACATTTTTAAAATGATCAATGAAGTAAAAGATACTGATACTTCTCTTGAAAAAATTAAAATGACATCTCATTCTTCTATCAAAGGAATGGAGAGAGCAATTCAAATTAAAGAAATGGAGAATTGCGTTTTCTTAGTGCAAGCCTTCAATAAAAAATAATATCACCGGGGGGTTATATTAATAAAAAAATCCTGTTCATTTGAACAGGATTTTTATTTTCTATTTGCTGAATAAAATTTTTTAGTACAAGAGTGTGACGCAACTGCAGTTTAATAGAGTTATGAAGCTGGATCAATAAAAATTAAGCCCACAAATTATTTGGATATTCACCATTTTTAACTAATGCATCAATGCTTGCTTGCACAACTGGCGCATCTTCTTTATAAGTAACTCCAAACCATTGAGCCGAAGTTGGAATAACTTTTACATGTCCGGTTCCGGATTTTACAAATTTGTCAACTACCAACGGAATAAAAAATTCTCCTTTTGGATTATTAATATTCTTATCTAAAAAATCATTGAATAACTTTTCGCTATAATTGATAACGTTGGCTGCGAACCCAAAGAAATTCATACTAACACTTGCATTCTCGCTTACTTCATGCAAACCATTTTCATCTTCATAAGTAATGACACCTTTTTCGTTGCGATATATTTTTGTACGTTCATTAATGTCAGTCAAATGACCATTTGTATCAACTGCACAAACACCACGACTAACACTTCCATTATCGCTTAAAGTTTTTTTCAATTCATAACCAATGATCGCATAACAATTATCAGCAACATCTTTTGTAAGAAATTGATAAGCTTTTGCAAAACCATCTCTCCCATAAAAATCATCAGCATTAATAACTGCAAAAGGTTCATTCACTTTCCCCTTGCAACATAATACTGCATGTGCTGTTCCCCAAGGTTTTGTTCTTTCTGCAGGAATTGTCCTTCCATCAGTAAAAGATTCTAATTTTTGATAAACATAATCAGTAGCAATTTTTCCTTTCAATTTTGGTTCAACAATATTTTTAAATGCTTCTGCAAAATCTTCACGAATAATAAAAACAACTTTTCCAAAACCTGCTTTAATTGCATCGTAAATGCTGTATTCCATGATAGTTTCGCCAGAAGGGCCAAAGGATTGTGTTTGCTTCATACTACCATACCGACTTGCCATACCGGCAGCCAATATTACCAATGTGGGTTTCATATATATTAGTTTTATACTCAAATTTAATGATTAAGAATAGTACAGCCAATAAATTTGTAGAATATGATCTCATCGATTGATTTAAATAAAATTTTTGTACAAACATTGAAAGATGATTTATGGATAAATAAATCAATTGTTGTGGATGTTTTACGAATTGATGAATTACATCCTGTTATAAGTGGCAATAAATGGTTTAAGTTGAAATATTATCTGAAAGACGCTCTGGATAAGGGTTTTGGAACAATTGTAACTTTTGGTGGTGCTTATTCTAATCATATTGCGGCCACTGCATTTGCATGTAAAGAAGCCGGATTAAAAAGTGTTGGCATCATTAGGGGAGAAGAATCTAAGAATTTATCACACACATTAAGCCAGGCAAGATTGGATGGAATGCAATTGATATTTGTGAGCAGGAATGATTTTAAAAATGAAAAGAACATTAAAACAAGATTATTTAATCCGGATTGGTATTGGATCAATACAGGAGGTTACGGATTAAATGGAGCCAGAGGTGCAGCTGAAATTTTTAATTGGATCGATGACAGTCATACTCATATTATTTGTGCAACAGGAACCGGAACAATGATGGCAGGATTAATTAAAGCTGCAAAAAATCATCAAACAATCATCGGAATAAATTCAATGAAAAATATTGAACTGATTGACGATATTAAAAGTTTATTGTGTGATGAGGATTTGCAAAAGAATTTTGTTTTGTTGAATGATTATCATTTTGGTGGTTTTGCAAAGCACCCTGTTGAATTAATTAATTTTATGAAAGATGTTTGGCAACAATATCAACTTCCAACAGATATTGTTTATACCTCTAAACTCATTTATGGAGCTTTTGATTTGATCGAGAAAAATTATTTCCTTGAGAATTCTAAATTAATGATCATTCATAGCGGAGGATTACAAGGCAACCTTTCTTTACCATTAAACAGTTTGCCTTTTTAAATAGCTATAGCGATATTATATTTGCTTTGATGAAAGGAAAAATATTTTCTTTACTTTTTTTAATCTTTATTCTTTTTTGTGTTTCAAAAAGTTTGGCACAAAGTGAATTATTTGATTTTACTGTGAATGATTTGGGCAAAGGTAAAATTCAAATTAGCTGGAATAATCCTTACGAAACCTGCACCCAGCTTTCGGTTCAGCGTTCTTATGATAGCACTAAATTGTTTCAAACAATATTTTCAGCACAATCGCCACAGTTGCCCAAAAACGGTTTTGTTTATAATCAAGATAATCAAAGCGTAAAAATTTATTATCGAATATTTTATGTATTGGAGGATGGGAATTATTTTTTTACTCATTCAAAAACTAGTTCAATTGCAACATTACCAACGGCTGAAACAATTGCAATAAAGCCAAATGTAAAAGACGAAATCAAAATTGATGATATTCCGAAGCTATCGAAAAAGAGAAGAGTTAATTCCGATATCATTACTTTAAATCACCCTAACTTAAAAATTAGCACTTCATCAAATTCAATAAAACCCATTGAAAAAAAATCGATCCATATTTATTTTCATCAAAAAGATTCTTTGTTGCAAACTGTCGAATATTCTGATTACAAAAAATTTTCGGATAGTATTCTTTCTAAAACAAAAGATACTTTATATGCCATTAATCGTTATGATGCCATCTTGATGCCATTTGTACCAATCAAAGTTTGGAAACCTTCTGAAAACATTTTTACAAATCGAAATGGTGATATCGATATTAATTTACTTGATGTAAAGAAGCATAACTATCGAATAATATTTTTTGAAGAAGATAGAACCCTTCTTTTTGAAATAAAACATTTGAAAGAACCAGAGCTTACGTTAGACAAAGAGAACTTCATGCACTCGGGTTGGTTTTACTTCGAATTATTTGAAGATGAGAAATTAAAAGAGAAGAATAAATTCTTTCTTGGGAAAGAATTTTAGCTCAAAAACAATTTTTTTTTGAAACCTGATAAAAGTCATCTTTTTTAGCAATTATTTCTTGCATTTTTGTCCTGCAAATCCGGTTATCCTCTAAAAATATTTTACAACCTGTTTTTACGAATAGGTTTTAGCTTGCTTAATATGAGAAATGTAAAAGGCTGCCCCTTTGTTAGGTTTGGGACGGTCTTTTACTGTTTTTAGACCTTTCTGAATTTATTGTTTCAACGAAGCTATATCAATAACAAAACGGTAACGTACATCTCCTTTAATCATTCGTTCATAAGCTTCATTGATTTCTTGAATATGAATTACTTCAACTTCAGAACTGATATTGTGTTCGGCACAATAATCGAGCATCTCCTGTGTTTCTTTAATTCCACCTATCAATGAACCAATAATACTTCTTCTTTTTGCAATTAAACTAAATGCAGGCACTTGCGATGGTGATGGAGGAACGCCAACAACAATCATTATCCCGTTTGTTCTTAGAAGATTTAAATAAGTCGAATAATCATGTTGCGCAGAAACAGTATTTAAAATAAAATCGAAATGGTTTTGCAAACCTTTCATTGTTTCTTTATCGGATGTTAGTGCAAAATGATGTGCACCTAATTTTTCAGCATCAACTTTTTTTGATGGCGAAGAACTTAACATTGTTACCTCAGCACCAAATGATACAGCAAATTTAACTGCCATATGTCCCAATCCGCCTAAACCCAAAACAGCAACCCGATCTCCTTTTTTAACGCCAACGTGTTTTAATGGCGAATAAGTTGTGATGCCGGCACATAATAATGGCGCCACTCTTTCTAAAGGTAGCTTATCAGAAACTTTTAAAGTGTATTGTTCATCAACAATGATTAAAGTTGAATAACCTCCTTGTGTTGCAGTTTTTCCATCCTTCTCAATGCTATTATATGTTCCAACCATTCCGGTTTCGCAATATTGCTCTAACCCTTCTTTGCAATTATCGCAAACGCGACAAGAATCAATGAAACAACCTACGCCGGCTATATCTCCAGCTTTAAATTTTTTTACATGATCACCCACTTTTGTAATGCGACCAACAATTTCATGGCCGGGAACCATTGGATATTTCGATCCACCCCATTCATTTCTTACCTGATGAATATCTGAATGACAAACACCGCAATATAAAATTTCAATTTGCACATCATGAGCACCAGGTTCTCTTCTTGTAAATTCAAAAGGTGTTAAAGGTGTTGTTGCAGCTTGTGCTGCGTAAGCTTTAGTTGCCGACATTATTTCAATTTTTATTTATTATAATAAATTTATTCTATTAACAAATTACTGAAGCAAATGTTGTTTAAAGAAAAAATAAAATTATTTCTGAATGTATTTTGATCAAATTAATTCACGATGTGTATCTGGGATTTCTAAAACTAAATCTTCGCCATAAGCGCCTGCTGGAGTTTGATAACCAATTTTAATATCATCATTCATTATTTTTTTTGTGATGATCAAACTGCTGTGTGCAGTTAAAGTATATCCTTCCGGACCGGTAAATCTTGCCTGAATAATTTGGCAATCTAAATTTTCAACTTCACCCCAAACTAAACTTTTACTTTTTAGTCTCATTTCATCATTGGGTCCGGCAGGCTTTGCATTTATTTTTCTTTTTACATAATTACGAACCAATGATGTTTTCAATAACCAATTATATAAATGCTGATATTTTAAAATTTTAAAAGTTTTTGGAGATGCACCGGTATATGTTTCAATATTCGGAATACCGGTTGTATGAAAAGCTGTAGAAACATCGCCCCAAGGAATAGTCATTACAAACAATTTTTTTATTCCAAAATCAATCCATCTTCCTTTATGTCCCAATGGTGTTGAAATAATTTTTGCATTCTCTCTTACAGCACTTCCTTCGCCCAAACCCTCTGCCATTGTGATTGATGTGCCATGTGAATAACCACCGCCAATACTTGCGAATGCTAACTTTAATTTATTGGCATCGGGTAATTTATTTTTCAGGAACAATGCCATGCAATCGGTTGGTACCACATCAAATCCAACACCAGGCATTATTGTTATATTTTTTATTAAAGCTTCTTCATGATAATTTTTTGCCATTTCAAAAACATCAATTTCTCCAGTAATATCCAAATAATGTGTGTTTGTTGCTAAGCAAGCTTCTATCATTTGTTTTGCAGTGTGCTTGAAAGGTCCTGCGGTATGTAACACAACTTTTACTTCAGATAGAATGCGGTGCAATTTTTCTGTGTCATTCAAATCAATGATACGATAAGGTAATTTTAATTCCAGTGCTAAAGGACGAATTTTTGCTTCATTTCTTCCGGATAAAATTGGAGAAAGTCCATAACTCTTTGCAAGTTTTGCAATAAGCTGACCAGTGTACCCATTGGCTCCGTATAAAAGAAATGATTGTTTCACAGTTGTAATGTACAAAGTAAAATCAGTAATTACAATCAATTCCTTATTAACAATTCATGAAAACTAATGAACGTTATATTTTATTTTAATGCTATCATAAGTATTCAACAAATTATTTGACGCACCCGTTTTGTCAAAAATTTTTTCCCAAGTATTTAAAGGTTCCCAAATGAAAGTTCCGATCATATTTTTATTTGATAGATTAAAAGCAATATCATTTACTTCTTTTTTATGTTCGGAATATTCAACAACAATAACATCCTGCTTATATTTTTTTGTGAGATCGGCTAAATTATTCTGAAGGTCTGTAATTGTGCCATGCCATTGAGGATAATAAGATTGACCAATAATATCGAACGAAATATTTCTTTGTTTCATATTATCGAGAAACCAAATTGATTCAGCATTTTGTCCACCTAATGCAATATGCAACATCAGTTTTATTTTTGGATCAACTTCTCTCACTGCTTTTGTTCCAGCATAAATTATTGCAGCGAGATTATCAATATTAACACTGTTTCCATCTGGCCATAACATACCATGATTAATTTCATTTCCCACCTGAACCATATCTGGTAAAGTATTTTGTTTTTTTAATTCAACTAAAACTTCTTTTGTGAAATCATGAACAGCTTGAGCAAGTTGCATCATGTTTAAATTTTTCCATGCTGCAGGTTTAAATTGTTTTCCGGGATCTGCCCATGTATCGCTGTAATGAAAGTCCAGCAAGAATTTCATGCCGGCTGCTTTAATTCGTTTTGCCATTTGTTTGGTATGTTCCAGATCGCAAAACCCTTTTTTTGGAGAGTATCCGCTATCGGCAGCAGGATCATTAAAAATGCGAAGTCTTATATAATTAAATCCATGATCTTTTAAAATAAGTATTGCATCTTTCTGCAAACCATTATCACTAAATTTTATCCCTCTTTCTTCCAATTGCGGTAGAAATGAAATATCGGCACCGAGAACTTTTTCAACATTATTCTGCGCAAAATTTTTATTGAATGAGATCAATAAAAATAAAAAAGGGATTATTTTTTTCATAAAAAAATTATTTTTCCAACAATAAAATTCCGGTTTGTGTGATATCTATTTTATGTGCTTTATACAAAGCCCCAACTGTCATTTTAAAAGTTTTTTTACTCATGCCGAAGAAGCTGTAAATATCTTCAGGAGTTGATTTATCATGATAAGGTAAGTATCCATTATTCTCTTGTAACAAACGAATTATTTTTCCGGATTCATCTTCTACACGCTGATAACCGGGTTTGCCTAACACCACATCAATTTTATTATCGGGTAATATTTTTTTGATGAAACCTTTTAAACGGTCACCGATATTAATATCTTTAAAAATCTCATTAAAATGTAATAAACCTGTGTGAAGATTATTGATGATCATCACATAACCCAAATCAGTTCTGCGATATACCAACAGATCAACCACATCCAATTCTTTTACTGAAATATTTTCATTGCTTAATTGTTGTTCAATTTTTTCAGTAGCGGCCACACGACCGGTTTGTTCATCAACATAAATTTTTACTAAATATTCGCCGCCTGGGTGCATGCCCATTAGCTGCTGCGATTTTGCAACAAAAATATCTTTCATCAATCCCCAATCTAAAAATGCACCTGCACCGGTTGTAGTAACACATTTTAATAAAACAATATCTCCCACAATTCCTTTTGGCTCCTGCGTTGTAGCAATGACACGGTTTTCAGAATCGTGATATAAAAAAACTTTCAGTTCATCACCAATTTGTAAATTTCTTGGTACAAAACGTTTAGGTAATAAAATACCTTCGGCGCCATCGTCCAAGTAAAAACCAAAATCAACTTTTCTTGTAACTTTTAAATTATTGTAAGTGCCAATTTGTATCATGAATAATTAAATTGAAGAGAAGGGGTAAAGGTAAGACGAATAGATGTAGTTTCTTATCTATTTCTTATTTGAGAATATTTACAAGCGGTCAAACAACAAAGCATCATCTTGGGTTAAACCTGCATCTATAATACGAACATTAACAATGCTGAAATTATTAGTATAGTTAAATAAAAAATAATCAAGTAACCATCTTTATCTTTACATGCCAGTGATGATCGAACTTATAAATAAATTACGATTGGTTATTTTTTTTAAAGACAGCAGGAGAAATTACAGAAAAGATAAAAAGATTTTAATTCTGCTGATTATCTTTTTTTGTTCGATCACAAATTCTTTTTCACAGGTTGATACTGCTTTTTGGTTTGCTGCTCCGGCTATTACTTCTGGTCATGCCAATCAACCTATAGTTTTTAGATTTTCAACTTATGCTCAGCCTGCTATTATAACCATTACCGAACCTGCAAATCCTTCTTTTAGTCCCATCACTTTTCAACTATCAGGCAATTCCGCAACAACTATAAATGTTTCAAATCAAATAAATATTATAGAAAATAAGCCGGGGAATACAGTTTTAAATTATGGTTTGAAAATAACATCAACAGCAAACATATCAGTTTACTATGAGGAAGAAGGAATTGCAAATAGTGGTTCATCTGTAAATCCTGAAATCTTTCCATTAAAGGGTCAAATTGGTAAAGGAATAAGTTTTTTAATTCCAACACAAACAAGATTTAATAATTATCAACCGCTTTCGCCACCTGCAAATAATGGTTTTGCTATTGTTGCAACAGAAGATAATACGATTATAAAAATTAAGCTAACTGATAATGACGCTGCGGGGCATACTTCTGCTGATACTTTTCAAATTACTTTAAATAAAGGCCAGACTTATGCAGTAAATGCAGCGAGTAATTTATCTAATCATCACCTCGGTGGTTCATCAATTGTCACAAATAAACCTGTTTGTGTTACTATTTATGATGATTCCATTTTAGTAAATACAAGTTGGGATTTAGCAGGAGATCAAATAGTTCCGGAAATAAATACTGGTAGTGAATTTATAATTGTTCGAGGTGCATTAAACTCGTCGCCATTTTTTAATCAAGACTTTTATTATATCTGGCCAACAGTTGATGCAACAGATATTTTTGTAAATGGAAGTAAAGTAGCTACTGTTAATCGAGGGCAATCTTATGAAGGAACTTTAAGTGGTTCGAGTGCTTATATAACAACATCAAATCCTTGTTATGTTTTACAATTTACAGGTGTAGGAACTGAAGTGGCTGAAACTTCTTTACCAAGTATAAAATGTACAGGTTCTCAATCTGTTTCCTTTGTAAGATCAACACCAGAAGCATTTTATTTAAATATTTTATGTAAAGCTGGAGATGAAGGAAATTTTTCTTTGAATGGAAATGCAAATATTATTACAGCTTCAATGTTTAATAATGTTGCTGGTACTAATGGAGCTTGGAAAGCAGCGAGAATAGATGTTACTAATCTTTTTAATATTGATGCTTTGGTTCCTTCAGGAATTGCAACTTTAGTTACTAATAGTTCAGGGCTTTTTCATTTAGGTTTTTTAAATGGAGGTTCATTAACAGGAGCAAGGCTTGGATATTTTTCTAATTATAGTAAAGTACAATTATCCCCATTTATTTTATCTGCAACAACTTGTTTTGCTTCAGATATACAATTGTCATCAACTTACGTAAACGGCGTTACTTATCAATGGCAGGGACCAAATGGTTTTACAAGTACTATTTATAATCCTGTTATTCATAATGCTGCATTAATTGATTCCGGTAAATATTTTGTAACTGCAACTATCCCAGGATGCGCAATGTCAACCGATAGTGTTGATGTTACTATTCATCCTTTGCCAACAATCAGTTTTATAAAATCACTCGATACCGTTTGTTATGGCGGCACAAAAAATATAAATTATAAATTAACCGGAACATCACCATGGAGTTTGACATACAATTTTGGAACAAATGATTGGGTCATTCCTCATATCATACAATACGATACTTTTTTTGTAGCATCACCTGTAGTAAGTACAACTTTCTCCAATTCAATTTATACAGTTACAGGAATCACAGATTCAAATTCGTGTACCACAACAGCTTCTTCAATCATTCAAAAGGATACTTTGATCGTAAATAAATTACCTGTTGCCAATTTTGGTTTTTCAAATATTCGGTGCGAAAAAAATGCAGTAACATTTTACGATAGCTCGAAAGCAAATTTAGATTCGCTTGTTAATTGGTATTGGATAATGGGAAATGGTGATGTAAAAAATATTTCTGATAAAAATTCTTTTACTGAAATTTATTCACCATGGGGAAATTATCCTGTAAAACTTGCAGTGCAATCAAGCATGGGTTGTAAGAGCGATACAACAACTAAAACAATTACGATTCATCCATTACCAACAGTTGGACTTATTTTACCCGAAGTTTGTTTGAATGATGCATCTGCTTTATTTACCGACTCAACTAAAATGGCCGATGGTTCGCAACTAAAATCATGGCAATGGAATTTTGATGCATCAACGGCATCACCAACTGTTCCCTTAAATAAATATCCATCACCATTAACATCAACACAACAAAATCCATCTATTCATTATAATTTATCAAGTCATTATAAAGTTCAGGAGATAGTTACTTCTCAAGATGGATGTGTCGATAGTTTAACAAGCAATTTTACTGTAAACGGCGCAAAGCCCCATGCAGCTTATGTTGTACTCGATTCATTAAAACTTTGCAGCAATAGATTTGTACAGTTACAAAACTTTTCTACTGTTGATTTTGGAAATGTAACTAAAACAGAAACTTACTGGACACCCTTGATTGATAGTGTTGATGATAATCCTGATTCTGGTAAAGTTTATAAAAATTTATATCCTTCATTTACAAGTCCGGCAACAAAAAAGTATACAGTAAAAATGATTGCACGTTCAGGAAATGCTTCTGTTTGCGCCGATTCATTAACGACTATCATTACACTTCATCAAAGTCCGAAAGTTGCATTTGATATATTGCCCGGAATTTGTAATGATACCACAGCAAGACAAATTACACAAGCAAAAGAAATTGGTAATGTACCGGGAAGTTTTGCTTATTACGGAAAAAGCGTTGATACTTTAACAGGGATATTTTCTCCAAGATCAATTGCTGCAGGAACTTATCCAATAAAATATGTTTACACAACAGCAATTGGTTGCAGTGATTCAGCAATACAAAATCAAATTGTTTGGCCATCACCTGTTTCAAAATGGGGTGTGAGTTCGCCGTTATGCGAAAAAAATAATATCATATTTACTGATTCCTCCATTGCTAATTACAGTAACATAATAAATCGTCATTGGAATTTTGGAGATGGAATAACTGATTCTATCATTCATAATAATATTCCATTTTTAAAAAAATATTCATCAGCAAATATTTATACGGCTAATTTAATTGTAGAAACTGATAGTGGATGTATAAGTAAACCCAACATTCAAATTATTAATGTACATTATTTACCTAAACCAAATTTTGGATTACCAATTATTTGTTTGCCCGATGGAAGAGGACAGTTTACTGATTCATCTACCATTGCCGATGCATCATTGCTTAATTATTTTTGGAACTTTGGCGATGCCGCAGATCCAACTCCAGCCTTGATTCCAAGTCCAACACATAAATTCAGTTCATTAGGAGCATACAACATAAAATTAAAATTAACATCGAAAGATGGTTGCATCGATTCGCTTCAAAAAACACTCACAACAATTTATCCGCAACCAAAAGCAAACTTTTCTATTCAATCTGCCGAAGCATGTTTGGGTGATACAATTTATTTTTTCGATGCCACAACCAATTATACCGATTCAATAAAATTCTGGTACTGGAATTTATCTCAAAATAATTTAACTACGGTGCAAAATCCTTTCAGACAATTTTCTGATTCAGGAACATTTAATATCAGTTTATTTATTTACGATGCAAAAGGTTGCGTGAGCGATACAGCAATTAAATCTGTCATAGTAGATCCGTATCCGCATCTTAATTTAAAACACAATGTTTTTGTTTTACAAGGTGGCAGTCTACAATTGAAGTCGGTTTTTTATGCTGTCAATCCAACATTTAATTGGACGCCTGATTTATATTTAGATAGTGTAAATAATGCCTATCCTGTTACTACACCTTTAAACGATATCACTTATAAACTCACATTAACGGGAAAAGGAAATTGTGCAGTGAGCGATACTGTTTTTGTAAAAGTATTATTGAGTCCGGTTGTTCCAAATGCATTTACTCCAAATGGTGATGGAATTAACGATACATGGTTAATAAAATATTTAGACAGTTATCCAAATTGTGAAGTGCAAATATTCGACAGAAGCGGTCATCTAATTTTTAAGTCAATTAATTATAATCAACCATGGGATGGCACTTTCAATGGAAAGCCTTTGCCAATTGGCACTTATTATTATCTCATCAATCCAAAAAATGGCAGAGCCATTATCAGTGGGTCAGTAACAATTATAAAATAATGTAGCCGGCTATTGTATTTAATGGCATCGCCTGTTGTCTCAGTTCTTTCAGTGAAAGAACTGCTCACTTGTACGTTCAGAACATTATTCGGCAATCATAAAAAAATTTACCTACAGTTTACCGCATTTTACCGCTCATTTTATTTTAATGACCTAATTGCTCTTGTGTAAATTATTTTGGTAAAATAGTTTTACATCATAAAATTAAAAACATGGAAAACAATAATCACAGAGAAAACGGAAGGATCATCGGCGGTTTAATATTAGTTGGCGTTGGTGCTGCTTTGTTATTACGCAATTTGGATTTCCCGGTTCCGCATTGGTTATTTACTTGGCCAATGATATTAATTCTTATTGGAGTTTATTCAGGTTTCAAACATAATTTTCAAAACAGTGGATGGATAGTTTTAATGGCCATCGGCGGTTTCTTTTTATTCGACAGATATATTTTTGAATTTAGTTTAGAACCTTATTTCTGGCCGTTGTTCATAATATTTATTGGAGTATTATTTATAATTCGTCCGAGAAGAAGATGGAGAGATACTGCCAATAATATTAGTAACGATTGGAAAGAAAAATGGCACAATGATTCAGCAAACAGCAGTTCGCAAAATTATTTTACCGATAACGGCGATTCATTTAAAATAAGTTCTGTTTTCAGTGGTGTAAAAAGAACAGTGCTTTCTAAAAATTTTCAAGGTGGTTCAATATCATGTGTTTTTGGCGGTGCCGAAATTGATTTAACGCAAGCAGATATTAATGGTAAAGTTGTAATTAGAATTGAAGCTGTATTTGGTGGCGCAAAAATAGTAATACCATCAAACTGGGTGCTGCAAAACGAGATTGACGGCGTATTTCATGGTGTTGAGGACAAAAGAAATTATAATGCATCAACAATGAATGCCGATAAAATTCTTGTGCTGAAAGGATCTGCCGTGTTTGGCGGAATTGAAATAAGAAGTTATTAGAATCAATTTTTTTTCACAACCAAAATAACTACACTATGAACTGGTATCTTGCAAAAATTGTTTATCAGATCATTTGCGATAAAGGTTTTCATACACCTCAGTTTGATGAACAATTAAGATTAATTTACGCAGAAGATAATTTGCATGCTTTTTATAAAGCAAGATTATTGGGTGAACATGAAGAAGATAATTTTTTGAATAAATTAAACAAACCAATTTGTTGGAAATTCATTGATGTTTCGGAAATTCATAAATTGGATCATTTAGTGGATGGTGCAGAAATGTATTCGAAAATAAATGAAGAAGTAAGTCCTGAAATTTTTATTCGAAATACACGTTTAAAAGCAACAAAATTATTAGAAGAAAGCACACTTCAATTTATAAAATTAAACTGACCTATTGCCTGCAACAAAAAAAAATAATGCAAGATATATTCCAATTTTTATTGGATGGAGTTTGCTTTGGATCTTTATTCAATGGAATGTTTTATTAAAGTTTGGCGTTACAGAAACCGAAGCAATTGCCGATAGTTATATCAGTAATATTTTATTAGGTGCCTCTTGTTTTCTGATCTTCAACAACATGAAATATTATTTGCCAAAACAAGAAAAGTATTGGTACATCATAGCGGTAAGCTTTGTATTAAGTTGTTGCTGGCTTCTTGCTGTAAGATTAATTCTCTGGGCCATTTTTAAAAACGACGAACACTATATTTCTACTTTGCATCAATCATCAACCATACGTTTTGGTTTTGCATTTTTAATGATCGGTTGCATGTCAACGATAAGTTTGTTATGGCATACGCAAAAAGATCAACAAAAAAACGAAGAACAACAAAAAGAAATTCAGCAATTGGCAAAAGATGCTGAGTTGTTTAAACTGCGCCAACAATTGCAACCACATTTTTTATTCAACAGTTTAAATTCAATCAGTGCTTTAACTGCAACACAGCCGGATAAAGCAAGACACATGATTCAGCAATTATCAGATTTTTTGCGGGGCACATTAAAAAAAGATGATCAACATAAAAATAGTTTGGAAGAAGAATTACAATATCTGGAATTGTATTTGGATATTGAAAAAGTAAGATTTGGTCATCGTTTGCAAACAGTGATTGATGTTGAAGAAAATATTCAGCAAATGGAATTACCATCACTGATCTTGCAACCAGTGGTGGAGAATGCCATTAAATTTGGTTTGTACGATACGATTGGAGAAGTGATTATTTCCATCACAGCAAAAAAAATAAACGACGAGTTGGAAGTAACAGTACAAAACCCATTTGATGCCGAAACCGTACAACCCTTGCAGGGAACGGGTTTTGGACTAGCATCAATTAAACGAAGATTATTTTTATTGTTTGCAAGGCAAGATCTGCTGCAAACAAAAACAGAAAATAATTATTTTATTACAACAATTATTATTCCTCAGGCAATATGAAATGTATAATTATTGACGATGAACCTTTGGCAAGAATGATGGTGAAAGAATATTTGCAATCATATCCCAATATTGAATTGATGCAGGAATGTAATGATGGATTTGAAGGTGTGAAAGCCATTCAGCAACACCAACCAGATCTTATTTTTTTAGATATTCAAATGCCGAAGATCAATGGTTTTGAAATGCTGGAGTTAATTGATAATCCGCCGCAAATCATCTTCACCACTGCATTTGAAGAATATGCCATCAAAGCATTTGAAACTCATGCCGTAGATTATTTATTGAAACCTTTTTCGAAAGAACGTTTCGATAAAGCCATGCAGAAATTTGTTCAACAAAAAAATAATGCAACAACAAACACAAAGGAATTAATTGAAACTGCATCGCAATCAACGGTGCAATCAAACCGTGTTGTGGTAAAGGATGGCGGTAAAATAAAAATAATTCCGGTTACACAAATCCAATATGTTGCAGCAGCAGATGATTATGTAAAAATTCATACTGCCGATGGTGTTTTTTTAAAAAAGAAAACCATGCAGTTTTTCGAGGACAGTTTACAGCAGCAACAATTTATTCGTGTGCATCGTTCGTATATTATCAATGCGCAACTTATTACCCGCATCGATCCGCATGAAAAAGAAAGTCATTTAGTTTTATTAAGTACAGGAACAAAATTACCTGTAAGTAAAACCGGTTATGTAAAATTGAAAGAAGTGTTGGGAATATAATTTTATATCACAAACTAATATAAATGAGTCCGAAAGAAATAGTTCAAAAATGGGTTGATGCTTTTAATAAAATAGCGATCAACGATTTAATGGAATTGTATGATGACGATGCAATTAACCATCAGGTTGCTAATCCAATTGTAGAAGGTAAAAATGCCATTCAAAAAATGTTTGAACAAGAATTCGCACAAGCAAAAATGATTTGCATTATTGAAAATATTTTTGAAGATGGTGAATGGGCAATTTTAGAATGGAAAGATCCTCTAGGATTAAGAGGCTGCGGTTTCTTTCAAGTTATAAATGACAAAATAAAATTTCAAAGAGGTTATTGGGATAAACTTTCTTTTTTAAAATTGCATGGATTGCCAATTCCTGAAAATTAAAATGATATTACTGTTGAATTAAAAACAAAACCTTGAAGTGTGCGACGCAACAGGCGATGCCATGAAATACAAAAGCTTGTTACAAAAAATTAATACTCCATATTTTTAAGTTTTGGTGCTTTAAACCAAGTGGCAATAACAATTAATAAAGTCATGCTGCCGCCAAACACCACCGAAGGAATGACGCCCATTAATTTTGCTGCAACACCACTCTCGAACTGACCCAATTCGTTGCTCGAATTAATGAACATGCTGTTTACACTCATCACTCGGCCACGCATATTATTTGGTGTATTTAATTGTAAAATGGTGCCGCGAATAACAACACTTATTCCGTCTAACACACCGCTAATTAGTAATGCTGCAAAAGAGATCCAGAACGATTTTGAAATGGCAAATGTGATGATACAAATACCAAAACCTGCAATGGCAAACATTAATTTTTTTCCTTGTTGTTTCCGTAATGGATGGAGTGTAAGCAAAATGATGATAATGATAGAACCTATGTCGGCTGCGGCATTCAGCCAACCAAAACCTTCGGCACCTACTTTTAAAATATCTTTTGCATAAACAGGAATCATTGCAACGGCGCCACCAAATAATACCGCAAACAGATCAAGTAACAATGCACCTAATACTTCTTTTGTATTCCAAACAAAACGCAAACCTTCTTTTACACTTTCCCAGGTTTTCTTTTCGCCCGGTTCATTTAATGAAAGTTTTGGTTTTATTTGAAACATAAAAAATAATCCACCCAACACTAAAAAATTAATGACCAATAAAGTATGATGAATACCTAATGCCGCAATTAAAACACCACCGGCAGCATGACCAATTACTGAAGCAGAAAGCCAAGAACCCTGACTCCATGTTGTTGCATTTTGTAAAATATTTCTTGGAACAATTAATCCGATGATGGAATGCATGGTTGGCCCGGTAAATGCACGAAACACACCTGTAAAAAAAATAATGATGTAAATAAACACAGCGATGTAATGATTGTCGAGTTGAGAAGAAATTGTTGCTGATGAAAGAAAAAATAATAACCCTGCGCAAATTAAATATGCGCCTGCACCAATTAATAAGATTTTTCTTTTTTCGCTGATGTCGATAATATGACCGGCATATAATGCCAATGAAACAGCCGGAATAACTTCGGATAAACCAATGATACCAATGGCAAAAGGTGCATTGGTTAATTCGTAGATCCACCAACCAACCAATGTGCCCATCATGCGCAAACCCATGATGAATAAGAATCTTCCTAACATCAGATTTCTGTATTCAATAATTCTAACTGCTGCAAATGGATCGAGGCGTTGTTGATCGTCTGTCATTCTTTTATTTTAAATATCAGGGCAACGTGAAATAATGTTGACCCTGTTCGTAATCTTTATCCAATGCATCCAATACAACTTGTAAATGTTTTTCGTTTCCTAAAAAATCGGCATTGCTTGCATCAATAAAAATAGTTTTGATATTGTGTTGTTTAATATAGCTGGTATATGTTTCCTGAATGTGAAACAAATATTCGTCCTTAATGTTTTGCTCGTAAGATCTATTTCTTTTTTTAATATTATTCTGCAATTTCGCAACAGGCGCATGTAAATAAATTAAAACATCAGGAAACAATAATTGTTGATTCATGATGTCGAATAATTTTTGGTACAATCTAAATTCTTCTTCCGGCAAATTTACTTTTGCAAACAATAAACATTTGGTAAACAGATAATCCGAAACGGTTACACTTTGAAACATATCTTTTGTCTGCAGCATATCTTTCAATTGCTTATAACGTTCCGCCATAAAAAACAATTCCAATGGAAATGCGTACTGCTGCGGGTTTTCGTAAAATTTAGAGAGGAAAGGGTT
>CAIQDX010000034.1 GCA_903870685.1 uncultured Chitinophagaceae bacterium | reverse complement strand
ATTCTTTGAAAAATATAAAACTTCATTTTTATTTTCGTTTCTGCGTTCAGGATTTTGTTTGTCTTTATTTTCTTCCTGCTTTAATTTCTTCATCATCTGGCAGCGACCATTGCAATGCAACATAGGCCTGGCTTTGTTTTCGCAGTTTTTTGCGAAAGCTGCTGTATTGCTGTAATAATTAAAAACAACTACAGCCTTATCAAAGGTTTGCACTGCAAATGCAGTCAGAAGAAATATAACAGCGAGTTGTTTCAACATAAAATTCGTGCAAATTAAACGCAGCATTACTAACAATCCAAATAGTTTGCTACGAATACAAAAATATTCTTCTGCAGGTAAAAGAATATGATTGTCGTCATAAAAATTCGAGACTAACCAAATGTGCTATTCATTTCATTTAAAAACAAAACACGGCTGTTGGTGCAGGCATTATCGTTATAAAATTGAATGAAGTCATTCACAAAATCTGTATTGACATCACTTATATCTTTTCCATTCGGATTATAATAAGCACTATAATATGATGAAAGATCACCTTCCTGATAGGGTGGATTTCTCCATGTCATCAGGTAAGCAATATTTTTATCAGCAATTATTTGTTGTAACGTACCGCACCACCAAGATGTATTATCAAAAAAATAATCAGCACCAATTTCACCAATGGCAGGAATTTTATACAACTCAATGGCCAATTGATTTATTTCATCCAACTGCAATCTCATTCTTTGAACAAAATTATTTGTATCAAAATTACTGTCAGCGATTTGACAAGTTTGACAATGAGGATGATTATTATTTTGTTGTTGTGTATTTAATCGTTGATATCCATCAAAACAAATAATATCAAACAAGCTTGTATCAGGAATCATCTCTCTTATTTTATCAAATGTTCTTCCGGTATTGCCATCAATAAAAAAATCGTTGATGCAAAATGCATTCACTAAATTTTCAATTCCTTTATCATTTAAATAAGTGATAGTATTTTCCCAAAGTTGTTTATAATCGGATACTGTAGAATTTGTATGATCAATTTGATTCCACCAAAAGAATGCAGAAAAATTAGTTACTTCATGAAACGGACGAAAGATAACCGGAATAGGGTTTCCGTTATCATCAATCAAACTGCTGAAAAAATTTACTGCTTTACTTAACCAATTTGTAAATGTTTTATTTGCATTTGTACTGGCAGTTATTACTTCATTAATTGTATTTGGATTACTAACATCATTATAATCGTCACCGGTAGAAGGATTTTTCATGTGCCAGCAAACAGTGTTGATGCCACCGCTATTATGAACTTTTTTTATCCATGCAATCACATCTTTTACAGGGATATTATTTCGAAGCTTTGCAGTTGACTTTGTGAGATCGATGCTTGCTGCATTTGGAATATCTTCTAATCCAATCAGATCCCAACCAAATAAACCGGCTGCATCGTTATTATCTAATGCAATGCTGATATCAGTTTTATCGATTGATAAATTAAGTGCATTGTTATTTGTGGGTGATGCAGCACGCCAGCCGCCATTACTCCTGCCATACGCTAAACTATCGTGATGACCAAACACCAATAGATCGTGTTGATAAATTTGATTGAGTTTCGAATGCAAACTATCGGCAGCTAATTTACCCGCTGCTATTTGTTGTTGCGTTAGTAATGGCATGGTTGTTTTATTTGTTGATTAAGGACATCATTATTTTCTAATGATACAGAAAGTTAGCATTTTATTTTTTCTGCCTTTACTAGTAGGCTGTTATTCTTATCCGAATCAATGTAGAATCCTAATACCTGAATAAAAATTGATTGGGTAATACTTCAACTTTTAATTCTTTTGCGAAATGCAATTCGCCATCTACTTGTACAGCAGTTTCAGTATTACAAGCAATTGTGAATATTTTTCCTAACCTATGAACAACAAACGGCAAATGAAGATGTTTTCCTTTTTCTATAATAGGTAAATATTTTAATCTTTTCAAAACAGATAACTTTTTGCAAAGAACCATATCTAATTTTCCATCATTAACTTCTGCGTTTGGCGCAACAAAGAAACCGCCACCTGCTCTCGAGGAATTATTGATCATCAATAATAAAAATTTTTCATTCCATTGCTCCTCATTGCATATAATTTTAAAAGAACGATCCTTAAAGAAGAATAATTTTATAATTACTGCCAATAAGTAACCAAAATGTCCACCGATAAAACGGATGGTCTTCATAGATTGCAAAATTTCTCCATCAAAACCAACACCTAAACAATTAATAAAAAGGGTATCATTGAACTTCCCTGCATCTACAAATTTGGGACTTGCATTTAAAACAAGCTCAAGCTGTTCATCATTAGAAATATCACCGTATAATTTCCAGGCAAAGTCATCTCCGGTACCTCCTTTAAAAAGTGCAATAGGTAATTTGCATTCGGGATAATGATTAATAAAGTAATTGATTGTACCATCGCCACCAATAAGCCATATATCCGAAAACTCCTGAAATGATGATGGCCATTGATTTCTAAAAATAGTGGATGGTATATTTTTATTGAGTAATTGTTTTTCAAGCCATATCGCTAAACGGCTGGATTTACCTTTTCCTGCAGTAGGGTTTACTAATATGGCTATAGAAGTAATAAGCATTCGTTAGTTAGGGAAGGAAGCTAAAACAAAAGCTCCATAAAACAAAAAACCCAACCAGAAATAAATCTGATTGGGTTTAAAAAATACGGCAGCTACCTACTCTCCCAGGGACAAGGCCCAAGTACCATCGGCCATGAGGGACTTAACTTCTCTGTTCGGAATGGGAAGAGGTGAACACCCTCGGCAAAACCACCATAAATCATTCATAAGTTGAAAAACAACTTAAATAAGTTACATATTGGGAAGCTTGAAAAATTACAAGAATAAAAAATAAAGCTTACGGGTAATTAGTACTACTCGACTGTGCTATTACTAGCTGTACATCTGTAGCCTATCAACGTCATAGTCTTTGACAACCCTTAAAAGTAAACTCATCTTGTGGAAGGTTTCACGCTTAGATGCTTTCAGCGTTTATCCTTGCCGTGCGTAGCTACTCTGCATTGCTCCTGGCGGAACAACAGATACACCAGCGGCACGTACGACCCGGTCCTCTCGTACTAAGGTCATGTCCACTCAATTTACTAGCGCCCACCACAGATAGGGACCGAACTGTCTTGCGACGTTCTGAACCCAGTTCACGTGCCACTTTAATCGGCGAACAGCCGAACCCTTGGGACCTTCT
>CAIQDX010000033.1 GCA_903870685.1 uncultured Chitinophagaceae bacterium | reverse complement strand
CTTTATTTGCAACATAGAACTGAGACTTTGCGATAGTTGATGCTAAAATTGAAAGCACAGCTAAAATGATCTTGCTTTTCATAAAATAAGTTTTTCATAGGTAAAAACTCCATCACGCACACCAAATACGGGTTTTGTGTCAAAAAAACTATTATTGAATCTTACTGAATTTGTAACATTTCCAGTCTTTCTTTTCTTTAGGATAGTCGCTGATAGGGGTGATATCAAAAACAGTTTTTTCATGGATAACTCGTAATAAATTCCTTTACAAAGTGACGACTTAACCCTCTGTGCCTTATTAAGACTTATTGTGAAAATTTTGTAGTGATTTATGAAATATGAGCGTAGTCTATTTTACCGGTTTGCACAGAATCCAATACAGATAAGGCTTTTGGAGTAATACTGCAAATGATACCGGAAACAAAAGAATCGAGGTTTATTTGATTTTAT
Source organism: uncultured Chitinophagaceae bacterium (assembly GCA_903870685.1). Taxonomy (GTDB): domain Bacteria; phylum Bacteroidota; class Bacteroidia; order Chitinophagales; family Chitinophagaceae; genus CAIQDX01. The sequence continues at coordinate 3,743 of CAIQDX010000033.1, read as the reverse complement.
TTTCATAGCACCTCAAGTAGTAAGCAAAGAAAATTTTCTTGTGAATCAAATCTCTCCGCATTTGTCACATAAAATGTAAATGACTCTGTAAAAGATTTCAATCTCTTTTTGAAAAAAATAATCTGCATATCAAAAATGTTATGGCTTAAACAAAATGCTATTTTTTTTCGATAGGATGTAGGAGAACGCATATTATTTATCTTCATGCCCCTAAAACACCGTTCAAATGAAACATCTGCTTCTTACTTTATTGCTATTTATTACACTAACAACATTTGCTCAAAAAAAACCATTGGATCATTCTGTTTATGATGCATGGCAAAGCATCGGAGAAAAATTAATCAGTAATGATGGAAAGTTTGTTGTCTATGCAATCAATCCGCAGGAGGGCGACGGCTCTTTAATTATTCAACAAAGCGACGGAAAGAAATTAGTTGAAATTGAAAGAGGCTATGCTGCAAAAATTACTGAAGACAATCAATTTGTTATTTGTAAAATAAAACCAACAGTTGCTCAAACAAGAAATGCAAAGATCCAAAAAAAGAAAGCCGATGAATTACCAAAAGATAGTTTGGCGATCATCGAGATCAAATCATTAAAAGTTGAAAGAGTTGCAAGAATTAAAAACTTTAAACTTCCCGAAAAATCATCCTACTTTGTTGCTTATCTATCCGAAAAAAATATTCCTGATACTAAACCAAAAGCAGAGTTAGATTCTCTAACTAAAATAAAAAATGTACAAACTATTGTTGATAGTTTATCGAAAGTGGCCGATAGTTTAAGAAATAAATTATTGGAAGTACAAACAAAAGGAATAGCTGTTTTGCAAAATAAAAAAGAAATTAAACCTGCAACAAAAACACCTGATGAAACGATTGACGAAGGAACAGAATTAACTATTCTGAATCTTCAAACGCATCAAAAACAATCATTCAAATTAGTGAATGATTATGCTGTGAGTAAAACAGGAAATAATATTGTTATTAAAACAACAAAGAAAAATAACGATACCCTTTCTAAAGCTTCTATTATAAAATATGATGTTTTCAAAAGCAAAACTGATACTTTATTAAAAGGCTTGAATGATGCAAAATCTTTTGTGTTTGATGAAGAGGGAAATCAATTAGCATTCGTTGCTGAAAGAGACAGCAGCACAAAGGCTTTGCAAAAATTTTATAAATTATATTATTATAAACCGGGTTCAGATTCTGCTAAATTAATTGCCTATAGAAATACAAAGGGTTTGCCTAAGAACTGGACTGTTGCTGAGTTTGCAACGATCAACTTTAGTAAATCAGGCAAGAATTTATTTTTCGGAACAGCTCCTATCCTGCCACCAAAAGATACAACGCTTCCTGATTTTGAAAGAGTGAATGTTGATGTATGGAATTATAAAGATGATGATCTGATGACGGTTCAATTGTATAATCTTGACAGAGAATTGAAAAGAAATTTTGTTGCAAGATTTGATTTCGATAAGAACGAGATCATTCAACTCGGTAATGAAAAACTAGAAAGAGTAATGCAAACATTGGAAGGTGATGGAAATGTTTTTTATAGTTTATCAGATTATGGCAAAAGAGTTGAACGTCAATGGCAGGGTTATACTTTAAATGAAGTGTATTCCGTCGACCCTTTAAACGGTTCAACAAGTTTAATCACAAAAGATTTTAGAGGTAATACTGTTGCCTCTTACACCGGAAAATATTTGTTGCTGTACAACGAGAAGCAAAAAAAATATTTGGTGTACGATAATTCAACAAAACAATTGAATGCTGTTGCAAAAGATATTCCCTATAAATTGTATGATGAAGAATTTGATATGCCTGATGATCCTAACGCATATGGAATTATAAAATGGTTGAAAGATGATAAAGCAGTTTTTATTTACGACAGATACGATGTATGGATGGTAGATCCCGAAGGAAAAAGTCCTTCCCTTAATTTAACCAATGGAAGAAAAAACAAGAATCAATATCGTTATGTAAATGTTGATGCAGAAGAAAAATATATTTCGCCCGATCAGAAATTAGTTTTCAAATTGTATAATGAAAATGATAAATCAACTGCTATCACAACTTATGATCTGAAATTAAAAAAGTTTGATGCAGCTATTCAAACTGTGCAGGCAAATATCAATAGCATCATCAAAGCAAAGAATGAATCAACATTTGCATTCACAAAAGAAACCTATCAGCATTCACCTGATATGTTTGTGATGAACAATCAATCAACCCTTCAATTATCACATATCAATCCACAACAAAATAATTACACTTGGGGAACCGCAGAATTATTTAAATGGAAAGCGTATACGGGAAAAGAAACAGAAGGCATTTTATATAAACCGGAGAATTTTGATGCAACAAAAAAATATCCGATGATCGTTTATTTCTACGAACGCAATAACAATACTTTGTTTAATTATTTACCACCGTCACCAACACCATCGCGTTTAAATATTTCATTTTTTGTAAGCAGAGGTTATGTTGTATTTGTTCCTGATATCTGGTATACAAATGGTCACCCGGGTAAAAATGCATACGATCATATCGTTAGCGGAACAAGAGCCTTAATTAAAAAAGGATTTATTGATAGCACTAAGTTGGGTTTGCAAGGACAAAGTTGGGGCGGTTATCAAACAGCGATTTTAATTACGCAAACCAATTTATTTGCAGCAGCTTGGGCAGGTGCACCTGTTGTAAATATGTTTAGTGCTTATGGCGGTATACGTTGGGAAAGTGGCTTGAACAGGCAGTTTCAGTACGAACATACACAAAGCCGTATTGGTGGAACACCCTGGGAGAAAAAAGATCTGTATATCGAAAACTCACCTTTATTTCATTTACCAAAAGTAAAAACACCTTTGGTAATTATGAGTAATGATGCAGATGGCGCAGTGCCTTGGTATCAGGGAATTGAATTCTTTACCGACATGCGCCGATTGAATAAACCCGTATGGTTATTGAATTATAATGGCGAAGCACATAATCTGGTAGAAAGAAGAAACAGAAAAGATATCTCTGTTCGTGAACAACAATTTTTCGATTGGTTATTAAAAGGCGATAAACCTGCTAAATGGATAACTGATGGTGTTCCTGCTATTTTAAAAGGAAGAGATTGGGGATTGAAAGTTGAATAATTTTTTATTGCCACAGATGACACGGAAAAACACAGGCCATTTAAAAAAAAATCATCAATAAAAACCTCCGATGTTTTATAAACATCGGAGGTTTTATCATTACTCCCATACCCCCCTCGGGGTTAGGTTTTAATTCCCTTCGGGGGCTGGGGTTCTACTCCCTTTTATGGGGTTGGGGGATTCTACTTCTCTCTAACTTTTTTATTACATATCCTACAGAACTTTCTATTATTATATTTAAGCCGTCAATCACTAGTGAATCTAATTCTCAAGCTGTCAATGGCATAGTAAAAACTACTTTTTATTCTAACTAAATCGTCTTTTGTGAAAATCATTTATAAATAACTTAATCATTACATTGAACATTGCAGCCTTCTTTCATTACTATTTTACTAGTGTCTGTTTTATATCCAGAATTTATAAATACTCCAAAAAAATGTCGTTTATAATAATGATAAACAATTAATTTGTTGTCTTTGCAACAAGTATAATCTTTATCAGAAATATATTCTTGACCAAAAATATAACCTGTCATAGACGATGGTAGTATTATAAATATTAACAGAAGTGCTGTAATTATTTTAAAAATTGTCGCTTTGCT
>CAIQDX010000032.1 GCA_903870685.1 uncultured Chitinophagaceae bacterium | reverse complement strand
TGCTGCTTCCGGATACCATTGATCCCAGCAAATTAACACACCCAACTTTGCATATTTTGTTTCAAAAACTTTATAACCCAAATCACCCGGTGTGAAATAAAATTTTTCATAAAAACCCGGATCATCAGGAATATGCATCTTACGGTACTTGCCTAAATATTTTCCATCAGCATCAATCACAGCGGTTGTGTTGTGGTATAATCCCTGCGAACGTTTTTCAAACAGCGATGCAATAATTACCACATTATTTTCTATGGCAACTTTACTTAATGTATCTGTTGTTGCACCCGGGATAGCTTCGGCCAATAAAAAATTATCATGATCTTCCACATCACAGAAATAAAGTGATGTAAACAATTCCTGCAAACAAATGATCTGCGCACCTTTTGCAGCAGCTTCATTAATTTTTTCTATGGTTTTAGTCAGGTTACTTTTTTTATCAGCAACACAACTCATTTGTACCAAACCAATTTTTACTTTCGACATGATAAAAAGTTTTCGCCGCAAAAATAATGTTTACTATTTCTAACAAAGATTAATTAAAGAAATTATTATGTACTTGGCTGAAATACAATTGTCAGCTTCAGTTGCGTCGCACTCTTGTACGGCAAAACATAATTCATCGACGTAAAGACAAAAAAAATCCCGCAAACTTTGCGGGATTAAAATGTTTTAATGGAATTTCTGTGATTAATACCTGTTGTATCCACCACCGCCACCGCTGCTGTTACCACGATCACGGTTGTAACCGCCACCGCCGCCACTGCTGCGACCACCACCACCGCCATATCCACCACCGCCGCCGCGACTTCCGCCACCGCCGCCAAAGCTGCGTTTCTTGAATCCGCCGCCGCCTTCTCTTCTTTCACCTTCAGGACGAGGAGTTGATTCATTCACAACAATTTTGCGTTCTTGGATGTCAGTGTCATGTAATGCACTGATTGCAGTACGTGCAGCTTCATCATCAGCCATTTCAACAAAACCAAAACCTTTGCTACGGTTGTTGTTGAATTTGTCGGTAACGATTTTAGCAGAAGTTACTTCGCCATAAGGAGCAAATAATTCTTGCAGGTCTTCACTGGTCATGTTCCAGTTTAAATTTCCAACGTAAATGTTCATGTCTTTAATTAATTAAATAAATAATAGACCAATGATAAAAACAGTAACCAAAAACCCTGAAGCATTTACGTGAAAACCTTCTAGAGATATGGAAGAACTGGTCATTGGACTTACGAAGATAGTTTTTTTATTTATTTTCCAAACTTTTTTTATTGAGCTTCAATTCCATCAAAACCAACGCAGATAAACCAAGCAGAGAAAAACAGAAAACAATACATAAAAAAAGTCTGTAACAAAATTGCTACAGACTTTTAATTATTTCGAGAATAAAAGCTTACGATTCAGCTACTACTTCAAATTCAATTTCGGTAGTGTTTCCATTTCCAAAATCTATAGAAGCTTTATAAGTACCCAATTCTTTTACTTCATCTACGATGTTGATGCGACGGCGATCGATATCATAACCTTTCTGGTCACGGATAGCACGTGTGATCTGTAATGAAGTAACACTTCCGAATATCTTTCCGCTGGTTCCGGTTTTAGCCGAAAGCTTAACAGGTGAAGATTTCAATACTTCAATTACTTTGTTGATCTCTGCCAACATGGTAGCTTCTTTCTTAGCTTTTACTTTCAGCTTTTCTTCCAATTGTTTTAAGTTAGAAGGACTAGCTTCAATGGCTAATTTGCCTGGAATAAGAAAGTTACGGGCATAACCGTTTTTTACATTTGCTATTTCGTTTGCACCGCCAAGATGATCTACATCTTTAATTAAAATTACTTGCATGATTATTTGGTTTAGTTCCCAAGAGCCCAGTTGTTTAAACTGTCTCCCGATGCAATCGGGATTAGGGAAGGTTACTAATTAAATTCTATTTCATTAAATCTGTTACATAAGGTAACAATGCCATTTGGCGTGCTTTTTTAACGGCATCGCTTACTTTGCGTTGATACTTTAAAGAGTTTCCGCTTAAACGGCGAGGTAACATTTTACCTTGTTCGTTAATGAATTTCTTTAAAAAATCGATGTCTTTATAATCAACGTATTTAATGCCATATTTTCTAAAGCGACAGAATTTTTTCTTTGGCTTTTCTTGTTTAATGGCGGTCAGGTATTTTATTTCATTCTTTGCCATCTTATGCCTCCGCTTTTTGAGTTATTTTAAAACCGCCATTTCTTTTTGTGTAGTTATACTCGACGGCGTATTTATCGAGTTTGGTGATCATGTGACGCATAACACTCTCGTCACGCAATAACTGAATTTTCAATTTTTCGTTGAAATCAGCAGTAGCTGTAAATTCCAATACCCAGTAAATACCTGTGGTTTTTTTCTGGATAGGGTAAGCTAATGATTTTAATCCCCAAGGATTGCTGTGCACAATAATTCCGCTGTGTTCAGTGATGAAGTCGGAATACTTTTTCTGAGCAGCTTTAAAGTCATCTTCAGAAAGCACAGGTGTAAAAATCAACATCAATTCGTAATTGTTCATTTACCTGTTTTTAATTTAATAATTGGTTTTTCCCAGTGGACATCCATTCTTTTCTCGAACAGACGATTCTGCCAAAACAGAATTGGGGCTGCAAAAGTAGGGGTTTGCAGTTAAATCTAAGCTGTTTAACTCAGTTTTATTTTGTGAGGATTTAACAAGCAATGTAAATTCAAAATTATCCTTAGTAACTGACATATAAAAATTGTCATTGCGGTATACATCAAGCCAATGCTAAAATTTTAGCCGCACCTGCATAGTTTACAGTTTGAATTAAAGAAGCAGTAAGTGGTATTCCAAATTCAATGCCTATTGATAAGATTAAACTATCATTATCAGTCATATTTGTTTCTCCGTCAATTTGCATATCAATGGTTTGTTCCTCACAAATTGTAGCAACACCAAACCAATCTGTCATTTTTTGAACACGGCGCAATTGAATATCCGGATTTAAGGGCTGGTATTTTTTAAGTTTCGCATTATACTTCATATCAGGAACAATACCCAAAACAGCAATCAAACGGAAGAAAGAAAATTTGCCCGGAACATATAAACCGATATTGGGGTATAAGGGAGGAATGTTGACAAATGCCGATTGATCAATCCGGTTAATATTGTAATCCAGAGGGTGTTTTACAATTGAATCGAACAAAGTTCCCATTTCCAGATTAAACCCTTGGAGAAGATTTCTGTATTGGGAGATCAAAATGCTTCTTTGACCCCAAACACTTATTGTATCTAATTTTTGAATGCAGCTGCATACCGCATTCAATCTGCTTTGAAATAAGCGATGATCTAAATGCGTAACACCCGTCATAGCCAATTTAATATGTTTACCGGCAGTACTACAACCACCAAATTCAGACATTACTCGTCGGGTATTTACAAATTCGGGGGCTGTCTTAATTACTTTACCCGAAGCACCACCTTTGGTTCTGAGAATAATATTATTTAAATCTTTGCGACTATAAGCAGATAGATTTCCCAAACTACCTGTAAATGCAATATTACCTTTTAGACTTGCCATAAGGATGTTGTTTTAAGTATGAAAAGAAACAGCAGGAATAAAACCAAGTTTCGACCTGGTAAATTCCTGGTTGATTATTACATGCAAATATAATAAACTATAATTAATATATA
>CAIQDX010000031.1 GCA_903870685.1 uncultured Chitinophagaceae bacterium | reverse complement strand
TTATAAAAAATAGTTTTATATTTCTTAATTAAATTATTAATTACCAAAACATAACCAAATGAAAAAGAACATGGGTATTTTAGACAGAGCCATTAGAATAATAATTGCTCTTGTTATTGCAGGACTTTATTTTACAAAAACAGAACCTGTTACCGGCACAGTAGGCATTGTATTGTTAGTAGTTGGTGCTGTTTTTCTTTTAACAAGTATCATAAATTTTTGTCCTTTATATACAGTGTTGGGAATTAAAACATGCAAAAAATAGTTTATTAAATTAATTGAAACACCAAACAAAGACCTCAATTCAGTTTCAAACTGTTGTGAGGTCTTTTAATTTATAAACTACTAAGACTACTTTTGCAATCATGATTCAACCAATCCATAAATTGTTTTCGCAATTAGAACCTGCATTGTTAGATCAATTAGAAAAGCAAGGAACTATTAAAGAAATTCCGGCCGGAGAAATTTTAATGCGCACCGGACAATATGTTAAAAGTACCATGCTTGTTTTAGAAGGCATGATAAAAATTTTCAGAGAGAACGAGGAAGGCAATGAATTTTTAATGTACTATTTACAACCCGGCGAAGCATGTGCCATTTCATTAGTTTGTGCTTCAAAAATGGAAGCCAGTAAAGTAATGGCAAAGACCATGGAACCCACAACTGTATTGATGATCCCGATTCAGTTAATGGACGAGTGGATGGCTAAATATAAAAGCTGGTATTATTTTGTTTTAGAAACATACCGCAACCGTTTCGAAGAATTGTTGGTGTTGATCGATCATGTTGCTTTCAGAAATATGGATGAACGTTTATTATTTTATTTACAGCGCCATGCCGAAGTAAATCAAACTAGTACCATACTATTGTCGCATCAACAAATTGCAGACGAATTAAATTCCTCGAGAGAAGTTATTTCTCGGTTATTAAAAAAATTAGAGCAAAGAGAAATTGTTTCGTTACATCGTAATTCGATAGAACTAAAACAAACTGTTAACGAAAAATAATTTCAGTGTAACATTTATCACCATTTATTTCTATTTGGATTTTGAATATTTGCTTCTAAACATTATCACCATGGGATTATTAGATCTATTATTTGGCGGAAGTAAAAAAGCAGCATACTTAAAAGAATTGTATGCCAACGGTGCCATCATTATTGATGTAAGGAATCCGGATGAATTTCGTTCGGGGCATATAAAAAATTCTATCAACATTCCGTTGCCAACTATTACACAAAAAATTGCAACTATTAAACAAAAAAAGAAGCCTGTTATTGCTGTTTGTTTAAGCGGTGGCAGAAGCAGTATGGCTGTTACAGCATTAAAACAAGCCGGCATTGAAGCATATAACGGCGGTGGATGGAGCAGTTTGGAAAATAAATTAAAATAAAATTGTTCTTCATAAAAAAATCTTGCATTCAAAAAATGAGTGTAGGATTTTTTTATTGTACCGGCGATATTTTTTTATGGCATCGCCGGTTGTGTCACTCACTTCAACATTCTGTTTTCATGGCAGCAGATAAAAATTTTACTTGGTGGATTATACTAACGTTTATACAAAATGTATAACACTACTTTGTTGATTATCAATGGTAAAAAATTATTATAACCTACAGCTAATAGCATATATATTTGTGTTGTGCGCAATATTATGAAACCCTACTTATTTATAGTTATATCAATTTTGCTGGCTTCTTGCCATGATGATTCACAAGGCAAGAAAACCTCTTTAGACACAACAAATAAAAAGTTTGAAAAAATTATTTATTCAGATTCCACCACGTCATCCTTTCTGAGTTCTGACTCTACTTCAAACGGTTACTCTTATAAAACTATCGAAACCGCCTATAAAATACTTTACATTTCGCCTCACCCAAACAGTAACCTAAAGCACTTTGTGGCGAAATATGTTACAACAACTGAGGCTGCTACAAATAACGAAGGTCAACACAGAAACATAAAAATAGAAATTCGACCTCTTGACAAACCCGATAAAATAGAATTCACAATTCAAAAGGATTGTGATGAAATAACACTAAATGACGATACCTATAAAACAATACTTTCTGGTTGTTGTGGTGCTGAAGAACAAATTCAGTTATATGACTATGACAATAAATTAATACTTGAAGGCGATGCAAAAATATTATTTGGATTCATTCCGGTTTCTCGAATAAACATATTTGTAGCATATAAAAATGAGATTCAAGATTCAACGTATTTTGGAACTTTATTCTACTGCTATAACAGTTCAGATAAATATTCAATCCGAATTAAAGGAAGTTTACCTTCCGAAAAATGTAGTCCGTTTATACCAAACATTTATATGGCTACTACAAGTTCGGAGGATAAATTCACTAAAGAATCCAATGAATATTTATTTTCGTCGTTGAGTAATGTAAAAAATACAAATCAAATTAACGGGCTTTCCTTAAAAATAGCTTTTGACTGTGACAATGACCTACATCTTGATACAATAAGCATTCCAATCATCAATGGATTGCCGTTTGGTAAAAACATCAAAAATCAAGAGTTTGTCTATAAGCGGAAGTGAAAATACTGCGCACAACATTGCATTGGCATTATGTCGGCTGACGGAATGCTGGTACCCAGCAGCAGCAATAAATCAGCTATTGTTCCAGCTTGACGTTATAAATTTAGCGATAGAAGAAATCATCGACTTTTGTATCTTTAATCAGCAACAGTTCTCGTCTGACGGATCACGGAATTTCGCCACAACGCCAATGCTGAGACGTTGACAGTCCATTGCTGAATTTTATAAAAAAAATTATGACAAAGACAGAAGATATAACACAGTTTGCTCCAGAACTACATATTCCCAAGGGAACAATTGAAATTGATTTTTACAAGAATTTCGGAACGACTGAAAATTTTTGCCTTCGCAACGATGATGGGAGCATTCACGTTGCTGAATTAGAAATTAACGGGGCAATTTTTCATGTGCATGAAGCAATGCGTGATGCTCTAGAGCCAATAAGTGCTAAAGGAGTAACATCGGTTATCGGATTGTTTGTTCCTAACGTAGAGGAAGTAATGAATAAAGCTATTCAGGCTGGAGCAACAGAAATTAATCCTACGACTGACCACGATTATGGTTACAGACAAGGAATGTTTAAAGATCCGTTTGGACACTATTGGCAAATACAGAAAAAAATCTAACTGACAGGACAACAACACTGCTGGTAACATGGTGTTTAGCAAAATTGGGGGCTAGACAATCTTAGCTTCAACATTTTATCACTATCGGCATTTGTTCCGGCTGGACAAACATTTCCACGCAGTTGTACGCAACTTCAAATTTTAATTATAAATTCAGCTTCGGTACCGGGCGGACAATTGGAAAATCCCCAACTGCACAAAGCCCTGCCCGTTAGTCTCAAATAATTTCTACAAAAAATAATTAAGAAAAAAACTGCGTAAGTTGGCTTATTTGCTTCATTGCATTCAGCAATTAAAATACTCTCGTATTTTTTTATTTGTTCAGCAAAGTTCCAAACGTACAAGAGTGCGACGCCGGTAAAGTTTCATAGCAATATAACAGCACGTCAACAAAAAAAATACAAATTTTAATAAGTGATTGTTGTCACAATAAAAAAGATTTTACTGCAACAACTTTGCGGTAAGAAAATTATTTAAGAATGAAATACATTATTGTTGGTGCAGTTGCCGGAGGTGCCAGTACCGCTGCGAGATTAAGAAGAATGGATGAACATGCCGAAATTATTATTTTCGAAAAAGGAGAATATATTTCTTATGCCAATTGTGGTTTGCCTTATTATATTGGTAATGTTATTAAAGACCGAAATAAATTATTTGTTCAAACTGCATCGTCGTTTAATCAAAGATTTAATATTGATGTAAGAGTGATGACGGAAGTGATTTCGATTAATACCGATAAAAAAACAATCACTGCAAAGAATCAAACTACAGGAGATGTTTATGAAGAGAGTTATGATAAATTAGTTTTATCGCCCGGGGCTGAACCTATTCGTCCACCATTACCCGGCATAACAAACGAAGGAATTTTTACATTGCGTAATGTTGCAGATACCGATTATATAAAAAGTTATGTTGAAAGAAAGAATGTAAAAAAAGCAGTTGTAATTGGTGCCGGATTTATTGGATTAGAAATGGCTGAAAGTTTGCACGGACTTGGCTTACAAGTTACCATTGTTGAAATGGGCAATCAAATTTTAGCGCCTGTTGATTTTCCTATTGCAGCTATTGTGCAACAACATATCCGTTCGAAAGCTGTTGATCTTCGTTTAAGCTCGGCAGTAACAAGTTTTACAAAAGAAGATGAACAATTAAAAGTTCATTTAAAAACCGGCGATGTGCTGGATGCCGATGTTGTGATACTTTCCATTGGTGTAAAACCCGATACAAGATTGGCTGTTTCGGCAGGATTAAAGATTGGTGATGCCAAAGGAATTTGGGTGAATGAATTTTTACAAACATCCAACGAAAATATTTATGCTGTTGGTGATGCTATTGAATTTAAAAACCCCATCACAGAACAATCGATGATCACTTATTTAGCCGGACCTGCAAACAAACAAGGAAGAATTTGTGCCAATAATATTGTTCTCGGTAATGTTCAAAAATATAATGGTGCTATAAATACAGCAATCGTAAAAGTGTTTAACATGACAGTTGCAACGGCGGGTACTGCATCGAAACATTTAACAACAGCAAACATTAAACATATTGTTTCAACAACGCATAATGGATCGCATGCAGGTTATTATCCCGGTGCAAAACAAATGAGTATTCAAATTGCTTTTTCGCCTGAAGATGGAAGATTGTACAGCGCACAAATTGCAGGGTTTGATGGTGTTGATAAACGAATTGATATTCTATCATCGGCCATCAAAAGAAACAGTACTATTTATGAACTGATCGAATTTGAACATGCTTATGCGCCACCATACTCATCTGCAAAAGATCCAATTAATATGGTGGGTTTTGTTGCAGAAAATATTTTATTGAAAAGATTGAATGTTTTTTACTGGAATGAAATGAATAAAATAACCGCTGACGATGTATTGCTTGATGTTAGAACCGCTGCAGAATTTTCGAAAGGTAATATTGAAACTGCTATTAATATTCCTGTTGATGAAATAAGAAACCGATTAAATGAAATTGATAAGAACAAACAAATTTATATTTATTGTGAAGCAGGATTAAGAGGTTATCTGGCACAACGGATTTTAAAACAAAATGGTTTTGATAAAGTATCTAATCTTTCGGGTGGATATTATTTATGGAACACTTGTAACAAAGAAATAAATTATGCTATTGATACAATTAAACCATTGAATGAAAAACTGGTGCTTGCATAAATAGAAATGCATGGCTGTAGATTATTTTACAGCCATGCATTTTCTAATAATTTTTTTCAAACTAATTGTGATAAGCCAAGCTGGCTTCATTTACAAATTGTTTATCGCTAGATAAATTAATATACTCTTTAAATTTATTCAGTCCTTCAGTCAATTCATTTAGATTGATACCAGAATAAGCAATGCGGATATAATAATTTTTTTCGCCCGGCAATGGTCTTCCAAAATGAATTCTTGTACAAAAAGAAACACCGGTATTATACAATATTTCTTTTCTGAATTCTTCGTAATCATCACAACCTTTATTTTTCATCAACTCTGTCACATTTGGAAAAAGATAAAAAGTAGCATTAGGATTAAAACAATTAATTCCAGAAATAGAATTAAGAATTTTCACACCGGCATCTCTCCTTTCTTTTAAAACAGAAAGTATTTTATTTACTTCTGTTTGATCTCCACGCAATCCTTCAATTGCACCATATTGTATGAAATGATTGGAGCAGGATTCATCATTCACATTCAATTTTGCAACAACATCAATGATTTCTTTTGGAGCAATGGTTGCACCCAATCTCCATCCTGTCATTGCAAATCTTTTAGAAAAAGAATACAGGATCACTGTTCTTTCTTTCATTCCGGGAATTGATGCAATCGATAAACTTTTCCCTTCATAACGAATATCAAAATAAGCTTCATCACTCAATACGATCAAATCATGTTCTATCGCTACAGCTGCTAATTCTTCCAGATCTTTCCTTGAAAATTCAGCACCGGATGGATTTTGAAGATCATTTAAAATAATAACTTTTGTTCTTGGTGTTATCTTTTCTTTGATTGATTCGATTTCGAAAACAAAATTATTTTTTCCTTCAGTAAATGTGTATGGCACTGCAACAGCGCCGTTAAATTCTATCTGTGATTCATAAATTGGATAACCCGGATTGGGATACAATGCTTCATCACCGGGATTTAATAAAGCCAAAATAAATTTTCCAATAGTTGGCTTACCTCCCGGTTGCACTGCAACATTTTCTATTGTATAATTTGTTCCTCTTGCTGCATTGATATCATCAGCAATGGCTTCGCGAAGTTGAGGAATACCGGCAGTTGGACAATAACCTGTCTTTCCATCATGAATTGCTTTTATCGTTCCATTCACAACTGTTGATGGTGTTGAAAAATTCATATCACCAATATGAAAAGGATAGACTTTATTTCCTTTAGCTGCAAATGCCGCTGCTTCTGCTGAAACTGCAAATGCGGTTTCAGTTCCTAGTTTTTTTATTTTATCTGCGATGCGTATCATAAAATTTTTTAAGAATTAATTTATTAATGAGCTGCGTCTTCGTAAACTTTTTCAAAAGCTTTCTTATCTTTTTTAAGTCCTTTTGTATAATTGAGTATTGCATTAAACTGACTTTCGCCATCTAAACAAGCTTCTAATATTACACTCTCTGCTTTTCCGCTTCCAAGAAAATGTCCTTTCTTAAATGGATAAATAGAATGTGCACGACCATATTCAGATTGTATCCAACGGTACATTGTTGAAAGTGTAAACCCTGTTATTGCCATTGCTTCATGCTGCAATTTTTCAGGAAAGATTTCTTCCTGTTCTTTTTTAGATAATGAATTAAACAACTCTGCACTTGCAACATAATACACTGCTACATCAATATTTTTTTCAAGCAACATTGGCAAAGTATCAGTTACAAAAACATAAGCAACTTCGCTTCCCTGTAATACAATTGTTCCTTGCGGATTTTTTGTTGAAGGTTTACGAAGTAAATAAACTCCTTTTGCAGAATCAGATGCTGGCGCAAGTCCTAATGCTTTTCTGTCTAATATTTTTTCATTCGGTCTTGTTACAAACGGGCAAATAACTGCAGGTCTTTTACTTAGTGCAGCAGAAACTAAATACCAAATATCTTGCGGATCCCATGGCGTTAATGAGATCATTGTTCCATCGGGAAAATTTTCCTGAATCAATTGTAATGGTTGCGGATCTGCATGTGTTGGTCCATCTTCTCCTGTTTTAATTCCGGTGTGCGCACACACCAAAAAGAATGGATTATATTTTTTATCGGATAATGCTTTTTTTGATTGTTCTCCTATTGCATGAAGACGAGCAGAAATATGTCCTAACGGTGCCATGAATGCACCATAAGATGAACAAACTCCAATGTGCTGACCAAATGCAGAAAGGCCCGAAGCAACACCACTCATTGCATCTTCACAAATTCCACCAACAGATAATGTTCTTGCTAATGGATTTGAATTTGCATTAAAAAATCCATCTGCAAAATCTTTACTGATGGTATTTACACTTGTTGAACCAAGTAAGTCGGCCGCAGAAGTTAGTATGGCTCCGTTACTTAATTTATTATAATGTTGGAGAACTTTTCCAAGCTCACCACGCAAGGTTGTAGAAATATTATTTTCTAATTGTAATGATGCAGGAATTTGATTATTGTTTGATGCTTCGAAATAAATTTTCGTAACATCGGGTGCATCGTTTCTTTTATGTCTTCCCAAAATATTTAAGCGATCGCATGATGCAACAAGACGTTTTGCTAATGCATTTGTAATATCTCTATTTGATTCGAAAAAATCTCTGATAATTAACAATGCATCCCAGAAACATTCTTCTACCATTACCAAATTTTTTCCACCACCACATTCCTGAACACCATTACAGAGTTCCATACTTTTTCCAGTAAGATCAAGTAAAGGTTTTAATGCATTAAAATATCCGGCACTGCAAAGATTATGTCCGGCACCATGAGAATTTTTTCCTTCAATTCCATAGTTCCATCCTTTGATAGTTCTATAAACAATTGCTGTTGGCTGATCATTTTTTATGGTTGCAACTTTTCTTTGTGCAGCAATGATGCTTTGAAAATCTTTTCCATCCTCAACAAAAATCACATTCCAATCATGGAAGTAAGCAAGTTCGGCAGGATTCCATTGAACATATTCGCCGGGCTTTCCATCTTCTCTGCAAACATTATTTGAATCAATAGATGCATTGTTCCAATCGATATGCATGATCACATTTTTCAAAGAAGCTGTACCTGCTGATGCCATTGCTTCACTAACACGACCGGGTGTTAATCCGCCTTCGCCTTCTACCATGTGAATGATGGGTGCATTTTCCCCATAAAAATCAGCGGCACCATAAGCAAGACCAATAGATGAAGCAACGCCAATACCGGATGCACCGGTTGAAAGTTTTATAAATGGAGTTGCAGGAGTTGGATGACCGTCTAGTGCTTTTGATTTGAATTTTTTAAAGAGTGGTGTGTTTGTAACAGGATTTCTTCTGAAGCCAAGTAAGTCCTCCAATCTTAATTGTTGATTAATATCTTTTGGTAAATAATCTTTAGCACCAATTCTAATAATTTCATTTCGTAAAGCCCAATGTGCATATAATCCAAGTGCTTTATGACCTGCGGAATAAGAAAGGACGTCAGCATCCATTCTATCATGAGTTGATACATCATAATTCATTCCATCATATAAAAGTGCCGATACAAATCTGCCGGAAGAAATAGAACCACCAGGATGCCCGGATAATGTTGCAAAATTGTACAAGGTTGCACAAAGCGATCGATACACTGTGTCGAATGTTTCGAACATATTAAGTTCATCATTACTTAATGGATTAGGTTCTGATGAATTTGAGGAACTGATTACATGGTACTCTGCTCGCCTTGTACCAAATGGACTTTGCATTTTCATAAAAAAATAAGTTGAGGTAATTACATTGAGTGTCTGTTATTGTTCAATAAAGACAATTGAAAAAAATTTCGGTGATCGGTGTTTTAAATTTCGAAACTAATGTATTGATTAAGCAATTCGAAAAACATGACTTATGTCAGTTTATAAGTTTGCAATAAGATAATTCAGGATTATTACTAAAAATAAATTCAAACTTCAAATCGTATAAAATAACAGTTATCAAAAGGAAAATCAAGTTTCATGAAAGATTAATAATAGAACATAAAAAGAATTGAATTTTACTTAAACTTTTAACGCTTTGGATTGTTAGCAATAATATATTGGAATAATTATAAAATATTCCTAATAAAATTGCATAGCTAGTTTAAAAACTCTATTTTGTTAGTGATGCAATTATCTTTTACCAAATGTTATTTGTTTAGGTTGCTGTAAAAGCAAAAATCTTAAAAAAAATATTTTGTTTACTAAATTATAAACACGCTTATGGTTTCTGTAAATAAAAAAGTTCTACCTATTTTTTTAATGATTTTATGTTGTTTCCTGTTAAGTATTTCCAAAGCGCAAAACAATAATTATTTTTATTCAGGCGATAATACAAGTGAAACAGAATTCAACAATATCCCTAAATCAGTAAGACGAATCACCAGAGATATTGAGAATTTGCCTGACTCTTTTTCGCTTAAAGATTATGCACCGGTACCCGGATTTCAGGGCAATTATGGAACTTGTGTTGCTTGGAGCACAGGCTATGCAGCACGAACTATTAGTTACTGTATCCAGCATAATATCACTGATAAAAATTTGATCAAAACATTTTCCTTCTCACCAAACTATTTGTATTTCTATGTAAAAAATCCTGCAGATAATACATGTGAAATGGGAGCAAAAATAGAACCTGCTTTGAAAATATTATCGAACAAAGGAGATTTATTACTATCAGAAAATATTCCCGACTGTGTTCCTTCGATAAATAATGCAGCTGATACAAAAGCAAAAAATTTTTCTATCAAAGCCTATTCATCTTTAAATGATATGTTCGGACATATCCGAGATACTGATATAAACAAAATCAAAAAATGTTTAACCGAAAAGAAACCGGTGATCTTTAGTATCACTTGTTGGAAAAGTTTATTCAATATTGGAACTGATGGCGTTTGGAATATTCCTCCGAATGATTCTATCAAAGGAAACCATGCACTTTGCATTGTTGGATATGATAATAAGAAATTAGGTGGTGCTTTTGAAGTGATGAATAGTTGGGGAACGGGCTGGGGAAATCAAGGTTTTTTTTGGATCACTTATCAGCAATTGAAAACATATGGAAC
>CAIQDX010000030.1 GCA_903870685.1 uncultured Chitinophagaceae bacterium | reverse complement strand
TGCAGGAACTGTAAGAAGATTGGTCTGTTGATTTTCGTTTTGGAATAATAAGGTTCCAAATAGTTTTCCAAATTAAACGGTCGATTTATGAGACAATTCTATTATCCTACTTATTTGTATAAAAATTATGTATTTGGTTGTTCCAACTCCGCAATAGTTTTCTTGGCATTCGCCAAACGAATGGCCTTATTTTTTTCTACCAATTTTTTGGTTGTCCATTTTTCTAAGCGGTGATGTAAAGGCACAATTAATGTAGCAATTACAACCAATGCTAATAACATGAGTGCAGGAGAATGATTGGTAATTTTTTCTAAATAAGGATGAATAAGTAGATTGATGAATTCAAACACAACCAATAAAACCACTACATTTAAAAACTCAACTACTTTATGACTTACAATAATACTTCTACTCAACAAAAGAAATAATATAATTCCACTTAATATAGCAATGGCGGTAATGGCAAGTTGAATGTTGTGATTTCTTTCTTCTTTTTGTTTTTGATTTTCTGATTGCCTTTCCTGTTCTTTTAAATTCTGCTCAAAAGTTAAGCTTTCGATTGCAGATGATTTATCTGTAAGACAATAATATTCTATGATTTTCACAAATAGTAATCAATTCATTTGGATGTTTAAGTTATGTCTTGATGAGATCAAAGACATAATTAAACCTGAACTCCGTCCTCTATTACTTGAATTATATGACATCAATCCAAAATCTTTAATGGAGGAAGATGATATATTTTTCACTTCCGAAAATGAGCTACGTGGTTTTGTATGGAAGCTTTTTATATTAAAAGCTAGCGGGCAGTCTTTCAAATCATTTTTTTAACGTTGTCTTTTTTTGACATCCCTTCCCGCTTTTAATCTAGTGTTTAGCCCACTTGGAATACCCCGATAGGATGTAATCTTCCTAAAATGTAATTTATTATCCGAATAGCTCACTTCGGATTTAAAACGATTGGAGCAGCGTCAAGACAGAGGGATTAGCCTAATAAATCTTTAACCTATCAGTATATATTAACCCCAACAATAAGGTAGGGTTCTTGTGTAGAAAAATTAAAATAAGTTGCAGATATATTGATAATTTATATTCGTTGATGATTTTAACTTTGTCTATGCAATAACCCCCCTTCTAATAATAAACAGAAAGACCTCATCGCTGAGGTCTTTCTGCTTTCTATGATACAGCATTTATTTTTTTGATATACTGAACTTAAATGTTGATCCTTTATTTAAAGCTGATTCAACCCAGATCTTTCCCTTATATCTTTCAACAATTTTTTTGGAAATGGATAGACCAATTCCGGTTCCGCTATATTCGTCTTTATTATGTAAACGCTGAAAAATAACAAATATCTTTTCGAAATATTGTGGTTCAATTCCTATGCCATTATCTTGTACTGAAAATATCCATTCATTTTCTGTGTCTTCTGAGGATATGTGTATGATAGCCAAATCATTGTTTCGATATTTTAAAGCATTTCCAATCAAGTTTTGCATCAGTTGCGTCATAGGCGATTTGCCGGCATGAATTACCGGTAGTTTGTCTATAATAATTTTGGCGCTGTCATTAGAAAAATCATTTTTAAATAATTGTATTACATCGCTCATAACTTCGTTCATGTCTACTTCAGAGATTTCTAATGTTCCTGAACCTACACGGCTGTATTGTAAAAGGTCCCTGATCAATCCCTGCATTCTTTCTGCCCCATCAACCGCATAATGAATATATTGTTTACCCTTAGCATCAACCGCATTTTTATAATTGCGTTCTAATAGTTGTAAAAAATTCTTTACCATTCTTAAAGGCTCTTGTAAGTCGTGTGAAGCAACATAAGCAAATCTTTCTAATTCTGTATTGCTATTAGATAATTCTTCTGTCCTGGTTCTTAGTTGTTGATTGGCTTTCAGTAATTTTTCTTTAGCAAGCACTTTATCATTTATAAACCGGAACATTACACTGCAGCCATTTTCGTGCGGATAAAAATAATGTTCGAACCAGTTATTTGTTTTAGCATTATAGATCTCGAAATGCTGTGCTGTATTTGTTTTGATCGCGGTCAATAAATTTTCTTCAAAGACCGTGTTTTTATATTCAGGTAATAATTCGAAAATTCCTTTGTTAATAAAAGATTTTTCACCTTCCCGATGCTTATATACATCGGTTAAAGCATCGTTACAATAAACAATATTCAAATTTTTATCTAATGAGTAAAAGTAATCCGATATACTTTCAAGAATGATTTCGTGCTTTTTCAATAAATTTTCAAATTCTGTAATATCCTGCATGGCTGCAATAAACTGAACGGGCCGATCATTTTCATCGTAAACAAATTTCCCCGAAACATTTACCCAACGTTCTTCTTTATCATTGAATCGTACGATCTTATACTTTGCATTGTATTTGGTTTTCGTTATCGCAGCTGTTTCCATAATTGGTCGTAAGCCATTTATGAAATCCGGAGAAATAATTTTATTTCTAAAATTTTCTGAAGTTTTAATAAACCCGGCATCGATACCGATGATATCATCAAAAATTTGATTGCTTTTAAATTTGCCGGATTTTATATCGTTAACATAACTGCCAATATGGGCAACATTTTGTGCAGTTGAAAGAATTTTTAGGTTTTCTTCTAATGTGATCTCTGCATTTTTTCGAGTAGATATATCAATCACAAATACGGAAACACCTACTATATCTTCATCGGCATCTTTTATTGGGTTATAATAATTCTCATAAAAATTTCTGTTCAAACTTTCATCTCCATATTCTTCAGTTACAATAAAGTACGCTCCTTTTAAAGCCGCATCAAAATTGTTCTTTGCCTTTTTTCGGTCATCTTCATTTGAAATGATATCCAGCATATTCATGCCAATTTCAATATCTACACCCCAAATGTTTTTAATTACCTCTTGATGATTCTTTGTAAAAGTGGTATAACAATAATTTTTATCTAGAGCAAAAACAACTATTCCTAAAGAACTCTCTAACAAGGAACGTTGAAACATAAAGTCGTTTTTATACCTTAACTCACTACGCTTTAAAATTTCTTCTGTTTTTTTACGTTCCGTAATATTTCTAGAATGCACAGCAACACCAATTATTTCTTCCCCGTGTTTAATTGGATGGAATGTGGTTTCTACCCATCTGTCTTTTTGGTAACTATTATTTTCAAAAATAAAGGATTCGCCCTTTAGTGCCCGATCAAAACTGTCTTGCCATATAGCTTTTAATTCCGGACTAAGATGTAGATGATCTATGATATTTTCTCCATATTGCATAGATTGTATTGATTTTCCGTCATTCCCAAAATTCAAAAAAGATTTATTGGCTGACAATAAGTTGCCATTAATGTCCACAGCAAATACTAGATCTGTTGTTGCATTAACGATTGCTTCATTAGTTTCTAATTCTTTTAGTCTTCGATTGGAGATGGCTTCTATATCGTATAAACTATTTCGATAGGGTCTAAATGCAAAAAAATATAGGATCGGGAAGCAAAAAATAAATAATAAGATCGAATCAGAAAATGTTCTTACCCAGATAGTTAAATCAGGTAAAAAAGTAAATACGGACATGATCAGGAACTCGCAAATAAAAACCAATACAAGCGCGAAAAGAAAAAGTCTCACATCTTTTCTTTTATAGGATTTTTTTAATTTCTTTAATTCCATCTCTATCTAATTTGGATGAATTAAATCAGGCAACAATTTATGCTTGCTTAAATCTCGTCTGATTCAAAAATGTTAACGACCATTTTGCCATGCTCCAATTCGCTTAAAAGGGTAATACTAATTTTCACCTTTTTATGATCACCTGTTGCAAGGAATTGTGTAAAGCCCTTACTCGTTTTAGTTTCATAACGATTTGAACTTATTCTTTTTTTAAATTCACTGAATTTAATATTGAACAAGTCAAGTATATTCATTTTGCACAGATCACAATAGGGATACCCGTAAAATTTAACAGCAGCATCGTTGGCATCTTCTATAACAGTAGTTAGAGAATTAACCAAAAGCATTTTAATGGAATTGAATTTGAAAATTGATCTAAACAACTCCCGGCTATTATAACTTGCCAGATCTGCATTTTTTTTAATACTGATATCTTTTGAAAAAACGGCTACTCCTTTTATTGTTTTATCATTGTCTAAAACAGGAGAGAAATGGTGTTCATACCAACGGTCGATATCTTGGTCAGGAATTATTTCATTTTGTTCAAAAGTGAAAGGCTCTCCTTCGAATGCTTTTTTAAATAGCTCGAGCCAAATTGTTTTTGTTTTATATGAATAAGTAAGATCGGAAAATAGATTATCGCCTAGTATAAATGCCTTGTTTTTAGCATTCAGTTTAATTTTTTCCAGGAAAGAATTGTTAGCGGCTGTTACATTAAACTGCTTATCAACACTAAAGATTAGATCAGTGGTAGCGTTTATTAAGGCAGCATGAATATTTTTATCATTTTGTCTTTTTAACTCAGTCTTGATTGCTTCGGTTATATCAGTAGCATAGCTAATAATAACCGAGCTTCGTTGAGTACAGTGAGTACAGCCAAATTGTATTTTTTTCTCGCTAATTTCGAACCAACGTGGCATACCATCTTTACAATTGTATATACTTGTAATGGTTCTGCTTGCAGCCTCACTCTTTAAAAATGCAGCAAATCCTTTTTTGGAAGCTGATCGGTGATCAGGATCTTGTAATTGCCATAATCCATCAAAATTGTTGCATATTTCATTTTGCTCGTAACCTAATGAACGCTTCCATTCAGGCGATATTAATAATTCTTTTGTATCGACATTGTACTTAAAAATGTATTTGTCGATTAAGCTTTCGGAACAAGTAACGCAATTCGAAACTTCTGTTTCTGGACTCGTCATTGGGAACATTTACGTTGTGAAACTAATAGATCGAATATGTTTTAAAATGGGCTTTAATATAGTCTTTTAATACTTCCATTATTTTGGAATAATGCAGCATGGAATCTGCTTTGTTTAAATACAGATCAACATTATGCAAATAACAAAATAATTTATCCGATTCTAAAGTGGAAGAAGTATACATGATAACATGAATGGATCTTGTGTTCTCATTATCTTTAATAAATGCCAAGACTTCTTTGCCGTCTATTTTAGGCATATTGATATCCAGTATAACCAAATCGGGCGTTATCGCATTTTTAAATTCATTTATTTTCGAAATATAATGAATAGCCTGTTCTCCATCTTTTACACAATTGATTTCTACGTTCATTTCAAGTTGGTGCAGCAGTTCGGAGGTTAAAATAATATCGGCCTCGTTGTCTTCAACTAGTAAAACAGAAATGGTTTTCATAATTATTATTGATCAATAATGAAAGATAATTTTAGTGCACAACCCTTACCCGGAACAGCATTTATTTGAGCAACACCATTAAATAATGCAACCCTGGTTTTAATATTTGTTAATCCAATTCCTTCTTTTATATCCGGCATGTTAAAACCAATTCCATCATCTTTTATTTCTAATAATATTTGGTCCTTATATTTTTTTAAACTCAATTCTATCTGCTTTGCTTTGGCATGTTTAATGATGTTGTTGAATTGTTCCTGTATAATTCTGTAAATATTTAAGGCCAATTTTTGAGAAATGATATCTAGCTCTTCATTATTCCATACAGCATTGATGCTCAGATTGGCCGCTGCTCTGTTTTGCTCAATAAATTTATGCAGTACTTTTCCTAATGATACTTCTTTGAAATCAGGTGCTGTTAATGTGTGCGAGAGTGATCTGAGTTCTTTTATGGTTTCCATCAACAATTTATCGGCTTCCATTAAATTATTGTTGCTGTGGTTAACATCTTGTGCCAATGATACAAATATTCTTACACCTGTTAACAACTGCCCGATATTATCATGCAATTCAATTCCAACTTCCGTTTTACTTTTTTCCAATGCTTTAATTACCGCATCTGCAATTTCATGTTCGCGGTGTTTCTGGATGTTTTTTAAGTCTTGTAATATCTTATTTCTTTCTATGCTGTATCTGCAGCTCTTTAATAAAGACAATTCCGACATTTCATCCTTCATAAGATAATCCTGTACACCCATATGCAAACTTTCTATGGCGAAGTTTTTATCGGAATATCCTGTTAAAATAATGACAGGCGTTTCGTTGGCAACAGCAAGAATTCTTTTAATACAGGATTTATTATCAAATGAATCAGGCAAACTTAAATCCAGAAATATCAGATCAAAATAGTCACTTGTCAATGTAGTACATGCTGTAGCAAGTGTTTTGCAATTTTGCGTTTCGAAACTTGTTTCGGATTCGTTTAAATATTCTTTTATAAGCACTAAGTCGCCCTCATTGTCTTCAATGATTAATACTTTTAGTATTTGTTTCAGGATCGACATTGTCTGTAAAAATTAAAACTTCAAAATATTTTAGAAAATGAATGCTGTAGTTATTGTAGCTACATTAGTTTTATTAATTCAATTAGTCTTTTGTCCAAATCATATGCAACATAGATGTATATAAACAGCATTCGTATCAATTTTTCGACAAATACTTATAAATAATAAGCAAGTTTTATATCCTGCTGAAATCTGCGCCTAAAAGCTGAAATACTACTGCTGTTTTTATTGACGAGGCAATTGAATCATAAATTCAGTACCATTGTCTTTCATACTATCAAATGTTATTTTTCCTTTATGAATTTCTACAAAGTCTTTTACAATGCTTAGCCCCAAACCGGTTCCTTCGATCTTATCAACATTGCTAGCTCTGAAGAAACTATTAAATATTTGCTCTTGATCTGATGCAGGAATACCAATTCCAAAATCTTTCACATAGATGATAACTTCTTTCGGATTTAATTTCAGACTAATGATCGGGTTAGGTTTTCCTTTGGAATATTTTAACGCATTAGATAATAAATTGGAAATAATGACCTCTATTAAACTGGCATCAATATGAATCAGTCTTTCAGTGCCGGAATAGATGAATTCAACCAAGCGGCCATCCTCTTGATTTATTTTGAATTTGGCGATCAGCATCTGAACCAGCACAACAATATTTGTCTGTATTGGTTTATAAATAATTTTATTCGATTCAACTTTTTCCAGTATCAGTATATCATTCAATAAAATAGTCAAACGATCTATTTCAGTATTAATGGTGATAAAGGAATTGCTGAAGTCAATATTTTTCTTTCCTTTTTCGATATATCTTTTAAAAAGTTCAGTAGTTGATTTTATAACAGTTAAAGGCGTTTTAAATTCATGTGAAGCGGTACTGATAAATCTTGTTTTTAGATCGTTTAATTTCTTTTCTTGTTTTAGTGCTGAAAATATTGCCTTTTCTGCTTTGATTCTTTTATCAACAACCCTTGAAGAGGATACCAACCTATTATCGAATGTATATTCATCAAATGTGGCATAGATGGAAGATTCTACCCAGGTATATTTCCCATCTTTTCTTTTATAGCGGGCAATGATTTCTTTTTTATAATCATTTGAATAATTGCTTTCTATTCTTTCAGCCATTATTTTTTCAACAATATGTTTGTCTTTAGGATGAATGATCGAAGCTATATTCATTCCAATTACTTCAGCAACTGCATAGCCCAATATATCTTTTATAGAATCCGATACAAATAATAAGGTAGCATCATAATTATACACACAAATAAAGTCGCTGCTGTTTTTAGACAATAGGTTATAATAGTGTTCGTCTCGTTTTTCTTTCGTAATATCTCTCAAAGTACCCGAAGTGCCGATCGTTTCATCATTTTCATTGATAATTAATACAGCAAATACTTCCATCCAAATAACTTTTCCTGTTTTAGAAACATACCGGATATTATGCTTGCAATAATTTTTCTTTCTAGCAATAAGTGGGATAAATAAATTTGCATTCTTTTCTACATCGTCTGCATGTAAATAATTAAAAAAGGGGATACCCAAACATTCGTCAACAGTATATTCCATGATCGTTTCCCAGGAATGGTTTAAAAATGTCCAGTTGCCTGTATTATCTGTTGTAAACAGAATATCGTGTATAGAATTCACCAACTGCGCATATCGTCTTTCACTTTTTTCAAAAGTTTTTAAAACGATTTTTTCTTGTTCGAGCTTTATTTTTTCCTGCTCCTGTTTCTTTGTTAAGGATATATCACTTAATGCACCCACTAATTTAATGGCCTTACCCGCTTGGTCTCTAATAATAATTGCGCGGTCAATTACATCAATATACTCGCCATTGCCTTTTTTAAATCTATATTCTTCCACCCAATTTGTTGCATTGCCATTTATTGCCGAATGAAGGCTGCTTAAAACGGTATCTTTATAAGCAGCATCTAATTTATTATACCAAAAACTATAGTCACCAATATTACTTTCAACATCATATTCGAATAGATCTTTATAGCCATCACTCCAATAGGTTTGATCATTAATAATATCCCATTCATAGATCCCATCCGAAGTGGCTTTGGTAGCATACTTAAACCGTTCATTGGCTAAAATGATTTCTTTCTCCTTATTTTTATTTTCCGTTATATCCCGAATTACTGCTAAAGTTGAATGGTTGATCGCTTTTACTAATCTGACTTCAAAATACCTTGGTCCAATATTTGGGATCTCTAACGAATATTCCCACATTACATAGCTGTTTGTTTGTTGTGCTTGCTTAATCTGTTCAAATACGGCTTCGCTAAAAACGCCAGGAAAAATCTCATCGATCCTTTTACCTACCATTTCATTTACCGGTAAAAATAAAATTTCAGGTTGTTGCGTATGAACATAAGTGAATGTATAATCCGCATCAATTTTAAGTACGATGTCAGGCAATGCTTTTAGTATTGAGTGAAAATTGTCTTTTTCTTGGGTTACTAAAATCTCTGCATTCTTTCTTTCGCTGATGTCTTTTATAAATACAGCAGCACCGATAATTGATTGGTCTTGATAAATAGGATTTACAGTGATCTCATTCCATGTATCTAAACCTAATTCTGGCATTAACAAATGATCTTCTACACAGTACGATTCTCCCTTAAATCCACGATTATAAAAATCCAACCATTTACAGTTAAATGCTTCATCAGTATTAACATCTTCAAAAATATTATCGCCAATTTTAAAAGGCGGATTCTTTGCTGCGGGTTGCAATAATTCCAGGAAAGCTTTATTGGCTATCGTTACAGAAAAATGGGTATCAACACTAAATATATAATCTTTGGTAGTATTGATTAAAGCATTTGTTTTTTGATGAGCTTTTTGTAACTGCTCTTCTATTTTCTTTTTTTCAGTGATGTCTTGAATAACAGAAAACAAAACCGTTTTTTGATCGAATTCTATGGGCGAAGAATTTACAGTAACATATCTGATCTGGTTATCGGATAGCTTATGCGGAAATATGAATTCTGTTTTTTTATGATTAATTGCCTTCCACATTTCTTGGTTAATCTCTTCTTTATGAGACATATTGATTTCCGAAATGTTCAGCGAACAAATTTGTTCGTAAGGGTATCCATAAAATTTAACTGCCGAATCGTTAGCATCCACTATCTTACCGGTTTCCGAGTCTACCAGGATCATGATGGCATCATGTTCTTTGAAAAGGTTTTTAAACTTTGATTGACTTTTTATTAGCGATTCTTCTAATTCTCTTTTTTCAGTAATATCGAAACAGGTTCCAATGTACCCAAGAAATACACCTGAATTATGATTGTGCATAGGCACTCCGATATCTAAGATCCACCTATATATTCCATCCTGCCGTTTTAAGCGGTATTCAATAGTGAATTTTTCTCTTTTATCAAATTGAGTTGAATAGATTTTGTAACAATTTTCCAGATCATCGGGATGCACGCCTTCGGCCCAACCATCGCCTTGTTCTTGTTCCAAAGTCCTACCTGTAAATTGTAACCAGGTCTCATTAAAATAATAACAACTTTTTTCAGTATCTGCCATCCATATTAATGCAGGTATATAATCAGGCAAATTTTTTAAATCAATTATTTTTTCTGTATTTCTTTCCTGCATTTTTTAAATAAGTTTAAATAGAATTAGAATAGAATTACTGTAAAGCTTGTTGAACAGAAAATATCAGTTGATCAAAACTAAAAGGCTTTGCTAAATAGAATGTATTGCCATCCTTCAAGAAATCAGTAATTTCCCTTTGCGGTTTTGCAGTAACCAAAATAACGGGAATTGTTTTTGTGCCTGCTTTCGATCTTATAAGGTTCAATAATTCAATTCCGTTCATAGCAGTCATCATAATGTCTGAAATGATCAGATCGAATGGTTTTGTTTCAATAGCTGATAAAGCTTCTATCCCATTCACTACATCAATTACCTCAAATTCTTCCAGTTCGAGTAATGCTTTAATATTTTGACGAATATTGAATTCATCTTCGACCAATAAAATTTTCTTTCCCATAATGTATACTGAATTATTTTGATTTTAATAAGTCGTTGGCAGTGGTTTTATATTTCTTCTTAAAACAATTACAGAAATAGGATACCGAATTAAACCCCAAAGCATACGACACTTCTGTAACATTTCCCATTTTCTGGCGTAACATGATCTCGGCTTTTCGGAGTTTAAAATCCAGGATGTATTTATTGGGAGTAGTGCCGTACACTCTTTTTACACCGCGCTCTAATGATGCAATGCTCATCGACATCTTTTTTGCAATAGCCGGAATAGTACATTCTGCGGTATGTAAAAGCTCTTCTACTAATTTATCAAACTGTGTTTTAAAATCTGATTCATTGTTAGTGAAGCATGGATGAGTAGATGTCGAATTCAAAATATAATTTGTTTCCAGATCTTTTACTATATTTTTTTTAACTAACAGGTGATTATTGATCTTTACTTTGAGCTGCTTTTCACTAAATGGCTTAACCAAAAAATCGATAGCCCCATTTTCTAAACCCGTCAATATATCATTTTCATTGTTTAGTGTAGATATTATGATAACAGGTATCATCGCTAATTTGCTGTTATTTTTTAAGATCTTTAATATCGCGTATCCGTCTAATGGAAAAGGAAGCATTAGATCTAGAATGATCAGGTCTACTTTTGTATTTTCTAAAACCTCCAGTGCTTTTATTCCGTTCTCCACAGCTATAATAGTATACTGGTCGCTTAAATATTCTGTTAAAGCCAGTCTGAGCGATGTATAATCTTCAATGAGAAGAATAGTGCTGTTTGTGTTCGTCAGTTGAAAAACTTTCTGTTTCATTTTTATGAATTAACCATTTTAAAAATGAACGATACATTGTTTGGCGGATCCTTTCTAATTTCTATTCGAGCATCATGCATGCAGGCTATTTTTTTGATAGCAGTTACAACTAAGCCTTTTGCTGAAAATATTTCCGGGGCATTCGTATTTATTGAATGTTCTAACAGGTCAATTTCCTGCATAGGAATGCAAATGTTATTATTTGTAAAAATTATTTTAACTGATTTGATAGTAAAGAATACAGTTATTTCAAGAGTAAAATTTGAGGATACGTTCTTTATTAATTCATGAATGATATTAATAAAAAGTATGCTCATTAATTGTTGATGTGTTTGAATGAATCTTTTTTTTCCGTGAAAGGAAATTGTGTATTTCGCGTTTTCATACAAAGCGCTAAATGCTGCTTCGATGCTGTTATTGAGCAATTGTATAATATCGGTTTCAGATTTCGGGCCAAGAGCAGCCTCGTTTTCTACTATAACACGTGAATTATGTAAGATGCCGGTGATCGCTTTTATTTCAAATAAGGCACTGTCGAAATAGCGTTTTGTAATTAACGAAAGTTCCGCAGACTTTTTTTGCTGATGTTTCTTTATTAGGTCAAGTGAGCTTTGTATCGCTGTTAAAGGAGAAGCGATAGCATGGTTGATATGATGAAAATCTAATTCGTTTTTTATTCTTGCTTTTGCGGCTTTTAATTCCACAATAGCCAATAAAATAAGCTTGCTTTCTTTTAAATATTCAACACGGGCTTTCAATGCCCATTTTTCTTTATACAAACTCTTCAAACAAAGCAGCTTTCCGAAATAGGCGGCAAGTTTTTTTTCTTTTCCTTCTATTGTAAAATATTCTCCAAATTTGTTGCTGTCTGAACTGGTATAAAATGATGCTAAGCTTGCGCTTGTTTGGACGATATTTTGTTGCTCGTTTAACAGAATAAAATCCGGAAACAAGTTTTTTACGCTGGCTAAATCAAATATCAAACGATCGGAAATCAAAGTATTGTTTTACATAATTAATATTTAGCAATATATGACGAATATTTTATAAAATGTATAAGTATATCCCCAAGAAATTGCAATTAATCGTCACTGCTTTTTTTCCGGTAGCGTCTTCACAGGGGGCACTTCAATGTAAGAAAAATTAAATCCCTTGACTACAATGCTGTCATTATTTCTTTAATAGGCCATTCCTAAATTCAATGATGCATATTTAAAAACTTCATACTCGTTGTGAATTTTCAAGGTTTTGAATATTTTATACTTAGAATGCGTAACACCATTAAGTTGAAGTGCCATTTTATTTGATATAAAAGCTAAAGATTTCCCTTGGGAGAGCAATCGCAATATTTCAAATTCCTGATTGGTTAAATGAAGATGCAGATATTTATTTTCATTAGAAGGCTGAATACGATCTACAAGAAGGTTAGCAAGACTTGTTGAAATATATTTCTTTTTATTTTTTAATACAAAATCCAGTGCTTGTGTAAATTCTTCGGTGCTGCAATCTTTCGTGAAATAACCGGAGATCCCCAATTTAAAAAGATTGATGGCATAATAATTAGATTCGTGAGAAGTGAAGATCACGATGGGTATTTTGGGGAATTGGTTTTTAATAGTACTAAACCCGGAAAAGATATGATAACCAAATGTGTTCAATTCCAGTATGATCAAATCCGGAGCATTGTCTTCAGCCATTGTAATGATATCTGAAAACGATTCTGCTTCAATGATTGTCGCATCAGGATAGGCACTTAAGAGCAGGCCTTTTAATCCAATCCTGGGAATAGCCTGATAATCGGCAATTAATATTTGCATGATGAATTTTTATTCAATACGAGCGCTAGTATCTTCTGTTTTTTTTAAGGAAAAAATAACCCGCCGAAAAGATCAGCAAACTAAAACAATAGAGTAGTAAAGCTTCGGAATTGAGATCCCTTATTATGTCTGTTATATTGGTTTCTTTCATAAGATTGATTTTGATAGATAAAATTAACCCTGTGCCGCCCAAATAATTGTTCGTATTTCTTCAATTTATATAAATAATTCATCATTCTTTGGAGAAGTCGTCAATAGGAAAAGGAATAGTATGAATGTAAAATCTGTAGTTAGAGTTTATTTTAACTTCCTGTAAATAACAGGAAGTTGCTATAATGCTTCCTCTTTCTTCGTAAAGTATTGTTTTTATTACCTAATGATTGCGATATATCATAAGGCTAACATTACCAAGTTCAATGATAAAATAGTTTTAAGGGC
>CAIQDX010000029.1 GCA_903870685.1 uncultured Chitinophagaceae bacterium | reverse complement strand
CATCGTTTTTCGAGATCACAGTTGCGATGGCATTCGAATATTTTGTTCATCACAAAGTTGATATTGCTGTGATTGAAGTTGGATTAGGCGGAAGATTAGACAGTACCAATATCATCACACCCGAATTTTCTGTTATCACAAATATTGGTTGGGATCACATGAGTATGTTGGGTGATAGTTTAGAAAAAATTGCTTTTGAAAAAGCCGGTATCATCAAAAAAAATATTCCTTTTGTAATTGGTGAAAGCATTGATGAATCGAGACCAGTGTTTGAACAAAAAGCAAAAGAACTTTCTGCAGCAATTATTTTTGCTCAAGAAAAAAATTATGTTGTTGACTGGAATTACGAACATCATCAATTAATTGTTGAAGTTGCAGAAATTTCGAATGACGAAAGAACAACTTATCATTTAGACTTGCCGGGAATTTATCAAACAAAAAATTTATTGACTGTTCTGGAAGCCGCACACCTGCTGCATTTGCAAGGATGGAACACTGATAAAAATATCATTCAAAAAGCATTACCTCATGTTAAACACTTGACAGGTTTGCATGGTCGATGGGAAGTTATTCAACAACATCCAATAATTGTTTTGGATGTTGCGCATAATGTTGATGGCATGAAACAAATTGCCGAACAATTAAAACATTCCGATTATCAACATTTGCATATTGTTATTGGAATGGTGAAAGATAAAGAAGTAGAAAAAGTATTGGAATTATTACCTCATCATGCAACTTATTATTTTTCCAAAGCTCAAATTCCAAGGGCATTAAACGAAGAAAATTTAAAACAAAAAGCAGAAAGTTTTGGTTTAAAAGGTGAAGCTTTTTCAACAGTAAACATCGCATTACAATCTGCAATAACTAATGCAGATAAAAAGGATATGATACTTGTTTGCGGAAGTGTTTTTGTTGTTGGTGAAGTTAACTTGTAAGAAAAAAATTATTCAAATTTCAACCACCCTAATCTTATCATCGATTCATACATCGCTCCTAACTGAACACCATGTTGAAATTTATTTTCTTTCAGCATTTGTAAAAATTCTCCTTTAGAAAAATTTACAACATCTAAATCTTCGAGTTCATCAAAGTTTGTTGATGCGATCTTTTCTGCATTCCTTGCCAGAAAAAAATAAGCAGTTCCATTCATCAATGCAGGATTGGCTGCAGCTTTAAATAAGTATTCAACCTCATTGGAAGTATAACCTGTTTCTTCCTGCATTTCACGCAGGGCGGCAGTTTCAGGGTTTTCATCTTTTTCAATTACTCCACCGGCTAATTCAAAAGTTATTTGATCTACAGGATAACGATACTGTCGCACCATCACAATTTTTTCATCTTTTGTTACAATGAACATATTGCAAAAACTGGGTGTTTCAACAACAAAATAAGGTTTAATAATTCTTTCATCAGGCAACATGCAACTATCGGCTCTTACATGAAGCCATTTATTTTCATACACATAATTTGTTGCCAACACTTTCCATTTCAAATCTCTCATCGAAAAAAAATTAGCTGAAAAATTATTTGATTGTAAGCTTTCCTAATTTTTGTAATGCAAGAAAAATTCCCGTCATGTGCATCGATTGAATGAATTTATTTTCTTTTACCATT
>CAIQDX010000028.1 GCA_903870685.1 uncultured Chitinophagaceae bacterium | reverse complement strand
TTTTAATGACAACAAAATTGATGATTACTGTCAAGATGGTTAGTGACTGATGTCACTCAATTATTTCAAATGAAAAAAAATTATTTTAATTGTGATGATAATTCTTCACTACTAACAATGCCTTGTTTTTTCCAAACTTCTTTTCCATTTTTATAAATAATAAAAGTGGGGAAAACAGTAATGCCTAATGATTGAACAATGGTATTTTGCTCGCCACCATCAATTTTTATCAATGAAAAATTATTTGGTTGCAACTTGGCTAATGAATCAATGATCGGTTCCATTTTTATACAGGGAGGACACCAAGCAGCACCAAAATCTACCAATACAATTTTATCGGCAGGAATTAGCGCCTGATAATCTTTCAAAGAAATTTGTTTTGTATTTGAAATTCCTTCCAATGATTTACCTTCTCTTTTCCAAGCAGCAATACCACCTTCCAGATTATAAACTTTAAATCCTTTTTCTTTTAACCACTGTGCTGCTTTCGCACTTCTTACACCACTGAAACAATAAGCATATACAGGTTTAGATTTATCTAAGGATTGTGTTCTGTAAATAAATTCATCGGTGTTTGTCCAGTCGGCTAACAATGCATTTTTAATATGTCCAGATTGATATTCCTGCATAGAACGTACATCTAATATTTGCACACCTGGTTTTGCAATACCGTTCTCAAATTCTTTTACTGATAAACTTAAAGTATCAACATCATTTGTTGTGTTATTATTGTTGTTGCAGGCAATTACTGATGTTGACAAAACAAACATCAGTAATCCAGAATAAATTATTTTCATAATATTTTCGATTTGAATTATTAATAAAACAAAGATAGTATTGCAATGAAGAAACAATGTAACATCAGTCACTGAACATGATTCTAATACAAGAAGGTTTGTTTGTTATTGATAAGAAAAGATTTTATAAAGTGCTTTTTTATAAAAATATTTTTTATTTATGCAGCTTAAAAGCTTATCTTTTTATCTTGTTATTAATTAGATTGTATTCAGATCTGATAATATTAGAGGAAAAATATTTTTTTTTATTAACCTAACTTGATTTTTTTTTGACGACTTGATGCTTGCTATTGAAGAAATAAAGGACCTACAAAAGAGAATTGCCGTTGCCGATGATCAAAATGCATTTGGGCAATTGTATGTGGCATTTATGCCAAAGCTGTTTCAGTTTGCCCAATCCATCATAAAAAGTAAAGAGCTTGCAGAAGAAATTGTTTCGGATGTATTTTTAAAAATTTGGCAGAACAGAGCCAATTTAAGTAACATCGATAATTTTAGGTTATATCTCTATATCAGTACAAAAAACACAGCTTTTAATTATTTATCTCGCCATTTTAGAAGAGAAGTTGTTTCATTGGATGAGATGAGTTTATCTCTTTCAAGCATCTCCTATAATCCAGAACAAATGTTAATTACTTCGGAGGTAATTAACAGAATTAATAATGCTATTGCCATGTTGCCTCCACGCTGCAAGGTAATTTTTAAGCTGGTTAAAGAAGATGGATTAAAATATAATGAAATTGCGGATTTATTAAATATATCGGTAAAAACGATTGATAGTCAAATGGCTATAGCGGTTAAAAAAATTGGGAATGCCATTAATTTCGATTTAAAAAAAGAAGTAAAGCCCCCTCCACGAGACCTATAAAATGAGTTGTTAAAAATATTTTTTAACTCTTTAGTAGATTTTAAATCTTTCTGTGTCCTTATAATTTAGCCATGGTTAATAACGATTTAGACAGAATCTGGGAACTAATGTCTCGAAAACTAACGAACGAGATACTGTTTGCCGAATTAGAAGAGTTAGAAGCTCTTTTAAAACTTCATCCTCTTGAAGCCTATTCATTGGAAATAATGGAAGATTTCTGGCAATCCCATCCTGCAGAAAATCGTCAATACTCAGAATATAAATACAAGCAATTCTTTTTACGAATGCAGAATGAAGGGCTGATTTCCAAAAACACAGAGGATGATCATGAGCAATTAATAAGTTCTGTCGATAATAAAAAGGGATTCATTTTAAGAAATATTCGTAAATCAATAATTGCAGGCAGTATTGCTGTTTTATCGATCGCTGCGGTTTTTATTTTTCTTTTGAATACAAACAGTATTAATACAGCAGAAATAGCCCCGAATAAAGCAAGCGAGATCACTACTAAGAATGGTTCCAAAACTTATTTGGTTTTAGCCGATGGTACTAAAGTATGGTTAAATGCCGGAAGTAAATTGTCGTACGATGCTGATAAATACGGCGATCATTTTCGAGAAGTATCATTGATCGGTGAAGCCTTTTTTGATGTAACCAAGAACCCTGAAAAGCCATTTATTATTCATACTTCTAACATGGATATTAAAGTGTTAGGTACTGCTTTTAATGTTAGATGTTATCCTAATGAAAAGAAAACAGAAACCAGTTTAGTTAGAGGAAGGATTGAAGTGACATTAAAGAACAGACCAAGCGAAAAAATCTATTTGAAGCCAAATGAAAAGTTGACTTTGATTAACGATAATATTGTTGCACCTGCAATAGCTAATAATAAAAAAGTAAAAAATCTTATTGAAATTCCTGATGCGTTAGTAACAATTGGGCATTTAACACATCTTAATTTAGACAGTACAATTGTTGAAACTTCATGGGTTGAAAATAAATTAGAATTCAGAAGCGAGGCTTTTGAAGATGTTGCTTCTAAAATGGAAAAATGGTATGCTGTAAAGATTTATATCATGGATGAAAATTTAAAGAAAGAACATTTAACCGGTTCTTTTGAAACAGAAACTGTTGAACAAGCTTTATCAGCATTACAATACACAACTAAATTCAAATTTACTATTAATAAAAATGCTATTACAATCACCAAATAAACCCATATGATAAAATAACCAACCTAACGACGCAAAAAAAACGGGAAATGAAATTAATCATTCCCCGCCCAAGGATTAAACGAAAAACTTGTTGATACCGACCAAGGAATTCAAGTTTCTCACATTTACCTAACCTTAGACAATAAAAGTATGAAAAAAACTAAAACGGGGAGTGCATTAAAAACTTCAGGCATCCTCAAAGTATTGCTTCTTATGAAATTAACAATTGCCATACTATTAGTCTCACTTGTACAAGTTTCAGCCAAAGGATTCTCTCAATCAAAAGTTTCACTTAAACTTTCGAATGTAGAACTTAAAAAGGTATTGTACTCGATCGAGAAAAAAAGTAATTGTCGTTTTCTTTATAACGACGATGCTATCTCATTAACCAACCCAAAAGTTGATGTTAATGTTGATAAAGCTTTGGTAACAGATGTATTAAACTCAATTTTTGCCGGAACAAACCTCACTTATAAAGTATTATCAAATAACCTGATCGTTTTATCTGCAAAAGATAATTTAATTCAGGATATTAAAATTACAGGTAGAGTAACAAGTGCCGGTGGTGATGGTGTTCCTGCTGCAACAGTTAGAGTTAAAGGAACAACGGTTGTTACATCAGCCGATGTAAATGGATATTTTACAATTGTTGCTCCCGATAATGCCACATTAGTTATTTCTTCTGTTGGATTTACTCAAACAGAAGTTGCCATTAATGGTAAAAAAGATTTGAAGATCACCTTAAAGGAATCTGAAAAAGTATTAGACCAAGTGGTGGTTATTG
This sequence comes from uncultured Chitinophagaceae bacterium, assembly GCA_903870685.1. GTDB lineage: Bacteria > Bacteroidota > Bacteroidia > Chitinophagales > Chitinophagaceae > CAIQDX01. The sequence continues at coordinate 13,961 of CAIQDX010000028.1, read as the reverse complement.
GATATGGTACTGCAAATAAAAGAGACCTTACCGGTTCTATCGTTAAGATTGCCGGAAAGGAAGTTGCAGATAAACCAAACGCAAATCCTGTTGCTTCTTTACAAAGTAAAGTGGCGGGTTTATATGTGGTAAATAATGGTGACCCTGGTTCTGCTCCGGATATTCGTATTCGTGGTACTGTAAGTATCGGACAAGTACATCCTTTGTATGTAGTTGACGGTATTTTCAATGACAATATTGATTATCTGAATCCTAATGATATTGAATCTATAGAAATATTAAAAGATCCTTCTTCATTAGCAATTTTTGGAGTAAAAGGTGCCACTGGTGTAATAGCAATAACAACTAAAAAAGCAAAAGTTGGTCAAACAGTTATCAACTTTAATACTTCATATGGCTTTAAGAAATTAGTTGATAAGATCCAAATGGCAAATGCTACTCAATTCAATACATTGTTTGCTGAAGAAAATACCAATAACGGTATAGCTACTCCAAATTATTCTGCATTAACTGCCAACACTGATTGGATCAGTGCAGTAACAAGAGTGGGTAATTTCAGTAATACCGGTTTAAGCATCGCTGGTAGCACTGAAAACAATAAATTGAATTTTGGTGTTAGTTATATTTCTGATCAGGGAATTGTGAAAGAACAAGAATTATCCAAAATAATTATTTCTTTAAGTGATGAATTTAAAGTTAGCAAATCAATCAAACTAGGCGCTAATTTTAATACAACCAGAACACATAATCCTTATGGTGCAAGCTGGGTATTAGATGCTGCAAGAAAAGTAATGCCTCAGGTTTCGGCTTTACCTCAAACATTTTCAGTAGCTGATCCTTATACTGGTGTAGTCGGAAATAAAAGTATTTATTCAGGTTTGGATATCGCATTACAATCTTCTGGTGTGATCAATCCATTGCTTGTTTTAGAAAATGAAGCAAGTAAAACAATCGATTATAATAACAGATTTGTAGGAAGTGTGTATGCTGATATTAATTTCTTAAAATATTTTAATTTCAGATCAACTTGGTATGGCGATGTAAGCAATCAGGATAGTCGTCGTTATACGCCTTTATACTATGCTTATGATCCATTGACAAGCACACCATATTTGTCATCTTCACAAACTGCATTTACAGAAAATGTGAATGATTGGAAAAAATTCCAACAAGATTATATCCTTACTTTCAAAAGAGTGATTAGAGATCACAGCATCACTGCTATTGGTGGGTTTACCACTTATTATAGTTCTAGTGCTTACAGACAAACTGCTGTAAAACAAGGTACAGATGCTGCAAGTTTACCAATACCTAATGATCCAAGATTTTGGTATGTAGCTTCCGGTCCTTGGGGCGTAGTTGATCCTACAAATACCAACTCTTCTCAAAGTGAATATTCAACTGCATCTATTTTAGGTCGTGTTTTATATAATTACAAAAGCAAATACTTTTTAAATGCTTCTATTCGTAATGATGCATCTTCTCAGATCCCTGTTCAAAACCGTAACCAGCTATTCTGGGCTTTAGGTGGTGCATGGGAAATTAGTAAAGAAGATTTCATGAAAAATCAAAAAGCATTTGATTATTTGAAATTGAAAGGTTCAATTGGTGTATTGGGTAATCAAACATCATCTTATTTAGATGGAACACCAATTCCATATCCGGCTTATCCTAATTTAAATACAGGTATCAATGCTGTGTTCGGAACAAATATTTATGGTGCAGCACAATCTACATACATTGCTAATCCGGATTTAAAATGGGAAACTGTAAATGCATCTGAAGTGGGTATTGAAGGAAATGCATTTAATAACCGTTTACATTTTGAGATTAACTACTACAATAAAATAACCAATGATTTGATGACCTATGTTTCAAGAGGATCTCTTGGATTAAAAGATGAGTTGATCAATGGTGGTAGTTTAAAAAACTGGGGTGAAGAATTCTCTGCAACTTGGAATCAAAAAATAAATAAAGATTTCTCTGTTTCAGTTGGTGGTAACATCACATTCATGAAGAACCAAGTTGTTAGTTTAGCAAAAGACCTTCCAACAGGGATCTTACAAAGATTATTCATGAACAATGGTAGTGCAGAAAGTAGAACAATGCCTGGCCAACCAATTGGTTCATTCTTTGGTTATACAGTAGCAGGCTTGTATCAATCTTATGCTGATATCTTAGCTTCTCCGGTTGCATCTTCAGTTGGTGCGTACAGACCGGGTGATCTTAAATTTAAAGATATTGCCGGTCCTGGTGGTACTGTAGGTCCTGATGGAACCATTACAGCTGATGACAGATCAGTTATTGGTAACCCAAGTCCTAAGTTTATGTATGGTGGATCTGTGAATCTTACTTATAAAAGATTTACTCTGGGTGTTGATCTTGGTGGTGTTTATGGAAACAGCATTTTCAGAACTTGGGGATCTCTTGAATCTCCATTCCAAAGAGTAAACTATCCTGCATTTAAAATGAACAGATGGCATGGTGCCGGTACTTCTAATTGGGAACCAATCATCAGCCAAGCAGATAGAATCAATTATAATGGATCTAACTATAATATTGAAGATGGTAGCTATTTCAGAATTAGAAATTTACAATTAGGTTATTCAATTGACCCTGCAATTTTAGCAAAATGTAAAATAACAAATCTGAGAGTATTTGCCAACATTCAGAACTTAAAGACATGGAAACACAACAACGGTTATAGTCCGGAATATGGTGGTGATGCCACAGCATTCGGATATGATAATGGAGGTGGTGCTTTACCAATGATCACAACATTTGGTCTGAATGTAACATTTTAATAATATTCTAAATGAACCATTATATGAAAAAAAATATTAAAATAATCGGGAGCCTGCTTTTAGCGGCTACCTTATTTCTAACAATTTCAAGCTGCAGTAAGTTTCTTGACAGACAGCCTTTAACTGCAACGCTTAATGATTTAAACCAGGGCGCTTTAGAAGCTCAGAGTTTAGGTTTATACAATACCTTGAGATGGGCAGGTTTCTCTACGTTACCTTGGATCGATTTCAATAGTATCAGAGATGATGATGCTCAAAAAGGAAGTAGCACCACAGATGGTGCTGAAATTAATACTGAGTTTGAAACATTTCAATACACAAAAGATGATTGGGCAACCGACACTTATTGGAACGATCATTACTCAATGATTAATTTATGTAACCAAGAATTGCATTGGGCAGATTCTTTAAAAGTTACTGACCCTGCTTCATTAAGAAATGTTGGTGAAGCACATTTTTTCAGAGCATATTCATTCTTTGAATTAGTAAAAGCTTACGGTCAGGTTCCATTACTTAATTTTTACTTTACTAATGCTGCTGCCGGTATTATACCAAAAGCATCTATTGCTGCATTGTATGCACAAATTGATAATGATTTGGATTCAGCTTCTAAATTATTACCATTAAATTGGGTTGTCGGTGGTACAAACAGATATCCCGGAAGATTAACAAGTGGCGCAGCAAATACATTGTGGGCTCAGACATATTTGTTCAGAGGTCAATGGGCTAAAGTGGTTACGCTTTGTAACACTGTTATAAGTTCCGGACAATATTCACTCTCTTCAAACTTTACAGATATTTGGAAAGATGGATTAAATGGTGCCGGTAAAAACGGTCCTGAATCTATCTTCGAAATGCAATGTAATATTGGTGCCAATGGTACTAATAATAACAGCACACAATGGGGTACTTCGCAAAATGTTAGACAAGGTGGTGCCAGTGTTGCATGGAACTTAGGTTGGGGATGGAATGTGCCTACCAAAGTTTTAAATGATGCATGGGATCCAACAGATCCAAGAAAACAAATGACCATTTTATATTCCGGCCAATCTGATGGTGGTCCTGCTCTTGGCGGTTATGGCGCTACACTTCCTGCATATGCTCCTGGAGCATCATTAGATCAACCTTTCTGGAATAAGAAAGTATATTCTGATCCTGCGATGCGTCAATTTACAGGACAGATAAATAGTAGTGGTGGTGCAGACTGGATCAATCATAGAATCTTACGTTATGCTGATGTAATTTTAATGTTAGCTGAAGCATCTAACGAATTAGCTGATGGTGCAACAGCCGCTAAAAACTTAGAATTAATAAGAAACAGAGCGAGTGGTAATTTAGGTACCGGTCGTACAGTTGTTCCTGCAATTGCTTTTGTGAGCCAAGCGCAAATGAGAACTGCCATTAAGAATGAAAGAAGATGGGAATTTGCAATGGAAGGTTACAGATTCTATGACTTAGTAAGATGGACTCCTGCAACTGATGGTATCGATGCGCCAAATGCATTGGGTGGTTTAGGTTATCAAGCAAAAAATGCTTTGTATCCAATACCTCAACCTGCTATTAATTTGGCGGGAGGTGTATTAGTACAGAATCCTAATTACTAAAATAAAATATTCTTTGCCCGTGTGTGATAGCGGGCAAAGATGTTAAAAATTTATTTTCACAAATAAAAAAAATATCATGAATATTTATAAAGCTTTTAAATCAGTCCTTACCATTTTGGTTTTGGGAATGATAATCACCAGCTGTCAAAAACTTGATAGGCCTGTTTTAGGTGCTTATCCTCAGGATGCAAATCCTCCGGGTGGACCATTAAAATTCTTTGCCGCATTTGATGGAACTACATCAAATCCATTAATGAATGCGGTTGATAGTATCAGAGCTAACTTCCCTGCTTCTAATCCTTTTGCACAGATAACAGGTATCTCTGGAAAGGGTGTTCAGGGCGATGGTGTTAAAATTATCAAATACGCAGGCGCTAATGATTTTGTTGCTACTGCAACTAGTTTCTCAGTTTCTTTTTGGGAAAAAAGGAATGGCTCACCTGCAGGCAATTCTGCTTTCTTTTTTCATTTAGCATCTTCCAATGGCTATTGGACTGGTGGTTCTGCCATGTTTGGATTATTTGATTGGGCTGCAAAAAACACCCCTGATTCTGCTGTTTTAAAAGTAGATTGTATTGATGTTAATGGCAATGATAATTGGTTCCAATGGCTCGGACCAACAGCAGTAAAAGGTATACAGGATAATAACTGGCATCACATGGCTTTTGTTTACGATGCAACCACTTCTACAATGACATTGTATGTTGATGGAGCTGCCAATGCTAATAAACAAACTTGGGGAACTCACGGTGCAGCTAATATGGATGCTAGTAAAATTACAGGTTTAGATGTTGGTGGAATGCGTAACATCCCTAATATGGGTTGGGGACAGTCATGGGATGGCGGTTTAGACCAATTTAGATTATATAGCAAAGCTCTTTCTTCCTCTGAAGTGAATGCTTTATTTGTTGGTAAACAATAATAGTTTTATTGAATACTTTATAATGTGTTTTTTTTGATAGAAGGGCTGAAATTTTTTTTCAGCCCTTCTATTTTCTTTACAATTGATTTCTTATTTCTAATGATTGTTGTATGATTAATACAATACACTTTCGACGTTCAGCAATAATTTTTTGTGTAATTATTATTTCCATGTTTGCATTTGTACAATGTATTAACAATGGGGCAAATGATTCAAAGCAAAAAGAGAATAAAAAATTTAAAGAGTATGCCGGTTCTTTAACATGTGCAAAATGTCATCAAAAAATATACGACTCTCATATTCAGACTGCACATTATCTCACATCTCAAAAAGCAAGCGAAAAAAATATTAAAGGCAGTTCTAAAGACGGAGAAAACAAATTCTTTTATAGTTCGAACGTTGATGTCGCAGTTGAAAAACACAACGATCAGTTTTATCAGGTTGAATATAAAGATGCTGTTAAAAAAATGTCTGCATCTATTGATATCACTGTAGGTTCAGGGAAAAGAGGACAAACATTTTTATACTGGGATAAGAATAAATTATTTCAATTACCACTTACTTATTTTACGCCATTACATCAATGGACAAATAGTCCGGGATTTTCAAATCGAGTAATATTCAGAAGACCTATTACTTCTCGATGTTTAGAATGTCACAGCACTTATTTTCAAAAAACATCGAATGAAGGCATTGAACCGGAAGACTTTTCTAAAACAAATATTGTGTATGGAGTGGATTGTGAAAAATGTCACGGACCCGCAGCACAACATGTAGATTTTCATGAAAAAAATCCAAACGAAAAAAAGGGACAATACATAATCAATCCAAATTTATTTACAAGAAAACAACAGTTAGAATCTTGCCGAGTATGTCATGGAGGGAAAATTGCTAAAACAAAACCATCATTTAGTTTTCAGGCAGGAGATAATTTGTCAGACTATTTTGCAATAGATACAACTGCAAAAGATGTTGCTAATATTGATGTTCATGGAAATCAATATGGAATGATGGTTGCCAGCAAATGTTTTAAGATGAGCGAAATGACTTGCGGCACTTGTCATAATCCGCATGAAAATGAAACAGGAAAGATCACTACTTTTTCTCATCATTGCATGAGCTGCCATAATGAGGCACATAATAATTTTTGCAAAGCAAAAGAGATGGTTGGAAAACAAATAATAAAAAATTGCATTGATTGCCATATGCCCGAGTTGCCATCAAAATCAGTAATGGTTTTATTGCAGGGACAAAGTATACCTACTTTTGCATCTATGCGTGCCCATTTTATTTCTATCTATCCGGAGGAAACAAAAAAATTCTTAGCAGCAAATAAAAAGTAATCATGTTGCATTCATTCAAAAAATAATTTTTATTAACTGTATAATAGTTTAGTATGTGTAAAACGAAAATTTCTTTTATTTGTTTTTTGTTTTTATTCTTTATATCCTGTCATCAGCCAGATAAAGTATTTACAAGTTTACCTTCTTCAACTACAAATATCAAATTCGAAAATAATTTAGAGAAAAAAGAAGGGTTCGGGATTTTATATTATCTCTATTATTATAATGGTGGTGGCGTTTCTGTTGGCGATATTAATAATGATGGATTACCTGATATTTATTTTACGGCTAATAGTAAAGGACATAATAAATTGTATTTGAATAAAGGAAATTATCAGTTTGAAGATATTACCGATAAAGCAGGCGTGGCGGGCACTGCAGACTGGTGTACCGGTTCTACAATGGTTGATATAAACGGGGATGGGTTATTAGATATTTATGTTTCTTCAGTTAATAATGCGTATGGTTTAAATGGACATAATGAACTTTTTATAAATAATGGCGATGGTACTTTTACAGAAAGTTCTGTAAAATACGGATTGGATTTTTCGGGTTATACCGTACAAACTGCATTCTTCGATTATGATCATGATGGCGATCTGGATTGTTTTATTTTAAACGAATCGCAACAACCATATCAAAATATTGTAGACACAAGTCATCGCAGGAGTTTCGATCCTAATGCAGGAGATTATTTATTTAGGAACGATATCAGTACAACAGGAAAATTTACAAATGTTTCTAAACTTGCTGGAATCAATCAAAGTAATTTGGGTTATGGTTTAGGATTAGCTGTTGCCGATTTAAATAATGATGGATGGGATGATATTTATATTGGAAATGATTTTCACGAAAACGATTATTATTATATCAATAATGGCGATGGCACTTTTACAGAAAGTGGTGCCAAACATTTTAATCATTATTCACGTTTTAGTATGGGCAATGATATCGCCGATTTTAATAACGATGGACAATTAGATGTGGTTACTGTTGATATGCTTCCGCCAGATGAAAAAACGTTGAAAAGTTATGGTAGTGATGAACACAACGATATTTATGATTTTAAAATAACGCATAAAGGATATCAACCACAGTTCTCCAGAAATTGTTTGCAAAGAAATAATGGCAATGGCAAAACCTTTAGTGATATAGGTTTGATAGCAGGAGTATCTGCAACTGATTGGAGCTGGAGTCCTTTAATGGCCGACTTTGATAATGATGGAAACAAAGATCTTTTCATTTCAAGTGGAATTGTAAAACGACCTGTTGATCTGGATTATATACGTTTTGTTTCAAGTCTGGCAGCACAAATAAATAGAAATGCATCTACTAAATGGGATCAAGCAACTGTAGATAAAATGCCGGAAGGAAGTTCTTATTGTTTTATGTTTAAAGGTGATGGTACCGGACAGTTTCGTGATATTGGAAAAGATTGGGGATTTGATAAAAAAGGATTTTATAATGGTGCGGCTTATGCTGATCTGAATAATGACGGCAATTTAGATTTGATCGTAAATGCATTAAACTCTAAAGCTGTTATTTATAAAAACAACACAAAAAATAAAAATCATCTTACTATTAATTTTAAAGGTGAGGGTTATAATAAATTCGGCATTGGGGCTAAAGCATATGTATTTACAAAAGATAAAATGCAGTATGAAGAATTAATGCTTACCAGAGGTTTTCAATCTTCCATGGAACCAAGATTGCATTTTGGTTTAGATACCATAAAAATGGTTGATAGTATTTTAATTGTTTGGCCTGATCAAAAATATCAAGTCTTAAAAAATATTCCGGTCAATAAACAATTGTCGGTAAACCAAAAAGATGCTGCTAATAAATTTGATTACAATAATTTCTTTCCTCCAAAAAAAGAAACACTCGTTAATATCACCGATCAAATTAAATGCGATTGGAAACATGAAGAAAATGATTTCAATGATTTTAATGTTCAATATTTAATTCCTCATAAAGAAAGTACTCGTGGTCCTAAAATTGCAGTAGCTGATGTAAATAAAGATGGGTTGGAAGATTTTTATGTGTGTGGTGCGAAAGGTCAGCCCGGTGCATTGATGATTCAACAGGCCAATGGAAACTTTGTAAAATCGGATACAGCATTGTTTAACAGATTTAGAATTTGTGAAGATGTTGATGCTATTTTCTTCGATGCAAACGGTGATGGTTATCCTGATTTGTGGGTAGTTGGTGGTGGCAATGAAATGCCTTCTAACGCAATTGCAAATTCGGACAGATTGTATTTAAATGATGGAAAAGGTCATTTTACTTTTTCTGCAAAAGCCTTTCAACAGGAGTATTGGAATAAATCATGTATTGCAGTTGCAGACATTGATCACGATGGTGATCTGGATGTTTTCATCGGGCATTTTACTGATCAACAGAAATATGGAATAACAATGAATTCATATTTATATATCAATAATGGTAAAGGCAAATTTGATATCGCTGATATGAAAACAATGAATTTAATGAAATTGGGAATGGTAACTTCTGCATCATTCACAGATTTGAATAATGATGGGTGGCCTGATCTTGTTGTAACAGGGGAATGGATGGGAATTAAAATTTTCATGAATCAACATGGAAAATTTGTTGAAACAGAAATTCCAAATTCAACAGGTTTATGGCAAGGAATGTTTGTTACTGATGTTAACGGCGATGGTTATCCCGATATATTGGCAGGCAACTGGGGACATAATTCAAAATTGTGGGCAGGTAAAAACGGACCATTAAAATTGTATGTAAAAGATTTTGATAACAATGCTACGTTAGAACAAATCATGTGTTACACGATCGATGGTAAAGAATATACTTTTTTGCCTAAAGATGAATTGGAACAAGCATTGCCGGTGTTGAAGAAAGCTTATGTAACGTATAGTGAAGTAGCCGGAAAAACAGTGCAGTATATGTTCTTCGATCTGTTTAAAGATTACATTGAATTAAAAGCTGAAACATTAGGTTCTGCCTGTTTTATCAATGATGGAAAAGGAAATTTCAAAAAACAAGATCTGCCTTTCGATCAACAGTTATCACCAATATTTTCATTTCAAAAAATTCCAAACACAAATAATTTTATTTCGGGTGGAAATTTTTTAGATGTAATTCCTTATGAAGGATATTATGATGCTGCTGCTGTGACAACATTTAATATTTCTTCTTCGAAAAATAATATCAGCATGGATAATACAAAGGTGATCGATACAAAAGGACAAGTAAGAGATTTAAAATGGATACACACTGCTAAATATGGTAATGTATTAATGGTTGCAAAAAATAATGCAGCGATCGAGTTCTATGGAATTTCAAAATAAATTAAAATCTGTTGAATGAAATTTATTGTTTGTTGTGTTTCAGTTTTATTGATGATGTTTCTTTTTGAAGATTGTAGTAAGTCTTCAGATGCGACGCAACAGCAACCTGTAGTACCCTCTAATTTTAATTTGATAACTTATAGTGTTGATGGAATTGTTACGCCTACTAATATTTATAATTATAGTGTAACGCCCATTATTAAATTTCAATTTTCAACTGTTATCAACAGACAAACAGTAGGTTCAAATGTTTTATTGAATGATGCAGTTTCGGGTAACGTAATTTCTTGTACTGTTTCTTATCAAAATGCTGATAGTGTTATTGTATTGCAACCTTCATCATCATTAATCAATTTAAATAAATACACAGCATCAGTCGCTACTTCTTTAAAATCTGCAGCAGGTGGTTCACTCAACTCAGGAACAAGCATCACTTTTTTTACAAAGATCGATTCAACAAATAAATTCTCAACTATAACAGATAGTGCATTGCTTGATCTGGTTCAAAAACAAACGTTCAAATATTTCTGGGACTTTGGTCATCCTGTTTGCGGCATGTCATTAGAAAGAAATAATGGCGATAATAACGTTGTTACTTCGGGTGGAAGTGGTTTTGGAATTATGGCAATGATCGTTGCAACAAACAGAGGTTTCATTACACGCAGTGCTGCAGTTACAAGATTAAATACCATCACTAATTTTCTTACAACAAAATGTCAGCGATGGCATGGTGCATTTTCTCATTGGATAAATGGAAACACAGGTGCAACGGTTGCTTTCGGAAATAATAATGGAGCCGATATTGTTGAAACATCTTATTTACTGCAAGGTTTGTTATGTGCCCGGCAATATTTTAATAGCAGCACTGATGCAAATGAAAAAGTATTACGCGATAGTATCAATTCGATTTGGAATACTGTTGACTGGAATTGGTTTACTCAAAACGGTTCGCAAAAATCTATTTACTGGCAATACAATCCTTCTTTTACAGCAACATCAGATATTTGGAGCATTGCTGTTTCCGGATGGAATGAAGCATTAATAACTTATGTGATGGCTGCATCCTCAACAACGCATGCCATTACAAAACAAGTGTATGATATTGGTTGGGCAAATAATGGTGCCATGAAAAATGGTACAGGTTATTATGGTTATAATTTACCATTAGGTCCATCGTATGGTGGTCCTATGTTTTTTTCGCATTATTCTTTCTTAGGAATTAATCCAAACGGGTTAGTAGATGCGTATGCTGATTATTCGGTTCAAACAAAAAATCATACATACATTAATTATAATTATTGCAAAGCCAATCCAAAAAATTATTATGGTTATAGTGCTTCCTGCTGGGGATTAACAGCGAGTGATATTTCCGGTGGATACACTGCAAGCTCTCCAACAAATGATGTTAGTGTGATTGCACCAACAGCTGCTATATCTTCCATGCCTTACACACCAACAGAATCAATGGCTGCATTAAAATTTTTCTATTATACTTTGGGTGATAAGATTTGGGGAACTTATGGTTTTGCAGATGCATTTAGTTTGCAATCGTTATGGTATGCAGGTTCTTATTTGGCAATCGATCAGGGGCCAATAATTATAATGATCGAAAATTACCGATCAGGATTATTATGGAATTTATTTACAAGTTGTCCGGAAGTAAAAAATGGTATGCGCAATTTAGGTTTTACAGCACCGTACCTTTAAATATAAATTGAATCATAGTTATAATATTTATCGATCATGAAAGGAAAAATATTTTTTTTGATTGTCTTTGTTACATTGAGTTTGGGAAATGCTAATTGTTCAAAAGGTGGAGGCGATAGTTCAACACCTGCTCCAACACCTACTCCTACACCCACGCCAACACCTGTAAACAATGTTGATTTTTGGTTTACTGCCAACGATCAATCTGTGCTATTGCAAAAACAATCCGGCATTCTTTCTTTTGGTACAGTTGCAAATAATAATCCCTTCATCGATATAGATTCTACACAAACATTTCAAACCATCGATGGTTTTGGTTTTACATTAACAGGTGGAAGTGCGTATGTAATTAATCAATTAAGCAGCACCGATAAAACAAATTTATTGCAGGAATTATTTGGAACATCTTCAACATCTATTGGCATCAGTTATTTGAGAATAAGTATTGGTGCATCTGATTTGAATGCTTCTGTTTTTAGTTATGATGATATGCCTTCGGGGCAAACAGATCCAACTCTTGCAAATTTTAGTTTGAGTAATGATATGACCGATCTGATTCCATTATTAAAACAAATCATTGCCATCAATCCCAACATAAAAATTTTAGGATCACCTTGGTCACCACCTGTTTGGATGAAAGATAATAGTAGTTCAATTGGCGGAGGTTTACAAACACAATATTATAATGTGTATGCACAATATTTTGTAAAATATATTCAGGCAATGAAGGCACAAGGAATTACCATTGATGCTATCACACCACAAAACGAACCATTGAATCCGGGTAATAATCCAAGCATGGTAATGACGGCATTGCAAGAAGCTGATTTCATTAAGAACAGCCTGGGGCCTGCATTTCAGACTGCATCGATCACAACAAAAATAATTGTGTACGATCATAATTGCGATCAGCCAACTTATCCAACAACCATATTAAGCGACGCCACTGCAAATAGTTTTGTAAGCGGTTCTGCATTTCATTTATATGCCGGAGATATCAGTGCGTTGTCAACGGTTCATAATTTATATCCAAACAAACAATTATATTTTACAGAACAATACACTGCATCATCAGGAAATTTTGGTGGTGATCTGATGTGGCACTTAAAAAATGTTATCATCGGTTCGATGCGAAACTGGAGTAGAAACGCATTGGAATGGAATTTAGCTAACGATCCAACTTATGGACCACATACTGTTGGCGGTTGCACAACTTGTAAGGGTGCATTAACAATTGGTTCGGGCATTACGAGAAATGTTGGATATTATATTGTTGCACATGCATCGAAATTTGTTCCTGCCGGTTCTGTTAGAATTTACAGTAATATTTCCGGCAGTTTATACAACGTTGCATTCTTAACACCAACAGGACAAAAAGTTTTGATCGTTGAAAATGATGCAACAAGTGCAGCATCATTTAATATTCGATTCAATGGAAAATGGGTAAGTTCTGCATTGCCCGGCGGCGGCGTTGCTACTTATATTTTTTAGAAGTTAGTTTAATAATAAAATAGTTTTTGACATTGATAATTACGATTGATGAATAAATATAAATGCCATATTCTTTCATTACTATTTATTTTATTTTTTTCTGTCATAGTTTTTGCACAGAAAACAAATGAAAAAAATAAAGTTGCTATTCAGAAAAATTTATCCGACGATCAATTACTTGATCTTGTTCAAAAGCAAACTTTCAAATATTTCTGGGATTTTGCGCATCCGGTAAGTGGTATGTCAAGAGAAAGAAGTAATCACACTTTTAATTATGGCGATGAGGTTGTAACAACCGGCGGCACCGGCTTTGGTGTGATGAGCATTATTGTTGCAACTGATCGTGGCTGGATAAAAAGAGATACAGCAGCAAAGCATTTGTTGAAGATGGTAAAGTTTTTATTAAAAGCAAATTCATATCATGGTGTGTTTCCGCATTGGATGGATGGTGCAACAGGAAAAACAATTCCTTTCAGCAGAAAAGATGATGGTGCTGATTTGGTTGAAACATCTTATTTGTTTGAAGGCTTATTATGTGCACGGCAATATTTCAATGCAAATAATAAAACTGAAAATGATCTGCGTAATATTATTGGTTGGATGTGGAATGATATTGAGTGGAATTGGTTTACGAAAAGTGAAGATGTTTTGTATTGGCATTGGAGTCCAAACAATGGATGGGCAATGAATTTTCCGGTGCATGGTTTTAATGAATGTTTAATTATGTATGTGTTGGCAGCATCCGGTGAACATTATCC
>CAIQDX010000027.1 GCA_903870685.1 uncultured Chitinophagaceae bacterium | reverse complement strand
GGTAAGGTTGCTGAAATACGTTACGGTAAAATAAAAGATCAGGAAAAAATAATTGATAGCAGTTCAAAACAATTAGATGCAATAAGTGAAAAACGTTTGTTGAAAGAAGAAGTGGATGCAGAAGATATTGCACAATCCATTTCAAAAGCAACAGGAATTCCATTGAACAGAATGTTGCAAAGTGAAAGAGAAAAATTATTGAATCTCGAAGATGAGTTGCATAAAAAAGTAGTTGGGCAAGATGAAGCGATCACTGCAGTTGCTGATGCAATACGTAGGAGCAGAGCAGGTTTGCAGGATCCAAAGAAACCAATCGGTTCATTTGTTTTTCTCGGCACAACCGGTGTTGGTAAAACAGAGTTGGCAAAAGCATTAGCCGATTATTTATTTGATGATGAAAATATGATGACGAGAATAGACATGAGCGAATATCAGGAGAAACATACTGTGTCTCGTTTAGTGGGTGCGCCTCCCGGTTATGTTGGTTATGAAGAAGGTGGTCAGTTAACAGAAGCTGTTCGCCGTAAACCTTACAGTGTTGTTTTATTGGATGAAATTGAAAAAGCACATCCAGATGTTTTCAATGTTTTATTACAAGTTTTAGATGATGGAAGATTAACTGATAATAAAGGAAGAATGGTGAATTTTAAAAACACCATTATCGTCATGACAAGTAATATGGGTAGTCAAATTATTCAGGATGCATTTGAAAAAGTAACAGAAAAAAATAAAGATGCTGTTGTTGAAAAAACAAAAGTTGAAGTGATGACTTTGCTGAAGCAAACTATTCGTCCTGAATTCTTAAATAGAATTGATGAAGTGATCATGTTTCAACCATTGATGAAAAAAGAGATCAAAGGCATCATCACTATTCAATTAAATGCATTAAAAGAATTAATCGCAAAGAATGGAATTGATCTTGAATTTACAGATTACGCTTTGGAATATTTAGCTGAAAATGGGTACGATCCTCAATTTGGCGCAAGACCATTGAAGCGTTTGATTCAAAGAGAAATTGTAAATGGCTTGAGTAAAAAAATATTAGCCGGTACAATTGATAAAACCAAAAAAGTTTTAGTTGATGTGTTTGATCGAACAGTAGTTTTCAGAAATGAATAATTTTTTCATTTGAATAAAGAAAAAGGAAAGCTTTCATTGCTTTCCTTTTTTATTTTACAATAAATTATTTTAACTGTTTTCATTAACAGATACTTTTATCTTTATCACTACAAATCAATTCCATGATAAGAATCCGTAACTTTTATTTAATTGCTTTTTTATTTTTTTCAATTCCATGTTTCAGTCAATTAACAGCAGTAGATTCTTATACAGAATATAGTCCTGCTCATGGCGACTCATCACTTCAAATGCAATCGCAAACTGTTTCTGCAAGATTTTTATTAAGCAAGAAGAAAATCAGTTCGTGGTCTGCAGGAATGACTTATAAGAATTTACTCACTTCAAATAATACTTCAGTTATTAACGATCTGTGGTTGCATTCTGTTGGAATAAGTTTGATGTATCATACAAAAACTACCGATAGAACTTCCATGACAATTTCAGTTCAACCTTCTATCTGGAGTGATTTTAAAAATATCAGTGGCGAAGATTTTCGTTTTAGTACATTGGTTCATTTTATTACAAAACAAGACGAACATTTTAGTATTGGTTGGGGCTTGGCATATTCTTATCAATTCTTCGGTAATCAAATAATACCTATTATTGATATTCGTTACAGAAAGAATGCAGGTAACTGGAAAATAGGTGGTGCATTGCCTTTGCGGCCACGCATTGAATATGATTTCAATAATAATACTGCTGTAGGTTTTAAATTAGAAGGCAATTATTATTCGTATCGGTTATCGCCGCAATTAAATAGTCAATATCTTTTTTATAGACAATGGGATGCCGGTTTTTATTTCGATCAAAGACTTACAGGCAAATTATATTTAACTGCCGGTGTAGGGTATGCTTACAAACGAAGTCTGCAGATATTTAATAAAGATCAAACAATACCACTTTCGTTTTTTGGTAACAGAGTTGCCAAAGAATTTACACCTTCTTACAACAATCAATCGAACGGAATGGTTTATAAAATTGGTGTGCAGTTTAGATTATTTAAAGAAGAATAATTAATAAATTTCTGTTGGTTTTGATTAGTTTAAATCGACCTTTATTGTTGATAAATAAAATTGTTTTATGGAATCGAGTATAAAAGAAACAACTTTAAAATTAGAAATAACCAACAGCATTACACATGGTATTGGGATATTATTTGGTATTGCATCTATTCCTTTATTAACAGCATTGGCTATTCACACAAATAATATTCATTCCGTTGTTGGAGCAAGTATTTATGGTTTTTGTTTTCTGATGCTATTTACTTTTTCTACATTATATCATGGATTTCAACAACCCCGTGTAAAGCAGGTGCTGCAAGTGTTTGATCATATCAGTATCTATTTTTTAATCGCCGGAACATATACACCATTCATTTTAAATTATCTCTACAATACAACAGGTATCATTATGCTTTGCGTATTGTGGAGTTTGGTTTTGTTCGGAATTATTTTTAAAATATTTTTTGTTAATCGATTCAATATTCTTTCTACGATTGTTTATTTGTTGATGGGTTGGATGATGATTTGGGGCGGCAAAGCTTTCTTCATCTCGGTACCCCTTTCTGTAATTATTTTAATCATTATCGGCGGTGTTTTATATTCTGTAGGTGTTATTTTTTATTTAATGGAAAAATGGAAATGGCATCATGCAGTGTGGCATTTATTTGTTTTAGCAGCAGCTATTTGCCATTATGTTGCTGTCTTATTAACAGTTGTCTGATTTTTATAATTTTAGTTTGCATTAAGTTATAGTTTAAATGAAAAAAGTGCATTTAGTACTCGGAAGTGGCGGTGCCAGAGGAATGGCGCATATCGGCGTTATCGAAATGCTTGAACAAGATGGATACGAAATAGTAGAAGTGATTGGTTGCTCGATGGGTGCTGTTGTTGGCGGAATTTATTGTACAGGATTTTTAAATCAATATAAACAGTGGCTTACCAGTTTAACAAAGTCCAACGTTTTTAGTTTATTTGATTTCACTTTCACAACACAAGGTTTTGTAAAAGGTGATAAAGTTTTTAATAAGATACATGAGTTTACCGGCGAACATCTCATTGAAGAATTAAAGATTCCTTTTACTGCTGTGTCTACAGATATTTTAAACAAAAAAGAAATTCATTTTACATCAGGAAATCTTTTTAAAGCATTACGCGCATCCATTGCTATTCCTGGAGTGCTTACACCAGTTATGTATGAAGATTCTATTTTGGTGGATGGAGGTGTATTGAATCCACTGCCTTTGAATCTCGTTAATAAAAAAGATGATGAAATTATTGTTGCAGTAAATTTAAATGGTGCATACGAGTATTTTCCTAAACAAGAAAATGTTGCAAAAGAAACTGATAAAAATTCTTATTGGGAATGGTTACTTACACTCCCGGTTATAGGAAATAAGGAAAATACAATTAAACAAAAGGCATTAACTAAATTAAGTATGTTCGATCTGCTCAATACATCTTACGATTTTACACAAGACCGATTAACAGAAATGATGATTGAAATATATTCACCTGATTTATTAATTGAAATACCCAGAAATTGTTGTAAAGTTTTTGAGTTTTACAGAGCTGCAGAAATAATTGAAGCAGGTAAGAAAGCTTACAAAGATGCAGTGAATAAAAAAATAAATAATTGCAAATGATCTATTTGCTTTTCTGCTAAAGAATATTATTTTTAGAATAATAAATGCAATTGTAACAAGTTATGATTCGATTTTCAACAACCATATTTCAATTTGGCGAGCAAGGTGAAAAGACAGGCTGGCACTACATTACAATTACTTCGGCGCAAGCCAAACAACTCAATCATCAAACCAAAAAATCGTTTAGGGTAAAAGGAAAATTGGATGAATTCGTTATTAACCAGATTGCATTAATGCCAATGGGTGATGGCAATTTTATTATGCCTTTAAATGCAACTATTCGAAAAGGAATAAAAAAACGAAAAGGTGCAACATTAAATGTTCTGATAGAAAAAGATGAAAGCGAAATTTTAATATCGGCCGAATTATTGGAATGTTTGCACGACGAACCAATAGCACTCGAATATTTTTATAAATTACCAAAGTCGCATCAGAAATATTACACCAACTGGATCGAATCAGCAAAAACAGAGCAAACAAAAGAAAAACGAATTGCACAAGCAGTAAATGCATTATCCCATAAAATGCATTATGGCGAAATGATTCGTTCGCTTAAATCAATTTAATTTTTTTTCGAATATTTTTTCTATAGAACAATTTGTAAATCAGTAAAGTTTTTTAGTGATGTAAAAGACCGATTGTCCTTGCAATACCAACCATGCCAACTATTATCCAGAAAAGATTTAGTACGGTATAAGCTCTATCTTTTTTTAAAATAGAGCACCAAGAGAGTGTAACTGCATCTGCTGTATTAAATATCCATACAAATAAAAAAGGGCTTTCCGGACCCATCCAACTCACTAATGAAAAACTGAATACACGCATCAACACACCAATCATTTCAATGGCTTTAATATTCTTTACCACAAAAAAATTAAGTTGTTTCATGATTATTATATTTTAGTATAGAACTATGGAAAGTGAGAGTGTTTTTATTTTCTGCAAACAAGCTCTTGATTCACTTTAAAAAAAGTTTGAGCATAACGTGAAATCTTTTTTTTTAAACTCAAATTTGAAGAAAAAATATTTTTAAATGAATCGCCAAGTGCAATGGATTTGTGAGATACTATTTTAAACTTCTCTTTTAAAGTCAAATCGCTTAAATTTTTTTTCGAAAAAATAAAAGTATGCTCAATACCATCAATTATTTGCGGAACTGAAAGCGATAAAAATTTATAAGTTCTATAAAAGCTATACAAATAACTTTTGCGATCGGGAGTACCCATATATAAAACACCATCATCTTTTAATATTCGGTACATTTCTCTGACATATGCAACCGGATCAAGTACATGCTCAATCACATGATTACAAAAAACATAATCAAAATAATTATCAGGATATTTCGCATTGATTAATTCGCCTTGAAATGTATTGACTTTATGATAATGAGATTGCACAAATGACAATGCATCTGCATCTAATTCAGTGGCATATAATTCAAATTTCGAATTGTCAACATATAGCAAACCAATACCAAGACCACAACCAACATCAAGAAAACGACCTGCTTGTTTATATTTGTAAATGAATGAAGCTTCTTTTTTAAAAGCCTCATTACTTAAACTTTGTACTTCTTGAATTTTTTTAAGAACCTTCTTGGTATAATCAAGAATACCCATGTTCCCTTTATGATAATAGTTCGTATAAAATAAATCAAGATCATTTCCATCAGCCATTGGATTTGCAAAAACAATATCACAATCTCCACAAATTACACGCGACATGTGAGGACCGTTTCTTAAACAGTCAATTGAATATCCTTTTAAATTAGTTGAATTGCAAATTGGACAATATTTGTAGAAGATCATGAAGTAAAAATAAAAATATTGTGTAAGTAAAACGATTTTATTTGGCAACGTGCAGAATATGTTTTTCATTAAAATATTCTTCCTGAAATATTTTATGAATACTCATCATTTTTGGGCGTGTGTTGCTTTCTGAAATTTCAAGATGTAAGTCGCCACCCTTTAAACAAATTAAGCCGTTAGCAATGGCATGTGTTTCATCGGATGGATGTTTTCTTAATAAAGGCGCAGCCCATTGCCAGAGATTTTTTAAAGGTGCAACAGCGCGACTAACTGCAAAGTCGAATTTGCGATTTTTTATTTCTTCAGCTCTCGTATGTTGAGTTGTGATATTGGTAATGTTGGCAGCTTCGCAAACTGCATCAACAACTTTTAATTTTTTAGCGATGCTATCGACCAATAAAAATTTTACTTCCGGAAAAAATATTGCTAATGGAACGCCCGGGAAACCGCCACCACAACCAATATCAATAACATTTGTGCCGGGATTAAAATCTGCGATCACCGCAATGCTCAAAGAATGTAATACATGATGCAAATAAATTTCATCGATATCTTTTCGGGAAATAACATTTATTTTTTCGTTCCATTCTTTATACAACGGTTCTAATAATTCGAACTGTTTAATTTGTAGTGCTGTGAAATCGTCGAAATATTTGTACAAAATATCAATCATTATTCCCAATTTTTTCTTGGTCGTCTCCAAATGGCAGGCAAAAATAAAATACTGTAAAAAAACATCCAGATATCAAACAATAAAAAAAATGGCCACAAATCGAACTCATTTAATTTTTTCATCGCTTTAAAATAAATTAAAGCTTGTAATAAAAATCTAAATCCGAACACAGCCAATGGTAACCACCAATTATAGAAAATAATGGTTACAGCTAACAATGGATAAATCAAAAACAAAGTGAACGAATATAAACTCAATAAAAATTTATGTTTGAATAAATAATATTTTGAAGTGGTATAATGACGGTATTTCTGTTTCATCCAATCGCCCCATGAATTACGTGGTTCACTTAAAGTATGTGCATTTGTATCGATAACAATGGTTGTATTCTTTTTAGTTGCAACCTGGTTTATAAACAGATCATCATCGCCACTTGGTATTTGATTGATAGAAGAAAAACCTTTATTACGAATGAACACATTTCTTTTATAACTTAAATTTCTTCCAACACCCATGTACGGAATTCCAGCTAATGCATAGGACAAATATTGCAAGGCAGTATGAAAAGTTTCGAATCGAATTATTTTATTAAGCAATCCAGATTTTTTGTGATGTGCACCATAACCCAAAACAATTTCTATTCCATTGTGATACGCTTCCTGCATTTTTTGGATCCATAATTCTGAAGCTGGAACACAATCAGCATCGGTTAATAAAAGTGTTTCGTGTTTGGCACTTTTAATTCCCATTGATAATGGAAATTTTTTTCCAGTAATTAATTTTGCTTCCTGAGTTAACTCGATAGGATTTAAATTTTTGAATGATTTTTTAAATTCATCCAAAATATATCTGCTTTCATCTACCGAATTATCATTCACAACAATAATCTCGTGAGTGGTCTTATAATCTTGAACTAATATGCCCGGAAGATTTCTTACTAAATTATCAGCTTCGTCTCTTGCACAAACAACAACTGAAACAGGTTGCTCAACAGTTTCCAATTTTGTTGGTTTTTTGTAAAATGCAAGTCGGGCATAAAAAAACAAATAATAAAAAACCTGAACGGCAATGACCGAACAAAAAACTATGAAAACAATTTCCCAAATAAAAGGCGGAATCATCATGCTGCAAAAGTAATGTTTGAGATTGCTTACAATGTTGTTGCTGTTAAGATGTGGAAAAGAATTATGAGCTATGAATTCTAAGCGATGAGTGACAAGTTTTTTTAATTCATAATTCATCACTTATAATTCATAACTCAATACCTATTTTTGCAAACTTATGCCGCAACTGCAATTTATCATAGATACAACTGAGACCAACTGCAAAGCAAGGGCAGGAAAGATGATAACCGATCATGGTGAAATTCTTACACCAATATTTATGCCTGTTGGAACTGTTGGCAGTGTAAAAGCAGTTACACAACAACAATTAGAATTGGATGTGCAAGCACAAATAATTTTAGGTAATACTTATCATTTGTATTTGCGCCCGGGATTGGATGTATTGCAGGCTGCAGGCGGATTACATCAATTCAATGGTTGGCATCATCCGATATTGACGGACAGCGGGGGCTATCAAGTTTTTTCTTTGGCAGCGAATAGAAAAATTAAAGAAGAAGGAGTGATGTTTCAATCGCATATTGATGGAAGCAGACATTTATTTTCGCCCGAAAAAGTAATGGATATTCAAAGAACAATTGGTGCCGATATTATTATGGCGTTTGATGAATGTCCGCCTTATCCAAGCGATTATGATTATGCAAAAAAAAGTATGCAGTTAACACATCGTTGGTTGGACAGATGTTTTGAACGATTAAATGAAACGCCTGATAAATATGGTTACTCACAAAATTTATTTCCAATTGTTCAGGGAAGTACTTATAAAGATCTAAGAACCGAATCGGCATCATACATCGCATCGAAAAACGCAAGAGGTAATGCCATTGGCGGATTAAGTGTTGGAGAACCCGTAGAAATGATGTACGAATTCACAGAATTATGTTGTGATATTTTGCCGGCAAATAAACCACGTTACTTAATGGGCGTTGGTACACCATGGAATATTTTAGAAGGAATTGCTTTGGGTGTTGATATGTTTGATTGTGTGATGCCAACACGAAATGGAAGAAACGGAATGTTATTTACCAGTAAAGGAGTTATTAATATCCGCAACAAAAAATGGGAAACAGATTTTTCTGTGATAGATGATGGTATTCCGTGTAACATCAGTAATTATTATTCGAAAGCATATCTGCGACATTTGTTTATAGCTCAAGAAATTTTAGCGTTACAAATTGCCAGCATACATAATCTTGCATTTTATTTATGGTTAGTTGGTGAAGCCCGCAAACATATCCTCAACAACAGTTTCAACAGTTTCAAAAATTCTATGACAGAAATTTTAAAACAACGTCTTTAATTAGTTAGCATCCTGTTTTTATTGATGTGGATAATTGCAGAAGTGATTTTTTATTTATCCACTTGCACAATCAATTGCAGTTGTGCTGCAATGTTATTGGTAGCTTCACAACCACTTACTAATCCGTTACCTATGAAGTCCGTAAGTGTACATCCATTTTTATGGATGTATTTTTTTGCCTGGTAATCGCTTTTACAGTTCTGATGAGGGTTTCAGCATATATTTAAATGCAATTAACATCCTTTTATTTCTACACTTGGTTTGTACAATTATATTTGCACTTATATATAACGATGAAAAAAATAGATTGGTACATAATAAAAAAATTTTTAAGCACTTTTTTCTTTGCTATATTTTTATTTACTGTTATTGCTGTTGTAATTGATGTGAGTGAAAAAGCAGATGATTTTGTAAGATCACATTTAACCTTACGACAAATTATTACTAATTATTATTTTGGATTTGTTCCGCATATTGTTGCATTATTATTTCCATTGTTTGTTTTTATTGCCGTTATTTTTTTTACTTCGAAGATGGCTGGTCAAAGTGAGATCATCGCCATACTGGCCAGTGGAACAACTTTCAATCGTTGGTTACGTCCTTATTGGATCGGCGGAATTTTTTTAGCAACCATTTTATGGTTCTCAAATCAATATTTAATTCCCAAAGCAGAACAGGTTAGGGGAAATTTTGAAGCAAAATATTTTGATCCCAATTCATCCTACGAAAATTTAAACAAAAGCAGAAATGGCTCTGGTTCTGATTTATATGTCAGAATAGATTCTTTTACTTATGCAGGAATTTATAATTACGATACTTTAATTAAACGTGGCGGCCCTGTTTTCTTGCATCGTATAAAGAATAATCAGTTGGTTGAAAATATCAGAGCTGAAGACATGAACTGGGACACCACTCTTCGAAAATGGAAATTAAATTTTGTAATTCATCGCAAATGGTTGGGCAAAAAAGAAACAATATTTCTACATACGATAGATACAATGAATTTTGATTTCAGACCATCTGATCTAAAAAAAGATAAATACACAAAAGATAAATTAATTACACCCGAGTTGGTTCGCTTTATAAAACAGGAAGAAATGCATGGCTCCGAAGGTATTAATGAATTAAAAGTTGAGAAAGGAAGGAGAGATGCAACACCCATCACAGTTTTGTTACTTACATTAATTGGTGCTGTTGTTGCAGGGCGTAAAGTTCGCGGTGGAAGCGGTGTGCATTTGGCAATTGGATTTATAACAGCTGCATTATTTATTCTGGCAGATAAATTTTCAACCATATTTTCAACCAAAGGCAATCTTCCTCCAACTTTAGCAACGTGGATTCCAAATATCATCTTCTTTTTTGTGGCGATCTATTTATATAAAAAAGCGCCGAAATAATTTCTATTTTAATGATTTAAATCATTTGTTGTAACACTGAACATACTTTATCTTTAGCCGCGTTTTTAAGAAGTCTTAATTAACAACCGTTTCTGTTAACATTTGTGCGCTGTTATTGTGATGTTTTTTTACTACAGATAGGTGTCAACTTAAGATTTGTTTTTAAAGTTGACCAACATTTCAAACACTATTATTCAATTATATACTTTTTAAAAATATGGGAATATTAAAAAACACCTTCAAAGCTAAAACTGAAGCATCAAGCAAGGAAATTAAAGAATTATTAAAAGAACATGGAAATAAAAAAATAGGTGAAGTTACTCTAGCTCAGGCATATCAAGGTATGCGTGGAATAACAGGTTTAGTAACTGAAACAAGTTTATTAGATGCTCAGGAAGGAATTAGGTTTCGTGGTTATTCAATCCCCGAATTACAAGAAAAATTACCTAAAGCCCCAAATGGTACTGAACCATTACCTGAAGGTTTATTTTATTTAATGTTGATTGGCGAATTACCTACTCAGGAAGAAGCTGGTTATGTAACAAGTATTCTGCAAAGACGTAGTCATGTACCAAATCATGTTTTTGCAGCGATTGATGCATTACCTATAACAGCACATCCAATGACCATGTTTGTTGTTGGAGTGATGGCATTGCAAACAGAAAGTTATTTTGCAAAAGCTTATTCTGAAGGGATCAATAAAAAAGATTATTGGGAACCAACATTTGATGATACCATTATTTTAATTGCACGTTTACCAAGAATTGCAGCATACATATATCGCAGAAAATATAAGAACAACGAACATATTCACCCAAATGGATTATTAGATTGGGCGGGAAATTTCGCACACATGTTGGGTTATGATGATGCGAGTTTCAGAGAATTGATGCGTTTATATATGACCATTCATGCCGATCATGAAGGCGGTAATGTAAGTGCTCATACAACACATTTAGTTGGAAGCGCTTTAAGCGATCCTTATCTTGCTTATGCTGCAGGAATGAATGGTTTGGCAGGTCCATTACACGGATTAGCAAATCAGGAAGTAATAAAATGGATATTCGAAATGCAAGAGCAATTGGCAACTGATGAACCTTCATCAGAACAAATTGCCGAGTATGTTCAAAAAACATTAGCAGCCGGAAAAGTTGTTCCCGGTTATGGTCATGCAGTGTTACGTAAAACAGATCCTCGCTTTACTGCTCAAATGGAATTTGGTAAAAAACATTTGGCAGATGATAAATTAGTAAATACAGTTTGGAAGATCTATGAAACTGTGCCTCCAATTTTACAAACAGTTGGAAAAATTAAAAACCCTTGGCCTAATGTTGATGCACACAGTGGCGCATTATTAGTTCACTACGGAATGGTGGAATATGAATTTTATACAGTTTTGTTTGCAGTTAGCCGTTCATTAGGTGTACTTGCAAGTCTTTGCTGGGACAGGGCTTTGGGCTTCCCACTTGAAAGACCAAAGAGTGTTACAACCGAAGCCGTAAAACTTTGGCTGGAAGGAAAAGAACAGATCTGGGAATAATTTTCATTCAAATAATAAAACACAAAATGCTTCGAATTATCCGAAGCATTTTTTATTTTGATTGAAAATATTTTTTATGGCAACAACAAAAAAATCTGTTCTTAAAAAAGATTCAATCAAAAAAGACAAACCTTTAATGAAGTATACAGATAAGTCTGCCGGTCAGCCCGAAATGGTTTTGATCTTCGAAAAATTAAAATCATTAATGATGCCTTTTGAAAAAGGTGCTATAAAAGTTCATGGTGGAACAGGCGGGCAAATCAGTTTGATCAGTCATAAAGCAATAGAAGTTCAGGGGAGAAAAATGTCTGCAGTTTGGTTTGTTTCAGCATTGATACAAAAAGGTTATGTTGGGTTTTATTAT
The DNA here is from genome assembly GCA_903870685.1 of uncultured Chitinophagaceae bacterium. GTDB lineage: Bacteria > Bacteroidota > Bacteroidia > Chitinophagales > Chitinophagaceae > CAIQDX01. Next base: position 3,135 of record CAIQDX010000027.1, on the reverse strand, counting down.
ATGCCAATCTATGGATATAAATCTTTAGGCGAAAAATTACATCCCGATCTGATGAAATGTTTAAAAGGAAAAGCATGTTTTCATATTAAGAAAAATGATGAAACACTTTTCAAACAAATTACTGAAGCAATTAAAATTGGATACGATTGTTATAAAAAGTTAGGATGGGTATAAAAACATTTTCTTCCTCATAGAAATATTTTGATAACGAAACTTACAACTATACATTTGCAACCTGTTTGGGGGGTTAGCTCAGTTGGCTAGAGCGCTTGCATGGCATGCAAGAGGTCGTCGGTTCGACCCCGATACTCTCCACCAATACTTAATTAAAGGAAACTCTTTGTAGATAAGGGTTTCCTTTTTTTTATTGTATATATTCTACATCTATTTATTTCTCAAATTTTGACCTGTAATCTTCAAATTGGGTCACAAATGGGTCACAAAAATTCAAAAGGAACTGTTTCCATTACAAACTTTAGAAACAGAATTCGCCTAAGATGGCGTTATCAAAACAAACGTTATTCCCTAAATCTTAATGAGTATAACAAAATCAATATAGTTCATGCAAAAAAGAAGGCTGCTGAAATAGAGCATGATATGCTTAATGAGCAATTTGATTTTACTCTGAATAAGTATAAATACGAGTACGAAATTGTTAGCACTAATAAAACATTTGTAGAGCACTTTGAAGAATGGGTGAAATTTTATAAGCAAATGGATTGTGAAAAGAATACTGATTATAATTCCACAAGAAATATGCTGAAAAAGTGGGGAGAGATTAACTCTTCCAATATTTTGAGGAAATTAAACTCAGAACCAAATAGTGCTGTAACTTATAATAGGCGATTATCCTACTTAAAGGGTTTTGTAAGATGGTTGGTGAAAAGAGGTATATGGAAAGATGACCCATTAGAAGATGCGGCAAAGAGAAAAATCCCAAAGAAGAATTTGCCAACAAGAAAGCCTTTTACAGTAGAAGAAATAAAAATGGTACTTGATGCTTTTAAGTATGATACATATTGTCCAAAGTGTTCTGCAACTAAACATTCTCACTATTATCCGTTTATTTATTTCATGTTTAAAACAGGGGTACGGAATGCAGAAGCAATTGGCTTAAGGGATGATAGTATTGATTTACAAGCAAACCAAATCCACATAAAAGAAGTTTTGGCACGTTCTTTAAAAAATACAAGTTCATTAAATAGGGTTAGGAAAGAAACTAAGAATGGTAAAGAGCGAGTATTGCCATTAACATCGGATTTATTGGAAGTCCTACTGCCTGTAATCAGTAATAAAAAGGCTGATGACTTGGTATTTCAATCGCCTAATGGATTAGCAATTGATGATAATAACTTTCGTTCAAGAATTTTCAAGAAAATCTTAAAAGATTTGGGAATAGAAAATCGAGTGTTATATGCTTGTAGACATACATTTGGTAGCAGATGTATTGATGAAGGGATAACACCAGTTATGACAGCATTTTTAATGGGGAACAATCCTGAAACTGCTTTAAGAAATTATGTTCATCAAATAACTATTCCAACAGACTTGCCTAAAATTTAAATGAAATAAAAACAATTACTATGCAGCATATTTAAGGCATGTTTTGTTTGTTTTGATGTTTCCATTAAGGTAGTTTCTACAGGTGCCATATTTAATATTTAAAACTTTAGCAGCTTCTTTTATGCTTTCGTATTCCTTTCCTGTACACATGTCAATCACTTTTTTACTTATTATAGCAGTAGAAATCAAATTGTTTTTGTACGCATGTTGCATGTTTTCAGCTGGTGTGGACCACTCTAAATTTGGAAGACTATAATCTGTTTTAATTCCATTAATATGGTTTACACAACATTTGTTAAGTGGGTTTGGTATAAAACGTTTTGCAAGAATTCTATGGACAAATTGAGTTCCATATTTCCCCTTCTTATTTAACTTAACGGTCCAATAGCCACCTCGGTCTATCCTTTGGGGCATTATTTTGTTGAAATATCTTTTATGTAAAGATTTAATGACTCCATCTCTATTGACTATATAAAAGCCTTCAAAACCTACTACAGGAACCCATAAATTATACTCTAATAATAACATACAAACATTTTTAAAATGAATAAATGAAGAATTCCCTTTTGGGATAGGTAAAACATTATCAATGGAATTATTCCATGAATTTTAGGCTTACCTATTTATCTGTTTGTATGATGGTTCAGGATGAGTTATGATGAACCAATTCTCTGAAAACTATTCGGGAGAATAGTTTATAATCTGTAAAGGAAATTCTAATGCAAATTTACTAAAACATAATCACTAATACTAAGGAATCATTATATAAATTTGATAAGTTAATTCTATAAAATGAAAAAAATTCCATTTGAAATAATTCAGACTCCAATTGATTATTTTAAAATAAAAGACGATTATTTCCCTACTGGTGAATTTACATTTTCAAAAGATATATTGGAATTCTCGAATGAAAAAAAGTATGTCACTCTTGATGAGCTCCCCAATTTTGATTTACATAAAAAAGAAACAGTTGTTTTTAATTTACAAGTAGGAAAAGGTAAGACAACCTTGTTTTATGATTTAGTCATTCAATATCTTCTTGATGGGTATTGGATAATAATGAGTAGCCCGTTCTTGAAATTAATTAAAAAGGATGTTAAGGCTTTTATTGAAAGATTTCCAAAAGAAAAGCTTCCAGAACAATGGTATAAGTCTTTTAAAATAATTGACGAGAATACAGAAGAGTATATAAATACTATAAATAATTATGTTTTTCATACTACTGAATATGGTCAATTGGATGTATATGGGAACGATAAAATTGTAAAGACAGCACCATTTGAAATTCCCATTCATTTATTGACAATCAATACACTTCTTGGAAATTCTGGGGATGACTTTGTTGAACAAAACTTTGACAAAAAACTGTATTTAAAAAATTTGTTTAGCGGTGACGAGAATCACAAAATCATTTTATTCTTTGATGAGTTGCATGAAGGGATTCATAATTTTGAGTCGAGACTGATTCCTAATTTGTTTCGTGGAAAATCATTCATTAAAAAGGTATTTATTGCAAGTGCTACATATAATCCTGCAACTATTCCCATTATAAAAATCATTTCAGCCTTAACT
>CAIQDX010000026.1 GCA_903870685.1 uncultured Chitinophagaceae bacterium | reverse complement strand
CTGGTTGTACCGGTCACTGTTATCGTTGATGATGCTTTACCAATGCTAAACGCATAAGCCGATGATGATGCACCATTATAGTTAGCGTCCGCAGCTACTGTGGCTGTTGCAGTATAAGTGCCCGGTGCTGTTGGTCTTGTTGCACTTGGACCATAAGTTGTTCCGCCTGTGCCGGAATAACTATAAGTAATTGTACCTGTTGAACCTGATTCAGTTGATGTGGTTGGTCCTTGAGCACTACCTGTATAAGTATAACTGGTTGTACCGGTCACTGTTATCGTTGAATTTCCAAGGACAACTGTTAAAGAGAAAGGATAGCCGGTAGATACACAACCTGTTGTTGAATTTCTAACTGTTATATTGAAGTTGTACGTATTTGCTGAACTGGCAGGTACAGTTACACTGATCGGACTTGACCCTAATGAAGCATTGCTGACTGCACTAAAGCTAGGCATCGCTGTTGGACTTCCAGTGCTTATAGAATATTGATTAGGGCTTCCTGTTGTTGCAGTATATGGCAAACTAAAGGCAGCTGCACTGGTATTGATATTTGTTACACTTCCTAATGTGATTGTTGGTATTGCATTTACAGTTGCCGATCCTGTTGCAATATCTTGTTCTATTGCAGCACTTGAAGTACAAGTTACATTACCACTGGCTCCATTACTTGCACTGCTTGTTAACCGTACATATAATGTTGTACTGTTAACTGTTCCTCCGGATTGTGTTAGGGTAACACTTGAACCATAACCACTGCCAGATGTTTTAGTTATCTCATACCCTGTTGGTGCCGTAACCACGATATCAGCAGTGAGATTAGTACCAGATACACTAAAACTTTGTTCAGCTGATGCAGTTCCTGCACATGCTGTAAATGTACTTAAGGTTCCCGATGCTGAAATAGTTGGGGTTGCAAGAGACACAACTTGAACGGTAAACGGTGTTACTGTTGATACACAACCTGTTGTTGTATTCTTTACCGTTAAATCAAAATTATATGTACTTGCTGAACTTGCAGGCACTGTTACACTGATTGGGCTTGCTCCTAATACTGCATTGGTAACTGCAGTAAAACCTGACATAGCTGTTGGTGTTCCTGTTGTAATTGAATATTGATTCGGAGTTCCTGTTGTTGCTGTGTATGGTAAATTAAATGCCGTTGCACTTGTATTGATATTGGTTACACTACTTAATGTAATGGTGGGTAATGCATTTACTGTTGCTGTTCCCGTTGCAATATCCTGCTCAGTGGCATCTGTTGATGTACAAGTTATGTTTCCGCTTGCACCATTACTTGCATTGCTTTTTAACCTTAAATATATTGTAGTACTACTTACTGTTCCGGCCGTTTGTGTTAAGGTAACAGTTGAACCATAACCACTACCCGATGTTGTAGTGATCTCATACCCTGTTGGTGCGGTTATAACAATATTCGCTGTAAGATTTATCCCTGATACAGTAAAACTTTGCTCTGCTGATGCAGAACCTAAACATGAACTAAATGCTGTTAAAGACCCCGAAGAAGTTACGATTGTAGGTAATGCAATTGAACATGCAAAACTTATACCACTGGGCGCATTTAAATAAATAGGATATTCTACAGCACTGGCTTTAAATTGGGCACTACTTTTTGTTGTAGGATCAAAAGTATTTGCACCTTGTGTAACACTAGCTGGAACATAACCAATGGAACCATTCACGTCATGACCTAAATACCAATATTGAGATGTACCACCCGAATTATAAAATGCAATTATAAAATGTCCACCTATATGAAAATCTGAATAACCTGTTCCTGGGGCAGCAGTAGATGCAGCAGTAGATGCTGATCCGGCCAATGTATATAACCCTGTTGTACTTGTAAATATTGGTTGGGCACCATAGTCAGTTGAGCCTGCGTTGGTTGCACCCAACATACTATAATTATTATTATCGCCCCAACCAAAAATTTGTCCGTTATTATTCATAACACAAACAATATTTAAATTACCATTATTGTCTGCTTCAATTTTTGCAATATTGTTAAGCGTTGAGGCACCGGCGGCATCACTTGCATTTTTTACTTTTGTAAAAGTGGTTTGTGTTGCACTTGTTGAAACATTATTGATACCCAATATCCCGTTTTCATTCGTTCCGGCACAATACACATATTTATCAGAGCCTAATAAAAATAAATTACTATTGGCAATACCTGCTACCACTAAATCATTCACTGTAATACCAATTGGGATATATGATGTCAAATCATGAGCATAATTGTAAGATGCTGATGTGAGTGGATTTGTAGCCCCCCAATAATATATATTACCAGATGAGGTAAGAGCAAAAGCGCCATTTGCTGAAAGTGAAAATTTGGTTACACCAGAAAGGGGTGTAGTAAGATCTGAAAGTAATACTTCATGCCAATAATTAAGATTATAATTAACTGTCCACGAAGTAAAGGCAGTATTTCCGGAAGGTGAGGATGGAGTAATGGTCAATACACCTGTTGACTGATTATATGTATTTACTGTTCCACTTACAGAAGTACTTCCTGAAGTAATAGTAACTGATGATCCAACAGTTAAAGCAGGTTTAGATGCAATCGTAAAATTAGTAGCGTTTGTAATTTGTGATCCTTTTACAGATGCGGATGTTGCAGCTGCTGAGGAACCTGTAGATTCAGTAATAGTTCCATCGCCAAATAATGGTATACTAGCAGTTACATTATTACTTAATACATATACATTTCCTGCAGACTTGGTTATAATAGCAATAGCAGCAGTAGAAATTCTAAATTCGGCAATATCTGAAATAGCTACAGGAAGCGAACTTGTAACATTACCTGTAGATATTGATGAACCGCCAAATCCTGACTTTGACGTTATATTACTTAACCCGTTTCCAAAAATGTATAGATTACTTGAGGTTCTTAAGCCCAATACATCAGTACTATTGGGATATGCAGCTCTAACTTCTAATGGCGAACCAGAAAATCCCGTAGTAACTTGAGTTGGAACATCTACCTCTGTTCCGGTAGTAGCTGTTAGTCCTGTATATGTAGACATATTAGCACCCCAAGCATACAATAAATTTGCTGTTGTATTTACATCAGCCCCGATATATAAGTTAGAATGCCACGAGCCGGCAAATCTATTACCTGTTCCTTCCACGCAGGTTGCGCCTGTAAAAGTATAGGTGGTGGTTTCCAACTCTTCATGGCTATTCTGTATTGCATTTTTTTTACCTGGTGATTTATCTCTATCAAAATATCCAAAAGGATTTAGGCCTGCTTTACTTTTTTCCGAATTATACACATAAGAACTGCGTAGATCATTTTGAGAAAACTGTGCTTTCACAAAATGAGTTGTTCCTAATAAAAAAGAAAGGAAAAGAGAAAAACGTAAAATTTTTGTGCATAGCACGGACTTAAATGGGAGTAGCTTTAGGTTCATAAACAGATTTAGTTAATTATCTAAGGGTTATAACTAAAATGTATCAATTACTCAAGAAATAATACATGTCATAACATCAATCCAATAGCAAAATAATAAAAATTTTGAAAAACATGACGGAAATCATGTTTTTTTTAAAATAATTTAATACCGGCTAAAATTCTAAGGATCTTTTACTACTAAAATTGAAAAATAAATATGAAAAATAATAGCGTTTCGACTGCATTTTTTATTAAAAAACTTGATACTTCAGGAGTACAATCTTTAATGTGATTTCAAAATAAAAAACCTCCGAGGTTTTAGAAACTTCGGAGGTTTTATCATTCAACATCTAACATTTATAATTTATCATTTTTCTTCCCCTTCTCTCTCATCTTCTTCACCCCATATCCTACTCCACCTGCAATTAAAAGTGATAGCCCACCATCAATAGGAGCATCTACTTCACCACCGGGATCAGTTGGTTGCGCATGTACTTTAATTACTGTGATGGCTAATATTACTATCAATAAGTACACGATTTTTATAACCTGATTAGTGTTGATATTGTTTATAATTTTTTTCATTTTGGTTTAGTTTGTGGTTATTGTCATTCCAACGAAAGGAGCAATCTGCTGAACTTTGGTTCTATTTTTAGCAGATCCCTCTTTATCTATCGGATGGTATCTTTATGTTGTGTTTTGGTTTTGACTTTCGGTCTTCCTGACTTCCCGTCTTTCCGACTCTCTATAGTTTTATTACTTTTTTCGTTACACTATTCTTACCATCACTGATCTGTAACAACAACATTCCACTTGCAGTATTACCTACATTCACATACTGTATTCCATTTACAGCATTGCTATTACTGATCGCTCTTCCACTCATATCCTTTATAGAAATGGTTACAGGTGCTTCTGCTCCAGCAATTTGAACAGCAATTAAATTGCTACTGGTTATATTGCCCAACACTGTTGCAGTTAAATTTCCTGATGGGTCTGTTGCAACAGCAATTGATTTAGAACTGAATGATAGAATGAATCTTTGTTCACCATAACTTGCCGCATCTGCAGAGATCGTAAAGTTGTAAACATCCCCGGCTTTCAAAACGGTTTGTGTATTTAAATATTTATCAATCAGTGTTACTGTTGTTCCTTCAGGTAAATTATTATTGTTCAGTTTGAAATTATAATTTCCGGCTGCACCATACATACCCAATGGAATCGTACTTAAAACATTTCTTGCATCTATTGCCATACGGTTATTATCCGGAGTAACAGTATACAAATTCACAACATCATTATAGAATTTAGGTAAGTCGGTAATATCAATTCCGGTGGAAATTGATTTAGCGTCTAATTTTACGAAGAGCTTATCTTTAAAATCACCATTTTGCTCAACTAATAGTTCTAATTGTGATGCCGGTGGTTCTATTCCGAATAAGCCAGTCTGTAATGTTCCCGATGCATTCAAATCAGAAGTAGTTACATTAAAGCTTGTACTGTTTGGAGGCAAATAAGCTACTACACCCAAAACAGGAATGGTGTGTGTGCCATCTGAAGTAGAGCCGGATGCTACCCAACTGCCTGCTGCAGTTCTTTGTGCAGACTGTAATCCACCCTGAGCAATTTGGTAAGTATAATAAGTTCTACCTGTGGTCTGACTTGTTAATGCACTACTTTTTATTGGTGCCGCAAATGGGTTGCCAACGAGCATGAAATTTGATGCATTGGCAGGTGTAACACTAGAACTGTTACCATTTAAAGTGCCATTTACATTATACACAAATCCTGTTGGTCCTCCTGAGTAACTTAATCCATTTACTTCGCTTGCCAAACCTCTTATAAATAATGCATAAGGCGTATTGGCTGCCCAGGTAGTGCCTGTTACATTACTCCAGGCATTTGAACTGTTATCAAATGTTCTGCTATCTGTTAAGGTACTTGGCCTTGGAGTTACATTAATTGTAATAGCATTATTACTTGCAACATTTGCAATGGTTTGAGCTGTACTAAATGGATTGGCAAAAACCCTGAATCCTCTTTGTGCCACTACATTTTGCTGTAAAATTGCATTTGCTGAAATCTGACTATAATCACCTGTTAAAGAACCGCCCGGATTAACAGTAACATTTGTAGCTGTTAATGTTCCACCAGTAGAAATATTTAAAATCACATGGTTCTGTATGGTAATATTTCTTGCAGTAGCATTAGTACTGGAACCAATATTTGGTTCATGATTATTATTTTCAGGGATATCCACATCATCACTACTGGTTGGAGCTGCATTGGCTGGACTCCAGTTTAAACCATTTCCCCAATCTGTATCATGCGATCCATTCCATGCTGCAATTGTGTAGTTTATTGAATTAGAATTTGCACCTTCGCCTGTTACGCTTGTCTTATCTGCTCTAACACGATAATAATAAGTAACCCCAGATGAAATTCCTGTTACTGCTTTAGATGTTCCGGAAACAGTTAATCCATTATACCCACTCACAAAAGATGCGAATGAAGCACTGGTTGAAACATCTAATCTGTAATTATTATCTACCGTTCCTACAGTAGGTGCTGTCCAATTTGCTGTAAAGCTGGTATTACCAATAGCAGTTGCTGCTGTTGCTGTTGGCACTGCCATTGCATAACTTTCAACCCAGTTACTGGTACTGCCTGTTAAGGCAAAATTAATTAAAGCCCCGTCAAGATGATTGGATGTTTGATCTGTTAAAGTATTAATGCCTGTATTTGTAGCTCCTGAAACACCTTGATCAAAATTATATGACGCAACCAAATTTCCGGGAACAGCTGCAGTAGTACTAAGCATATCTGCTTGTATTTGAGAAGATGTCAATGCAGTATTATAAATCCTAACCTGATCCATTTTACCATTTAAATATCTTGCAGCTATATTTAAATAATCTACGCCAAATGTTACAAAATCGGTATTGGATACATTCACAGAATAAGAAGAACCTGACATTGATACCTGCACTCCATTAACATACAATGTTCTTGTACCAGCATTATTAACGGCAGTTACATGGTACCACTTGCCTGTTTCAAAAATTCCATTGGCAGTTTCTAATCCGTCAAAATTAATACCACTATAAGGACTGGTACCATTTAAACTAAGTCTATATCCGTAAGTAGCACCAGTATTATATTTAGATATAAAACCACCTAAAGAGGTAAAACTATTTATATTAACCCAACATTCTAATGTATAACTGCTGCTATTAAGAACAGAGTTGTGATTTACTTGTACATAGGTATTGCTTCCATTAAAATTTAATGCATTACCCGGAGCTGTTAAGGTTACAGCTTGAGATACAGAATTCGAATATCCACCTTGTCCGGTAACACTTGTTTTATCAGCTCTTACTCGATAATAATAGGTTCCGGGTGCTACACTTGAAACAGCTTGTGATGTTCCGGATGCAACTGTAAATGGAGATCCTGATATCGGAGATGCAAAAGCTGCATCTGTTGCAACATCTACTTTATAGCCATTATCAACCGTTCCAGCAGCTGGTGCTGTCCAATTAGCTGTAAATCCGCTGCTGGTAACACTTGTAGCAGCAGTTGCTGTTGGTACTACCATTGCATAACTTTCTACCCAATTTGAGGAAGTGCCTGTTAAGGCGAAATTATGCAGTGTACCTGTATACGTACCGGCATTATCAGTAAGGCTGGTAATACCCGTATTAGTTGCATTTGCTACACCTTCATCAAAATTATAATAAGTTATAAGATTTCCTGGTAAAGAACTGGTTGTGCTTAACATATCTGATTGTATATGTGCTGCATCCAATGGATAATTATATAAACGAAATTCATCCATCTTCCCATTAAAATACCTACAGTTATTTTCTGCTCCTAATCTGAAATCTGTAGGTGTGGTCGGAGTGTAACTATTCAATGTATTGGTAGTTTGTACCCCATTAACATAAAATTTAAATACATTATTATAAAAAGTTACTGCTACATGATACCATTTATTGGCCGTAGGAAATGTATAACCGCAATCTAGATAAGCATTCGATTGCTGGCTATATAATAACATTAAGTGACCTGCTATTTGACCGGTAGCACCACTTGTTCCACCTATTACAAATTGAACACCATTTCCTGTGCTATTATCATCATACCCATAATGAAAAATTGTTTGTGCATCAGAAGTTGACAGAGTAGATGGATTTATCCATGTTTCCATGGTATAACTACTTCCATTAGCAGTTAGATAGTTAGGTATTGCCGCATCAACAAAAGTTGTTGAGCCATCAAAACTTAAAGCATTGCCAGGTGGTGTATAAGTGATCGCTTGTGAAATGCTATTTGAATATCCTCCTTGTCCTGTAACACTTGTTTTATCAGCACGAACTCTGTAATAATAAGTACCTCCACTTAAACCTGTAACTGCTTTAGATGTGGTTGGAGATGCAACAGTAAATGGAGAACCTGATATAGGTGAAGAAAATGCTGCATCATTTGTTACATCAACTAAATAATTGGTAACCGTGCCATTAGCTGGAGCTGTCCAATTTGCTGTAAAACCGCTACTTGTAACACTGGTAGCTGAAGTAGCTGTAGGAACAACCAATGCATAACTTTCTACCCAGTTAGAAGAAGAGCCAGTTAATGCAAAATTATTTAAATATCCCGGCCAGTTATTTTGCAGATCTGGCAAATAACCAAAACCTAAATTATTACCACCTGCAGTTCCCTGATCGAAATTATAATGGGTTATTAAATTAGCAGCTAAACCACTGGAATTAGCACTGGTGCTAAACATATCTGCCTGAATAGCTGTGGCATCCAAAGGATAATTATATAGTCTGAACTCATCCATTTTACCATTAAAAAATCGAATACCATGTTGCGATCCCAATCTAAATTCGGATGGTGTATTTGGCGTAGTGCCATATGTAGTACCTGTTTGAACGCCATTTACAAAGAATTTAGTGACACCGGAATATCTGGTCATGGCAACATGATACCATTTATTGGCAGACGGAAAAGTATATCCGGTTTCTAAAGCTCCTGTTACTGCACTAAATAAAACCTGCAATGTTCCAGTAGTACTAATCATTAATTGAATACCGTTGCCAGTGCTCCCATCATCATAACCATATCCAAAGATTGTTTGTTCGCTTGCTGTTGATAAAGTAGATGGATTTACCCATGCTTCTGCAGTAAAGCTATTGCCGTTAGCAGTCAAATAATTGGGTAATGCTGCATTTACATAAGTTGAAGAGCCATCAAAACTTAAAGCATTCCCCGGTGCAGTATAGGTTTGACCATTCCCTGTTGTTTTGTAATAATTAATTTGATTGTTTTCTGCTGTTTGTCTTAAAGATGAAGACAAAGTTGAAGGGAAACAAATAATCTCAGAAGCATAACCTGTCCAATATCCTGTATAATATCCTATTTGAAATTGAGAGGTAAATGCACCCGACATTAATCCTGTATTACCGCCTGTTTGAAGATTGGTTCCATTTAGTCTTTGTTCATTACCTGTGCAGGATTGTTGATATAAATTACCGTTAGAGATTCCTTCGGTTGTTGTTTGTATATTGTTACCATTGATACCACTTTCGAAACGCATGACGTTTGTACTTGTAGTAGTTACATTTAAATAATTTGAACTGGCACTTTCATATAAAGCAAACAAAGCTGAAACACCTGTTCCTGTAAAATCCCATACACTTAAAAGTGATGCCCCAGCACTACCAAAATTATAAAATGCCCGTGTTGTACTATATAAAACCTGACTGCTGGCAGCATTAAAGTAAGCAGCAGGTTGACCGTTTTGCTTATCGATTGTTCCGGAATTAATAATCCTTGGTTGCTGACTAACAGTTGCTTGTGTTACATTATTAGTTACCGTGCCACTACTATATGTATTTCCTGATTGATCGTACCAAATAGCAATTGTAGCTGTTGCAGAACTTGCAACAGTACTTAAGGCCGTACTACCATTTTTAGTTCCCGGTACTGTACCCGGATTAGCAGCCGAAATTACAGAACTCATGCTGAAAGCACCTGTACCATCGGGCCATACGTCGTAAGTATTGCCACTAATGGTAACCCTTACCAAAGGGCCTGTATAAGCAGAACTTAACAATCTAAGACTATAAGTTGCTTCAGGCTTAGGGTCTGAGCCACTATAACCCAAATTATCTAAAGTGTTTTGCGCTTTTACAACATTGATTGATACTAATAACAAAGTAAATAAAGCTGATAAAAGGGTATTTTTTGTGCATAGCACGGACTTAAGGGGGTAGAGCTTTAGGTTCATAAACAGATTTAGGTTAATTATCTAAGGGTTATAATGTAAGCTGTATTAATTACATAAGAAAAAATACATGTCATAACATCAATCCAAGAGCAAAATAATAAAAAAAATGAAAAACATGACGGAAATCATATTTTTTTAAAAATAAAATTTTTAAAACGAAATGCCCTATCGAATAAATTAAGCATTTTCTTTAATTGAGTTTAATGAATGTGCTTTAGACTGATAGCTTTTTTAGTAAAATAGAAAATAAGCAAATATTTCAACATTTTTTTACCCATATTTGATATATGTTGTATGCTAAAAACGTTTGATTAATCAGAGTTCCATTAGCCCAGTATTCAACGTTTTCGGGAGATAAGTTGTAGTAATACTAAAACTTATCTGAAAACAAAATTTCAGCTGGTGACCATCGCAAATCAGTAACTGTTTTTGTGAGATTATTTTTGCAGGTTTCATATTGCAAAGCTATCATCAACAGCATTAAAGTCCCCTTGGTAATCGTTAGCTGAATATTTATTTCTTGTGCTACTGCAATATTATTATTGTAATCATTTGTCACGATAACATAATTGCTATTGAATACTGCAGGATTTTTAAAATTGATATTTGCTGCTATTATTTTGAACTTTATTTTTTTTGTATAAGCCGGTGCAGTTATCTTTTGCATTGGATTAAATGCTGGTAACTGAATAGTTATACCTGTATCGTGAACAATAGGTATGGGCATATTTATTTTAAAGCGTTCTGACAGTTTACTTTTTTCATTAAACTCAAAACCTGTAATAAAAGACAAGGCTGCAGCAGAAGTTAAATTGTTATTGCATAAAAAAGCATATACAGTTTTGTTCAGGCGATTAATTAAAATCCTGTCTGGTTTAAAAGGCAGGATGGGTGCTGCACATAAACGTATTGATTTTGCTAAAGCAGAAGCTTTGCCAAAATCATTTGCCCTATTGATAGTACCATCCGTTTGTTTTATATTGGCAGGTTTACTGCGTACAAAAAAACGGCCTTTGCTTTCATAATATTCTATTTGCCCAACGGTTTTTATTAATTTTATATTTTGTTGCCTTCCCACAAAGAATTAATTTAAAACATAAATATAAAACATTATAGATATACCTGAACATCTTTTCATTATAGTTCCCTTCGGAGATAGTCCACTAATTAGTGGACTATCTCCGAAGCTGTCTCGAAGCAGGTAAGAAAGAGACATTATTCAATTATTAATAAATTAACTCTTGTAATCCGATATTTGCTTAAGGAAAGATGACAGAGAATTGATGACAGATGGCAGGAAGCAGGCTTTAATCATTAAACATTTAGCATTCAATATTCAACATCCATATTAAGCTCTCCTATCGAATACCTTAAGGGTGTGGGACCATTGCGTGGCGATATGCTTAAAAAAGAATTAGGCATATTTACATTCAACGATCTGCTCGAACATTTTCCCAACAGGCATATCGATAAAACGAAAGTCAATAAAATAAAAGACATCAATTTTCAAACCGAATATATTCAGGTTGCAGGAACATTATTAGACTTTGAAGTGATTGGCGATAAGCGTTCGAAAAGACTGATCGGACATATAAAAGACAATACCGGTATTTTAGAACTCACCTGGTTTCAGGGCATCAATTGGGTGCATAAGAATCTACACATCGGCAGCGATTATTTAATATTCGGACGAACAGGTTTCTTTAACGGCAAACCGCAAATCGTTCATCCCGAAATTGAACCTTATGTTCCATCAATTGCAGATGGCAAGCCATTCTTAGAGCCTGTATATCCAACCACAGAAAAATTAAAAGCAAGAGGATTGAATGGCCGACAGATAGGAAAATTAACCCACACTTTATTATCATCCATT
>CAIQDX010000025.1 GCA_903870685.1 uncultured Chitinophagaceae bacterium | reverse complement strand
CCGGTAAGTGTGGGTTTTATAAAACCAATAACTTATCAGGCTGTACTGGAAGATCCATTTGTTTTTATTGTAAAAAAAATATCGCCTCAAATAATTTTGTCACTTTTACTTATTCTGTTCACAACAATATCTTTCGTCATCATTTACAGAAACTTATTATCGCAAAGAAGATTAGCTGATATGAAAGATGAATTCATCAGCAACATCACACACGAATTAAAAACACCCATTGCAACTGTAACTGTTGCAGTTGAAGCATTGAGAAATTTTGGTGGCATACAAAGTGCAGAAAGAACAAAAGAATATCTTGATATTTCAGCTGCCGAATTACAACGCTTAAGTTTATTGGTTGATAAAGTTTTAAAACTTTCGGTTTTCGAGAATAAAGAAATTGAATTAAAAAAAGAATGGTTCAACATAATAGAGTTAGCTAAAGAAGTAATAAATTCTATGAAATTTCAATTTGAAAAAACAAACACACAGATAACACTTACCCAAGAAGGCGATAATTTTTTAATTGAAGCAGATAAACTGCATATCACCAGTGTGATCTATAATTTAATAGACAATGCTTTAAAATATTGTAAAGAAAAACCGCAGATAACTATTTGCATCAAATCGAAAGCAGAACATATTGAATTAAATGTTACAGATAATGGTATTGGTATTGCAAGTGCATACAAAGAAAAAATATTTGAAAAATTTTTCCGGGTGCCCAGTGGCGATCACCATAATATAAAAGGTTATGGTTTAGGATTAAGTTATGTTTCGAATATTGTGAAGCGACATCAGGGATTTATTACTGTTGAAAGTGACTTAGATAAAGGCAGCAGCTTTACAGTATTTCTACCGTACAAAGAATCTGATGAAATTAATTTTGATGATAATAGAAAAATTAAAAAAAGCAATTTTAATTTATGAGCATTAAAATTTTATATGTTGAAGATGAATTGTTTCTTGGCAAGATAGTGAAGGAAACATTGGAGGGACGTGGCTTTGATGTAGTGATGGAAACTGATGGAGACAAAGTAATGGCTTCGTTTAAAGAAGCGCAACCGGATATTTGTGTGCTGGATATTATGTTGCCCAATCGCAATGGATTTGAATTGGCAGAAGACATCAGAAAATTAAACAACGATATTCCTATTATTTTTTTAACTGCAAAAACACAAACCGAAGATGTAGTGAAAGGTTTTAAATTAGGTGGTAACGATTATATTCGTAAGCCTTTCAGCATGGAAGAATTGATTGTACGAATTGAAAGTTTGTTACACTTAAAAAAAGAAAAGTCGTCGTCATTTAAGGAAGATGTTCTTTCGTTAGGTAATTATAGTTTTCATCTCAATAAACAAATATTGTCTTTCAACAATCAAGAACGTAAACTGTCCTATCGTGAAAGTGAATTATTAAAGTTTTTATTTCAACATCGTAACTCAATCATTGATAGAAAAGATGTACTGAATCATATATGGGGAAATGATTCATTTTTTAACAGCCGTAATCTGGATGTATATATTACAAAACTGCGCAGTTATATAAAAGAAGACAGCTCTTTAGAAATCATCACCATAAAAGGCGTTGGATATCGTTTTACGTTTTAAGCCCGAATGTGGATTTAAGTTAATAGTCAATTGATTTTTTTCTGTCTCATAAAACCACTTATTTATTAAGGTTAGAATCTGCAAATCTTCAACATAAAATGGACTAAATAGTTATACTTTTAAAAAATGTTTAGACAATTAAAAAAGTAATTAATGAAAAGAATCCTATCGATTATTACTTCACTTTTTGCTGTTAGTTTTTTATTGGCACAATCAAATAACTCAATTGCTACCAGCAGTATTAAAATAGAAATGCTTTTTCCGGAAGGAAAAACAAAGGCACTTATTTTGAGTTTTGATGATGGAACGTTTGCTGACAGAAGACTTGTAAAGTTGATG
>CAIQDX010000024.1 GCA_903870685.1 uncultured Chitinophagaceae bacterium | reverse complement strand
GCAAGAATTTATAATTATTTGTTGCAACAAACTGATAAGTCATTTACCATCATTCATAGTTTGGATGGCTATGATGAAATCTCATTGACAAGTGACACAAAAGTTATAACCAATGAAGGCGAAAAAATAATGACACCTGAACAACTTGGTAAACGAATGGTTGCACAAGAAGATCTATATGGAGGCAATACTGTTGAAGAAGCTGCAAAATTATTTACCAAAATAATTAAAGGTGAAGGAACCTTTGCACAAAATGCTGTAGTATTGGCAAACGCCGCAATGGCGCTGCATTGTACAGCCAATTATAAAATTTATGATGATGCTTATACAGCTGCTGTTGAAAGTTTAGATGGTGGCAAAGCTTATCAATCTTTACAAAAATTAATTTCATTGCAATAAGATGGATATTTTAGAAACGATAGTAGCAAATAAGAAGTTAGAAGTTAGAAGTAAGAAGTTAGAAGTTTCCATTTCTGATTTGGAAAAGGCTGATTTATTTGTTCGACAAACTTTATCGCTTTACCAATTTTTGTTAGATAAAAACAGAACAGGAATTATTGCAGAATATAAAAGAAAATCTCCTTCAAAAGGAGTCATCAATAATATTTCAACAGTAGAAAATGTTACTGAAGCCTATGCAAAATTTGCATCTGGAATTTCAGTTTTAACGGATGAAAATTTTTTTGGTGGAAATACAAATGATCTGATAAAAGCAAGATTCAATCATATTCCAATTCTTCGAAAAGATTTCATGATCGATGAATACCAGATCATCGAAGCAAAATCAATCGGTGCTGATGTTATTTTATTGATTGCAGCTTGTTTAACTGTTTCGGAAGTAAAACAATTTGCGGGCCTTGCAAAACGTTTGGGATTAGAAGTGTTGCTGGAAATTCATAACGATGAAGAACTGGCTCATATTTGTGATGATGTTGACTTTGTTGGAGTGAATAATCGCAATTTGAAAACATTTGTTGTGGATATTGATACATCATTGCATCTGATTAACAAGATACCAACAGAAAAATTAGCGATAGCAGAAAGTGGCATCAGCAACGTTGATACCATCGTAACTTTACGCAATGCCGGGTTTAAAGGTTTTTTGATCGGAGAAAATTTTATGAAAGAACCTGACCCTTCGATTGCCTTTGCCAATTTTGTAACACAATTAAAAACAAAATTGGAATGAGAATAAAAGTTTGCGGAATGACAGATATGGATCAAGTTCGTCAGTTAGATGAAATTGGTATTGAGTTTTGTGGATTTATTTTTTATCCTAAAAGTCCGAGATATATTTTTAAACATGTACCTGCAATTGAAGTAAAAAAAATAAGAGGAAAAATAAATAAAGTAGGTGTGTTTGTAAATGCTTATGAAGAAGACATTTTAAAAACAGTAGATGATTGTGGTTTATACTTGGTTCAATTGCATGGTGATGAAACGCCAAGAGAATGCGAAAAAATTTCGAGTTATGTTACAACCATCAAAGCGTTTCGTTTAAGTGAAAGTGATAATATTTTATGGAAGATTAAAGATTATCAGGATGCGGTTGATATGTTTTTATTTGATACCGAAGGTGCAGGTTATGGAGGAACAGGCAAAAAATTTAATTGGGACGTATTGAAAGGATTGAATATTAAAAAACCATTTTTTTTAAGCGGTGGTATTCAACCTGATGATACTGATAAATTAAAAATGTTTGCACAAGATCCAGTAGCGAAGGATTTATTTTCAATCGACATAAACAGCAAGTTTGAAATTACACACGGCATAAAGAATATGGAAAAAATTAAACATTTTGTTTCTGCTTTAAAAACAGAATAAAAATTAGAATGAATAAAAAATTATTTCTTTTAAATACAATAACATTTCTTTTTTCATTTGCGATGGCTCAGTCGCAAGTGCTTAAAGGAACTATTGTCCCATTAAAAAAGAAATCGATTGTTATTCTTCCAACAAACAAAAAAGATTCAATTGAAACTGCTATAAAGCAAGCTGCACCTATTCCTCAATTAAAATCTCCTATAAAAGTTCAATCTGCTTTACAAGGTTTGGATACTACTATCAAAACCAATAATACAATAGGAGAACCTGTTAAAACAAATTTGAAATCACAATATTTAAAAGGAACGATAACAGCCGATAATGGAAACCCAATTTTATTAAAACCAGTTCCGGCAGACAGTTCTACAAAAAATATTAGTCAACCAACTATTACTGCTGTAAAGATTAATAACCCTTTGGATGTTTTGGATACAACATTAATCGTTGCTGAAAAAAATGATGTTATTAAAAAATATGGTTTGCCACCCGAACATAATACGTTGCGTCCGCAAACTATTACAGGTACACTTATTGCAAAACCCGGGGCTGCAGTAAACATTGTTCCTATTTCAGGAGAATCTGTTTCTGCAAAAAATATGGATAAAGATTATTTTCCCTTATATCCACCCGAAAGAAATTTAGTAATTGATTCTTCTGGAACTATTATTAAAGATTCGGTTGCAGTAATTAATAAAGATCCAATGAAAAATGTTTTGGATGGATTAGATACTACGAAAATGGTGTACGATCCCACCATAAATATTTCATCAGCACCGTTTCCTCCATCTACTTATCGATCTCAAATAATTACATCAGGTACTTTTGTTGCTAATAAAGGAGAACCTGTAAGAGTAGAACCAATAAGGGTTACACCGGATTCTCTAAAACAGAATAATGGCGAATCTGAAAATCAAATAGGCAATCAAATAATTGATAATTCTATCGATTCTTCTGCAACAAGTTCAAGTAAATTAGTTACAAACTTTTTTGTGAATCAATTAGGAACATTCAGTGTGCATTTTGCAACCGACAAATTTTACTTTAATATTTCACAAACAGGAAAAGTAATTGATTTTGAAATTTTATCAAATGGAAAAATTACAAGCAATGTAGGCAGTAAGATCATTCAAGTTGGAAATATTAAAGTGGATTATAACACAGATGGTTCTGTCGCATCAATTGCCGGTATTCACATTGCGTATACTTACGATGGCAAAGTGAATAGGGTTGGTGACTTAACTATTAATTATTCGATCAATGGTATTATGGAAAAAGTTGCTGATCTGACTATATCTTATAACTTCAAAAATGCTGTTGAAAAAATTGGACCGTTTCGTGTTGGTTATGATAGCAAGCAAATGGTAATAGGAATTGATGACAGTAACGGATTGGTAGTTTTTAAACCGATAATAAAATAATTGAATTAAAAAATGACTGATATCAAAACATATCAAAAGCCAGATGCACAAGGCTATTATGGAAAATTTGGTGGTGCATATATCCCTGAAATGTTGCATCGCAATGTAGAAGAATTAAGAGAAAAATATTTAAACATCATTGCCGAAACCAACTTTCAGAAAGAGTTTCAGTTATTGTTGAAAGATTATGTTGGTAGACCAACACCATTGTTTTTAGCAGATAGATTAAGTGCATTGCATCAAACAAATATTTATTTAAAGCGTGAAGACTTATGCCATACCGGTGCACATAAAATCAATAATACGATTGGTCAAATTTTATTGGCAAGACGTTTAGGCAAAACAAGAATCATTGCAGAAACAGGTGCCGGTCAGCATGGCGTTGCAACCGCAACAGTGTGTGCATTGAAAGGAATGGAATGTATTGTTTACATGGGTGAAAAAGATATTGAACGACAGGCACCCAATGTTGCACGCATGAAAATGTTGGGCGCAAAAGTTATTCCTGCAAAAAGTGGAAGCAAAACTTTAAAAGATGCAACCAATGAAGCCATAAGAGATTGGATAAATAATCCAAACGATACGCATTATATTATTGGAAGTGTTGTTGGTCCGCATCCTTATCCAGATATGGTGGCGCGTTTTCAAAGTGTTATCAGCGAAGAAACACGTTGGCAGTTAAAAGAAAAAACAGGAAACGAATTACCATCGCATGTTATTGCATGTGTTGGTGGCGGCAGTAATGCTGCAGGTGCATTTTATCATTTTTTAGATGAGCCAACTGTTCAATTAATTGCTGTTGAAGCAGCTGGTCTTGGTGTGCATAGTGGCATGAGTGCAGCAACAACGCAATTGGGTAAACCGGGTGTTTTGCATGGAAGTAAAAGTTTAGTAATGCAAACCGAAGATGGCCAGGTCATAGAACCACACAGCATTTCAGCGGGATTGGATTATCCTGGTGTTGGTCCATTACACGCTAATTTATTTCAGAGTGGTCGCGGAATTTTTTTAAATGCAACCGATGATGAAGCATTGCAAAGTGCTTTTGAAGTAAGCCGATTGGAAGGTATTATTCCTGCATTGGAAACTGCGCATGCTTTTGCAGCATTGAAACAAATGAAATTTAAAAATACTGATAGAGTAGTTCTTTGTTTAAGTGGTCGTGGCGATAAAGATCTGGCAACGTACATGCAGGAAATGGAGAAATAATTTTTTGTTATCGGCGACAGAATATTAATGGAGCTGTTGTTGCGTCGCACACTTCGACTCTTGATTTTAATTCAGCAATAATTCGATAAAATAAAAATAGTGAGCAGATTAAAAAATTTATTCCAACAAAAAGATCAAAACATTTTAAATGTTTATTGTACTGCAGGCTATCCTGAATTAAACAGCACATTAAAAGTGATGAAAGCATTAGAAGAAAATGGTGCCGATTTAATTGAACTCGGTATGCCATACAGCGATCCATTGGCAGATGGTCCTGTTATACAAGCCAGCAGCAGCAAGGCTTTGAACAATGGTATGACGATACATGTTTTATTAGACCAATTAAAAAATTTCAGAAGCGAGATTAAAGTTCCGGTGATATTAATGGGTTATATGAATCCTGTTTTGCAATATGGGTTTGAAAAATTTTGTGCTGATGCAGCAACAGTTGGTGTGGATGGATTAATTCTTCCCGATCTTCCACAATTCGAATTTGAAAATGAGTATGGTGCTATCATAAAAAAATATGGATTAGATTTTATTTTTTTAGTAACACCGGAAACATCAGAAGAAAGAATTAAAAAGTTAGATGAATTGAGCACAGGATTTTTATATGCCGTTAGTTCATCTGCAACAACAGGTGGCGATACAAATTTTAATGCCGTTGAAAAATATTTACAAAGATTAAAATCTTATCAATTAAAAAATCCAATATTAGTTGGCTTTGGAATTAAAGACAAACAAACATTTGAATCAGCAAGTAAATATGCAAATGGAGCAATCATTGGAAGTGCTTTTGTTAAAGCATTAGAAAATTCAAACGACATAGAAACAACAACAAAAATTTTTTTAAATCAAATATTGAAATAGCAGAGCGGAAGACGAGACTCGAACTCGCTACCTACAGCTTGGGAAGCTGTCGCTCTACCGGGTGAGCTACTTCCGCTAATGATTTAAAATTACAAACTAAAATGAAAATTGTAATTATAAAATATAATGCAGGCAATATTCAAAGTGTTTTGTATGCTTTGGAAAGAATTGGTGTGCATGCAATTGTTACTGCAGATCACGAAGAAATTATTACTGCCGATAAAGTTATTTTTCCCGGCGTTGGTGAAGCCAGCAGTGCCATGAATAGTTTGAAAGAAAATAATCTTGATCAAATCATTAAATCGCTGAAACAGCCTGTACTGGGCATTTGCGTGGGAATGCAATTGTTATGTAAATACAGTGAAGAAAATAATACAGAATGCTTAGGTGTATTTGATGAACCTGTAAAAAAGTTTGAATCAACTGTTGATAAAATTCCACAAATCGGTTGGAATAATATTTATGATTTGCGTTCGGCATTAATGAAAGATATTCTTGAAAATAGCTATTGTTATTTTGTTCACAGTTATTATGTGCCAATGAATGCACATGCCATTGCAACAACCGATTATGTGCAACCTTATGCATCAGCTATTCATAAAAATAATTTTTACGGAGTTCAATTTCACACAGAAAAAAGTGCGGTAGTGGGAGAAAGAATTTTAAAAAATTTTATTGAAATTATTTAGAACTATAAATCATAAATCTAAAATCGAATTTCGTACATGATTATTATTCCCGCAATAGATATAATTGATGGAAAATGTGTTCGCTTAACGCAAGGCGATTATCATCAAAAAACAATTTATAACGAACATCCACTGGAAGTGGCCAAACAATTTGAAGAAGCAGGTCTACAGCGTTTACATTTGGTTGATCTTGATGGTGCAAAAGCTGGTGCGGTAAAAAATTGGAAAGTATTAGAAACTATTGCTACAAACACATCATTGATAATTGATTTTGGTGGTGGTATTAAAACCGAAAAAGATGTTGATGTTGTTTTTAATTCAGGTGCAGCATTG
>CAIQDX010000023.1 GCA_903870685.1 uncultured Chitinophagaceae bacterium | reverse complement strand
GGACTGCAATACATTTCTGCGGGATTAGAAAGATTGATTTTATTCCTCTATCCCACTTTCGCTATTTTAATCAATACATTTTGGTTTAAAACAAAACTCAGCAAAACACAGATAATCGCATTGGCATTAACATACGCCGGAATTGGTATTGCGTATTTAGGCGAAATGAAATTAGATACTTCGAATCCTAATTTTTATTATGGCACTTTTATGATTTTTCTTTGTGCTGTTACTTATTCATTTTATTTAGTAGGAACAGGAAGATTGGTGCAAAAAGTTGGTGCCACACGTTATACCGTTTATGCGATGTTGTTTGCAACAGCAGGAATTTTTGTTCATTTCTTATCCACCAAAACCGTTACCGGCATTGCGTTTTCGCCAACATTAATTTATTACACCATGGCATTGGCAATTGTTGCAACAGTGCTTCCATCGTTCATGATGAGTTACGGAATGAAAAGTATCGGCAGTAATAATGTTGCCATCATTACAAGTGTTGGTCCCGTTTCAACCATCATTCAGGCGCATTTTATTTTAGGCGAAAAAATTATTCCGATGCAATTAATAGGAACATTATTTGTAATTCTTGGCGTAATATTAATTGGTCGTCAATCACAAAAAGATAACAGTGTTGTTTAATTTTTTTTTTGACGAGCTGAAGTTTTTTATGGCATCGTCTGTTGCGTCGCACTCTTTATCGTCGTGTTCAATATTCAGCATTTAATTGCCACGAATAAAAAAATTATAAATAAAACTTCGTGCATTCCTGGCAAAAAAATCTGTGTAAATCCGTTTCATCTGTGTTATCCGTGTTCCATTCTTTAAGGTAGTAACGAATTAAATTTTTTCAATTCACCATAAACATGTGGCAACACGGCATGAAAACGTTGATAGGTTGCAGCAGAAATATTTTGCTGATTGAAATAAACAAACTGCACATAATTTTTATTCTCTCCTGCTTTTCTTCCGTATTTATATTGATACGTAAACCAGCCATCGGCTTGTAATTGCACTTCTTTCAAAGCAGCATTTGGAACAGTAATAAAAAAAGTATTTCCTTTTTTAGAAGAACTGTTCATCAAATTATTTTCACGCATGGCGATGTAAGCATCTTTTGCAGTTTCCAGTGCAGGATCAATTAATTCAATATGTTCGGCCAAATATTTTCTGTAACGATAATTTCCGTTTGTTTGAAAATTATATAATTCATGCAACACATTGGCAATGCTGTCTTTCAAATATGGATAATGTGTGCAGCCAAGAATTAAAGTATTCATAGGCAACAAATATTTTTCAGCGATCATCTTTTCCAATAAAGTAACCAAGTGATAACGCACATAATTGGAAGGATCATTCAATTGTACATCCAAACATTTTCCTCCATCATCGTATTCGCATAGCAATTGATTGTACGATTTATTGAAATGATAAATGTTCATCAACGCAGTATCGATCTTCAATGGATTTTTTAACGACGGACCTTTATAATCTTTTCTTGCTTTAGTCAAAGTATCAACATAAAAACTATAATCACGATCAATACTTTCGGCTAAACCGACTCCCCCCTGACTGATTACAGATAATTTATCAAACCCAAACTTTGCTGCCATTGTGTTCAATGTTTTTGGATAACCATTTGATGCAACAGTTCCTGCAGTGGCAAAAACACCAATGGTTCCTTTGGTGTTTTCTTTCTGATATTTTAGTGCTGCTTTACTGCCGGCATCGATCACACCGATCACAGGAATTGAATAACCTTTTTCTTTCACCATTGTTTTAATATCGGCTAAAGCATAAGCTGTGGCTGTGTTACAGGCAATCACGATCATTTTAACCTGAGGTTTTTCGAATACCGCCAATTCTTTTCCATCTTGCCATGAATATTGTTTTTGCAAAAAGAAATTCATATTCTTTAAAATATGTTCTTTCAACAGATCAGTTTTATTTTCTGCTGCATAATTTCCATATGGCATATTTGCCTGATCAGCGAGATATTGATAAAACTCTGATTGAAAATCTAATTTGCCATCTGCACCGGGCTTTCCTGTTTCATTATTAAAAGCATCCAATGTTAGCATCGCTTCTAAAACGGTTAATCCACCTGTACCTGAATCGAACACACCAATCGGTGCATTAACTTTTACAGTTTTTTTATTTGATTTTTTTATTACTGCTTGTGCATTTACTGCAACTGAAATAAAAAATATGGATAGAAATAAAATTGATCGAAGTGTGACGAGAAACATTTTCATAAACCGATGTTTGACACAAATATAATAACTCGAAAAAGGAAATCGCTTAAACAAATCAATTATGCAAAAGGTTCTTTAATTTCATAGCATGAAAAAGAACCTATCCGTTGCTAGTCTTGCATCTGTCATTATGTTTATTGTATTACGAATTCAGGGCAGCGAATTAAAAACACCAATCAGCAAAAGAGCAATTGTTGATTTAGAATTTGCGGATACAATTAAACGCGTTCAAGAATTATTTGCAGTTTGGAACCTGCAAACTGTTAAAATAAATGTGTGGATCGATTTTTTATTCATCATTGCTTATGTTTCCTTTCTATCAATTGCAGCAAGAGCACTTGCTGCAAAATGGGAAATTGGTTTCTTTAATCAAATTGGGATCATTTTCAGTCGACTTGCTTTTGTTGCAGGTTTATTAGATGTTTGTGAGAATATTTTCATGTTGCAAACAGCAGTTGGAAACTATACTCAAATCTCTTTAATACTAACTTTTTATTGTGCCACTTTTAAATTTATTTTGGCAGGATTGATTATTTTATATTTATTGGTTTCACTTCCAAAGCTTATTAAAAATTAATTTTTTACCTAATATTTATTTATTAATTTGATTGATAATCAATTGATTTAGGTATTTTTTATAACTTAATACTAGAAAAAGTAAAAAAATATTTATCTTAGACAACAGGTAATCCTTTCATTTAGACCATAATAGACAAACCCCTTTGTATTAAGATGAATTTATTTGATTTATTTTCAGACGACAATAACTATACTTCTTCATTGTATGAGGACAGAGAAAGCTATTACCTCCAATTCATTGAATCAACCGATTTTGAATATTATTTGAATTTTCTACATCAGAAAGAATCTGAAATTCTGGTAAATACTGATCAACGAATTAAGCTATTTAATATTGATTTTAATTCCGGAATTGAAATCATTACAAAAAATTTAGGCACACCAAGATTTAAAGCCAGTTATAAAAAGAACGGATTTACAACAACAGTTTTATTTTATAAAAGACAATTTTACAATCACAGAGCTATTTTACAACTTCATTTGTTAAACAATAGTTTGGTTTTTGGTTCTTTAACGGTTCCAATTGCAAATCGAAGTAAAAAAGTTGCTAATACTTTTAATAAATTACTGTCAATAAAATATAGTGAACTTATCAGTACAGATTTTGAGAATAGTGTTATTGTTGATGCTGATAAGAATAAAATCTTTTACAGAGATTATTTTTATCCCTCATTAATTTATGTTGGAAATAATATCTCTCTTATTGCACCCATGCAAAAGTCTTTAAATGAAAATGAAATGTCACGGATACAAAGACATAGTAGCAAATGGTATGAAAGTTTATAATTGAGTTTTATCCTTTTTGTTCACGCCACATTTTTCTTCCGTATCCTTTAATTACATGTTTTTCGCTATGGTAAGAAGAACGAACTAACGGGCCGCTTTCTACATAATCAAATCCTAATAAATAACCAATTTCTTTTAGCTCTGCAAATTCATCTGGATGTGCGAAACGCTGTACCGGCAAGTGTTTTAGCGTTGGTTGAAGATATTGACCTAAAGTAAGGACATCACAACCCACTGCCACAAGATCTTCCATACTTTTAATAACCTCTTCTTTTGTTTCGCCTAAGCCAAGCATAATTCCAGTTTTGGTTCTCATACCACCTTGCTTCAACATTTTAAGTACTTGCAAACTTCTTTGATATTTTGCCTGAATACGAACTTGTTTGGATAAACGTTCAACTGTTTCCATATTATGACTAACAACTTCCGGTACTGCATCAATGATGCGTTGAACCTGTTCTTCTATTCCTCTGAAATCAGGGATTAATGTTTCTAAAGTTGTTTCAGGATTTAAGGTTTTTACTGCTTTAATGGTGTTATGCCAAATGATAGAGCCTCCATCATTTAATTCATCGCGATCAACACTTGTAATAACAGCATGTTTTACTTTCATTACATGAACAGCTTCTGCAACGCGCTGAGGTTCGTCCCAATCAACAGCTTCGGGTCTGCCGGTTGCAACAGCACAAAAACCACAGCTGCGTGTACAAATATTACCGAGAATCATAAAGGTGGCAGTGCCTTCGCCCCAGCATTCGCCCATATTTGGACAATTGCCACTTTCGCAAATAGTGTGTAATTTATGATCGTCTACTAATCCGCGAACATGCTTATAACTTTCGCCCAATGGCAATTTTACACGAAGCCAATCGGGTTTTTTTATTTTTGTTTTTGTTTGATTTGATGAATCGATAAATGATATTTCCTGCACGCTGTTATATTTATTTTAAAAAAAAAGTTCAGTATTGAACTGAATGTACAAGTGAGCAATTCTTTCACTGAAAGAATTGAGACAACCGAAGCTGATCATAAAACTAAGGCTCGTCAACAAAAATTAAGAGCAAAAATAAATTACTTTCTTTTACCAAACTCGATTTTAATATACGCATTTAAAAATGCATGGTGCGGATCGTTGAGAACCATGATGGGCATTTTATCACTGTAATATTCTAAGTTTAACCCAACTTCAAGAGCCGATAAAACTTCGTTATAACGACCGTAATCGAAACGTAATCCGGTCCGAAGATTTATTCCTGGAACATATTTTATTTCGCTGAAACCTTTGCTAAAAGACACAGAACCCGTAATGAGATTGCTGTTTAAGAAAATGCTGTCGTTATTAGCATATTTTATCTCGGTTATATTTCCTGTATTGGGATCAACTACATCGAGATAATACGGCTTCAACATTCCCAAACTCAAGCCACCACCATAAACCGCCGAAACAGCCACACCATTTTTATTTCCTTTTCCACCAATTAAATATTGACTTCCAAAACCTAATTTGAAATAATAAAAATTATTTTCTTTTCCGTAAACAAAAGGATTTCCTAATGATAAACCCGGAATATTATATGCGCCTTTTGATAATTTTTCTTGTTTGGGATCTTTACGTTCGCCCAATTCCATCCACCAAATATTTGTTTTAGTAATGGATTTATATTTCCCACGTTCGTAAATAATATTCCATCCATCTGTATTTAAACTAAACCCCCATAATCTCTGTTTTTGATAAATAAGCGCACCTTCTTCTTCTTGCTTAATTAATTGATTGATTTTTTCTTTACGCTCTTCTTTTTTTTCTTTTTTCGTCAATGGTTTAATATCCTGAGCAATTAATATTACCGGAATTAATATGATGATAAATACAATTAACTTCTTCACTTAAATTAATTTAATGGTTGTAAATTTATATAAAAATAAGGTCAATGACATCAACAGTAATTTATAAAGGTTCTTTAAGAACAGAATTAACACATTTGCAAAGTGGTACCGTAATTGAAAACGATGCACCTACCGATAATAAAGGTAAAGGCGAACGTTTTTCGCCAACCGATATGTTAGCAACTTCGCTTGGAAGCTGCATGATAACCACAATGGCAATACGTGCTGCTGACATGAATTTGAATTTTGATGGTACTAAAATAGAGATCACTAAAATAATGAGCAGCGATGCCCCGAGAAGAGTGATTGGTATTAAAGCCGACCTATTTTTCACAAAACTTTTTGAAGCTACTGCCGAACAAAAAGAACAATTAATTAGAATTGCAAGAACTTGCCCCGTTGAAAAAAGTTTACATCCCGATATTAAATTGGATGTAAACTTTAATTGGTAGGTTTTAATATTTTATTTCCTACGGCGCATTCCAAACAAAGTTGGTTCTGACAATAATTGTTTGTAAGATGGATTAATGCCTGCGAATCGAAAGCATTTTTATTTTCGACTGTTACATCTTTCCAGGTTTTTGTAATACTGTTTGATTCTGGTTTTACTACAGCTAACCATCTCAGCGCTTTGTCTTTATATACTTGTTCTTTTTGATGTAATCCATATGAAAATAAAACAGGAATGATAGTATTGATTAAAATATTATCATTCATTTGTTGGCCCAAATGCTTGGGTTTGTAATTTGTAGTTTCATCAAATACAAAATGATAATGCCAGTAATCGTTGCAGGTAATGTTGAATAATTTTCTTACTTCATCAACATTATCCATCTCTTTTATTTTAGAAAAAAGATGAGAGACATTTTTAATCAGCATAGCTAATTGTGCCAATCGAATGGTTGGAAAATTTGCCGGGCGCATTCGCAGAAAATACACAGCTGCATTTACTTTGGTGAGTTTATATTTTTTTTGAAGGAATAGATATTCACGCTGCAACAGTTTTGGATAATCTTCTTCAAAATCTTCATTCAATAAATTTGCCTGACCCATTAACAATGCTTCCAACTGATGAATTTGACTTTTATGTTTGGCCAGAATATTTATGGAAATAGATTTTGCAACTGCTTCAAATAATTCGGTATTAACTTTTATACCAAAGTTGGCAGCAATCATCCACCAAAAAACTTCTTCCCAATGACAATTGGTTTCTTCCAAAAAGTTAAAAACTTTTTTTGATTTTATTTCTAATCTTTCGATCATCAGTCTTTCCTTCCAAGCTAACCAACCAACATCACTTAATATTGGAAGAAAATTTTTGCAATGCAAAACATATCCTTCATTCATCAATTGCTCGTAACGCTGCAATAAAATTTTGGGAACTCTATTCTGCAATGATACTGTTGGAAATTGAATTTCATTTTGTGTTTTCACATCATCTTCCCAAACAACGTGTAAAATAATGTTCGAATAATTTTTGTCGGATGAATGCTGATGTTTATACCAGTCAGAAGATTTAACATGCAGTTCAATATTGCCGAAAAGCTTTACAGCAGACACTTTTAAGGATGCTTCTAAAAAATCGGGGCCTTGATTTAAGTTATAAATACCGGGTTTAATAATTTGTAGAGTATCGCCGTCTTCGGTAAATAATTCATTCTTATTGAAGTACTGAAATCGCCAAATGAATTGCAATAATTTTTCTGTCATAATTTTTAATTAATTATGGGAGAAATAAATGCAATAATTAAAATTACAATATTTTTAAGATTATAAAGTCAGCAAATGCTGAACAACTTTACTAACAGGTAAGCCCATCACATTATAAAAATCACCTTCAATTTTTTTTATACCAATTACACCGATCCATTCCTGAATGGCATAAGCCCCGGCCTTATCGTAAGGTTTATATTTATCAACATAAAATTCTATTTGCTGTTGAGTAAGCGGATGAAATTCTACTTCAGTAATATCATTAAACCTAATTTCTTTTTCATCTTGTAAAATAACAACACCGGTTATTACCTTATGTTTCCTGCCCGATAAAGAAGATAAAATTTTTATAGCATCATCTCTGTCGGTTGGCTTGCCAATAACCATACCATCCAAAACAACAATGGTATCGGCCGCTACCACTGCTTTGTGTGCATACAATGCATGATAAGCATTTTTTAATTTTTCTTTTACAGCCAAGGCTTTTTCCCTTGCAATAAAAACAGGAACTTCCTCAACATTCATTCCTTCAGGAAAATTTTCATCAGTACCAACAGTAACTACTTCAAATTTAATTTCGGCCCATTCCATTAACTGTTTTCTTCGAGGAGACTGAGATGCGAGTATAATGTCTTTAACCACTTAATTTTATTTTTTTAATGATAGAATAAAAAGAAAAGCATCGAAAGAATGCCGGTAAACATGATCATTTTAACAGCCGTACTTAATTGATGAAATTCATTTGATGATACTGCAGTAAATAATTTTTTAAATACCCATATCAATGGAATGATAATTAATACTGTACAATATAAAATGCTAAACCACCAATTAAAT
>CAIQDX010000022.1 GCA_903870685.1 uncultured Chitinophagaceae bacterium | reverse complement strand
TTCTGATTTGAAAAAATTGAACAATTAATTTAAGAGAATGCTTACAAAAAGAATAATTCCTTGTTTGGATATCAAAGATGGTCGCACTGTTAAAGGAACCAACTTTGTTGATTTGCGTGATGCAGGCGATCCTGTAGAGCTAGGTGCTTTCTATGCACAACAAGGTGCTGATGAATTGGTGTTCTTAGATATTACCGCAACCGTTGAAAAAAGAAAAACATTAAGTGAATTAGTTAAAAGAATAGCGCGACAAATTAATATTCCGTTTACTGTTGGTGGTGGTGTGAGTTCAATCGATGATGCTTCATTGCTTTTAAAAAATGGTGCTGATAAAGTTTCTATAAATACTGCGGCTTATAAAAATCCACAATTGATAAAAGAATTAGCGAATGAATTCGGAAGTCAGTTTGTTGTTTTGGCAATCGATACAAAACTTGAAGCCGATGGTGAATGGTATGTTTATTTAAATGGAGGAAGAATAAAAACTGAAACCAAATGTTTTGATTGGGCAAAAAAAGCAGTTGAATTAGGTGCCGGAGAAATATTATTGACATCGATGAATCATGATGGAACTAAACAAGGATTTGCAATTGATATAACCAAACGATTGAGTGAAAGCCTTGCTGTGCCTGTAATTGCAAGCGGTGGTGGCGGAACAATGGAACATTTTGCCGATGTTTTTAGAAATGGAAAAGCTGATGCTGCATTGGCTGCCAGTATTTTTCATTTTAAAGAAGTGGCAATTCCCGATTTGAAACGATATTTGCACGAACAGAAAATTGAAGTAAGAATTTGATGAATAGAATTGTTGAGCTACAAGTGTGCGATTCTTTCACTGAAAGAATCAGGGGCAACAATAGCTAAATAAATATTCTAAAGCTGGTAACAAAAAAATATTTTGCGTTTAT
The DNA here is from genome assembly GCA_903870685.1 of uncultured Chitinophagaceae bacterium. GTDB lineage: Bacteria > Bacteroidota > Bacteroidia > Chitinophagales > Chitinophagaceae > CAIQDX01. The sequence goes on along the minus strand of CAIQDX010000022.1, from coordinate 11,366 downwards.
GAAAATAGATTTTAAAAAATATAGTGATGGTTTAGTTCCTGCAATTATTCAGGACATTGCAACAAGCAAAGTTTTGATGTTGGGATTTATGAATGAAGATGCTTTGCATAAAACTGAAGAGACCGGGAAAGTTACTTTTTTCAGCAGAACTAAAAATCGTTTGTGGACGAAAGGTGAAGAGAGTGGTAATTTTTTAGAATTAAAAAGTATGAGTGTTGATTGCGATAATGATACTTTATTAATTAAAGTGCATCCGTTGGGACCGGTTTGTCATACCGGTGCTGATACTTGTTGGAGCGAAAAAAATCACAGCGATAATTTTTTATTATACCTCGAAGAAATAATTTCGCTTCGCCGAAAAGCTTCTGTGGACGAGAGTTACGTGGCAAAACTATTTTCTAAAGGATTAAATAAAATTGCTCAAAAAGTTGGCGAAGAAGCTGTTGAAATGGTGATAGAAGCAAAAGATAATAATGAAGAATTATTTTTAAATGAATCGGCCGACTTATTATTTCACTATTTGCTTTTACTTAACGCCAAAGGCTATAAATTGCAAGACGTAATTTCCATTCTTCAAAAAAGACATTCTAAATAAATATGAAAAAAATTTTGTTGGTTTTATTGTTACCGCTTTCAGTTGCGGCACAAAATGGTTATACAATTAAAGGTGATATCAAAGGTTTGAAAGATAGTACGCTGGTGTTTTTAGTTAGTGGTGCTGATGGAAGTACATTGTCGCAGGATTATGCTTCAAACGGTCAGTTTAATTTAAAAGGCAAAATTGATAATGCAGATATTTTTCAATTAAACTTTATTGGAAAAAAAGAAACGGTTGATATGTTTATCGGCAACGAAAACATTGTTGTTACCGGAGAAGCCGCTAAGCTGAAATCGGCTACTGTTACAGGTTCTAAGCTAAATGCCGATTATAATTATTATGTGAAAGGCTTCTTGCCATTAAAAGAAAAGTTAGGAGCAATTGTTCCAAAAATAAATTCAGAAAAAGAAGGAAAGAAAAGAGATTCATTGGTTAAACAATATCAATCATATATTAATCAGGTATTGCAACAGGTAAATAATTTTGTAAAAGAAAAACCTGCATCACCGATAAGTTCGTTTGTGTTGTATGTTGTTAATCCTTTGTTTCCAAATGTAAATGTGTTGGAAGAAAAATATAGTCATTTACAACCTTCTGCAAAAAAAGGGATTTATGCAAAACTGATCGAAGATATAATTGTCAAAACAAAAGTTGGTGGCGAAGGTTCGATAGCTACTGATTTTACACAAAACGATGTTAATGGTCATCCTGTTTCATTATCATCATTCAGAGGTAAATATGTTTTATTAGATTTTTGGGCAAGTTGGTGTGGACCTTGTCGCAAGGAAAATCCCAATGTGGTAGTGGCTTTCAACGCTTATAAAGATAAGGGCTTTACAATTTTAAGTGTATCCCTCGATCAAAAAAAAGAGAATTGGTTGCAAGCAATTGCCGATGATAAATTAACTTGGACACATGTCAGCGATCTTCAATACTGGAGTAATGCTGTTGCTCAATTATATCATATCGAAAGTATTCCTCAGAATTTTTTAATTGATCCAACAGGAAAAATTATTGGAAAAAATTTACGCGGCGATGAATTAAAAGTTCGCTTAAAAGAAATATTCAAATAATTTTTTTGTAGCCGGCTTTTGTATTTTAATTAAGCAGCGGTTGCGTCGCACTCTTGTGCTGAAGTAGTTTTATCATCATTTTAAAAAGCTGTTTTATAAATTGATGCATCAAAACCAATCGCAACGATTTCGCCTTTTTCATTTTCAATAACCGGGCGTTTAATAATACTTGTTGAAGCTGTCATCAAATCAATGGCAGCTTTTTCATTTATAATTTTATTTTGAGCAGCAACATCTAATCCACGCCAGGTGGCACTTTTCTTATTCAATAAAACTTCCCAGCCTTTTTGTTTGCACCAGCTTTTTAATTTGGTTGCTGTAATACCATCAGTTTTATAATTATGAAATTGGTATTTTATTTTATGGTCAGTCAACCAATCAAATGTCTTTTTAACAGTATCACAATTTTTAATTCCGTAAACTATGAACATAGCGGTTAATTTTTTAATAATGCAAATTTAACCTTACAAGTTGAGAGAGCTGAAACAATAAAGTTTTGTTATTCAAAAATCAAATCAGTTTTGGTAGATATTTTTTAATATTTTGAGGTTTCAAATTTTGATGTCCAGCAACTAAAAACCGAAATGCAGAAATTATTATTTACTTTTTTTGTTATTACTTTTTGTACTTCAGTTGCCTTTTCTCAGGATTCAACTTTAAGTAAAAAAGGGATAGGAACAATAAATGGAAATGTTGTTGAAGATGCTTCTGGTAAAGCGTTTCCCGGCGCATCAGTAATACTTGTCAGTAAAAATCATGTTACTCCAAAAAGAATGTCTGTTGCTGATAAGACCGGTTCATTTATTTTCGAGCATTTGCCATTTGGATTATTTAAAGTGGAAATAAATTTCATGGGTTATTCCTTTCTAACTATTGACAGCATTTTAATTCGGTCAGATAAATCAGAATTTAATTTAGGTGATCTGCGTTTGCATAAAAGTTCTAATCAATTAAATGAAGTGGTGGTTTATGCGGAGAAACCGCTGATAGAAAATAAAGACGGTAAGATTGTATATAATGTTTCTGAAAGTCCACTCAACAGTGGTTCTAATGCTTCTGATATGCTGAAGAATATGCCATTGGTAAATACAAATCCTGATGGAACAATCTTATTACGAGGTAAAGTTCCATTGATCTTAATGGATGAAAAACCAACAAATCTTTCAGCTCAACAATTAACTGATTTTTTAGAAAGTCTTCCGGCTAACGTAGTGGAGAAGGTTGAAATAATGGTAAATCCGCCACCTGAATATGCAACTTATGATGGTGGTATCATAAATATTGTTACTAAAAAAGGGCGTGTTGGTATTTATGCCCGATTGAGCGAAAGTGCCGGTACGAAAGGAGAAGAAGGCACTTCATTTAATTTTAGTTATCGGGATGCCAAACTAAATATTAATGCCAATGCCGGTTATGGAATAGGAGAGGTAAGAGGAAAATATTATTCAAGACGAGAAAATATTTTTGCAGATTCTGTCAACTATTTTTATTCGGATGGTAATTATAAAAATAAATATCGCCGACCCAATTTTCGTTTTCAAACAGATTATGATCTTTCAAAACGAAGTGTGATAACTTTTGTGTACCAAGGCAACCTTAATTACTTTGATAATTTTAGTTCAACAGTTTATCAAAATCTTGATAGTCTAAAAAATGTTTATAAAGCCAGTACCATAACAAATGCCAATAATGGCAATGGTTACAGCCATGGTCTAACATTGGCTTATCAGTGGAAGGGAATTAATCCAGTTGAAAGATTACAGGCAATGGCCAATATAAATTTTAGCAAGAATGATAATGACAGAAATTTTTATCAGGATTTTTTGCAATTCAATTTTTTGCCAACAGGGTTAGATTCTACGCAACTTCAGTTAACAAATAATTATACAACTTATTATTTTGTTCGTGCCAATTATAATAAACCATTGAATGATAGCGGAACCATCATATTTACAACCGGAAGTTCTTTCTCGAGAAATAATTATCACAATATTTTAAATACTTCTTATCTCAGAAGATTCGACAGCACTTTTGTTAGCAATGATCTTTTGAGCAATGACTTTTTATTTTATCAAAATATTTTTGTGGCACGTGCCGGATTTATAATTACACTGCCTTTGAAATTGAAAATTATAACGGGTGTTCAAACTGAATATACAGGTACCGAATTTAAATTCATCAAAGGCAATGCTTCGAATGCTAACAATGGTTATTGGGAACTGTTGCCCAATATCACTTTGCGTAAAGAATTTGATAAGAGTATGAATCTTTCTCTCACATTTAGAGAAACCATAAGAAGGCCTGGTATTGCAGAACTCAATCCCACCATAGATTACAGTGATCCATATAATATAAGATTCGGCAATCCTTATATACAGCCGTCATTAACCGATAATTACGATATGCACTTCGGTTATGTTCAGAGCAAATTTAATTTGAGTGCTTCGTTAGGATTTAATAAAGTAAAAAATGTTTTTAATCTGATCAGCACTTTAATTGATAGCAGCGGAAAAACACAAACAACCTATAAAAATATTTCAAACCAAAATGGATATCAAGCAAGCTTTTGGAGTGGTATCACTATTACAAGTAAATTCAAGATCAATATAAGTGCCGGTTATAATTTTACTGAATACAGTGATCTTGAAAAACAATTATATCGGTATCAGGATGGCGGTACTTTTTATACAACTTTTAATTACAGTTTTGCACCCGATAATTTAACTGTTATTGAAGCCAATAATCGTTACAATAATTATGCAAGCCCACAAGGCAGAACACATAGTAATATCAATATGAGTTTGGGAATTCAACGTAAATTTTTTGATAAAAAGTTGGTTGTGAGTTTTACTGCGATTGATCCTTTGGGTTTACAGAAATATAACGGAATAACTACAGGCTCTAATTTTATTGTGGAAAGTTATAGCGAAAGTAATTCGCAAAATTTTCGATTGTCCTTTAATTATCAGATAAGCAAAATCTTTATAAAAAACAGCATCAATGATGCACAAAAGAAAGATGCTTTGATGAATTTGAAAAAGAATGGTTAATCAATTCCTCCTCAATTATTTTATTAAACAGTTTGTAAAGATGCAATTCTCGATGCTAACCAACTTTGTTTGATTGGAATGATCCAGTTGGTTAAAAAAGATTGTTTATCTGTAACCAGATTATTGAAGTATAAAGTTTCTGAGCTGATGAAATTATTTTCGATACTATATTTTAATTGCGATAAAGGCAACAACTGAATTTTATCCTTCACAACAAAAGCCAAACTATGACGGTCTAATAAACTAATTGAAAATTGTTTTTCTAATTCCTGAGCAAAACGAGCAACAGAATCTATGCTGCGACCACAAATTTTTGCATCGGTATCATCGGCAATAAAAACAATGAACTGTCCGAATAATAAATTGGCATAACCTTTTACAGCTGCACCATGACTTTCCCAATCCCTCACAAAATTTTCTAATAATTCTTCTAATTGCAAGGCTTCGCTCATCATCAATAAACGATTGCTTTGATAGATAAACACTTTAGAATTGGGATGAAAATCTTCAGGTATTAAATGTTGGTATTCGAAATTCATAAATTATTTTTTTTCTGTTTTGCTCATGGATGCGTAAAAATATGCGATCACAATGGCGGTTAATATTTTAAAGAATAAATTATCTGCTGCAAAAACTTCTTTCCAGATCAATTGTTTGAAAACAATATCATACATAACATCCATCAACAAAACCAATGGAATTAAAACGATCAATGAAATAAAAAATTTTTTCCAGTTAATTTTCATAGCCACTTTCTTTTTAGCAATCCTTCATTTTTTTATCATCAATAATTAGACTCATAAATAAACTAAAGACAACAACTTTAACCAATAAGCCAATTAAATATTTATTCCAAGTAAAATTTGGTTCTTTAAATTCTCCAAAAAACCATGAGATCGGCACAGAGGTTAATGAAAAAGCTACAGCAAAAAGAAAGAATTTTTTCCAAGTAAACTTTTTGAATAACTTTTTCATAAAATTAATTTTAAGCTAAAGATTGTTCAATCAATTCGGCAATATCCAACACAGCCACTTCATTTTCTTTTTCTCTGTTTTTTACACCATCTAAGATCATTGTATTGCAAAATGGACAAGCACTTGCAATTACAGCTGCACCTGTTTCCAACGCTTCATCGGCTCTTTCAATATTAATTCTTTTATTGCCGGGTTCATCTTCTTTAAACATTTGCGCACCACCGGCACCACAGCATAAACCATTGCTGCCACAACGTTTCATCTCAATCAGTTCTGCATCCAAAGCTTCCAACACTTTGCGTGGTGCTTCGTAAATATTATTGGCTCTGCCTAAATAACAACTGTCGTGATACGAAATTTTCTTTCCTTTAAAACTGCCTTCTTCTTTTAATTTTATTTTTCCTTCATCAATTAGTTGTTGTAAAAAGGTGGTGTGATGAACAACATCATAATGTCCGCCCAATTCTGCATATTCATTTTTCAAAGTATTAAAACAATGCGGACAAGTTGTAACAATTTTTTTAATGCCGTAACCATTTAAAATTTGAATATTGTTATACGCCATCATCTGAAATAAAAATTCGTTACCTGCTCTTCTTGCAGGATCGCCGGTGCAGGCTTCTTCTTTTCCCAATATCGCATACTTAACGCCCACTTTGTTTAAGATGGTTGCAAATGCTTTGGTTATTTTTTGTGCACGTGCATCAAAACTTCCTGCGCATCCAACCCAAAATAAAATCTCCGGTGTTTCGCCATTCGCCATTAACTCAGCCATTGTATTCACTTTCATGTTTCAATGTTTGTACGAAAGTAATTCAAAAAATTATTTAAGAGATAATTGTGTTACCAACAGTTGTTTTTTATGGCGTCGCCTGTTGCGTCGCACTCTTGTACGCTTGGTTCTTTATTCAACTTTTTATATCGTTGGTGAAAACAATAAGGATGGCAATGAGGAAGAAGTCTCAAATAAATGGTCATTTTATGAGACAACTCATTAGCATCGCAGAATTCGAAATATTCATTCAAGGTTTTTCAAAATTTTCAATTCTCCTGACTTCCTTCAGGCTGCTTTTATTTTCAATCTATGTTACCACATCAAAACGAAGAAGGATTTTCTCTTTTTATTTTAGCAAATATCATAATAACTTTAGAAAGAATTTTAGTGATTGTATGATTCAGTTTTTTTCTCAGTTGCAAAGATTTTTTTAAACCTGCAATGATTCTATCAATTTTAAAGTCATAAATAAAACAAAGGTTATGAAGAATAATATTTTAACTATCCTTATTTTATGCATGATATTTTACTCATGCCAAAAGGGCAATGTAATAACCTCTTTACCTATTGCTGAAGATAGTGGGTGCATAGAATTAAAAAAAGTTTTAGCTACCGACCATAGTGGGCACACAATTAATAACTCAAACATTCCGATAATTAATAGCCTTTTTTTGAATAATGGAATAGATAATTCAAAATATAGATATCATTATTTTTATGAAGACTCGATACAAACATATTATCCTCCATACTCAAAAAATGACACAAAATCTGTCCGTGTAACCCAGTTTACAAATGGTTTAGAAATTTTTCCAGATGACATTGTGTTTGTTTTTACTAATAATCTTTTAAGTTATCGTAACGGAAATGAGACTAAAGGGACAACTCTAAGGACAATACCAAATTTAACTATAAGACAAATCAGAACATTATTCCTTAGTCATATTGAACTATATGACCACAAAGCAAATCAATACAAAGACAGTTGCTTTTGTGCTGAATTTGGATACTTCAACTTGAATGCTGGTACAAATACTTCAACTGAGAATTTAGTAAAATCGTGGAAGATTACATTGAAAAATAGCATTTATCCATCTGAATATCCAATTGCATATTATCAAGATGACGATGGGAAATTGATAGTCTATGATAATGGAATTAGAACTTTCAAATAAAGGTATGGCACACAATAAAGCATTGGTATTAACTCGGTGGACTGTTAACAAATTTTAGTGCCAAAACAAAAAATATTAACTGCATCCCTGTCTTATTAAACCTTCCTTTTAAAAAGCAGTTAATACCACAAATCAGCAATGAATAAAATTTGTTGAAAAACAAAGTGCAATTCCCAACTAAAGGGTCGTTTTATGAGACATTATAGTTTTAATGTCGTAGCCGCCTACTTCTTTTCGCAATAACAAATAATTACCTTTAATGCGTAAAAGGATTTTGTGATGAAATATATTGTTATTCTTTTTCTATGTTTTAATTATTATTCAGCGATGGCGCAGTGTAAAACTCGCATATCGCCTGATTATAATTTTACCATGTGCAAAGGAAACAGCATTCAAATAAATACTAACGGCAGCATGTCTCAATATCAATGGTCGCCTAATAAGGGCATCAGTGATACCACAATAAACAGTCCTGTTGTTTCGCCTGATTCTACCATCACTTATCATATTAAAGCAATTGATCCGACAGGTTGTGTTGATACTGCTTCTATCACTGTTTATATAATTGATTGTAATGTCCCCGGTCAGTATGTTAATTTAAGTACGATTGATTTTGGAAAAGGCACAACTAACTCCGGACTTAAATTGTACGACACTACTGTGCCTGTAAATTTTGTTCCTTTAAGTGGTAGCCCGCCTTCTGCATTTACAACAGATGGTTATTCCATCGTAAATCAAATTCCACAATCTTTAAATAACGACTGGTATACAGGTGCATTAAATCATACACCTAATCAGGGAGATTCAGGCTACATGGCGGTATTTAAAAATACAAGTGGTGTTTTATTTGATTCTGTTTATACTTATGTAAATAATAATGGTAATGGTTCCAATTCAATTTTACCAACTACATGCAGGTTTTCATTTTCTTATGCTTATCCTTTTAATAAACCATATAATGTTAATTGCAGCGGAAATAATCTTCCTAATATTCCTAAATTGGAAGTAAGAATTTTACTTGGTACGATATCATATGGAAAATTTTATCGAAATGCTTGGTGTTCAATGTGCTCCTCCAATAATAACGTTAATGACAGTATATATTTTTATCCTGACATGCCTATTGCAAATAATAGCACTACTATGCAATGGTTAAATTATGTTACACCATATACATTACAGCCTCAAAGCGGCGGCGGAGGCTCGAAACTCATTCAAATTATCAATTTAACTCCTCCATCTGCTTGCGGAAATGATATAGTGTTGGATGATATTCGTTTTGAACAGTTTATTAGTTATCAATCATTTTCTTTTCGATTGCCTTATGATACAATTAAACTCTGTACCAAAATAAGTCAAACTTATGCTGCTTCAGATTTGGTAAATGCAGACAATGCTCAATTTGCATGGTATAAAAGTTTAGATAAAGGAAAAACATGGCAGCCTATTAATAACACCAATACAGATAGAAAAACATTGACTTATGCTTCGCAACAAAAAGAAGAATGGATAAGATTAGAAGGTTCTATGTTGGCTGTTAGTTTTCTGCCCAGTCAACGTTTTCAAAGCAATTATTTTATTATTCTTTCTGATGCTGTATTTAATGCAAAAGCAGGTAATGATACAGCCATTTGTAAAGGTGCATCTTTACAATTGAATGCAACAGGTGGAACATATAATTTATGGTCACCTCCAGATTATTTATCTAACACAAATACTTTGAATCCTGTTGTTACTCCTGCATTGAGTATGCAATACATTTTACAAACATCTAATGATCAAAATTTTTTACCAAGCTGCACAACTTACGATACCATCAATATTCAGGTAGACGAAAAACCAATTGCTATTGCAGGAAATAATCAAACTATTAATCAAGGCGATTCTGTAAAAATGAATGGTTCAATTATAGGAAATGATGTGTTATTCCATTGGGAACCCAAACAATATTTTACAGATAACACGAAGCTAAATGCAGTTTGTAAAACTGATACCACGAGAACATTTTATTTATATGCCGATTCGAAATATGGTTGTGGTAATGTATTTGATTCGATGAAAATTATTGTTATACCAACTGCTATTATTATTCCGCCACCAAATCCAACAACCAATAATTCGCAAATCATTCCCAATGCATTTTCACCAAATGGAGATGGTATCAACGATACATGGGAAATACCGATATTAAAAAATTATCCGAATTGTTCTGTTGAAGTTTATAATAGATACGGTCAATTAGTTTTCAAGTCAATTGGATATAATAAAAATTGGGATGGAAATTATAATAATCAATTATTGCCAACAGGTACTTATTATTATATTATTAAAACAAGTCCGGGTGCAAATATTTTATCAGGTTCTGTTTTGATTATAAGATGATTGATACTCTCAAAAAAACGTTCCTTTTATGAGACTCATGTTCAAGCAATCTACTATTTAGTAAAAACTACTTCTTCAAATACTCCATCTTTCCCAAAAAAAAGTTTCAAAAATCAAAGTCCCATAAACTAAACATCAAACGTTTATTTGGGACAGTAATTAAAACAAAAACCTCCACCATTTTAAAAACAGCAGAGGTTTATTGCTCTTAAAAACAAGTTTAAATATTAGCAAACTTGTTAACAGGCGGTGCCCAAACCAAATCGTCTTCATCATTACCCTTATAAGCTGCCGATACTTTATACTCAACACCCGGTGTTAAGTTTTTTAAAGTAATAGAATGGCTGTTTACGGGTTTTAATGTCCACTGTTCGGGGTTAGTAACTGTATTAGCGGCAAGAGTGTAAGCAAATACAGTTCCGCTATCGCCCACGGGCGATTTATTAACTTTAGCATACAGTTCGCCACTATTTCCATTATCTACTATAAACCCTTCCGGTGCCGATTGTGCATGATACTGCGGCACGGTTGCTAAAGGCAAACCACTGCTTTGTAATTTTAAAAGAGCACCATCGGCCTGCAGGTTTACCTGTATGGCAATAATGCGTAACGATGCTAATAGATCTTTACGTGCTATATTTTTTTCAGTAACTGCCAATGCATTACCCGTGGCAACAGCAGCCAGTTTAATATGATACGTATTTTGATTGGTTGTTAAAGCGATTAGTTCGCCATTAACAAAAGTAAAATGGGCATTGGCTGTTAAATCTGTAACAGCACTGTTGCCTAATACATCTAAATTAGGGTCGGAGTAATTATTAAACCCTGTAATAACTTTATACATAAACTTTTTTTTTAAATTTTAAATTGATTAAATGAATAATGATATCAAGCAATTGGTTTAGGAAGAGTCGAAATAGGGCTGTGAAGCGTATAAAAAGCTTTTTTTAGACTGAAAAAAAGTCTTTAAAATAGAATAAACGGTCTTTAAAATGAATTTAACGGTCGTTGAAACGAAATAAATGGTTTTTGAAATGAAATAAACGGTCTTTGAAATAAAAAAAATGGTCGTTGAAACGAAATAAACAGTCTTTGAAATTAAATAAATGGTCTTTGTAACGAAATAAACGGTCTTTGAAATGAAAAAAATGGTAGTTGAAATAGAATAAATGATCGTTGAAATTGAATTAAAGGTCTTTGAAGTAAAATAAACCGTCTTTGAAATTGAATAAAAGGTTATTGAAGAAAAACATTTCAGTAAAAAATTTTTAAACGAAATGCTTAATCTTTCTAAAGAATGATATGGTGCAATGGCAAACATCGAAACAAACCCTTAAT
>CAIQDX010000021.1 GCA_903870685.1 uncultured Chitinophagaceae bacterium | reverse complement strand
GGGTTTAGAACAAGAAATAATTCAGAATTTTCAGACACAACTATTGGAAGATTATTGCGTGATACTTCAGCAAAAGGAATACGAATAGCAAATTATACAAAGTCACTTGGTGAAAAGAAACATTGGACAATTAAACCGGAATCTGAATGGATTAGAGTAGAATGTCCGGCAATAATCTCGGAAGAACTTTGGAATGAATGCAATGCAATATTGGATCAACAGGAAAGAAAAAGGAGTAGTGTTGGCCCAAGAGTTGCACACCTTCTTTCCGGTTATGTTTATTGTACTTGCGGCAAGAAAATGTATGTCTTTACAGAATCTCCAGTTTATAAATGCAAAGCCTGTAAACGAAAAATCACTGTTCCTGATTTAGATGAAATCTATCATGACCAATTAAAATCATTTCTGTTAACTGACGGTGATATAGATACGATTAATGGTAAGGCAGAGAATGCAATTAAGGACAAAGAGGAGCTTTTGAAAGCTGTTAACGAAGAATATGAAAAATTGACTAAAGATGTCGAAAAATGGCTTTCTCTGAGGGTAGAGGGGGAATTCTCAAAAGATGACTTTGCCAAGGTCTATAGACCCGCAGAACAGCGTTTAAGGCAGATTGAGAAGCAAATGCCGGAACTGGAAGCTGAAATGGATTTCCTGAAAATTCAATACTTGTCTAATGACACAATTATCCAAGAAGCTAAAGACCTTTATTCAAGATGGCCGGAATTACCTTTCGAAGAAAAGCGTACTATTATTGAAACCATAACTGAAAAGATCGTAATCAATTCAGATTCAATAAATATCACTCTTTCATACACTCCTTCTCATACTCTTCCTCTAAATGGCGGAAAAAAGCAACGTGGAATCAAGGATTCATTGAAGCGATCAACATAAAATTTGCAGGAAAATCCAATGCAATTTTTGCACGGCTGATGGTTACTTTTCTTTCTTCCATCGGTTGACGCATCACTTCTAAAACTGTTCTTTTAAATTCGGGTAATTCATCTAAAAATAAAACACCGTTATGCGCCAACGAAATTTCTCCGGGCTGCGGAATACTTCCACCACCAATTAATCCCGCATCAGAAATAGTATGATGTGGAGAACGAAATGGTCGTTTAGAAATCAATGAAGCATTCTCGGGTAACTTTCCTGCAACACTGTGAATCTTTGTTGTTTCCAATGCTTCATGCAAACTCAATGGTGGAAGAATAGTTGGCAAACGCTTTGCCAGCATGGTTTTCCCGGCACCGGGCGGACCAATTAAAATGGCATTATGTCCACCAGCTGCTGCAATTTCTAACGCACGTTTAATATTTTCTTGTCCTTTCACATCACTGAAATCATGATCAAATTCATATTGATTCGAAAAAAATTCTTCTCTTGTATTAATTATTAATGGTTGTAAATAATTTTCATCTTTTAAAAATTCAACAACATCATTTAAATGTTCTACCCCATAAACATTTATATTATTTACCATAGCAGCTTCACGTGCATTTACTTTCGGAACGATCAATCCTTTAAATCCATCACGTCTTGCCTGAATAGCAATTGGTAATGCACCTTTAATTGATTGTACTGTTCCATCCAAACTTAATTCGCCCATCATCACATAATCTTTTAATCGTTCCGGTTCTTCAATTTGCTCGCTAGCACCAAGTACACCAATGGTGATTGGAAGATCAAATGCAGAGCCACTTTTTTTAATATCTGCCGGTGCCATGTTTACCACAATTTTAGTTCGTGGCATTTCGAAATGGTTGGTTTTTATGGCAGCTTCGGTGCGTTGTAAACTTTCTTTCACGGCATTATCAGGCAAGCCAACAATGTGATAACCTTGTCCGTTACTAACATTTACTTCAATGGTAATAGCAATGGCTTCAACGCCGTAAACCGCACTGCCAAAGGTTTTGACAAGCATGATATTTTTTATTTAGTCAACTTATGAATTACTATGATGCTTCTGTTGTGTCACTCACTTCAACGTTCAGAACATCATTCAACATGGGGGAGAAATGCAATGCAAAATAAATGCAGTAATAAAATTAAGGAAGATTGACAATAAATTATAATTTATTCAGCATGTCAACAACACCTTCTTTTTTCAAAATTAAATAACCCAAACGGTCGTTGCTGATTCCTTCTTTTAATTGATAACTAAAAACAAGTTGATCATCAATAATACTTGTTTCGAAATATTGGAACTGAATATTTTTATGTTGCTTTAAAGCCTCACCAATTTCGTATAAATGTGTTGACAATACAAACAATGCATTATTCATTTTACGCAAACCTTCAATAACCGTGATGCTGCATTTAACGGCATCCTGTTGGTTGGTTCCTTTAAATAATTCATCAATTAATATCAACCATTTTTTGCCATCACTTATTTTTTCAACAGTGCTTTTAATACGTTGCACTTCGTTGTAAAAAAAACTTTCACCTTTTACAATATTATCAACCACCTGAATGTTACTTAAAATACCATCAAAAAAACTCAATCGCATTTTTGTTGCAGGCACACCCATACCGAGATGTGCCAGATAAACACCTATGCCCATCGCTTTAATGAAAGTGCTTTTGCCGCCCATGTTTGCGCCGGTTAGGAATAAAAAATTCTTTTCATTATTCAAGCAAACATTATAAGAAACAGGAGTTGTTAATTGAACATGAAATAAATTTTCGGCTTCAAAAAATGGCATATCCGTTTCTTCAAAATCCGGAAAATTAAAATTATATTTTTTGCAGGCAATCGCTAAACTTAAATATGCATCGAGCTTACTATAAATATCAATTAATTCAATAGTTTTTTGGTCGAAATGATTTTTTAAAAATCTTCCAAATCTCAACACTTCTTCAGGTGATAATTTTTTATCTTTTTCGAAACGAAGCATTTCCTGTATGTTATGATTTTTCAGCAACATATCAACCCTTGCCAAATAAGTTTGTAACATAATGCTTTTTGGTTGTGATAATAAAATTGAAATTTGTTCTAAGCCCTTAAAAAAACCAATAAAATGTTCAACAGAATATTTGGTAAGAGAATAATCGGGGCCATTCATTATTTTATAGAACCAACTTTCTATAAAAGAAGAGCCGTGTGGAAATGATTCGAGTGGTGTATCATAAAATTTTTCAACCACCATTACTGTTCCGTTGGTAATATTATAAGGCCAATGATCTTCAACCGCCATTAATTGTGTAATTGTTAGCTGCACATCTTTAATGGCTTTAATAGAATTTAACGGTTTATGTAAAATGCTTCGCAGATGTTCTCTGCCGCCATTGGATTGTGTAAAGTTGAGATGATGAAAAACAGATTGCTCTTCATCGTGATGAAAAATAGATAGATCGTGTAAAGTTGTTTTATCTACATGCATATTTTGAATTCGAAAGTTTATAGCCTATCTGTCAAATTTTATTCTTTCTCCAAACTGAGATTCATCAAACACATTATTTCCATAAACTAAATGTCCGTTTACAAAAGTATTTTTTATAGTGGCAGGAAAAGTAAATCCTTCCAACGGACTCCATCCGCATTTGTATAAAATATTTTCTTTCGAAACAGTTTGACTTTTATTCATATCAACCAAAACCAAATCAGCAAAATATCCTTCACGAATAAAACCACGTTCTTTAATTTGAAAACATTCGGCAACAGCATGGCTCATTTTTTCCACCATTTTTTCTAAACTTATTTTTTCTTCTTTTACATAATGCAACATTAATTGTAATGAGTGTTGAACCAATGGCAAACCTGCATGTGCTTTCTCGTACGGTTCATTTTTTTCTTCCCATGTATGTGGCGCATGATCGGTAGCAATAACATCCAAACGTCCATCCAGCAAGGCTTTCCACAAAGCATCTTTATTATTGGATGATTTGATGGCAGGATTACATTTTATTTGATTACCTAATCTTGCATAATCATCGGCAGTAAAATGTAAATGATGCACGCAAACTTCGGCAGTGATTTTTTTATCTTTTAGTGGGATCATATTACCAAACAATTGCAATTCTTTTTCGGTACTGATATGCAGAATATGTAAACGACTATCATATTTTTTTGCAAATTGAATAGCCTTAAAAGAAGATTCAAAACATACTTCTTCATTGCGAATAATTGGATGATCGGATGCTTCTAAAATTTGTTTTCTTGATTTTAATTTTTCAAGATTATTTTTTATTAAACTTTCTTCTTCGCAATGTGTGGCAATTAATAGTTCGCTGCCGGCAAAAACTTTATCAAGCATTAACGAATTATCTACCAATAAATTTCCGGTAGATGAACCCATGAAAATTTTTATACCACCTACTTCATTTTTCTTTTTGTTGGTTTTCATCACTTCTTCATAATTATTATTCGAAGTGCCCATGAAAAAAGAATAATTAGCTAATGAAGATTTTTTTGCAATGGAATATTTCTCTTCTAATAATTCTTGCGTTAATGCAGGTGGATTGGTATTTGGCATTTCCATAAAACTCGTTACACCACCTACCACCGCTGCTTTTGCTTCGGTGTAAATAGTTGCTTTATGTGTTAATCCGGGTTCGCGAAAATGAACCTGATCGTCGATAACACCAGGTAATAAATATTGATTGGTGGCATTGATTTCAACAACGGCTTCTTTAGTGCTGATATTAGTTGCAATCTTTTCGATTCGTTTATTTTTAATCAAGACATCAGCAAACAATCTTTTCGACTCATTAATAATACATGCATCTTTTATGAGGTAAGTCTTCATCTTATCTTATTTTTGAAATATCAATTCACAAGATTATGAAATGTTTGCGTTCATTGGTTTTATTATCGATTAGTTTTATTACTATTCGTTCAGCTGCTCAGTCAGATAATATCAATCTTAACGATAAACAATATAATATTTTAGAAAGGCTGGAAATTAAATTAGTGAATGATTCTTTGCTTCGTTTTACAACAGTAAAACCATACAATCGAAAAGTGATGACGCAAAGAGTTGAACAGATTTACTCAAATTATCAAAAGGGATTATATCCAAATTTAGAATTGACTGATGTAGATGAAGTCAGCATTAAAAATTTTTTAATCAGCAATGCCGATTGGACAACCGATCCGAAATATAGTTTTTTATCCAAACGGAAACCAAATTATACAGGGTTGTATCCAACATCTGCTCACTTGGTCTCGGTAAAAACAAAAGATTATTCTTTTGTGATGGATCCTATTTTTACTATTCAGGGTGGAAAAAGTACTGAAGGAAATAAGAGTTTGTATGTAAACGCACGTGGTGTTGTATTAAGAGGTTCCGTTGCGAATGCCATTGGGTTTTATACAACACTGACGGAGAATCAGGAAAAAGATCCATTATATGTACAGGAATATATTGCCAATAATAAAGCCCTACCGGGATATGGTTTTTTTAAACCGTATCAACAATCAGGATACGATCATTTAGATGCACATGGAGGTATTAGCGTTAACACCGGTAAATTTTTTGATCTGTTAGTTGCTTACGATAAATTATTTATTGGCAATGGATACAGAAGTTTATTCTTAAGTGATTTCAGCAGTAATTATTATTATCTGCGATTTAAGATGCATATTGGAAAAGTAAATTATGAAAGCATTTTTGCACAAACAACTCAGCCCTTTGATACCATAACACAAAGTGTTCCACAAGCGCTTCCAAAAAATTATATTGGCATTCATCATTTAAGCTGGCAGGTTTCGAAAAGATTTAATTTGGGATTTTATGAAAACTCAACGGAGAATGGAAAAAATGGAGTTAAGCTAGATTATTTAAATCCATTTATTATTTATAAATCCTTGGAACAAGATGATGGCAATTACGGCAAAACAAGTATTGGTTTTGATTTTAGATATAATGCTGTAAAGAATGTTCAGTTTTATGGACAAGTATTGTTTAGTGAATTTATTACTAAAGAAATTCTTAATTACGGTCATGGTTTTTGGGAGAATAAACAAGGCGCACAATTGGGCATGAAATATATTGATGCTTTTGGAATTTATAATTTTGATTTACAATTTGAAGCCAATTTAGTTCGCCCTTATACTTATACTGCAAGAGATAGTGTAATTGGATTTACAAATTACAATCAACCGCTGGCGCACCCGCTGGGAGCGAGTTTCAGAGAGTTTATTGCTATTGCAAAATTGCAACCCATACCTAAACTATATTTGACTGCAAAGATTTTTTATAATGAACAGGGATTAGATTCTGCAGGATTAAATATGGGCTCTGATATTTTTCGAAGTTATTTATCGCGAGCTAGAGATTATGGTTTAAAAATTGGTTCGGGCATTTTAGCAAGAACAATGATGGGTTCTTTTACGGCTTCTTATGAAGTAATTCCTGGTGTCTTCATTGATGGAAATACAACTTACCGGAAATATGATGTGCAAAACCAAATTGCAAGAAATGACTTTTATTTTACACTTGGTTTCAGATTTAATATTGCCAGAAGGGATTTTGAGTTTTAAAGATCAATTCCACATTGATTCTCAGTTGAAGAGTGCGACGCAACAACTGCTTCATTAAAATACAACAGCTCGTAACAAAAAACAATACTCAATTTTTTTAGAATAATGATAAAAGAAATTGTTCAATATTTCTCAATATCTGTGACTATTGACTATTGAAAAAGAAGTATAGAATCTATGATTAAACTCATTGCTGCCTTTGTTATTTTTCGATATACTTGCATAGAAAAATTTTTTAACGGGAGAATATTTTTATTGCTTGAGTCTTTTAAAAACATTTTTAGTCTAACGATGTAAAAAAATGGTTTATGAAAACGATTAAAGATTACAATAATAATCAGAGAATTAATTTAAAATCAAAATCATCCACAGACTTTTACAAAGGCACTTATTTTCCCAAAAAAATATTTTATATCATCGTGTTCTCATTGTTTTTAATTTACGGATGTGTACCGACAAGTTATTATACTCAAATTGATTTAAGTAGCGGAAATAATATGTATGCAGCTGGCAAATACGACACTGCCATTAATTATTATTCTGCAGTAATTAAGAAAGATCCAAATAATACTGAAGCATATCGAAGTCGTTCATTGTCATACAGCAAAATAAATAAAATGAAGGAGGCAATGACTGATATAGATAAAGCTATCAGTCTGGATCATAAAAATTGGGAATTTTATTATACAAGAGCAAGCTTATTTGAAAAACAAGAATTATATAATCAAGCTATCGCCGATTACACAACTTTCGTTACTAAATCTGATAAAAAAGCGGGAGCACCCGGAACTACTAAACTAACAACGGTTAAAGGGGGAAATAATAATGTAACACCTTATTATCTTGGTTATTGGGGTAGAGGTAAATGCAATTTTTTTGCAAAAAAAATGAATGAAGCCGCTGAAGATTTCACTCAATCCATAAAATATAATCCAAATGATATTTTTCTTTTTTATTGGAGAGGAGGATGTTATTTTGATCAAGATAAATATCAAGAAGCCGCAAAAGATTATGAAATTTTTTTAGCAAAGAATCCAAAATATTATCAACAACAATTTCAACTTGGCACTTGTTATTTTAAAATGGGAGAAAAAGAAAAGGCAATGTATGTTTATTCAAAATTTGCAGAATACGATCCTTCAATTAAAACTTTTTTTTCAGGGGAACATCAGCTAGACTTTTATGATACCGATTTAAGACGCAAACAAGCCCGCCGATATATTGAAGACGCAAATTTTAATTTAGATGATTCAAAGTCTATTACATCAAAATCTCTTTTAGAAATTTCTCTAACATCTGCTTTTGAGAAATTGCAATTAGCATGGGGGTATGCACTAAATTTAAATAAGGATGATAAAGTGATACTTGATACAATTGTTTCGAAGATGTATTATATCTATCCAAAATTAAAAGTTAAACCAATTATACCTGAGTATGTGAGAAGGTTTACTGTTCAGGCAACTAGTATGGTAGAAGAAAAAAATTATAATGATGCAATTGAAAAATACCAATTAGCATTAGGCATAACACCATATTATCCTTTTGCTCATTTTAATCTGGCTATGTTGTATTCAACAACTAGGGAGTATAAAAAAGCAATTGGCCAAATGAATTCGTATTTAAAATTAGCCCCTGATGCTGCTGATGCAAGGGCAGCCCAAGACAAAATTTATGAGTGGGAAATTAAAGTGAAAGATTAATTATTAATACTGTATTTGTATTCAGTAATCTTAAATTAATTTTTTATGCGCCTCACTACCTTAATCATATTCAATTTCGTTTTTTCACTTACGAGTAATTTTTTATTTAATTATTCTGTTTCAGCACAGTCCAATTGTGTTTGCGCTTCCTGTGGTCGGGCTTGTGGATCGGGACATGCAACGAGTTGCCCGTATTATGTTGCACCTAAAACCACTACATCTTCTTCAAAACCTGTTGTGATTACTCCCGCAAATAATTTAAATATGATGGTTGCTGGAACATTGATGCAAGGATTATTGAATGGAATATTCAGTTCCGATCAAAAAGCACAACAACAAAAACAACAGCAGCAACAACTGCTTTTACAGCAACAGCAAATTAAATTAGCACAGGAACAAGCAAAACAAAAGAAAATAAAAGATTCTGTCGATCATGCAATGTTTTTGAAACTTATGGATTCATATAAACCTGTAGAAGGATCGCAGAAATTAGATTTTAAAAATTTAAATGGTGATATGGAAACCATGTCAAAAAATGCAAGAGAACAATTTGATGGATTAACTGTTCCGAATGATACTTCAAAAATTGGTCATCAAACAAACTTTTTTGGAACGCAAATGGATTCTGCTCAAATTAATACACTGGTTGATCCAGATAAGGATTCAGTGATATTGGATATTAATAATGCAGATAAATTTATTAAGGAGAATAAAATTTTGGATAGTGCAAAAGTAGCGAATTTAAAAAATGATACTGCAAAAAAAACAATTTTAAATTCGGCTAAAACTAATATTGAATGTGAAACATTGCAAAAAAGATTGGATAATTATTTTATGCAAAGAGATAAGTTTCATAAAACAATTATCAGTACGCAAACCGATTTGGAAGAATGGAAAAAGAAAAACAATTCTGCATTATGGAATGCGGCACAATCAGGCTTCGAATTTGTTTTCAGTCAAAAATTTGGCGACCTATTAAAAACTGTAGAAGACAAAGGTGCTAAAGCAAGAAATATTGAGCAAAGGCTTCTGCCTTATATGGATCAACTTCGTGAAAAAGGTGTCGATGTTGATGGTTATTTGAAAACATTAAGAGCACGCACTTTTAATAGTGATTTTTTAGCAAAAGATGTGAAAAAATTTGGCGATGCCATAGAATACGATGCATTTTTTAGAGATGCAGTCCAAGCTGGAATTGCAAAAGTTGCAGATACCGATACAGACTATGAAAAAATTTTAAAGGATCCAAATGTGGAAATGGTACTTAATGACGGGCATCCTCTTGTTGATGTTGGTCAGTTCATTGCAAGTAAAGGAATTGAGAAAATACTTGAAACTGAATTTTTAAAAAACTTAATAACCTTTAACAATAAAATACCTTACGTAGCATACGCGCAATTGGCAGTAGACGAGGCTTACAACGCTTTAGATTGGTATTTAAGTTATAAACAAATAAAACAACTGCATGAAGTTAGCGGGCAAGAATTGCAAGCAACAATGAATTTGCAAATGAATATCGATAAGACATTTAGTTTGTTGAAGAATTGTAATCACTAGATTCTATAACTTTTATTCGATTGAAATTTTATAGTAAAATTTGCTCCACATTTATTTGCAGTTGAAGAGTGCGACGCAACAACGGCCTCATTTAAATACAACAGCCGGTAACAAAAAAATTAATACTCGAAATGCAGCGAGAACATGATCATTCGAGTTTGTATTTTATCGAACACACTTGAATATTTATTTGCAGCATCGCGTTGTAAAATATCGGTTAATCCGTTGCTGAATTTTATTTCGGGCGACAAAGTAAAATACGGGAAGAAGAAATTAAAACCAATACCACCTTCAATTCCAAAGTCGTGATTCTTGAAACCAATTTCATTTCCCAAGTTCGTTGACTTTGCATTGCTTGAAAAAATAATATCGTATTTAATTCCTCCTAATAAATACACTCTGAAATTATCGATGCGATCGGAATTAAATTTAAAATGCAAAGGAAAACTTACGATCATGGTAGGCATGATTCGTTTTTGAAAAATAGGATCGCCATTTGTTAAAGTACTGTCTAATGTATAATCAATATAACGGGCACTGCCGATAATTACCTGCGGATTAAAACGAATTTGCCAATGATCGCTTAATCTTCCTGTTGCCAATAAACCTATGGAAACCCCGCCACTGCTGCCCGGCAGCGCAACAAGAACACTGTCGCTCTGTAAAAATTTATAGGATTTAGTTGCTTTGAGTGTAGAAGTGTTATAACCAAATGTTGCACCAAAATAATATGGAACATCATCGTGTTCGGAACGAAATATTTCTGTCTGTGCAAAAGATTTTGCAGCACACAGAACAACAACAATGAGCAGAATTATTTGCTTCCGCAATAAATAGTGCATATTCCTAAGCTAAGCGTTTTTAAATAAGTTTGAGTAAATCCAGCTTCATTCATGATGGTTAAAAAAGTTTCGCCTTCAGCAAAGGCCTGAACACTATCGTTCAAATATTGATAAGCATTTTTATTTTTTGAAAACAATTTTCCAAATGCTGGCGCAATTTGATTCATGTACAAGTTATAGAAAATTTTAAAAGCGGTTTGTTTTGGTTTTGAGAATTCTAGCACAACTAATTTTCCGCCTGGTCTCAAAACGCGAAACATTTCTTTTAAACCCTTTTCTAAATTTTCGAAATTGCGCACACCAAATGCAACGGTGATAGCATCAAAATTATTGTCTTCGAAATTAATATTTTCACTATCGCCCTTTACTAATTCGATATTGTTAGATAAATTAAGTCTCTCGATTTTTTGTCGGCCCAATTCCAGCATACCTTCACTGATATCGATACCAATTATTTTTTCAGGATGCAACATTTTATAAGTCATCAATGCAACATCAGCAGTTCCGGTTGCAACATCCAAAATTTTTTTTGGTTGAATATTTTTTAGCTGACTGATTGCTTTTTTTCTCCAGCCAACATCAATACCAACACTTAAAAAGCGATTTAAAAAATCGTAGCGAAATGCAATGCTGTCGAACATTTCTGCTACCTGTTGTTTTTTGTTCAGATTGCTTTCTTTATCGGGCACCACAGTATCATGTGCAAACTTTGTCATAGATGGCGAAGATATTTTTTATTGCACAAACTTTTCTAAATTGTAATAATTGTTTTTTTGGCAAGCTGTTGTACAACTGTTAAACTTTTGTTGTGTCACTCACTTGTACGCTTTGTTCTTTACACAACATATTTTATTTCACAGAAAAATATTCGTAGAAATAATCAACAGGTTTTAAATTGATCAAATCTTTTCTGTCGGCATCAAATGCTTCATATTGCATTTTCACGATTTCATCTGGCGTTAAGTTTAATACATTTTCAGGTTTCGATTTTGTTACAACACCTAAACCATGATCGCAATTCAACACAAAAACATTAATATCTTTTCTTGTAGAACGTAAGTGCACAATGGCTTTCCAAACATCACCATTCCAGAAACCTTCTTCATTACGGCTTTGCCATTCATCCCAAGTTCCCGATGCGGCTTTTGTTTGCGGATTACAATCGTGAATAATAATTACGCCATCATCACTTAAATATTTCAAAGTGTTTTCAATATCACGCAAAGCATAATCGTATTGATGCATGCCATCAATTAATGAAATTTCTATTTTCTTATTGCCAATGACTTTTGATGCATCATCTGCAAAAAAATCGTCGCTTGTTTTCTCGAAATATTGATTATAAAGATTGAATGGATTTAAAATCGTTTTACCAATTTTTCTGGCAGTATCAAATGCAAATTTTGGATCGATGGCAATTTTAAATGTGCTTTTAATTCTGAATAGAATATGCGCATTATGAACACCTATTTCTAAATAATTTTTCAGATTTTTCTGTTTCATTAAAGTTGTAATAACTTTCAGTCGGTTCATTTGTTTCGATTTAAAAGAGATTTAAAAATTTGAAGGTAGTATTTTTGCAATAATAATTTCGAATGAAAGGATTATGAAAAAAGATCGGTTTATATTATTGAGCTTTGATGTGGAAGAATTTGATATGCCATTAGAATATGGAGAACAAATTTCTTTAGATGAACAATTAACTATTGGTCATCGAGGAACCGAAGCCATCATTCCAACTTTAGAAGAACATAAAATTAATGCTACGCTTTTTACAACGGCTAATTATGCCATGCATTTTCCACAACAAATTAAAGCTTTGGCAAAACAGCATGAAATTGCTTCGCATACTTTTTATCATTCCAGTTTTAAAGAAGAAGATCTATTATTATCGAAACAAAAATTAGAAGAGATTTCAGAAACTTCTGTTACCGGTTTACGTATGCCGCGAATGAAAAAAATTGATATGGCTGATGTAAAAAATGCAGGCTATGATTACGATTCATCCATCAACCCAACTTTTCTTCCGGGTCGATATAACAATTTGCATTTATCAAGAACTTTGTATATTGAAGATGGTGTAAAACGTTTGCCGGCCTCAGTTTCACCACATTTAAGAATTCCATTGTTTTGGCTGGCATTTAAAAATCTTCCTTATTTTATTTTCAAAAAAATGGCCATTCAAACTTTAAAAAAAGATGGTTATTTGTGTTTGTATTTTCATCCATGGGAGTTTGCCGATATTAATAAATACAAATTGCCGGGCTATACAAAAAAATTATGTGGGTTGCCTTTGCAAAAAAGATTGCATCAATTAGTTATTGATTTAAAAAATGAAGGCGAATTCGCTACCATTCAATCTTATCTAAAATAAAAAGTCCTTTTATAAAATAAGAGGACTTTTTAGTTAGACATAGGATTCAATTTTTTATTTCACTGTTTTTTGAAATACGCTTACTTCGCCTGATGTTGATACCTGAAGCACCAATGTTTCATTATTTTTTTCGAATGAAATAAAATAACCTTTATCGCCATCGGCATAAGTTAATTCAATGCTTTCGATTAATTTATAAGGAGGATAAGGATATTTTTTAGTGATTGTTTCCAATCCTTTTTTTGGTAATTTATTTAATTCAAATTGTTTGGAAGTGCCTATGAACTCGCCATCTATATTGTAGAAAGCATCTATCTGAGTTTCATCATAAGTGAATGATGCTTTTACAAAATCCTTATTTATTTTCCAGCTAACATTTTCTGCTCCTTTAAAATCTGTTCCAAAACTGTTTAATATTTTGTAATTAACTGTTGTTGGATTTGCGAATGCGCTTGTTCCGATTGCAGCTACTAATAGAACTGCGATGAATAACTTTTTCATAGTTTGATTTATTTTTTGTTTTAAATGATTTGTCATAGTTTTTGAATTGACATGTCAAAAATAGATATGCACTAAATTGAGACGAAGCAGTTTGTGATTAGTTACAAGGAATAGCTATCGTATTATATGAACGGTGTTAACGATACTTTAATGAAAAAGCATCAACACGATGTAACGATATGCCACAAAGCGTTTCATAATCTTTATTTCAAAAAAAGCAAAATCCCTTTTTGCGTGATGAATGTGTGAAAATTATTTTAACAGTAACGACGGACGGTAGTTTAAAAAATAAATTTGGAGATTAAAAATAGTATTTAGACATTTGTCTAAATATATAAACATCAATTTTGTGAACATTCTTTTTAAGGCATTAAATGATACAACAAGAAGAAGCATTTTGGAAATGCTGAAAGAAAAAGATATGACCGCAGGTGAAATTGCCGATCAATTTAATATTTCAAAACCAAGCATTTCGCATCATCTCGATCTCTTGAAACAAGCGAATTTGGTGGTGGCAGTTAAAGAAGGACAATTTATTTATTATTCAATCAATACAACAGTAATGGATGAAATGTTGAAATGGGTAATGCAATTTTCAACTAAAACAAAAAAGAAATAAACAATGAAAAAATCAAACCTAACTGATGTTGCAGCATTTGTAATTTGGCTGTTGCCTATTATTTATTTCATAAAAATATTTTCTTCCTTACCGCAAAGTGTAGCATTACATTTTGGAATTGATGGTAAGCCTGACAGATTTGGGGATAAAGGAGAAATGATTTGGCCAATTGCAATTTTAAGTATTGTTACTATTGGGATTTATTTTCTAATTAAATATCTCCCTAAAATAGATCCTAAAAAAACAGCTAGCGTTTCAGCAGATACTTTCAAGAAAATTTCTTTTTTGTTAGTAATATTTCTTTCTGCACTGGAATTGATGATCGTTAATTCTGCTATGACTGGAAGTTTTACATTCGGTAAATTTATGTTTCCTATTATGGGATTGTTCTTCGCCTATTTAGGAAATTTAATGCACAGTATTAAATCGAATTATTTTGTTGGAATACGCACTCCGTGGACATTAGAAGACCCTGATACTTGGCGTGCAACACATCAGTTAGGCGGCAAACTTTGGTTTTTTGGAGGAATATTGATAACAATTACAACACTTTTTCTTCCTGCGAAAATTGGATTCGCATTTTTTATGACTATAATAATTATTATTTCATTAGTTCCTGTAATCTATTCTTATATCTATTTTAAAAAGCACCATCAATAATTGTTTATGAATAAATTTATTTTTTCTTTTTTAATATTATGTAGTAATGCTGTCTATGCACAAAATGACCCTTCAGGAATTTGGGAAGGAAAATTAAATGTTGGGACACTCTCGCTAAGAATTGTTTTCCATATCGATAAAATTGATGCTAATAATTATAAAGCAACAATGGATAGTCCCGACCAAGGTGCAAAAGGAATTCCTTGCAGTAGTGTAATTCTTAATAATGATAGTTTAATTATTGAATCTAAATTTGCAGGAGCCATTTTTAAATCTCAATTTGTAAATAAAGAATCATTAAAAGGTGTATTTATTCAAAGAGGAAGTAATCTTCCTTTAGATCTGAAACATGTTTTAAAAGAAACAGAATTGAATAGGCCACAAACACCAAAACCTCCATTTAATTATAATGTTGATAGTGTTGAATATGATAATGCAGATAAAACTGTTCATCTTGCTGCAACATTAACTTATCCAAAAACAAAAGGACCTTTTGCAGTGGCTGTAATGATTACCGGCAGCGGATTACAGGATAGAGACGAAACTATTTTTGAACACAAACCTTTTGCTGTTATTGCTGATTATCTAACAAAAAATGGCATCGCAATTTTGCGTGTTGATGATAGAACAAAGGGAAAATCAAAAGGCGATGTTGTTCATGCAACAAGCGCAGATTATGCAAATGATGCAATGACAAGCATTCAATATTTATTGACAAGAAATGAAATAAACAAAAAGAAAATTGGCGTGATTGGTCATAGTGAAGGCGGTTTTATTTCGCCGATGATCTATACAAAATGGCCACAATTATCTTTTATTATTTCATTAGCAGGAACCGGTGTCTCAGGTACTGAAATTTTATTGAAACAGCAAACAGATGTTTTAAAACCTCTAGTAAGTAATGCTGCATACGAATCATTTTATTCGCTTACCAAACAAACATTGCAAACTATTCATGACAATGAAAATGATTCTGTGATCTTAGATAAATCAAAAAAAATATTCGCAGATTGGAAAGCCGGTTTAAAAGATAGTATCTCAATTCAGTTGAATGTAAACATGGCAACACCCGAAATGTATGCCAACAGACAAGTAAAGCCTGAACTGCAAGCCTGGCTTAAGTATTTCATAACAACAGAACCTGATCAATTCTGGTGTAAAGTAAAATGTCCGGTACTGGCATTGAATGGCGAAAAAGATATTCAAGTATATGCTGAACAAAATACAACTGCAATTGCAGCATCACTAAAAAAAGCGGGCAATAAAAATGTAACTGTAAAAATATTTCCGGGACTGAATCATCTATTTCAACATTGCACAAAATGCACGGTGAATGAATACGGCGAACTGGAAGAAACCTTTTCTATTGCAGCATTAGAAACAATGAACAATTGGTTGCAACAAAATGTTGTAAAGAAATAAAACGAGTCGATGAATTATTTAGCCCACGCTTATTTATCTTTTGATCACGAAGAAATTTTGGTGGGCAATATGATTAGTGATTTTGTAAAGGGCAAAAAGAAATTCGATTATACTTCGGGTATTCAAAAAGGAATTGCATTGCATCGTAGCATCGATGAATTTACAGATGCACACCAAATAACCAAAAAAGCCAAACAATATTTTAAACCCGCTGTTGGTTTATATGCCGGAGCTTTTATGGATGTTGTGTACGATCATTTTTTAGCGAATGATAAAAAAGAATTTGCTAATGATGCAGCCTTATTTTCATTCACACAAAACACTTATTCTTTTTTAGAAAAAAATATTGTGATTTCCCCCGAACGTTTTCAAATGATGTTTCCAAACATGAAAAAGTATAACTGGTTATATAATTATCAATTTAATTTTGGAATGGAAAAAAGTTTTGGAGGATTGGTTAGACGAGCAAAATATTTAACCGATAGTTCAGAAGCATTTAAAATTTTTGAAAAAGAATATCAATATTTTAAAAATTATTATGAAGCATTTTTCCCCGAATTAAAAAAATATACACAGCAACAACTAAAGCAAATGCTTGCTGAATAAAGGTTTGCAGTACAAGAGTGCGACGCAACCACAGTCTCATTTATATTCTACAGCTAAGTACAAAATCATTATCAACATTTTGAATTGATTAGTTTTAAAAATGCATCTTTGCATTCTTAAATAAAACACCATGAAGCTTGCTACAAAATTTATTCATGCAGGAGTTGAACCCGATGCAACTACCGGAGCTATTATGACACCGATCTTTCAAACATCAACCTATGTGCAATCGGCACCGGGTGTTCATAAAGGTTATGATTATTCTCGTGCAGGAAATCCAACAAGAACAGCTTTAGACAATGCAGTGGCTGCAATTGAAAACGGAAAATTTTGTTTAACATTCAGCAGTGGTGTTGCGGCAACAGATGCAGTGATAAAATTATTATCGCCCGGCGATGAAGTGATTGCTGCAAATGATATGTACGGTGGTACTTTCAGAATATTCACTAAAATATTTTCGAAGTTTGGTATCGTTTTTCATTTTGTGAACATGCAGGATGCTAATAATATTAAAGCATCCATCAACAAAAAAACAAAATTGATCTGGACTGAAACGCCAACCAATCCATTAATTAATATTACTGATATTTCGGCCGTATCTGTCATTGCAAAAAAGCATAAAATTTTATTGTGTGTCGATAATACTTTTGCATCTCCTTATTTGCAAAATCCTTTGGATCTTGGTGCGGATATTGTAATGCATTCTTCAACAAAATATCTCGGCGGTCATAGCGATGTAATTCAGGGTTGTTTAATTATGAATGATAAAAAATTACATGAACAATTATATTTTATTCAAAAAAGTTGTGGTGCCGTTCCGGGTCCGCAAGATTGTTTTTTGGTGTTGCGTGGCATTAAAACTTTGCATGTTCGCATGCAACGACATTGTGAGAACGGAGAGAAGATCGCACATTTTTTACGCAATCATCCAAAGGTTAAAACTGTTTACTGGTGTGGCTTTGAAGACCATCCGGGCTATGCCATCGCAAAAAAACAAATGCGTGGCTTTGGTGGTATGATCAGTTTTATTTTAAAAAATGAAAGCAAAAAAAATACAAGTCGTGTATTAAGTTCAACAAAACTTTTTTCGTTGGCAGAAAGTTTAGGTGGTGTTGAAAGTTTGATCAATCATCCGGCAACAATGACACATGCTTCGATACCAAGAGAAGAAAGAATTAAAAATGGTTTAAGCGATTCTTTGATTCGTTTAAGTGTAGGAATCGAAGATGTGGACGATTTAATAAATGATTTAAATAATGCAATTGGATAACATGAACATTACAGAAATAATAATTGAAACGATCGGGTATATTGGATTTGGATTAATCCTTTCTGCATACTTATTAAACATACGGCATAAAATATTAGTATCATCGCCTTTTTATATTTGGGCAAATTTATTGGGCGGCGCATGTTTTGTTGTCAACACCATTTACCATCATGCTTTTCCTTCGGCGGTGTTAAATATTATTTGGGTATTGATTGCAGTGTTCTCATTAATAAAATCAAAAAAATAATTTTGTAGCAAACATTTGTGCAAAGCTGTGCTGCTGTTGCGTCGCACACTTATACTGAAGAATAGCCATGAGCTATTAGCTTCGAGCTGTGAGCATTTGCTCGAAGCTCTTGGCTCGCTGCTCAAAGCCCAAAAAGTAAAAGAGTGCGACGCAACAAAAGTTTCATTGAAATGCTGAAGACGGCAACAAAAAAATTATCTATTCTTTTCGGGTTGATTGTTTTTAATTAATCTTTCAATAAGGGAAGTAATTAATGAAACAATTAAACTAAACAACAATGCCGAAAACCAACTGTCAACTTTAAAATGCGGAACAATATCTGTTGCTAATTCGATAATGAGGATATTTATGAAAAGCAAAAATAATCCTAATGTAAAAAGTGTAATAGGTATGGTTAAAATAATAAGAATGGGTTTAATAAAATTATTGAGCAAACCTAATACTACTGCCACAAATATCGCAGTGAGTGTGCTGTCGATATGAACACTGTCGGATAATAAAAAGGCTGCTGCTAAAACAGCAACGGAAGTAATAAGTGTTTTTGAAAGAAATCGTATCATACAGTTATTAAACAACTACAAGTTCGTAAAATTCTTCAGGGTTTAAATATTTTTTTGCTAACACCTGTAATTCTTCTGCAGTAACGGTTTTAATTGTATTGATGCTGTTGTAAAAATAATCCTCAGTTAAATTATTTAAAACATAACTTTTCCATCTTGCAATGATTTGAAATGGTCCGTCCAAATCACCAAGCAAACCACCGATCATATAATTGCGAACAAGATTTAATTCTTCCTCATCAACTAAATCATTTCGAAGCTTATGCATTTCTTTATATGTTTCTTCGATGGTGGCAGCACAAACATCACGACCCGCTTCGGTGCTGATCAACCAAGCAGTATCGTGAACATGATTTTGAATATGCGAAGAGATTCCATAAGTATAACCTTTGTCTTCACGAATATTACTCATCAATCTCGAACCAAAAAATCCACCAAAAATATTATTGAGTACATGAATTCGAGGATAGTCTTCGTGATGGCGATCAGGAAAAGGTCTTGCTAATCTTACTGCACCTTGTACACCATTTGGATCGTTGATGATATTGTGTTTTTTTGTTTGCGCAGGTTCTTGTTTGTACTCAATTTCCTTCATCAAATTTTGATGAAAGGGTAATGCGCCAAAATTTTTATTGAGTTGTTCCTGAATATCACTTGGTAATTTTCCTGCAATAAACAGGGCACATTTTCCATGCGTATAATATTGCTGATAAAATTGAACCAACTCTTCTTTATGCAACTGATCATAATCTAAAGCAGACGAATATTTTCCGTATGGATGATCAAAACCAAAAACATATTCATCAATTAAACGGTTGGCAACGAAATCGCATTTTTTTAAATTAACTTCTAAACGTTGCTTTTGATTTTGCTTATAAATAGCTAATTCTTCTTCGGGAAAAACCGATTCAGTTAAAATCTCTGCCATCACAGGAAGCAATACAGACAAGTGTTTGCTGAGTGTGTGTAAAGTAAATGTTGCCGTTTCACTATAACAATGCCTGTTTAAGTACGCTCCATAAAATTCAAAATGATCGTTAAGTTGAAATGCCGATTTATTTTTTGTTCCGTTCTTCAACATGAAATTAGTAGTGGCAGCAACAATATTTTTTTCTTCGTACCAATTGCCTGCAAAAAAAACAAATTCTATCATTACTAATTCTTCAGCACCAGCATCAACGGCATACACCGGCACACCATTATCTAAATTAAATCGTGTGCAAGGTTTTAGTTGAAGATCAAATTCAACGGCATCTAATATTTTTGGAGATTGTTTTCTGTTGAGCATAATTAATTCTTACTGTAATAATGAATGGTGTTGCTGTTCTTTTCGTCAAATAATTCTATGCTGTAATTCAGAATATCGATCGCAGTAACAACATTATATCTTTCTAATTCGGTGTTCATTAAAGTTGCATCGCCCAACAATTCATAGAATGCTAAACTGTTGGCACGGTTCATAACACTCATATCTTCAAAAGCAATTACACTTTCAGTTTTATTTTTTACTTTTTGTAATTCAGTTTCGCTGACCAATTCAATTTTTATTTTTTCTATTTCTTCATTCACTGCTTTTTCAGCATCGAGCATTGAAACTCCTTTTACTAATTTTCCTTCAACTGCTAATAAACCTGCTTCAACTGTCCCATAATGCGAACATTCTAAATTGGAGAATA
Organism: uncultured Chitinophagaceae bacterium; assembly: GCA_903870685.1. Lineage (GTDB taxonomy): Bacteria > Bacteroidota > Bacteroidia > Chitinophagales > Chitinophagaceae > CAIQDX01. Next base: position 31,219 of record CAIQDX010000021.1, on the reverse strand, counting down.
ATTGTTTTTCTTTTACCAATGATTGATACATGCGAGATGATGCGCCACCCCCTAAAATTTCACTAATAATATCTGCGATATAATATTCTTTATCTAATCGTCCGCCCATATGCCATGTTTTGATGAATGCATTCAAAGGCACGTCGGCCTTGATTTCCAGCAATCGGGCCTCTTCTTGTTTTGGTTCCTGCGGAATATTGCGAACATATTTTTCTCCAGATGGTATATCACCAAACCATTTTTCTGCTAGTAATTTTATTTCATCAGATTTCACTTTTCCGGCAACAACTAAAATGGCATTGCTTGGTCTATAATGTTTGAAGAAAAAACTTTTTACATCATCGATCGTTGCATTTTCAACATGACTTAATTCTTTGCCAATCGTCATCCATTTATAAGGATGAACTTTATAAGCCAATGCTCGCATTTTATGCCAAATATCACCGTAAGGTTTGTTGATATAATGTTCTTTAAATTCTTCACACACAACTTTGCGTTGTACTTCTAAACTTTTTTTACTAAATGCCAAACTCAACATGCGATCACTTTCTAACCAAAAAGCAGTTTCAATATTTTCGGCAGGAATCTGACAATAATAATTAGTCAGATCATTTGTGGTGTAAGCATTGTTCTCGCCACCGGCACGTTGCAATGGTTCATCATAATCTGGAATATTAATGCTGCCGCCAAACATTAAATGTTCGAATAAATGTGCAAAGCCTGTTTTATCTTCATGTTCATCACGTGAACCAACGTCATACATCACATTCACTACTGCCATTGGTGTTGAATGATCTTCGTGCACCAAAACTCTTAATCCGTTTGCTAAAACAAATCTGTTGAATTGAATCATATTTTATAAAAATGAAAGCTGCAAAGTAGCAACAAAAAAATGGAATCAAATCTTTGAAGAGAATTTATTTCATAATGTTTTTAATGATAAGAGTTAGTAAGATCGGTTGATTATCTCTTAACACTAATACTTTTACTTTTGCACCCGGCATTTGTAATACCGTTTTATAAGCCTGAATACTTCTGGTGAAATTATTATCGATCGCTAAAATTGTATCGCCTTTTTTGAAACCTGCTTTATCTCCCGGTGATCCTGAAATAATATCAATGATTTTTATATCTCCATTAATTAAATAAATTCCTAAACCGGTATAAGAATAATCAAAGGTTTCAAGAAAGTGGGTATTAGGCTTTAAGTGAATAACCTGTTCGGGATAATTGATGATCAAATTAAACCGACGTAATAGATCGTTGCCGATCAATCCACCTAAAAAAGGATAAGATGTTACATTAAACTCATCATTAAAAATATGAACGGGAACTTTTTTAAATCGATATGGTCCAAATTGAATTTCATTAACAACGGTTGTATTCATTGTTTTCTTTCCGCCAATACCTTCGGCTTGCGTTAAATAGATCTTATGTTTTTTATTCAGGAAAAGACTATCATCAACATAATCCTGCGAAAATAAAAAACAAAGTCCGGCACCAATATCAAAAATAAATTTTCCGCTAACCGATCTTTCATCTTTAATTCTTGCAGAATAATAAGGCAATGCATTAAAACCGGGATGAATTAAAAAACCACCTCTTGGATATTTATAACTTCCAGGAGAATATACTTCGATCATTAATTTATCGTAATCTATCTTTATAATATATCTTCTTAAAAAAGAAAAACCAATGATACCATCGATCTTCACGCCATAATCACTTGTCAAAATTTCATAATCGTTAATATGAAAATCCAGATTATCAATTTTTAAACCCGGTAAAATCAAACTGTGTTTGTAAGTAAAATCAACATTCTTCATGCCGGCAATACCACGAACCGAACGGTCGCTTTTTTCTCTTTTAAATTTAAATTCTTCAACTGTTGCCGAATCAAATGAAATGCCACCGCTGCCTGTATCCAAAATAAAATTCATCGAGTCTTTAATATCATCTATTTGTGCTTTTAAAATAATTACACCACCTGTTAATTGTACGAACGGAAATTTTGTAATGTATTTTGCCGGTGCTGGCACAAACTCTTCCTGTGCTTCACTTTTAAAGCAAAGCATAGATAAAAAAATTATGTAACAAACAATTGAATGTTTCATGAAGCTGTGGTTGCGTCGCACTCTTGTACTGCAAATCTTTTATCAGCAGGGCAACTATTTTATTAAATAATGAATATAGTCATTAATATTTTTTATAAAGAACAGTTTAGATTATTTAATAAAACATTTACTCTAATGGTAAAATAGTTTGTTAACTGGTTAACAAAAGATGAACATTGATGTTGTACAACTAAACCTTGGCAACCCTACCTTTGTCACTCAATTAAAATTAAATATGCAGTTAGCCGATTTATATCAACGGGCATTGAACTTTGAATTTTTAAGTATTGAAGAAGGCATGTTTCTATTTAAACATGCACCGCTTGCAGAATTAATGAATGTGGCTGATGAGTTGCGAAAAAAACAAGTGCCTCATGGAAAAGTTACTTGGCAAATTGATAGAAATTTAAACACCACTAATGTTTGTATCGCTAATTGTAAGTTTTGTAATTTTTATAGAATCCCGGGACATGGTGAAGCGTACATTACCGACATGCCAACGTATCGTAAAAAAATAAAAGAAACATTGGCTTGGGGCGGTGATCAACTTTTATTACAAGGCGGCCATCATCCCGAATTAGGATTGGATTTTTATGTGAAAATTTTCAGTCAGATAAAAGAAGAATTTCCAACAATAAAATTACACACACTCGGTCCGCCCGAAGTGGCACATATCACCAAATTAGAAAAATCAACACATAAAGAAGTCTTGACTGCATTAAAAAATGCAGGCATGGATTCGTTACCGGGTGCCGGTGCAGAAATTTTAGTTGATCGTGTTAGAAGATTAATTTCAAAAGGAAAATGCGGTGCAGATGAATGGCTTGCCATTATGCACGAAGCACATAAATTAAATATCACCACATCGGCGACAATGATGTTTGGTCATGTTGAAACTTTGGAAGAACGTTTTATTCATCTGACAAGAATACGCGAAGTACAAGCCATGAAACCCTCTGATGCCAAGGGTTTCCTTGCGTTCATTGCATGGACGTTTCAGGATGTTGATACATTATTGACTAAAATTCGCGGCGTACATAATTTAACAACACCTGATGAATATATACGAATGGTGGCGATTAGCAGAATCATGTTGCCTAATATTAAAAACATTCAATCAAGTTGGTTGACTGTTGGAAAACAAACAGCACAAATAACTTTGCATGGTGGTGCAAATGATTTTGGAAGTATCATGTTGGAAGAAAATGTTGTGAGTGCAGCAGGTGCACCGCATCGCTTTACTTATAAAAGTATTCAGGATGCAATTAAAGAAGCAGGCTTCGAACCGCAACTGCGAAATCAACAATATGAATGGAGAGAAATTCCTGAAACAATTCAAGAACAAGTGATCGATTATTAGATTTATTTTTTGATATTACTTTTTTTAAAACACCAAACACTGAAATATGAATGAAAAATTTGTTTCTCGTATAAAAAATGAAGTTAGTGAAATTGAAGTTGCGGGATTATTTAAAAAAGAACGTATCATCACCAGCGAACAAGGACCTGAAATAATTGTAAACGGAAAAACTGTTTTAAATTTTTGCGCCAATAATTATTTGGGTTTATCATCTCATCCAAAAGTTATTGAAGCTGCACACAAAGCAATCGACACACATGGTTATGGTATGAGCAGTGTGCGTTTTATCTGTGGTACGCAGGACATCCACAAAGAATTAGAAAAAAAGATCGCAACATTTTTAGGAACAGAAGATACTATTTTATATGCCGCTGCATTCGATGCAAATGGTGGTGTGTTCGAACCATTGTTTAATGAAGAAGATGCAATTATTTCCGATTCATTAAATCATGCATCCATCATTGATGGTGTTCGTTTATGCAAAGCACAACGTTATCGGTACGAACATAACGACATGTTTGATCTGGAAGGAAAATTAAAAGAAACACAACATTTACGCAGCAGAATAATTGTTACCGATGGAAGTTTTAGTATGGATGGAACCATTGCACAATTAGATGTTATTTGCGACCTCGCAGATAAATATGATGCGATTGTTATGATCGATGAATGCCATTCTTCAGGCTTTCTCGGCAAGACAGGAAGAGGCACACACGAATACAGAAATGTGATGGGACGAATTGATATTATCACCGGAACATTAGGAAAAGCACTCGGTGGTGCTAGTGGCGGTTTTACTTCAGGAAGAAAAGAGATCATTGAAATTTTACGTCAACGTTCCCGTCCGTATTTATTTTCAAACACTTTAATGCCAAGTATTGTTGGTGCATCGATTGCAGTGTTGGATATGTTAACCGAAACAACAGAATTGCGTGATAAATTAGAATTCAACACAAAATATTTCCGCACAAAAATGACTGAAGCGGGTTTCGATATTAAACCCGGCGATCATCCCATTGTTCCCATAATGCTCTACGATGCAGTGGTGGCGCAGACTTTCGCCGCTAAGTTGTTGGAAGAAGGCATTTATGTAATTGGATTTTTCTTTCCTGTTGTTGCAAAAGGAAAAGCAAGAATTCGTGTGCAGTTAAGTGCAGCGCATCAACAAAAACATTTAGATAAAGCCATTGAAGCATTTACAAAAGTTGGTAAAGAGTTGGATGTGTTGAAGTAAATTTTTGTTATCAACTTTAGTATTTCATGCATCTTCGTTGCGTCGTTCCAACGAATCCCTTTGGGGAACTTTTGTACTTTTTATACTTTTGTCAGCAATAAATATAAAATCATGAATCGCATTTTATCTGTCATCTTCTTCCTGTCATCTGTCATTCTGTTTTCAGCCTGCAGTCCGAACAATGTAACGATCGATAATAGTCTAAAAAAATATTTTGACAGCGCTCATGTTGCCGGAACATTTGCTTTGTTTGATAACGGACAAGGGCATTTTACTATTTATAACTTATCTCGTTATAAAGATTCTGCGTATACACCTGCTTCTACATTTAAAATTGTAAACTCATTGATTGGTTTACAAACGGGCAGAATTGCTAACGAGAACATGGTAATTAAATGGGATAGTGTGATAAGAAAACATAACGAAGGGAATATTGCAGAAAGCTGGAATAAAGATCTTACTATGGAACAAGCTTTTAAAATTTCTGCAGTTCCTTATTATCAGGAAGTGGCAAGGAGAATTGGAAAAGATACCATGCAACTTTGGTTGGACAGTTTAAAATATGGTAATCATAAAATAGGAAACAGGGTAGATAGTTTTTGGTTGGATAATTCTTTAAAAATCACTCCCGACGAGCAATTGGGCTTGATAAAGAAATTATATTTCGGTCAGTTGCCTTTCAGTAAAACAACAATGGATATCGTAAAGAAAGTGATGGTAAGAGAAGAGAATGCTAATTACAAACTGTCATTGAAAACAGGTTGGGGTTATAGAGAAAATGGAAATGGATTGGGCTGGGTAGTTGGTTGGATAGAAGAAAATAAACATCCTTACTTTTTTGTTTTGAATATCGAAGGCACGCACGATACGAACATAAGAGTTTTCAGCAAACTTATTTTAATGGGAATTTTAAATCAACAAGGGTTTTTTCAGGGAAAAAGATAATTTGAGATAAATAATTATTTAAAAACTAAATCATTCCATTTTAGTTTTTCATTTAACATTCATTCCATTAGCTTGCAGCGTGCTCGAATTTGAAAACATAGAATTCTTACTTGGTCTTTTTATACTGATTCCATTGGTATTACTTTTTGTTTATGTGATACGATGGAAACGATCTGCCAAAAAGAAATTGGGTGATATACGATTGGTAGAATTATTAACCAAAGATTATTCTCCGCAACGTTATCGAATAAAAATATTTATTGTTTTTATTGCCATTGCTTTTGGAATTGTTGCATTGTGTAATCTTCGAAAACCGTTGCAGGTAAAGGGTTCTAAGGCAAATGGAATTGATGTGATGATCGCATTGGATGTAAGTAAAAGCATGTTAAGTCAGGATGAAAAACCATCCCGGTTAGATAAAGCCAAACAATTCATCAATCAGCTTACCGATAAATTAGAAAATAACCGTGTTGGATTAATTGTGTTTGCAGGTCAGGCATATTTACAAATGCCTTTAACTGCAGATGCTACCGCAACGAAAATGTTTGTAGGAAATGCATCTCCCGATTTTGTTGCAGTGCAGGGAACTAATTTAAGTGCCGCATTACAATTAAGCGATGCGTCGCTCGACACCAAAGAAAAAAAATATAAAACAGTTATTTTAATTACCGATGGAGAAGATCATGAAGATAAAGCCATTGATGTTGCCAAAGAATTGGCCGATCACGGAACAGTGTTGCATACCATTGGAGTTGGCTCTGCAGAAGGTTCTCCCATCACCGAGCCCGGAACTAACGAATATAAAAGAGACGAAAACGGACAAACAATTATTTCGAAATTAAATGAAGACCTGTTAAAGCAGTTGGCGCAAACTACCAGCGGAACGTATCACCAATTAAATAATACATCAACCGTTTCGGATGAGTTGGTGACTGAGTTAAATGGTATGGAAAAAAAAGCCATCAGCAGTGCCGGCGGTTATGTAGAATATCAATCATTCTATCCGTATTTTCTTGCCATCACTGTTTTGTTATTGATTGCTGAAGTATTTATTTCTGAAAAAAAATTACAAGTAGTTTGAGAATTTTATTTTTCATACTGATCATTTTTTCATTTTCAACATCCTTCTCACAGAAGAGTAATAATCTTGTGCAGAAAGGAAATGAGTTGTATAAAAAAGGGGATTACCAAAATGCTTTAACCGAATATGAGAAAGCATTTCAGATCGATCAAAAGAATAATGCAGCACAATTCAATGCAGGCAATGCTTTGCAGAAACAACAAAAATTTCCTGATGCCGCAAAACAATTTCAATCAGTTTTGGAAAGTGGAAATGATGTTTCACTTCAATCACAAGCCGGCTATAATAAAGGTGTTGCCGAAGTAAAACAAAAACAATTACAGGAAGCAGTTAATTCTTTCAAACAATCGCTACGACTAAATTCTACAGATAATGATACCAGAGAAAATTTACAAAAAGCATTGAATGAATTAAAAAAGCAGAATGATAAGAAGGACGATAAAAAAGACGATAAGAAAAAGAATGATCAAAAAAATAAAGATAAAAAACCACCTGAGCAAAAGCCAAAAGATCAGATGAACAAACAACAGGCTGAAAATTTGCTCAATCAACTTCGCAAAGAAGAAAATCAATTACAGGAATTGCAAAAGCAAAAAATAAAACAAACCAAGCCCGATAAAGATTGGTAATTATTTTAGTGCTTCTAAAAATCTTTGAAAATTATTATAATTCGTTACCACATCATTATGTTGTCTCTTGCTGTGTAAAAAAATGATGCGATTATTTTTCAGATCATTGGTTGTACAATCATCTTCTTCTTTATCAATAAAATTCCATTTCCATGCACGCATATCATTCGCTAAGTTTTTAGAGTTTTGCAATGTGCCACCGTTATCGGTATAAATATTTATCAGTTTGCAATGAGGATTCTGTTGCAGATACATTGCAAATTTTTCCTGCTCTGCATATAAAGCATCAAATAATAAAATGCCTTTGGATCGGTACGAAGAATGCAATAATAAATAAGCCATTGCCCTGTAAGCCCCGCTGTGTCCGGCATATATCAATTCAGGAATAATATTTTTATTAATTATTTTTTCTTTTATCAAAAATGAGTTCACATCTTTTATGAAGTAATTAAAAGTATCTGGCTTTTCAAATTTACCGGCATAACTGTCGGGAGAATTTTTTGGTCCTTCGGGAAAAATGAAAATGGCATTCAAGTGTGCATCATAAAATTGTTGCTGCAATTTGTATTGCGCCAATGCCGAATCTATATTATTACTCCAGCCATGAAACCAGAACACAAACTGAAACGGTTTTGTTTTATCAAAATAATCAGGAACAAAAATATAAGCACTGCTATCACTGTAATGTTCCTTTGTAGAATAGGTCTTCCCTTCATAAACTCTGGGAGATACATTTCTTAACGAATCAGGAAACATAGAATATTTACTTGTGATCGTAAAAGATTTCCCTTTTACTGTATTTTGTTGTGCAGTTGCACTTAAAAAAATAAGTGAGAATAGTAAACAAAAAAATTGTTTCATCGTTAATAGATTGTAATTAAAATTAGTTGATTTTTTTTGATGACATTTGCTTTTCAGAAACAGAACATCAGTCATGCAATTATATTGTAACTCATTAACACAATCTACTCGATTAAAAACGAGAGAAATAAAAATAGGCGATTTGCTGTTGGGCAATCTACATCCTGTTCGAGTGCAAACGATGACAACAACCGACACGATGAACACCATTGCAACTGTTAAACAAACCATTCGTTGTATTGAAGCAGGTGCAGAGCTGGTGCGCATTACAGCACCTTCGAAAAAGGAAGCGGAGAATTTATTAAACATAAAAAATGAATTACGTAAACGCGGTTATACGACACCATTGATCGCTGATATTCATTTTACTCCGAATGCTGCGGAAGTAGCTGCAAGAATTGTTGAAAAAGTTAGAGTGAACCCCGGTAATTATGTTGACAAGAAAAAATTTGAACAGATCGATTATACCGATGCTGAATATGTTGAAGAGATTGAAAGAATTCGTGAACGATTTACACCACTGATAAAAATTTGCAAAGAATATGGAACTGCAATGCGCATTGGCACCAATCATGGTTCTTTGAGTGATAGGATTATGAGCCGTTATGGCGATACAGCAAATGGTATGGTAGAAAGTGCGATGGAGTTTTTACGTATTGCACGTAACGAAAATTATCATAATATTTTGTTGAGTATGAAGAGCAGCAATCCGCAAGTGATGGTGCAGGCTTATCGCTTATTGATTCAACAAATGGATGCAGAGTTTGGTGAATGTTATCCTTTGCATCTCGGTGTTACCGAAGCCGGTGATGGTGAAGATGGCAGAGTGAAAAGTGCGGCAGGTATTGGCACTTTATTGGAAGATGGCATTGGCGATACGATTCGTGTTTCGTTAACCGAAGATCCTGAATTTGAAATTCCTGTTTGTAAAGATCTGGTGAAACGATATGCGATGGATGATAGACGATTGACGATTGACGGTAACATTCCGTTGATTGAAAACATTCCATATTCTCCGTTTGAATATAAAAGAAGAGAAACATTTGCAATTGATAATATTGGCGCGAAACATGTTCCCGTTGTTGTTGCTGATTTAAGTAAAATAAAAAATATTACAGCGAATCATTTACAAAGCATCGGTTATACCTACAATGCAATAAATGATAAATGGAATATTGGTGATGCAGCTGCTGATTATATTTTTACCGGACATCAGTTATTAAATTTTGCATTACCCGGAACATTAAAAGTAATTGTATATCCTGCTGCATGGGTATTAGCGAATGATAAAGAAAAATATTTTCCTATTTATGATACAGGAGGATTTGAAGAAGCTGAGCAAAAAAGTGATGCAATTAATTTCGTGATGATAGATTGTTTTAGTGATGAAACTGACATCAACGATTTTACTTATCTGGATGAAATAGCAAATGATAATACTGTTGTTCTTTGTTTAAGTAGCACCAACAAACATGCAATGTCATCAATCCGAAGAATGTTCATGGAGTTGATGAATAGAAAATTTAATAATCCTGTTATTATAATTTGTGATAGCAATTGGCAAACTGCAGATGAACATTTAATTCATTATTCAACCGAATGCGGCGCATTGTTGTTGGATGGTTTTGGAGATGGAATTTGTTTGGGAATGCATGCAAAAAGCTATGAGCTATCAGCCATGAGCTATGAGCAAAATGCAAAAGGAAGAAATTATGTTCGTAATAATTCAGTTGAACAATTTTTAAATAATACAGCATTTAATATTTTACAAGCAACAAGAACAAGAATTTCTAAAACAGAATATATTTCTTGTCCGAGTTGCGGAAGAACTTTATTTGAGTTACAAGAAACTACTGCAAAAATTCGTGCAAGAACAAATCATTTAAAAGGAGTGAAGATCGCAATTATGGGCTGCATTGTAAATGGTCCTGGCGAAATGGCCGATGCCGATTTTGGTTATGTTGGAAGCGGCGTTGGGAAAATAACTTTATACAAAGGAAAAGAAATAATGAAAAAAAATATCGACAGCAACATTGCTGTTGATGAATTAATTAATTTATTAAAGGAAAATGAAGTTTGGATTGAACCGAGTTAAAAAATGTTGAATGTTAGATGTTGAATGATAAATGAGAAGAAATTTTTTATTTGAAAAGATTGATCAATAAAGTACAGAACGTACAAGTGTGCGATGCCACAGCAGCTTTATTTTTGTTCTGCCGCCCGTCAAAAAAAAATCTAAATTATATTTGCTGACTTATGAATAACAAACCCGTTTTACATACAATTCTTTCGCCGCGATTATTGGATATTTATGATGTTAGTAACAGCATTGTTGTAATTATAGATGTGTTTCGGGCAACATCAACTATTGCAACTGCGTTGTTTAATGGTGCCGCGAAAGTTATTCCTGTGAACGATGTTGCAAAATGTATCGAACTCGGAAACGCAACGCCCAACAGCATTACAGCGGGCGAACGTGACGGAAAAATAATTGATGGATTGAGTAATGGCAATTCTCCGGCTGAATATCCACGCAGTTTTATTGAAGGAAAAACATTGGTGTTAACAACAACTAACGGAACAAAATTATTGCATATTGCTTTGAAGAATGGTGCTGATGAAGTGATCACTGGTTCGTTTCCAAATCTATCGGCTGTGTGCGATCATTTAAAATTGCAAAACAAAAATGTTGTGCTTGCGTGCAGTGCGTGGAAAGATAAATTTAATTTAGAAGATACTTTGTTTGCAGGTGCAGTGATCAACCGCATTAAAGAAAATTTTACAATTCATTGCGATTCATCTTTGATGGCCGAAGAAATGTATTTGCTTCATAAACATGAAATGAAAAATTTTATTCGTCGCACCACACATTGGCATCGCCTTGCTGCATTTGGATTAGAGAAAGATCTTGAATATTGTGTGAGTGAAGATGTAGCAAATATTTTACCAGTTTATAAAAATGAGACCCTGATAATTTTGTAGAAAAAAATCTATGAATATCGGAATAATAAATAACACTGATTCTTTTTTTCTCCACTATATTTTCTTAACAAACATTTCATTCACAAAGCTTTCATTTTAGTAGAAAGTATCAACTGCATTCCTTTATTTTTGCAAATTGCCCTTTAAAGAAAGGATGACAGATGACTGTTATTTAAAACTCTGTCATCATTCATCTGTAAACTGTTATTTGAACCATGGCTTTACCTTATCTCGTTAAACATATTTATAACAACGGCTCGGAAGAAGTTATTCGTCGCGGAAAAAAAATTCATGCATTGGGAAATGTTGAATTGATAGAGTATGATGAATTGATGAACGCTGTTATTTTTCGTGTTAAGGATGATACTTATTCTACTTATTATAAAGTTCATATCAACAAGTTTAAAGATCCGCAAACAATTTCGTTGCGTTGTTCGTGCCCATATAATTTGAGTGAAGTTTGCAGGCACAAAGCCGGTGCTTTATTTCAGTTACAGGAAATGTTGGACAGAAATATGTTGGGCGATAGGCACATGGTGTATGATCAAAAACATACAGTTGTAAAAATGAAACTTCTGGAGTTGAAGATGATCAGAATGTTATCATCGCCAGAAAATTTAGAAGCAGCCGAAGATTATTTACGCAGCCATAAAGCAACTATCCTAGAAGCAAAAGAAGAAAGAGTATTGGCTGAAATGGAAGTTGATGGAAAACTATTTAAATTGTTAATTCAGAAAAACGAAGAAAGAAATTTTGATACAAGTTGTAATTGCAATAGCGATACCGAACATCCTTTATGTATGCACAAAGATGTTGTGTTATTGCAATTATTAAATAGTTACGGACCAAATTATTTCGACAGCATTCGCAATTGGGATAAAGAAAAAAATAAACTTCTATCGTTATACGGTTATTCGTTAGATGATGATTTGAAAACTAAGTTTGAATTTACTTATGTAAATGGAAAGCCATTTTTAAAAGTATTGGATGCAAGTATTAAAAGAGTAGTGGCAAGTTCAACATCAAACGATCTTCGTCCGCGACCTGCTCATCTTGAATCAATTGAAAAATCTGATGAACCTTTAGTTTTAGAAGAAATCGAAGCATCCAAAAAATCAGCGATGAAGTTGGGTGTTGTATTAACAACACATCAAGATCAATATCCTTATGTACAAATAGAAGCTGTACAAGGTGAAGCCGATGAAGACTTTGCAAAGTTTACAGGTAAAGTAGAAAAATTAGATCTCAGTCGTTTTATCAACACCGAAGTCTTTAGTGAAGAAGATAAAATGTTATTGCAGCAGATTCGAAAATTATTACCGGCAGAAGTAAACCGATATTTGAATCGCAATTCACCGTTCAGTGGCATTTGGGAAAATATTATTCAACAACATGATGATGAATTACCCGAAGAAACAAGACATCTTATCAATGAATACTTACTTGTAAAATTCAAAAAATTATTTGCAGATCTTGCCGAAAGTAATTTCGCTTTTTATCTTCCTTCAAAAAAAACATTCAATACCTCAAACCTTCGCCAGGCGGAGTTTTCAGCGCTTTATATTGCTCCGGAATTTATTGTCAATTATTTAAACAATCAATACGAAGTTGAATGCAGAGTGAAGTTGCCATTGGCTGATTTAAATGTAACTGAAAACGAATGTGAAGCACCTTTATTCTTTCAATATCACAACCAATTTTATACATGGCAACGCACCGAAGATGTGATGGTGATTGAAAAATTTTTACCAACCGGTAAATTAATTATTGATGCAGAAACATGGGCTGCGCGTTTACACGAATTTGTTTTACCACTTACAAAAGAATACAATGTTCAGTTTGGTAATTTAAAAAAAGAAGAAGTAAAAGGTTTGATACCCGAAGCAAAAGTTATTTTAAAAGAAAAGGGGGATTTCTTGGTTTTTCAACCGGTGTTTAATTATAAAGGTTACGATGTTAAAGCAGGTGATAAAGAAAAAATTGTTTTGCCTTTAGCTGATAAATTATTGGTAATTCAGAGAAACATAGAAGCTGAAAAAGAATTTGTTCAAAAGGTAGAAGCATTACATTCTAATTTTATTCATCCGCTAGAAAGTGACTCGCTTGCTTTAAAAGGTGTTGATGTTTTAAAAAATAATTGGTTCTTTTTATTTGTTGATGCGATGAAAGAAATGCAGATACCTGTTTTTGGTTTCGAAGCATTAAAAAATTTCCGTTTCAACACTGCAAAACCGTCCACAAAAATTTTCATCAGTTCGCATACCGATTGGTTTGATGCAAAAATTGAAATTCTTTTTGGCGAACAAAAAGTAACTGTTGCCGATGTAAAAAAAGCATTACAAAATAAACAACAGTTTGTTCCATTATCAGATGGCACATTAGGAATATTGCCGGAAGAATGGATCAAAAAATATTCTTTGTTATTCCGAGTGGGTGAAGGAAAAACTTCGCAATTGAAATTGAGTAAATATCATTTCAGTGTGATTGAAGAATTGTATCTCGAAAGAAATGAAGAAGAATTATCTATTCAATTGGAAGAAAAATACGAACGATTAAAATCTAATCATTCCATTAAAACAATTGATGCACCTGCTCATTTAAAAGAAGTATTGCGACCTTATCAGGAAAGTGGTTTTCAATGGTTAAATTATTTACGCGAAGTGCAGTGGGGTGGCATCTTAGCTGATGATATGGGTTTGGGAAAAACGATTCAAGCTTTATCATTTATTCATCACATAAGAGAAGAACAAGGTTCATTAAAAGCATTGGTTGTTTGTCCAACAACTTTAATGTTTAACTGGCAAAATGAAATAAAAAAGTTTACACCATCACTCACATTTTATATTCATCATGGTGGTGGAAGAATTAGAGAAAGTATTTATCAGGATCATATTGATGTCATCATCACTACTTACGGAACATTGCGAAGCGATATAAAACAATTTATCGAAGTTGATTTTGATTATGTGATTTTGGATGAAAGTCAGGCAATAAAAAATCCCGGAAGCAAAGTTACCAAAGCAGCATGTTTGCTGAAAGCCAAGAACCGCTTATGTTTGAGTGGTACGCCATTGCAGAATAATACTTTCGATATTTTCGCACAGATGAATTTTTTAAATCCCGGTATGTTGGGAAGTGTAGAATTTTTTAAACAAGAATTTTCTGTACCGATCGATAAGTTTGGTGAAAAAGAGCAGAAAGATCATTTACGAAAATTATTATATCCATTTATTTTACGTCGAACAAAAGAACAGGTTGCAAAAGATCTTCCTGAAAAACAAGAAATGATTTTGTTCTGCGAAATGGGTGATGAACAACGTAAAATTTACGATGCATACCGAAACGATTATCGCGATAAAATTCTCGGTGTTGTAGATACGCAAGGTGTACAAAAATCGCAGTTAACTATTTTACAAGGCTTGATGAAACTGAGACAAATTTGCGATAGTCCGGCAATTGTAAACGAACCCGAACGTTTCCCAAACGTATCGGTTAAGTTAGAAGAAATTGGAAGAGAACTTACCGAAAACATCAGTAACCATAAGGCTTTGATCTTCTCGCAATTTTTAGGAATGCTCGCATTGATCAAAGAAAAATTAAAAGAGTTGGGAGTTGTTTACGAATATTTTGATGGAAGTACTTCGGCAGCTGACAGAGAAAAAGCGATCAATCATTTTCAAAGCGATGATGATTGTCGTGTGTTTTTAATTTCGTTAAAAGCCGGTGGTGTTGGTTTAAATTTAACCGCTGCCGATTATGTTTATATTGTTGATCCGTGGTGGAATCCTGCGGTAGAACAACAAGCAATTGATAGAACACATCGCATCGGTCAAACAAAAAATATTTTCGCATATCGAATGATCTGTACCGATACTGTCGAAGATAAAATTTTAAAACTGCAGGAACGCAAGCGTAATCTTGCAAAAGATTTAATTACTGACGATGAAGGTTTTGTAAAGAGCTTAACAAGAGCAGATGTAGAATATTTGTTCAGTTAATTTTTTTGCGGCAAGTATTTTTATTTCATATCATCGCCTGTTGCCCTGATTCTTTTGTGAAAGAATCGCACTCTTGTACGCTTTGTTCAATATTCAGCAGGTTTTATTTCATTCATCTTACATTCGCAGTAAATTTTTACAAATGACATTAAGCGCAGATATAAAAAAGATAGAAAGATTTTTTTTACCAAAAGATTTTACTGTAACAACTTGGGAAAATGTAGAACCGTATTTCAAAAATTTGTTGGATAGAAATATTGATTCGAAAAACGATCTGGAACAATGGTTAAAAGATATGAGCGAAGTGGAAGCTGTTGTAAGTGAAGATGCTTGCTGGCGACAAATAAAAATGACTTGCGATACAACCGATAAAAGTCTCGAAGATTCTTTCACTTTTTTTATGTTGGAAATTTCACCGAAGATTCAAACTTATGCCGATGCGTTGAATAAAAAATTAATTGCATCGCCATTCACAAAAGAATTAGATCAACAAAAATTCTTTACGTATTTGAGAAGTGTAAAAAAGAATATTGATTTGTTTCGTGAAGAAAATATTCCGTTGCAAGCAGAACTAAGTGTGGTGCAGCAACAATATGGCGGCATTGCAGGAAAAATGACAGTTGAAGTAAGTGGACAAGAATATACTTTGCAACAAGCATCCAAATTTTTAGAAAGTCATGACAGGAAATTGCGTGAAGAAGTTTATAGAAAAATTCAGGATAGAAGATTGCAAGATAAAGATGCGATGCATAATTTATATTCTCAATTAATTGAAAAAAGAGATCAGGTTGCAAAGAATGCAAGCTTCGAAAATTACCGCGATTATAAGTTTGTTGAATTAGGAAGATTCGATTACAGCAAAGAAGATTGTTTTCAATTTCATGAAGCAGTGAAGTTGCATGTGTTACCCATCATTGAAAAAATTTATCAAAAGAAAAAAGAAAAATTAGGATTAACGGAATTACGTCCTTGGGATACGGAAGCAGAACCCGAAGGCGTGCAAGCATTAAAACCTTTTACTGATGGAAAGGACTTGTATGAAAAATCGGTGAAGTGTTTTGAAGAACTAAATCCATTCTTTGCAGATTGTTTAAAGAAGATGAATGAGTTAAAACACTTTGACCTGGAAAGCAGGAAGGGCAAGGCTCCAGGCGGATATAACTGTCCGTTAGCTGAGAGCGGTGCACCATTTATTTTTATGAATGCAGCCGGACAAATGAGTGATGTTACAACGATGGTACACGAAGGTGGCCATGCTATTCAATCTTTCTTAACGCATAATTTAGAGTTGAGTTCTTTCAAAGAATATCCGATGGAAATTGCTGAAGTAGCAAGTATGAGTATGGAATTATTTTCGATGTATCATTGGAATAGTTTCTTTGATAATGAAGCAGATTTGAAACGTGCGAAAGAACATCAACTCGAAAGAACCATCACTATTTTTCCATGGATTGCCATCATCGATAAATTTCAACATTGGGTGTATGAAAATCCAAAACATACTGTTGATGAAAGAACAAATAGATGGATGGAAATATTAAAAGAATTCTCAACCAACAGTATTGATTTTACGGGATTGGATGAATACCGTAAAATTGGTTGGCAACGTCAACTGCATTTATTTGAAGTGCCGTTTTATTATATCGAATATGGCATTGCACAATTAGGTGCCATTGGTTTATGGGCGCAATACAAAAAAGATCCGCAGCAAGCTTTACAGAATTATATAAATGCTTTGAGTTTGGGTGGAACAAAAACATTACCCGAATTATATGCAGCAGCAGGATTAAAATTAGATCTGTCGCCTGCTCACATTAAAACATTGATGGAGTTTGTGAACGAGGAGATGGAGAAGTTGTAATTACCTATAAAATCCAATTTGATTTTATGAAAATAAAATTGGTTCTTCTATTTATAACCTTGAGTAATAATATAATCGCTCAATGTATAAACTGCGGGCTTTTAACCAAACAGACATTATTTTTCGATTCATCAAAAAATCAATTTGTTAATGGTTCTGGATCGGTTAAAATCTATTATAAAGATAGTATGGCAATTGTGTCTTCACCAGGTATATATTATACGACAGTTAATAATGTTGCTACAGATAAGTCAACAACTAAAGTAAAGTTCTATGATGTAGGATATACATTTATTGATTTTAGATTTAACCCGTTATATTCAAATACAGTTCGTAAAAAAGACAGTATAGATGTGCCAAAATATAAAAGCATCGTTTTTTATGAATATCCGGCTTTTTCGAAAGATAGTTTTTTTATACGAAAATATTTGGATATTGATACATCCATAAAAAGAGTTGGAGATCACTTTTATTTACACAGCTATATCAATAATAATGTTAGTACCAATAAAAATATAACAGATAGTACTATAGCCTTAAGTGATACTTTGATTGAGGGCATATCTTATAAACGGATCAAAAAAACACGAACTGTAAATGATCCAGATAAAAATATACAATCTATTCTTGTTGCATATTTTCAGTGTGATATTGAAGATTGGATGATTCCATTTATAAGCGAATTTGATGAATCAGGAAAATGTGCTTTTACTCGTATTGATTGGCTTATTTTGAATAAACAACCTTGGCTTTCACAAAGAACGGAGTTTTTAAAAAGAAAATTAACCCCTGAAGAAATTGCTGTTTTTGATGCTTGGGAAAAAAATGCAAAACAAAACCCTCTAAAATAAAAGAAGTAGCAAACTATTTTTTAAAGAGTTGAAACTTTCAACTCTTTTCTATTTATCAAAATAATTATGAAGCATTCTGTTGAGTAAAGCTATGTTGTACAAGTGTGCGTCGCAACCGAAGCATCATTTTTATTCATCAGCTTGCTACAAAAAAATTTTTTATAATCTTTTTCCAAACCGTATTTTTTTTACAGATTCTTTTCGCATTACATGCATGGGAATGGCAACACCCAATGCCAGCGACATGATGATGAATAATGTTTTAGCACCATTATTTACAGTTTCGGAAAGTATAGAATTATAATCGGCTCCGATGGTACCGGTTAATTTTATTAAACCCAACATAGTGCGATAGGCAAACACGCCGGGAATCAATGGTATCACAGATGGTATGGCAAATATCATTGGTGGTACATGTCGAACATGTGCAATGGGCACACTTAAAATACCAATGGCAGAAGCACCAACAAAAGATGCGAATACAACACTTGCATTCATTTGTAATAACCAAAATTTTATCAAACATCCAAAAGCTCCACCAATCCAAAGTGGAAATAATGTTCGTGGTGGTACATTAAATAAAATACCAAAACCCAATGCAGCCCAACCGCACCAAAAAGATTTTATTAATATCAAAATAGGATCCATCATTATTAATTCAAATTATAAATAAGCATAGCAATTAATAATCCAAATGCAATTGCCATCGAAAACATTAATGCATTAATTCCTCTAACCAATCCATTTAAAATATTGCCGTCAATTAAATCGGTAAAAGAATTTATTAAAGGAACACCCGGAATTAAAAACAAAACTGATGTTGCAAAAGCATGTTCGAAGTTTATGTTCAACCCTGCTTTAATAAATGCACCGGCAAATAAGGATGCAACCAAGGAAGCAAAAAACACGCTGATGTAAGGATTGAATTTATTTTTAACTGCTTCTTGTCGTACAAACAATCCACAAAAAGTTGCACCAAATGCTATGAGCATTTCTACTAAATTACCACCAAACGAATAACAGAATGCAGCACCGGCAAGACTTACAAAAAATAAAATGATGATTCGCGGATAATGAGGCAGGGCAAGCAATTCGTTTAATTCGTCTCTTACCTGTTGAATAGATAATTTATTTTCTATTGCTCGCCAACTTAATCTACTGATGCCGGAAATAGTTCTAAAATTTACACCTTGCGATGGAGTACTAAGCATGCCATTAAAGATGGCATTATCTTCTTTATCTTTTAATGTTAATGAGATTGATTTCGGTGCAATAGAAATATGTGCTGCATAATTAAAAGCTGTAGCAAATCTTCTCATGGTAATTCTTATCCTGCTGCAACTTGCTCCCGAACTTAAAAGCGAAACACCAACTTCTAATAAAAGCGATCCTAATTCTTTTGCTTCAGTATTATCTTTTTGTTCCATGAAAAAATATATTAACTATAAAATTTCTCAACAAAAGTAAATCTATTTGATTGCCTTACTCATGACAGAATTCATAGAAAATATTTTCCATTCAAAAAACATCGAAAAACAAAAAATGTTTTCTATAAATACAATTAATCTTTTTTATCTTCTCTTGGTGGTTGTGGTGGTCTGTTCATTGGTGGACGATTTTGTGGCGGCCTTTGTTGAACAGGTCTTTGCTGTTGACCACTATTTTGTTGTGGTCTTTGTTGTTGAGGTCCTCGTTGTTGCTGAGGAGGTTTGTTTCTGTTATCCTGATTTCTTGAACCTTGAATTCTCGAATCTTGATTCCTTGCCTCTTGTTGTCTTCTTTTATCATTCTTCTCTAAACTCTTTAAACTTATTTGTCCAACAACATCTACAAACTGCGGTTCAATTTCTTTTGGTTTGCCCGTTGTAACATCAACAGGTTCTAATTCTTCAGGTTTAATGCCTTGTGCATTCAAACGTTTAATTTCTTTTACGCGTTGAATAGTTAACGGATAATGTTTTGTTCCACCCTGAATAATATACCACATCAAATTTTTGAAAATATCTTTCTTAATTAAGAATGCAGTTCCTTTTGCTGTTTCGAATGAATCGGCATTATCGGGAAAATGTTGCAAGGCATCTAAATAAGTATCGAGTTCATAATTCAAACAACATTTCAAGCGACCGCATTGTCCGCTTAATTTTGTTTGATTGATTGATAAATTTTGATAACGTGCTGCAGTAGTATTCACACTTTTAAAATCATTCAACCAGGTACTGCAACAAAGTTCTCTTCCACAACTGCCAATACCACCAACTTTTGCAGCTTCCTGACGAATACCAATTTGGCGCATCTCCACTTTTAATTTAAACTCGCCAGCCATTTGTTTGATGAGTTCACGAAAATCTACACGATCATCAGCGGTATAAAAGAAAGTTGCTTTCTTGCCATCGGCTTGAATTTCAACTTCACTTAATTTCATTTGTAATGCAAGATTGCGTGCAAACTCACGGCTGCGTGCTTGTACCGCAGGTTCGCGATCTTTACTGATACGATATATTTCGAGATCTCTATCTGTACTTCTTCTTAAAATTTTTTTCATTTCAGCACCAAACTCATCCACATTTTTTTTCTTCATTTGTAAGCGAACCATTTCGCCTGTTAAAGAAACTTCACCTACATCAAATCCACCGATACCTTCAACGGTAACATAATCTCCTTTATCAAAATATTGTAAAGTTGTATTACGATAATATTCTTTTCGGCTTCCTTGTTTAAAACTTACTTCAACCACTTTGCAATTGCCATCGGCATCTGCAATTGGTAAATTCATTAACCAGTCATGCACGTTTAACCTATTACAGCCGCCTGTGCTGCAACCGCCGTTGCTTTTGCAACCGCCTGGTTTACTTGTGCCACATGATCCACATCCCATATAAATAATGTTAGGTATTCAATGATAATAATTAATGAAGAAAATAAAGATGGGACGAACTTTTGTACTTGTGTCAACTGCTGTTGTGTCACTCACTTCAACGCTTTGAACGCTGTTGAACTATGATGATATGTTATTAAAGTGACTCAACATTTTTGCTTTTCTATATGATGATAAGCGATTTTCAGTACAAGTGTGCGACGCAACCAACGCTGCCATCTGCACTTCAGCTCGTTCCACAATTCTTTTCCTCAAACTCAAAAATAAGGAATTTATTGCCAAAGAAAACCTAAGCCGCAATAACCACTTTGTTTTGGATGATATGAAAGAGTTTAATCGTCAAAGCCTGAAACAACATTTTGCCATTGGCATTACGTTCGATATAATAAGAAGCTTTATCTAATTCTTCGATGATGGCTCGCTGTTGACTAATGGATGCAATTTTGTTTAAGCGCTGTGCAAAATCTTTTTCGTTAGAGGCCAAGGCAATATTATCGACCCCTAAAATTTTTATTCGAATACTTTGTTCTAATAAATGATTGAAGTAACGTAAAAATTGTTTTTGTTTTTCTCTTCCCAACTTGCTTACTTCTTCAGTAAATTTTATTTGTGCTAATGGTCCGCCTTTTAATGTTGCATTCAACCATTCGCGCAATAAACTTTGCCAATCTTCTTCGGCATGTTGTAATAATTGTAAAGCTTCTCGATAATTGCCTTCGCAGATAGATGCAATTTGATGTGCAGTATCGGTAGCTGTATTTGCTCTTGAAATTAATGCTTGTTCAATTTCATTATTTTGCAGCATCGGAATTTTTACTAACTGACAACGACTTAAAATGGTTGGTAAGATTTGTTCATCATTCTCTGCAACAAAAATGAATAGTGTATTTGGTGGCGGTTCTTCGATCAGTTTTAATAATTTATTTCCTTCTTTACCTAAATATTCGGGCATCCACAACAATAAAACTTTGTATTCGCTTTCAAAACTTTTTAAGTTCAGCTTGCGCATAATATCATTGCATTCGTCGGCAGTAATATTACCTTGTTTATTTTCTGCACTGATGAATTGCAACCAATCGTACACATTTCCATAAGGATAGGTTTTAATAAATTCTCGCCACTCGTTAATATAATTTGTGCTGATTGGTTTTTCTCCACTTTTCTTTGGAATAACAGGATAAGAAAAATGCAGATCGGGATGTATCAATTGTTCGGCACGCTGAAATGCAGGCAGAGATTCTATTTCGTCGGGATGAATAAATGTGGGTGTTGCTTCCAATGCAGTAAATCCTCCAAACAAATCTTCAACAACAGGCGAAGGTTGCGGCTGACTAACCACATATTGTGCAAACGCCAATGCTAAAGGCAAAGCACCACTTCCTTCCTTTCCTAAAAACAACAATGCATGACTGAGACGGTTTTGTTTAACCATTTCAGTTAAGTGTTGTTTTACATCAGTTAATCCTATAACATCTTTAAATAGCATTGTTGCGAAGTTAAATGTCTGAGCTAAGATTCAGAAAGATTAAATCTAAGAAATAAAAAAGGCTGTTCGAATAAACAAACAGCCTTTAAAAAAAATTTCTTTTGATTTATTTATTTCAAATATTTTAAGATCTCTTCATTGTCTGGAGTTACTTTGCTTGGAAAGTAAGCGATTAATTTTCCATTTTCATCCAATAAAAACTTATTGAAGTTCCAAGTGATACTTGCATCTAAAACACCGTTCTCGGTTTTATTGCACAGCCATTTATAAACCGGAGAAATATTGTCGCCTTTCACATCGATCTTTTCGGCTAGAGGAAATGTTACACCATAATTTTTTTTGCAGAAAGATTGTATTTCTTCAGATGTACCCGGTTCTTGTCCGCCAAACTGATTGCAAGGAAATCCAACGATCACTAATTTGTCTTTGTATTGATCATACACTTTTTGTAATGCTTCATATTGTGGGGTGTAGCCGCATTTTGATGCTGTATTTACCACTAAAATCTTTTTGCCTTTGAAAGAAGAAAAATCAATTTCTTTCCCGTCGAGCGATTTTACTTTAAAACTGTGAATGCTGGTATTAAAGGGAAACGTAAATGCTGATAATATTGCGACAGCTGCAATGGTTAAAAAATATTTCATGTTTGTAGGTTTTTACAAATAACAACAAATCAAAAAAAATGTTGAAATTTTTGTGATAAATTAAATACTGAATTTTAAAGTAGGTGGGTTCTGCAAAAAATGGTAAAGTACTAATACTTCTATAATATCACCCTTGTTTCCTTATACATGATTATTGTCTGTGATATAATAAACCTAGATTAATACCACATCTTAACCATAATCAGACACAATATTGTGGCTAATTGTGGGATTAATGTGGAAGTAATGTGGGAATAATAGAAATCTAATAAGCATCAATCTGCAAGAAAAGGGAGGCATTCTTAGCTGATTTATTTAGTTGATGGGGAGGGGGCATGCTAAGATTCCTTTTCCGGAATAGTGCAATGAATCTGGGAAATGAGGTATTCGATAGGTAAAAAAAGAATGGTTCTGCTAACTTATATAGGAGAGTTAAATCGTCCAAGCCACGGCAGCAATGCTCAATTTTGTGTCAGGAACTTTTAAAATGGCGGCACCACAAGCTTCTAAAGTTGCACCGGTTGTAACAACATCATCAATTAATAAAACATGTTTTCCCTGAATTACATTTTTATCTGCAACAGCAAAAACATGTTGCATATTTTGCCAGCGATGAACACGATCTTGTTGCGTTTGTGTTTCGGTGAATTGAATTCTAACAATAGCATTTTTCAAAATTGGTTTTTGAAAAACAGATGCAATGCCTTCGCAAATAATTGTTGCCTGATTATAACCACGCTTCATTTCTTTTTTTGGATTCAACGGTAAAGGGATCAAAACATCAACATCATTAAATCTTTCAGATTGTAATAATTGATAACCTAATTGTTTGCCCAAATAAAATCCAACATCTTTATTGTTGCGATATTTTAATTCAATCATTAAATGTTGTAACAAAGAATCCTTTGTAAAATAATATGCGGCTGTTGCACCAACAATATTTAATCTTCCGTAAAATGTTTTTTCAACAGGATTGTTTTTTGTGTTGGTAAAATTTGTTTCGGGTAATTCGAACAAACATTTTGTACAAAGAATATCATCATCATTCAACACATCCGTTCCGCAACCTTCGCAATTGTGTGGATACAATAAATGCGAAAAATCTTTTAAATTTGATTTTACTTTTTCAATCACCATACAAGATAAAAAATTATCTTATGTATTTAAATAAAATAAATTATTTTTTTTGACTCCGGCTTTTGTATTTAATGGCATCACCTGTTATTTCGCACTCTTGTACTGACGAATAAGAATTGATTTTTTTAAAATAAATATTGATAAACTTCCTGCACCTGACTTAATGCAATCACTTCAATTTTATAACTTTTTAAGTCAACACTTTTTTTGTTATAGCGGCTAACAATAATTTTTTCGAATCCTAATTTTTCTGCTTCGGCGATACGTTGTTCAATCCTGTTTACTGCTCTTATTTCGCCATTCAATCCAACTTCACCGGCAAAACAAATTTGATGTGGTAATGGTATGTCTTCATAAGAAGAAAGTAATGCACAGATCAGTGCAAGGTCGATTGATGGATCTTCAACTTTTAGTCCGCCGGCAATATTAATGAACACATCTTTTGTGCCGAATAATAGACCACCGCGTTTTTCTAATACGGCTAATAATAATTGTAATCTTCTTAAATCAAAACCGCTAACAGTGCGCTGTGGCGTGCCATACACGCTTTGTGTAACCAATGCCTGTACTTCAATTAATAAAGGTCGCATGCCTTCCACTGTTGCAGCAATTGCACTGCCACTTAATTGATCTTCGCGTTGTGTAATTAATAATTCTGAAGGATTAGAAACCACTTTCATTCCTTCACCTGTCATTTCATAAATACCTAATTCTGATGTACTGCCAAAACGATTTTTTAATGTTCGTAAAATTCGATAAGCATAATGTTGATCACCTTCAAATTGCAACACGGTATCAACCATATGCTCTAAAATTTTTGGTCCTGCAATACTTCCATCTTTTGTGATATGACCGATTAAAAAAACAGGTGTGTTGGTATCTTTTGCGTAACGCTGAAATTCGGCAGCGCATTCTCTTATTTGCGAAACACTTCCTGCGCTTGAATCAATTAAATTTGATTGCAAAGTTTGAATAGAATCAACAATAACTAATTGCGGTTTTAATTTTTTAATTTCAGAAAAAATTGTTTGAGTTGATGTTTCGGTTAGTAAATAAAAATTATCGTTTTTTGTTTTTACCCTGTCGGCACGCATCTTAATTTGTTGTTCGCTTTCTTCACCACTGATGTATAAAACTATCAGTTCATTCATCATTAAACCATGTTGTAAAAACAAAGTGCTTTTACCAATGCCGGGTTCGCCTGCAACTAAAACAATACTTCCCGGAACAATACCGCCACCAAGTACACGATTTAATTCCTCATCTTTTGTAATAATTCTTTTTTCTTCTTTTACATCAACATTATTTAATGCAATTGCTTTTGAGGTTTTTTTATCATCATTGTAACCTTTCCAAGTTTGTTCTTTGTTATTTCCTTTATCTAAAACTTCTTCAATAAAAGTATTCCACGAATTACATGAAGGACATTTACCTAACCATTTGGTACTTTCATAACCACAATTACTACAAAAAAATGCTGTCTTTATTTTACTCATTGAATAAAGTTAATTGGAATATGCAAATTTTGATTTTTTGAAATTTTGGATCAGATATTATGAAATTAACCGTAAAAACATTAATACATAAAAAGAAGAAAAGGTGCTTTAGGTGGATTTATTTTAAAAGGCAAAAGGGCTAACATTTCTGTTAACCCTCTTACTTACTAACCCATTAAATTCTTGCACTAAATTACAATAATGGGGCAGATGGCAAAATTAATTTTTGTTACTGTTGATAAAATTTTATTTCACCATAAATTAGATATACTTCCCATTTCATTTCTTTGTAAATGAATAAGTTATATTCTATTGTAATTATAAAATGAATCTATTTTTATAATAATCAGTGTTAAAATTCAGCATAATATATATTAACATAAATAAATTATATTAATAACACGAGATATAAATATTGAAATTGTCAAATAAATTAATCAATTTTTTAGATAATTTTTTACTAAACCAATTTAATTAAAAAAAACATGTCATAAAATATGTTTTTTTAATTTTTTTTTAAAAAATGCGAATTATCATGTTTTAAATTCTTTTTCGAGCAGCATTTTATTATTTTAGATGGTCGTATTACTTTATAAATGGCATTTTTTACTAAAATTTTAAGCAACATGAGAAAAAAACTACTTATGGGTTTTTGTGCTCTGGTATTTGCAAGTATTACCAGCATGGCACAAACAACCGTTGTAACTGGGAAAGTTACAGATGACAAAGGAAAACCAATAGAAGGTGCTTCTGTTGTGGAAAAGAAGACTCAAAAGGGAACTGCAACTGATGAGAAAGGTCTTTTCAGCTTAAATGTTAAATCAGGATCAACACTTATTATTAGTGGTGTTGGGTATGAAAGGAAAGAAGTTACTCCTTCAAATGGTGTAGCTAGTGTTTCTTTGAAACAGCTTAATCAGGATTTAAGTGAAGTGGTAGTTACAGCTTTGGGTATCAAACGTGAAAAGAAAGCGTTGGGATATGGCGTATCTACTGTTGCAAAAGATGAGATTGAATTAAGACCGGAAGCAGATGTCGCTAGAATTTTAAGTGGTAAAGCACCAGGTTTAAATATTCTAAACACGAGCGGATTGAGTGGTAGTGGTACTAATATTAATATTAGAGGTATCAGCACTATTACTGGTAACTCTCAACCACTATTTATTGTTGATGGTGTGCCATTTGATGGTGGAACCAACGCACAATCAAATTTTACTTTTGGAAATCAGACACCAAGCCGTTTCTTGGATTTAGATCCGAATACAATTGAAAGTTTAAACGTTTTAAAAGGATTAAGCGCTACAACTTTATATGGTGAAGCAGGTAGAAATGGTGTGATCTTAATCACTACTAAAAACGGTTCGGCAGCTAAAACAAAAAAGAAAACTGAAGTAACAGTTTCTCAGTCTTTTTTTGAAACAAAAGCAATTTTACCGGAATATAATACCAAATATGGTGGTGGGTTTGACTTGAGTGTTGGTATTGCATTCTTTAGCAATTGGGGTGGTGCTTTTCAAAATCCACCGGTAGTTGTTTCTCACCCTTATGATAGAGCAGCATGGAATGCACAGTTACCTCAATTTAAAGGTGCTCCATATTATTACAAATATTATAATAGCGTTCCTGATTTCTTCAGAACAGGCTCTGTAAATAATACATCTATAAACCTTGCCGGTTCAACACAAAACTTTAACTACAATGTGAGTTACAGTTATACTGATGATCAAGGTTATGTAATTGGCAACGGATTAAATAAAAATGTTTTCGGTATGGGTGGTACTGCAAAGCTTAGTAACAAAATTACAGTTAGCGGTACTTTCAATTATGCTTTAACAAATCAACAATCACCTCCTACAAGTGATAGTTATGGTAATAATCCTTCTAATGCTTCTGTTTTTGGTAATGTTATGTATACACCAACAGCTGTTGACTTAATGGGATTACCTTATGAATTACCTTCTGATCATTCTTCTATTTATTATAGAAATGGTAACGATATTCAAAATCCTCGTTGGACTTTATATAACTCATTTACCGGAGATAAAGTAAACAGAGTTTATGGACAAGTTTCAGTTAGATATGAAATTTTAAAAGGTTTGAATTTATCATACAGAGTAGGTTATGATAACTATTCTGAATATAATTATTATCAACAAAACAAAGGCGGTATTTTCCAGAATTTAGGAATAATGCGCTCTAGCACCGCTTTAAATAATATCTGGGATCATACAGTATTTGCAAATTATACTAAACGTATAAGTAACGATTTCGATTTGAATGTAGATGCGGGTGTTAACAGCAGAAGATATTCTTATGATCAAACAGGATTAACCAGCACACAACAGTTAGTGTATGGTATATTTAATCATAGCAACTTTGTTTCTCATGTTACAGGTGCTGAAGATGGCGGCGGTTTGAACTATTCTTCTCAAACTTTAAGTGTTGGTGCTTTTGCTCAAGGTACTGTAGGGTTTAAAGATTATGCATACTTAACAGTTGGTGGACGTAATAGCTGGTCTTCAACAGTTGAAGCAAATAATAGAAGTATATTCTACCCAAGTGTTGCTTTGTCTTATATACCGACATCATCAATTGAAGCTTTAAAAAATAGTAAGAATATAAATTACTTGAAAGTGAGAGTAGGTTATTCTACAAGTGCAAACTTCCCTGGACCTTATTCTACCCGTCCATCTTTATCTATTGCTACTAAAGTATTCACTACATCTGGTGGAACAAATGTAAATGTAAATGCACTTCCTTCAGGATTAGCAAATCCTAATTTAAAACCTGAGTTATTAGATGAAGTTGAAGCAGGTGTTGAAGGCAGATTCTTTAAAAGCAAATTAAGTGTTGATTTGACATTATATAGCAGAACTGCAAATAATCAAATCCTTAACAGAGCATTAGATCCTTCTACAGGCTATACTTATACTAATATCAATGCCGGAAATGTTACTAATAAAGGTATTGAGTTGCAATTGGGATATAATGTGATTGAAAATAAAAACTGGAAATGGAGAGTAGAAGCTTTATATAACTTAAATAAAAGTTTAGTTTCTGCAATACCTTCTGATATTTCTCAGATCAATATTTCAGGTTATTCAAATCAAGGAACATTTGCTAAGAATGGTTATGCATATGGCGTTATCATGGGTAACTACTGGCAAACATATGCTGCAACAGGCAAAAAAATTGTTGGTGTTGATGGTAACTATGTAGTATCAAATGATATTGCAGTAATTGCAGATCCAAATGCTTTATATAAAGTAACTGGTATAAGCACATTGACTTACAAAGCATTTAGCTTTAGAATGCAATGGGATTATTCAGAAGGTGGTGATGTATTCTCCGGAACAGCAGGTGCTTTATTAAGTCGTGGTGTTACACGTGATACACAATTCGACAGAGCATTGCCTTTAATATTACCTGGTGTTGATGCTAATGGTGTTAAAAATACTATTCAAATTTCTGCTACTCAGGTTTATTATCAAAATGGTTTGGCTGGAACAAATGTGACTCAAACTTCAATTTACGATGCAACATTCATTAAATTAAGAGAAGCATCTTTATCATACAAGCTTCCAAGTAAAATTTTATCTAAAACACCATTTGGTGATTTAACTTTTAGCTTGTCTGGTACCAACCTTTGGTATTTTGCTCCAAACTTCCCAAAATATGTTCATTACGATCCTGAAGCTTCTGCAACAGGTGTAGGTAATGGTAGAGGTTACGAAGCCTTAACAGGTCCTTCTGCCCGCCGTTTTGGTGCAAGCATAAGAGTATCATTCTAAAAAATATAAAAAGATAATAGTTATGAAATATAAAAAATATTTACTTGGGTTGCTCTTGATAGTTTCGGGAATGACGGCCTGTAATAAGCAATTAGATTCATTGCTTGTAAACCCGAATGCACCAGGCCTATCAACAGCGGATGTTGACCTATATCTAAATGATATACAAATCAACTTCAATAGCTTCTATTCACAAGCTTCTGATTTCGGCGGACAATTAGCTCGCCAACAATATTGGGGTAGTGGCGGAAATTTATATGCAAATAATTACTCGCCTGCCTCATTTGATGGCTTATGGACGACTGCTTATGCTGGAATTCTAAACAATGCTCAGGCAATGATTCCTTTGGCACAGGCACAATTTAAATATACTGAATCAGGTATAGCACGTGTACTTTCTGCCTATACACTTGGAACATTAGTTGATCAATTTGGTGATGTACCTTATTCAAAAGCAGAGCAAGGTGCAGCAAATACAACACCTTCTGTTGATCCTGGTGCTAGCAGCTATGCAGTTGTTCAAACATTATTAGATAGTGCTATTGCAGACTTTAATAAATCAGGTGCCACTATTCCTTCTTCTGTTGATTTATTTTATTCCGGTAGTAAAGCAAAATGGATCGCTTTAGCGAATACATTAAAACTGAAATATTATTTGCAAGTTAGATTAGTAGATAATACTGTAGCTGCAAAAATTCAGGCTTTAGTTACAGCTAATAATTTAATTACAACACCGGCACAAGATTTCGTATTCCAATACAGTAAAACATTATCGCCTGATAGCAGACATCCACATTATGCTGCAGACTATGTAAACTCAGGTGGTGTAGGAGAATATTTATCTAACTATTTTATTTGGAAAGTTGCTGCTGAAAAATATGGCGGGGCTGTAAACCTTCCAACTACAGCTGCTGCACCAACAACCGGTGATCCAAGATTGCGTTATTATTTTTATCGTCAGCAAACCAATTATGCAAATGCAAATCAACAATCACTTCCATGTTTTACAAACTATTCAAGTGCAATTTATCCAGCATGGTATCCCGCAGTTCCTGCTGCTACGCCTTTTTGTGTAGTTGGTAAAGGATATTGGGGAAGAGATCATGGTGATAATAGTGGTGCACCACCCGATGGAGCATACAGAACTGGTTGGGGTGTTTATCCCGCTGGTGGTGAATTTGATTATAGTCAAGCTAAACCAGTTTCTTTAGGTTTGGGTTCAGGTGGAAATGGTATCAGCCCAATTTGGTTATCATCTTTCACTGCATTCTTAGAAGCTGAAGCAGCTTTAGTTTTGGGAACAACAGGTGCCGGAACTCCTGCAGCTCTATTAACTTCAGGTGTAACACAATCTATAAATAAAGTTGTAGGTTTCCCTGCAGCAATTGGATATGTAAATACAAGTATTCCGGCAAATGCATTAGCAAGTGCAACACAAATTACTAATTACATTACATTAGTAAATGGTTTGTATACTGCTGCTACAACAACATCAGCACAATTGGATGTGATTGAAAGTGAATATGCCATTGCTCTTTGGGGTAACGGTGTGGAAGCGTATAATAATCTAAGACGTACGGGTAGCCCGCAGAATGTGCAATTGGCTGTAACAACACCTGCACCTGGTATATTTATGCGTTCTTTCTTTTATCCATCAGTTTTTGTAAACAGAAACTCAAATGCTCCTGCACAAAAAACTCCAGGAACAGCAGCAAACAAAGTTTTCTGGGATAATAACCCTGATAACTTTATTAAATAAAATTTAAAATTGTATTTATGAAGAAAATAATATTTAGTATCGCTCTCTGCAGTTTGCTGTTTGTTGTTAACTCATGCAAAAAAACTGACGGAGTTACGAACCCACTTTCAAGCGT
>CAIQDX010000020.1 GCA_903870685.1 uncultured Chitinophagaceae bacterium | reverse complement strand
CGTAACAAAAAAATTAATTCAGGAAAAAGCATCATTAAATGTGAAGAGAGTTTTATTTTATGATGCGATAAACTGGAAGAATGATGCTGAAGCACAATCACCTTATTTTATTATGGAGGCTCAAGAAATAAAAACAACATGGCATCCGATTGAAACAGTTGGTTCGGCGAAAGCAGGATATTAAAAATTAAAAATTGATAATTAAGAATTAATAATTGTGAGAAGAATTGTTTTTATAATCAGCATTTTATTTTTTGCAAAGATTTCTTTTGCAAACGATACCATCATTGTTCATAAAGATGCAAGATTGGATTTGTTAACACAAAAGCAAATTCAAATGAATAAACATGCTGCAATGCTTACCGGCAGCGGACAGTACAAGGGTTTTAGAGTTCAAATAATGAGTACCAGCAATCGCGATGAAGCATTTAAAATAAAAGCTGATCTGTTAACTAAATTCCCCGATCAAAAATCTTATACTATTTTTCAATCGCCTAATTATAAAATAAGGATCGGTAATTTTTTAAAGCGAGAAGATGCAGAAAATTATCGTAAACAAATAACTAATTTATTTCAGCAGGAAATTTATGTTGTTGAAGATGCGATTGAATACACAGCAACAGAAGAAACGAATCAATAAATGTTATGCTAAAAGAAAAAATAAAATCATTAGCTAAAAAATATTCAGATGAATTTATTCAGGTTCGTCATCATTTGCATGCGCATCCCGAATTAAGTTATCAGGAATTCGAAACATCCAAATTCATTCAATCAAAATTGAAAGAAATTGGAATTGATTTTGAAGTAAAAGCAACAACCGGAGTTGTAGCAATCATCAAAGGAAAAGATCCTGAAAGTCGCGTCATTGCTTTGCGTGCCGATATGGATGCATTGCCAATTCAGGAAGAAAATAATGTTGACTATAAATCACAAAATAATGGTGTGATGCATGCTTGCGGTCACGATGTGCACACAACTATTTTACTCGGCACAGCAAAAATTTTAAATGAAATAAAAAACGATTTCGAAGGAACATTAAAATTAATTTTTCAACCCGGTGAAGAAAAAAATCCCGGTGGTGCAAGTTTAATGATAAAAGAAGGTGTGCTCTCAAACCCAGCGCCACAAGGCATTCTGGCATTACATGTTCATCCTGAATTACCAATTGGAAAATTGAGTTTCAGAAAAGGAAGAGTGATGGCAAGTGCCGATGAAATTTATATAACCATCAAAGGAAAAGGCGGACATGCAGCAGCACCGCATCTTACAACCGATACCATTTTAATTGCATCGCATTTGGTTGTTGCATTGCAACAAATTGTTTCGCGAAATAAAAATCCATTATCGCCATCGGTGTTAACCATTTCATCTTTTCAGGGCGGACATACAACCAATGTTATTCCGAGCGAAGTAAAATTAATGGGAACATTTCGCGCCATGGATGAACAGTGGCGTTACAAAGCACATGAATTAATTAAAAAAGTTTCAACCGAATTAGTTCATTCTATGGGAGGCGAAATTGATCTGTTAATTGATGTTGGTTATCCAACAGTTGATAACGATAATTCATTGACTGAAGCTGCATGGAAATTAGCTGATGATTTCATGGGCAAAGAAAATATTCTTGAAACTGAAATGCGTATGGGTGCCGAAGATTTTGGTTATTACACGCAACAAATTCCCGGATGTTTTTATCGGCTCGGTGTTCGTAATGAAGCCAAAGGAATTATTCACGGCGTGCACACACCAAAATTTAATATTGATGAATCAGCCATCGAAACAGGCATTGGAATGATGGCTTGGCTGGGAGTAAATATTAAAATTTAATTTTTTGTAACGAGCAATATATTTTCATGGAATCGCCTGTTGCGTCGCACTCTTCAGCGTTTTGTTCTTTGTGCAACTTTGTATTTTCGTGTCGTTGTGGTTCAAAAAAATCAATCAAAAAAAAATTCAACTTTTTAATTTGATAATCGCTTCTTCCGGCACACTCACTTTCTTTTTATTTTCATAATCAAAACAAATCATTCCTGTTTTTGCTTTTCCTGCCAGCAAATATTTTCCATCAACTTCAATTTCTAATTTGTAAAAAATATCGAATCCTAATTTATCAAAACCATTTGCAGCAACAGAAATTTTTACAACATCACTATAATTCAATTCTCTTTTATATTCAACCGCAGCATCAGCCATAATTAATCCGGTGCCCGCAAAATTTAATTCTGTATAACCATGATGTTTTAAAAACTGCTGTCGTGCTTCATGTATCAACGATAAAAAAGAATCGTTACCAACGTGACCGCCATAATTAATATCCGTGATTCTAATAGTAATTGAAGTGGAGAAAGAAAAAATTTCTGGTAAGTTTATTTTAATGCGTTCCATGATTTTTTAAAAATTGAATGAGTTTATCAGTGGCTTTTCTCCTGTGACTAAAAATAGTTTTTTCTTCCATCTTCATCTCAGCAAAAGTTTTATTACTTCTATTTGGAATAAAAACTGGGTCATAACCAAACCCATTATTTCCTTTTTGATCAGGAATGATTTTTCCATCACAAATTCCTTCAAACAAATATTCTTTATTATTTAAGATTAAAGAGATCACTGTCCTGAAACGTGCATTGTAATTGGTTTTGCCAACAAGGTTCTTTAATAATTTATCAATATTATCTTGAAAATTTTTTCCTTCTCCGGCATAACGTGCACTCTTAACACCAGGTTCGCCATTCAATGCTTCAACTTCTAATCCCGTGTCTTCACTAAAACAATTTTGATTGGTTAATTTGTGAATAACAGAAGATTTTTCAGAAGCATTTTTTTCTAAACTATCATGTGGTTCGGGAATATCAATATCAATACCGGCTTCTTTTAAAGTGATGATATTAAACTCATCTCCTATTACCGATCTTATTTCATCAACTTTATGTTGATTGTTGGTTGCGAAAATTAAAGTCGATCTCATTTTTCTATTTTTCTATATCGCAAACATTTTTTTTAAACTCAACCACAGTTTACTCTTTTCCAATTTCGCTTCCTGTGTATTGCCCTGCATGGTTTGTAGGGATGGTGTTAATAAAAAACTGCAATGGTTATATTTTTGAATCTGATGATTTGGAACTGTAAATGGCAATTGAATTTCTTTTGCAGTAACATCAAGTAATAATAAAAATTCTGGCGAAAGTTTTTCATTCAATTCCAAATAAGAAAATTTGTTTTTTGAATAATTTACAATGGCAACATCACCTAAATTTAATTTGCAGGCTAATAAAATAGAAGATAAAAATTGCAGCCATTCATCGCGTAAATAAACCGCTTCATCATCTTTAACTGCAATCACCACATGTTTTTTATTTTCACCCAAAAACCACTTTTGTTCGGGTGCTTTTTGAATCTTATTTCCGGATGAGGTTTTTTCGCTTGTTTCTACCAAAACATCCTTGTAGAGTTCGGCAATTAAAAGGTCTGGTAATTGTAAATTTTTAAAACTCATGCTATTATTTAAATATTAACGACCGTTAGTTTTACTTTTTTCATTTATTTTGCATCAAATATAAAGTTATGACCGCAGCAGTAGATATCAATGTTTCAAAAGTTGAACGCAGCAAATTAAATGATCTGAGTTTAGAAAATCTTCCTTTCGGAAAATATTTCACTGATCATATGTTAGAAGCCGATTACGAAAACGGTGAATGGAAAAATGTAGAAATCAAACCATATCAACCTTTGGTCTTCGAACCTTCATTAATGTCGTTGCATTACGGACAAGCGATTTTTGAAGGTATCAAAGCTTACAAAGATGCCAATAACAATGCTTATATTTTCAGGCCACATGATAATTTTATTCGTTTTAATATTTCTGCAGAAAGAATGTGCATGCCGCCAGTACCTGAAGAAATTTTTATGGATGGGATGAAACAATTAATTGATTTGGACAGAAACTGGATCCCAAATAAAAAAGATCATTCTTTATATATCCGTCCATTTATGTTTTCAACTGATTGCCAGTTGGGGGTAAAGCCTTCTGATACTTATAAGTTCATGATCATATTAAGTCCTACCGGTCCTTACTTTGCCGAGCCGATGAAGATTTTTGTGGAAGAAAAATATACACGTGCAGCGCCCGGTGGCGTTGGGTTTGCGAAGAATGCTGGTAATTATGCAGGAAGTATGATTGCAGCAAAAGAAGCAAAAAAATTAGGATACGATCAGGTTTTATGGACCGATGCTTTTGAACACAAATGGTTACAGGAAGTTGGAATGATGAATGTGGTTTTTGTAATTAATGGTGTTGCTATTACGCCGTCATTGGAAGAAGGAACAATATTAAAAGGTGTTACCCGCGATAGTGTAATTACCATTTTAAAAGATATGGGTATAAAAGTGGAAGAACGCAGAATCAATATCGATGAATTAATGGATGCTTATAAAAACAATAGTCTGCAGGAAGTATTTGGCACAGGCACAGCTGCCACTATTGCATTTATAAAAGAATTACGATATAAAGATTTTGTAATGAAATTCGACGTAACAAAATGCACCATTGCCAATAGCGTTAGACAAACATTAAATGATATCCGTTCTTGTACAATTACCGATAAGTTTGGTTGGATGAATAAAGTATAAATTTCAGTCTAAAAACAGCACCCGAAATCTTGATAATATATTATTTTAGGATTTCGGGTTTTTCTTTTTGGAATTTACCTAAAGGGCTATTACCTTTGCCGTCCGAAAAAAATTAAATAAAGTAGAATGCCTACCATTCAACAATTAGTAAGAAAAGGCCGCGAAATCATCAGGGCTAAAAGTAAATCAAGAGCTTTAGATGCTTGTCCGCAGCGTCGTGGTGTTTGTACAAGGGTGTATACAACTACTCCTAAAAAACCAAACTCTGCGTTGCGTAAAGTTGCCAAAGTGCGTTTGACAAACAAAATTGAGGTGATTGCCTATATTCCGGGTGAAGGCCATAATCTACAGGAACACTCAATTGTTTTGATACGTGGTGGTCGTGTTAAGGATTTACCGGGTGTTCGTTATCATATCGTTCGTGGTAGTTTGGATACTGCAGGTGTGAAAGACAGAAAGAAGAGCCGTTCTAAATACGGTACTAAGAAAGAAAAAGCAAAAAAATAATCTCTTAAATAGCTGAGTAAAGTTTTAATACTTGAAGAAATTCAGCCCAAATTAAAAATTAGCAACAATGCGTAAGGCACAAGCAAAAAAATTACCACTAGCTCCTGATGGACGTTTCAACGATAAGTTGGTTACACGTTTTATAAACAATTTAATGTGGCAGGGTAAAAAAAGTACTGCGATCAATATTTTTTATGATGCAGTTGATAAAGTAACAAAAACAACCGGTGAAGATGGTTATGAAGTTTGGAAAAAAGCTTTAGCTAACATCACTCCTGCTGTTGAAGTTCGTAGCCGCAGAATTGGTGGAGCTACTTTTCAAATCCCTTCTGAAGTTCGTGCTGATAGAAAAATTTCTTTAAGCATTAAATGGATGGTTCGTTACAGTCGTGAAAGAAATGGACGTACAATGGCCGATAAATTAGCAAACGAAATTGTTGCAGCTAGCAAAGGTGAAGGTGCTGCTTTCAAAAAGAAAGAAGATACACATCGTATGGCAGAAGCTAATAAAGCTTTTTCCCACTTCAAGATTTAATTTCAGTTATAAAACTATATTTAAAGTCCTGCAAAATTTTTGCAGGACTTTTTTATTTTGTTGATTTGAATTATTAAGCTGAAGTGTGCGACGCCACTGGTGTTGAAGAAAGTTATAAATGCTTGGTTCAAAATTTTTCCCCAATACAATTAAATCTTCATCAACTTCTTTTTCAATGCTGTAAATCCCTACCTTTGCGGCTCGAAAAAATTTAAAAAAAAGAACTATTTATGGCTGACTTGAAATTACAACGCAATTTTGGTATTGCCGCTCATATCGATGCCGGTAAAACTACCATGACTGAGCGTATCCTTCGTTATACAGGTATGATTCATAAAATTGGTGAAGTGCATGATGGTGCTGCAACAACAGACTGGATGGAACAAGAAAAAGAACGTGGTATCACTATTACGTCAGCAGCTGTTAGTTGTCAATGGAAATTCCCTACTAACAAGGGTGTAGCAGATGCAAATACTAAAAGTTATTATTTTAATATTATCGATACTCCGGGTCACGTTGATTTTACCGTTGAGGTAGAACGTAGCATGCGTGTGTTAGATGGTTTGATCGCTTTGTTCAGTGCTGTTGATGGTGTTGAACCACAATCAGAAACTGTATGGCGTCAGGCTAATCGTTATAAAGTTCCACGTATTGGTTTTGTAAATAAAATGGATCGTGCCGGTGCCGACTTCTTAATGGTTGTTGCTCAGGTTCGTGAAATGTTAGGTGCTAAAGCAGTGCCTTTACAATTACCAATTGGTGCAGAAGATGGTTTTAAAGGCGTTGTTGATTTGATCACTATGAAAGGTGTTCAGTGGGATATGGAAACTGAAGGAATGACTTATAAAGAAATTCCTGTTCCTGAAGATATGCAGGAAGATGTAGAATATTGGAGAGCTCAATTGATTGAAGCTGTAGCTGAATATGATGATAAATTATTGGAGAAATTCTTTGAAGATCCTAATTCAATCAGCGAAGCTGAAGTACATGAAGCTATTCGTAAAGCAACGATCGATCTAAGTATTGTTCCAATGATGTGCGGATCTGCATTTAAAAATAAAGGCGTTCAAACTGCGTTAGATGCAGTTTGTCGTTATTTGCCTTCTCCATTGGATATTGATGATACTGTTGGAATTGATCCTTCTACAGGAAATGAAATTTCACGTAAACCAAATCCTAAAGAACCATTTGCAGCATTGGCTTTTAAGATTATGACCGATCCTTTTGTTGGTCGTCTGGCTTTCTTCCGTTGCTATTCTGGTCATTTGGATGCAGGTAGTTATGTGTTGAACGTTAGAAGCGGAAAGAAAGAACGTATCAGCCGTATCATGAAGATGTTTGCTAACAAACAAAACCCAATTGATTTCATTGAAGCAGGTGATATTGCAGCTGCAGTAGGTTTCAAAGAAATTAAAACAGGTGATACTTTATGTGATGAGAATCATCCTATCGCTTTAGAAAATATGTTCATTCCTGAACCGGTTATCTCTGTTGCTGTTGAGCCTAAAACTCAAGAAGACGTTGATAAAATGGGTATGGCTATTGCTAAGTTGGTGGAAGAAGATCCTACATTAAGAGTAAAAACTGATGAAGATACAGGTCAAACAATTTTAAGTGGAATGGGTGAATTGCACTTGGAAATCATTGTTGATCGTATGCGTCGCGAGTTTAAAGTTGAGATCAATCAAGGTAATCCTCAAGTTGCTTATAAAGAATCATTCGGACAAACTATCGAACATCGTGAAGTGTTGAAAAAACAATCTGGTGGTCGTGGTAAATTCGCCGATATACAATTCTCTATCGGACCTGCAGATGCAGAATGGTTGACTGAAAATCCTGGTAAAAGATTCCAATTTAAGAACGATATTTTTGGAGGATCTATTCCAAAAGAATTTATTCCTGCTATTCAAAAAGGTTTCGAATCTTCAATGGGAACTGGTGTTTTAGCTGCTTATCCTGTTGAAACAATGAAAGTGAGAATCTTTGATGGTAGTTTCCACCAGGTAGATTCTGATTCAATGTCATTTGAGTTATGTGCAAAAGGTGGTTTCCGTGAAGCAGGTCGTAAAGCAAAGCCAACTTTATTAGAACCAATCATGAGAGTTGAAGTAGTTACTCCTGATCAATACATGGGTGATGTAACAGGCGATTTAAACCGTCGTCGCGGCATGTTGGAAGGAATGGATACTCGTGGTAATGCACAGGTTATTAAAGCTAAAGTTCCATTGAGTGAAATGTTTGGTTATGTAACTCAATTGCGTTCTTTATCTTCAGGTCGTGCAACGTCAACCATGGAGTTCTCGCATTATGCTCCTGCTCCAAATAATATTGCTGAAGAAGTAATAGCAAAGAGCAAGGGTAAAGTAAAAATTGACGATTAATTTTTATCAAGAATAATTATCAAGCCCCGTTCAATATTGAACGGGGCTTTTTCGTTTAGCAAAAAATCTTACTTTACAACATGCTTCGTAATTTTTTATTAGAAAAATTAATTCTGCCAATGAGTGATGCTTTCACCGGTACATCATTCATCAAAGAATTAAATTATTACAGAAATGTTGTTGCAAAGATGAATGCGGATGAATTGCATCATTTGCAAAAAGAAAGATTAAAAAAATTATTAGCATCATCTGTAAATACCATTCCTTATTATCAACGATTTAAAATTGATTTAACTGATGATCCTTATCACGACATCAAACAGTTTCCCATCATGCACAAAAAAATGATGAAGGAAAATATTGATTCATTATTAGTGCATGATAAAAATAAAATGGTGATCGAAAAGAGCAGCGGCTCATCAGGCATTCAGGGCGAAGTGTATATGACGCTGAAAGAAAACAGAGCATATCAGGCGGCACAAACTTTTTTATGGGAATGGAGCGGTTATAAAATGGGCGAACCATTATTGCAAACAGGCATTACGCCCAATCGCGGATTTATTAAATCAATCAAAGACAAATTATTTTTAACGCAATATGCCGATGCTTATCAATTAAGCGAAGAAAAAATTATTGAATCATTGGTTACTGCAAAAAAAACTAAGAAGAAATTTTTTGGAGGATATGCTTCTTCATTAAATGTATTTGCAGAAGTTGCCAGCAAAAATAATATCGATTTAAAATTTAAAGGTGTGATGAGTTGGGGCGATAAATTATTCGATCATTATAAAACTAATATCAGCAAAGCTTTTGGAGAACCGTTAATTACGGAATTATACGGAACTACCGAAGGTTTTGTAATCAGTTCTACCTGCGAAAAAGGAAATCACCATCAATTAACCCCGCAAACATTTATTGAATTATTAGATAAAGATGGCAATGAAGT
>CAIQDX010000019.1 GCA_903870685.1 uncultured Chitinophagaceae bacterium | reverse complement strand
TGAATTTTCTTACAATCAAGTCGCCAAAAAACAAGAAAGGGCTTTATATGAAATAGAAAAACTAATGTTAGAAAGTGTTGAAGAAAAAGATAAATTCAAACAAAACATTTACATAAAAGAATATATTTATTTCTATTTCAACGCTAAGTATGCAAGACCAGATTATAAAGTTAATGGTTTGGATTTCTCACTTCTAAGTGATTCCGATGAAGGGAAAATATCCACTTGGGAATTAGTAAAGAAATACACAGATGAAGTTTTAAAAGAAGAAACTGGAACACCCAATAATAATTATAAACATTTAGTTGGCTCATGCAGGAAGATTACGAGAGGAATGGCTGAAATTGAGTACCAAAAAGAGTGGAGTTTAAAACTCATAAATGCTTTTGCTTTGTATTGTATAAATGTACCATCCTATACGAACAACGGTAAT
The DNA here is from genome assembly GCA_903870685.1 of uncultured Chitinophagaceae bacterium. Classification (GTDB taxonomy): domain Bacteria; phylum Bacteroidota; class Bacteroidia; order Chitinophagales; family Chitinophagaceae; genus CAIQDX01. The sequence continues at coordinate 14,454 of CAIQDX010000019.1, read as the reverse complement.
GATTCTTTTTATAATGGACTCAAAAAATTTTATAACTCTGAATATTGCTTAACACACTATCAGACATTCAAACAATACTTTAACGAGTATATTGAATCGTTAAAAGCACATGTAGATAATGATAGCTTTTGGGATAATACTAATATTATTCTAAATAATGTAGTGGTAGAAGATGTTCTAATTAAAACAAATAACCTAATTGATAATCATAAAAAAAGAATGCAACAATATAAAAACTAAAGTATGGCAGATATAAACGAGATGCTCAATAAAAGCTACAAAACTTTAAATGAGCTACAAGTAAAACTTGGAGAATTAAATCAAGTTCACGATGACATTGTAAGCCTAAAAGACGAAGCAAAAAAAGGGAATAATTTTAGTATTTCAATACCTAAAGAATTTGAAAAAAAATTTGACGAGGTAAGGTCTTTATCTCAAAAATATTTAACTGACATTAATGCTGCAACAAATAAATATTTTGAAGTTAATAATAAAGTTTATTTAGATAATCAACACTTATTTTTTAGTCATATTAAAGACTTGGATAATAAAAATACTGAACTACAAGGTAAAATAGATGCATTAAAAATTCAGATTGAACGTCTTGAAAAAATTGATTTAGAAAAACATTTTGATAAACTTCAAAAAACGCTTGCAGATATTTTTGGTGCTACCAATGCAATCAATCTAACGATTACAAATACTGTTCAAACCCTTACAAACATTGTTCAATCATTAGGAACAATACAAACAGTAATTGATGCTAACCATAAAGAAAAAAAGCAACTATTAACCAGTTTTAGTGAAGCAACTGAAAAGCATTTAACTGAACAAGATAAACAAGCAATAGCCAATATTGAATTGTTAGAAACTAAAATAAAGATTTTAGCAGAACAGAATGAAATGCTTAAAAAAGCAATAATGGGAAATAGAATAATTCAAACTATTGGCACTAGTTTGTTATTGGCACTTTTAATCTATCTAAGTTTTATCAAAAAGTGAAACCCATATTTTTAGAACAATTCAATTGGTTGATAAAAAATGATTCTTTGCCATTTTACGATACAATGAGTTCTTAGAATATAAATTAGATTTTCAATGAAAAGGGTTTAAATTTTTATTTTTAATTGTTTGTGCTCAATTATTTTCGGTTGGGTTAAATAATTTTTGTATGCAAAAATATCAATTAGGTCACTGTGGTTACTTTAAATCAACTCCCATTATTCAGAATATTCTGCAACCATTCGAGAATGAAAAACAACTAATATTAATTGATACAGATTTATTTTTAGTAACAGCACCACTTCAATATTTTGAAGCGTTTATTGCACATCGAGCAAAAGAAAATATTTATACAGAAGAGTATCGAATTTACTGTTTGCAGCAACTCAAAAAGAAGGACAGAAACCTGTTCATCTTTGCAACAGAATTATTGGAAGACAAAGCTGTTTTTAATCAGATTCTTAGAAGTTCAATAAAATATGCACATTGTTATATTTGGGATAAAGCATTAAATTGTTATGCAACGCAATATGATTTTTATGAAGTAATAGACCATCCTGCTCCTGCAATTGGTACTAAAAAAGATTGCTTTGCATGTCATGGAAATGAATTTTATAGTTATGTAACAGCACGATTTTAATAAATGAAATCCTTTTTTTAGTTATACACTTATGGAACAAGCACAAAAAGATATTATTATTGAATCCTTCTCAAAAATGGACATTGGAAAGTTAGGGTCAATACTTAATGATTCTACTATTTATCAATATGCAAAAAAAGAAGTTTTTATTAAAAAATTAGCTGAATTATTTTATTCCTTTAAGCATTGGGGCGATACTTCTTTAGAGGTTTATACTGGTAAATATTATAATGAAAATTATTTTCGTACAGAATGGAATGCTAATGCTTTTAGAGGAAATGTTTCTAAAGTGTTTACATTTTTTGTTATTGATGAAATTCGTTCAGAAGTAACAGACATTTTTGGAATTGACAACATTATTTTAAACGATATTTCTATAACTAAAGGGGAGTTAAACAACAATCGTATTTTAGAAATTGGGGAAGATGAAAAACATTCTTTTAAAACCACAACCAAATACCTTAAACTAATTAATGATTGTGAAACCGCATATAAAGAATTATCAGGCAATGGCATTACTTACCTAAATAAAAAGGATTATATAAAATGGTTGGTAAAATATTGTTTGCTTTATGATTCAATATCAAGTGCAAAGTTTTCGGATTATAGAAGAATTGCTAAATTCAAAAAAATCTATACAATTCTAAAGGAAATTACAAATGTTCTGTCTAAGGAGGAAGAAGTGGTAAATGCAATTAACCAATACGACAATTTAAGTTTAACCGATTTAGATGAAGTTTATAAATGGCAAGACCAATATTGGAGTTTATCATCACTTGACTTTTATTGGTATGTGCTTTTAGAAATGGAAAATGATAAAACTATTGAATGGTTAACCTTTGATGATAATTACAACATATTCTTTTCAACGGATGATTTCAGGATTCATTTTGAATTATATACTAAATACAACTATGCACAACAGATATTAGGGGAATTTAATAAATTTGAAAGCGAAGCAACTAAATCAAGTGTTTAATAGACAAACAATATTTTGGGTCAGGTTTGGGTCACAAATAGTAGTAGATAATACTAAAAGAGCCTTGTATAAAGCATTGTAGGAGATTTTTGGATTGCATGGCATGCAAGAGGTCGTCGGTTCGACCCCGATACTCTCCACAAAAATTAAAAGTCTCTGGTGAGACTTTTTTTATTTCTACAATAAATAATTTTTCATCTGATTTATTACGCATCCGTTTAATTATTTTTGATACTTATTAATTGTACACCCTAACCTTTGATCATGAAAAAATTATTGCCTTTTTTGTTACTTCCTTGTTTGGCATTTCAGCAGCCCATTAAAAAAATAAATTCAGCCGACAAAAAAAATAAATTAGTTTCAGTTTATACAACTGCCGATAATTCTGCATTGCGTATAAGTAATACTGCAACTTTAGAGTTCAAAGATTTTGGTCAGCCTAAAGAAACCGAGCCTTGCATTTTTGTTGATCCCACAAAAAAGTTTCAAACCTTTATTGGCATTGGTGGTGCATTAACAGATGCATCTGCCGAAACTTATGCTAAACTTCCAAAGGATAAACAAGCCGAATTAATGCAGGCTTTATACGATACCAAAAAAGGTATCGGTTATACTTTGGCAAGAACCAATATTCATAGCTGCGATTTTTCTAGCGATAGTTATACTTATGTTGATGAAGGTGATGCCGCTTTAAAAACTTTTAATGTTGTACACGATCAAAAATTTCGCATTCCTTTTATTAAACAAGCTATTGCTGCCGCTGGAAATAAATTGACATTGTTTGTTAGCCCTTGGAGTCCGCCGTCTTTTATGAAATCTAACAATAGCATGTTGCATGGTGGCGAATTGAAAAAAGAATTTTATCAATCATGGGCAAACTATTATGTGAAGTTTATTAAGACTTACGAAAAAATAGGAATTCCTATTTGGGGATTGACTGTACAAAACGAACCAATGGCTGTGCAAACTTGGGAATCATGTAATTATTCAGGCGAACAAGAAAGAGATTTTATTAAAAATTTTCTTGGACCAACTTTGGAAAAAAATGGTTTGGCAAATAAAAAATTAATTGCATGGGATCACAACAGAGATCTTTTATTTCAACGTGCAAGCACTGTACTTGATGATCCTAATGCTGCGAAATACGTGTGGGGTATAGGTTTTCATTGGTATGAAAGTTGGACAGGTGGTGGAAAAATATTCGATAATGTAAAACGTGTTAATGAAGCATTTCCAAAAACACATTTAATTTTTACTGAAGGTTGTGCTGAAAGTTTTAAATTTTCAGAGATCAATGATTGGAAATGGGGAGAAACTTATGGAAGATCAATGATCAATGATTTTAATAATGGAACTGTTGCATGGACCGATTGGAATGTTTTGTTAGATGAAAAAGGCGGACCAAATCATGTTGGTAATTTTTGTTTCGCTCCGGTACATGCCGATACAAAAACCGGACAATTAACTTACATGAATTCTTATTATTACATCGGACATTTTTCAAAGTTTATTCGTCCCGGTGCAAAAAGAATTATTAGTTCTTCAAGTCGTGGTCAATTATTGACTACTGCATTCGAAAATACTGATGGAAAAATTGTAGTGGTGGTAATGAATCAAAGCGATGATAAAATTCCTTATCGTTTATGGATTGCCGGCAAAGCCGCAGAAACAGTGAGTTTGCCACATTCTATTGTTACGTTGGTTGTAAATTAGTTTTCAAATAATATTTACATAAACCTTGCACTGATTTTTTTGGTGCAGGGTTTTTTATTTGACCAACTTCAAACTATCTTTCCAATCAAAACGATTGTTGTATGAAAACATTTTCATCTTTGCTGTTAGCGATTGTAATTTTCTGCAGTTGCAATATCAATTCAAATAAACAAGAATCATCAACAATAGATTCTGTTGAAAGCAATGATTGGGCAATGCTTTCATTTATAAAAACAGATTCAGTTAATCCAATTTTATCTCCGGGCAATAATAGTTTTCTGGAACCTATCACTAAACAGAAAAATTTCTGGGAAGAAAAAGATGTATTCAATCCTGCGATAGTTGTAAAAGATAATAAAGTTTTTATGTTGTACCGTGCACAGGATAAAACAGGAAAACCTGATGGAACATCAAGAATAGGATTGGCTGAAAGCCTTGATGGCATTCATTTTACACGACATGCTGCGCCTGTTTTATTTCCTGATAATGATGCGTATAAAAAATATGAATGGCAGGGCGGTTGCGAAGATCCAAGAATTGTTGAAGATGATAAAGGAACTTATTACATGACTTACACAGCATACGATGGTAAGCTGGCAAGATTACTTGTTGCCACTTCAACTGATTTAACTCATTGGAAAAAATTCGGTCATGTTTTTGCAAATGCATTCAATGGAAAGTATGTTGACAAATGGTCTAAGTCGGGTTCTATTGTTTCCACTTATAAAAATGGAAAAATAATTGCAACAAAAATTAATGGAAAATATTGGATGTATTGGGGCGATGTTTTTATTTGGGCTGCGACATCTGATGATTTGATTCATTGGACACCATTGGAAATGAAAGATGGAGAACATGCAAAAGATTCTTTGAAAAGTTGGGCAGTTGAAATGTCTTCATTACAAATTATTGTTCCTACCAGAAATAAAAAATTTGATAGTGATCTGGTTGAATCAGGTCCGCCTGCAATGCTTACTGACAAAGGCATTCTGTTAATTTATAACAGTAAAAATTTACGAAGCATTGGCGATACAACTTTACCTGAAGGAACTTATGCAGCTGCGCAGGTTTTATTAGATAAAAATGATCCTTCAAAAATTTTAAAAAGATTAGATCATTATTTTATAAAACCCGAAAGACCTTATGAAATAACCGGACAAGTAAATCAGGTTTGCTTTTTAGAAGGATTAGCCAACTTCAATCATCAATGGTTTTTATATTATGGTACTGCTGATTCTAAGATTGCAGTGGCAGTGAGGAAAGAATAAAATAATTTTTATGAAGCAAATTATTTTTATTCAGTTAATGAAAGAATATTTCCATCAACATCCTTAAACCACGCCACTTTTGAGCCGTTGGGAGAAACCCAAATGCCCAGATCATCCTGCTCAAAGAAGCCATACTTTTCGCAAAAGATATTTTTCTTGTTGAGTGCTTTTATGGTTGCAACAATATCATCCACATTCCATCCCAATGCAGTAAATGGATGCGGTTTTAATTCCTGCACTGTAATTACTCTTAATAAAGTTCCGTTGGCATTGAATTCTAAAGCATAATTATCTTCCGACAATAATTCTAATCCTAAAATATCTCTGTAAAATAATTTTGCTTTTGCTGGTTGTACAGTTGGAACAAAGGCTTTTAATTTTTTATCAGTAAGCATGGTTACAGTTCTTTACATAGTCGTCAACTAATAAAATTATAAAACATTCTACATGTTTTATAACACTAAAAAAAATGAACAAAAAAATTGTTCATCAACATTTTTCTAAGGCCTGCACAATATCATTCAAAATATCATCCTTATGTTCTAATCCAACGCTGATGCGGATTAAGCCGGGTGTAATGCTTACTGCCTGACGTTCTGCTTCCGTTAATTTTGCATGTGTGGTACTTGCCGGATGCGATGCAATACTTCTGGTATCGCCTAAGTTTCCTGTTAATGAAAGTACTTGTAAAGCATCTAAAAATTTCTTGCCACTTTCTAATCCGCCTTTCAATTCAAAACAAACAATTCCACCACCGTTTTTCATTTGTTTTGCAGCGATTGAATATTTAGGATGGCTTTTTAAGAATGGATATTTTAGTGATGCAATTTTTGGATGCGATTCCAATTGCTCTGCAATAAATAATGCATTCGATGCATGACGTTCCATCCGCACATCCAATGTTTCTAAACTTTTACTCAACACCCATGCATTAAACGGAGAAAGGGCAGGACCTGTACTTCTGCAGAATAAATAAATTTCTTTGATCAAATCTTTTTTGCCAACAACTACACCGCCTAAAACTCTTCCTTGCCCATCGATCCATTTTGTGGCAGAATGAACAACAATATCAGCACCCAATTCAATAGGTGTTTGAATGATAGGTGTTGCAAAACAATTGTCAACGTTTAAAAGAACATTATGTTTTTTAGCAACTTTTGAGATCATTTCAATATCTAAAATATCCAAACCCGGATTGGTTGGTGTTTCCAGATAAATCATTTTGGTGTTTGGTTTAATGGCAGCTTCCCATTCTGCTGCAGTTGCACCTGCACTAATTTCAGATGTTTCAATTCCGTATTTAGGTAAATATTTTGTGATGATGGTGTGAGTACTTCCAAAAATAGAATCACTTGATAATAAATGATCGCCTTGTTTCAATAAAGCCATGAAAGAACCAAAGATGGCACTCATGCCGGATGCAGTGGCATAGCCGCTTTCAGCGCCTTCCAATGCAACGATCTTTGCTGTAAATTCATCTACATTCGGATTACTAAAGCGACTGTAAATATTATCATCGCTTTCATCCGCAAAAGCGGCACGCATTTCTTCTGCATTATCAAAACAAAAACTACTTGTTAAAAACATAGGCGTGCTATGTTCCATTTCATTTGTTCTTTCTGTTTGTATGCGAATGGCTTTGGTTATTGGTTTCATCAATTAAAAATTAAGAATTAAAAATTGCAGCTATCATCTATCATTCAACATTTAAAATTTATCATTTACAATAACTCTCCAATCAACCACACATCCTGCTGCTCTTAATGTTGCGGCAACAGAACAATATTTATCGATCGATAATGCACAAGCTTTTTTTGCTTTATCGGCATCAACATTTCCGGTGAATTTAAAAATAACATTAACTTGTTTCCACAATGAAGGTTCTTTATCTTTTTCACGTTCACCTTCAATGATCATTTTAAAATCTTTTACATCTTGTCTTTGTTTTTTTAAAATCGAAACAATATCAATTCCGCTGCAACCACCCAAACTCATCAACAATAATTGCATGGGACGAATACCCGAATTATGTCCGCCAATTTCAACTGCTCCGTCAATTCTAACAATATGTCCGCTGCTATCTTTTCCTTCAAAAGCATAGGCATCATCCGCACGATTTACTTCAATTTTTATCATTTTTCAAAGATTTATGCAAATGTAATTGATGCAAGTACTTATTTTGCTGCCGAAATACGAAATGATTAGATGAAATTTTTTGAATACAACAATGATTTTGTTTTAGAGAATGGTAAAACATTGCATGGTATTACAATTGCCTACCAAACGCATGGACAATTAAATGCTGACCATTCGAATGTTGTTTGGGTTTGTCATGCACTCACTGCAAATGCCGATCCTGCTGATTGGTGGAAAGGCTTGGTGGGTAAGGATTGCATCATTAATCCGGAGGAACATTTTATTATCGGTGCTAATATTTTGGGATCATGTTATGGAACAACCGGACCGTTAAGTATTAATCCAAAATCAAATCAACCCTACTATTCTGATTTTCCTTCCATCACTATTCGCGATATGGTGAAAGCTCATATTTTATTACGTCAACATCTTGGAATAAAAAATATTCATTTGTTGATTGGTGGCAGTATGGGTGGTTATCAGGTGTTGGAATGGGCAATGATGGAAAAAGAAATTATTAAAAATATTTTTCTCATTGCAACTTCTCCATCCGAAAGTGCATGGGGTGTTGCCGTGCATACTGCACAAAGATTAGCAATTGAAGCAGATGCAACATGGCACGAACACAGACCGGATGCGGGTTCCAGAGGATTGAAAGCAGCACGTGCCATTGGAATGTTAACTTATCGAAACTATGGAATTTATCAGGAAAAACAAACAGATCCTGATCCTGAAAAGATCGATGATTTTCGTGTTTCATCTTATATCATTTATCAGGGCGATAAATTAGTAAAACGTTTTAATGCTTACAGTTATTGGTTGTTAACGAAGTCGATGGACAGTCATCATCTTGGTAGAAAGCGTGGTGGCGATTTAATTAAAGCATTGCAATCAATCACGCAACCAACATTTATTATTGGTATTCACAGCGATATTCTTTGTCCCTTGGATGAACAACGTTTCATGGCACAACACATGTCCAATGCGACTTTGATAGAAATAGATTCTGCTTACGGTCACGATGGCTTTATTATTGAAACAAAACAGATCACTGAACATTTAAGTAAGTGGTTGAAAAAAATAAATAATTAAAGAAAGCATGAGCAAATTCTTAAATCAAATTCTCGAATATCTCTTCATCAAAAAAAGAGATCCAAATGTTAAACGAGCAATACACAAAATACATGCATGGCATGAACCGCATTTCTATTCTTTTGTTTTTATTTGTGCTGCTTGTAATGCTTTTTAAATTAGTCATCCTTCCATTAATTAAAAAATAATTATTTTTTGTTGCCAGCTTCAAATCTTTGTGTAGCTTATGTTGCGTCGCACTCTTGTACATTCTGAGCTATGAGGAGCGAGCCATGAGCTTCGAGCAAAAGCTCATAGCTCACGGCTGTTTCTTTATAAATTCATAAATACTTTTCGCAGCATTAGAAGAAGCATGACCACCGGCAGATAAAATATTTTTAAGATCTGCATAATCTTTTTTCAATTCTTGCTGACGTTCTTTGTTATTCAGCAATTCATTTAATTCGATAACTAAATTTTTTGTGGTAAGATCTGTTTGAATTAATTCTTTCACCACCAATTTATCCATGATCAAATTAACCAACGAAATAAATTTCACATTTACCAAACGTTTTCCAATTTCATAACTTAATGTTCCGGCTTTATAACAAACCACTTCGGGTACGGCAAATAATGCAGTTTCTAAAGTTGCCGTTCCGCTTGTAACCAATGCAGCGGTGCTTTTCAGCAATAAATTATAAGTATCGTTTTTTACTGACGAAATGTTGTTACCCCCAACCCCTGAAGGGGAGTTGAAGAATTCTTCGTAGAAACTATCTTCTAATCCCGGAGATTTTGCAACAACAAATTTGTATTCGGGAAATGATTTTGCAACACTCAACATAAGTGGAAGCTTTTTTGCAATTTCTTGTTTGCGACTTCCCGGTAACAGTGCAATGATTTTTTCTTCGCTCAACTCCCGACTCCCTCCCGCTAATAGCGGTACCGACTCCCGACTTTCTTCCACTACTTCAACCAATGGATGTCCAACATATTCAACATCCCAATTCCATTTATTTTTAAAATAATCTTTTTCAAAAGGAAGTATGACGAGCATTTTATCGATATCACGTTTCATTTTCTTCACACGATTTTCTTTCCAAGCCCAAACCTGCGGAGAAATATAATACACAATTTTAAAGCCTTGTTGTTTGCCCCATTCAGCAATACGCAAATTAAATCCTGGATAATCTATCAACACAATTACATCAGGATTAAAATCTAAAATATCTTGTTTGCAAAATTTTATATTACTTAAAATGGTGGAAATATTTTTTATCACTTCCACAAATCCCATAAAAGCCAATTCTCTATAATGCTTTACCAGCGTGGCTCCTGCAGCTTGCATCAAATCTCCGCCCCAGCAACGAATATTTGCTGATGCGTCTTGTTTGGACAATTCTTTGATGAGATTGCTGCCATGCAAGTCACCACTTGCTTCTCCGGAAATGATATAGTATTTCATACCCCTGCAAAATACAATTTTTTATTGCCACTGCTTCATGGTGTTAGATAATGGAACACTGATGACACGGATAGTACAGATTCACACAGATTTTTGAAAACTTTAAAATGTATCTGCGCAAATCTGTTTCATCTGCATTATCTATGTTCTATCTTTTTATTAAAAACTAAAAAAATAGTTGGTAAACTAAAAAATTAGTTTATATATTTGTTCAACTAAAAAATTAGTTATGTTGATTAAACCTCTTACGAAAGCAGAAGAACAGATCATGCAAACTATCTGGAAACTTGAGAAAGCTTATTTAAAAGATATTGTTGATGCACAGCCCGAACCCAAACCGCATTCTAACACGGTGGCAACTATTTTAAAAATTTTGATCGACAAAGGTTTTGTTGATATTGAAGTGCATGGCAGAGTGCATCAGTACGAAGCGATTGTTTCTAAAGAAGAATATTCATCAAGTACCATCCGCAATTTAGTGGAAGGATATTTTGAAGGTTCGTTTGCCGATGCAGTTTCTTTTATGCTGAAACAAAAAGACCTGAAAGTAAAAGACCTTGAATTGCTGTTACAACAAATAAAACACAAAAAATAATTTTTATGAAAAGTTTTGCCTGGTACGATTTGCAGGTAATTATCTGCAGCGCAATTATGATGAGTTATTACTTTCTTGTTTTGCGCAATAAAAAATTTCATCAGTACAATCGTTTTTATATTTTGGCGGTATTCTTTTTATCGTTCATTATTCCATTGGTAAAAATTCAGTTGGATAAAATGAATGCCGACAATACAGCCGTTCAATTTATTTATGTGCTGGCCGATTATAATGCAAGCATAGATAAAGCCGTTGCCGGCAAAGGCTTTCAGCTGAGTTGGGATATGATGGCAATTATTAGTTATGCCGCTGTTTCAGCATTTTTTCTTTTTACTTTTATTGTTGCATTGGTGCGCATCAAAAAATTATTAAGACAATTTGATTGCAAAAGTTTGGGAGAAATTTATTTGATTTTTACAAACGTAAAAGGAACACCATTTTCTTTTTTCAAATATATTTTCTGGAACGAAGAAATAGATCTGCAATCCTCCACCGGACAACAAATTTTGCAACACGAACTAACGCATGTAAAAGAGAAACACAGTGTTGATAATATTATTATTCAAGTGCTGATGATATTCGGTTGGTTTAATCCCTTCTTTTGGTTAGCACGCAAAGAATTACAAATGATACATGAATTTATTGCCGATAAAAAATCTGTCGATAATGGTGATGCAAGTTCTTTAGCCGAAATGTTACTGGCTGCCACTTATCCGCAACAACAATTTTTATTAACCAATTCATTTTTCTTTTCACCCATAAAACGCCGATTACTGATGATAACTCAAAACAAAAATCCAAGATTCTCTTATTTGAGAAGAGTAGTTGTATTGCCTTTAATGGCAGTTGTTGTATTGTTGTTTGCATTTAGAATGAAAGAACAAAATGCAAAAAATAATTTAGCCGATATGCAATCTGCATTTTCCGATACAACACAGAATCCAAGCGGGGCTGGTGTTTCGCAAGCTGAGTTGGATGAGTATGAAGCTATTTTAAAAAGTTTAATTATACCAAGAACTTTAAAGAACGGTAAAACAATTCAAGCAATTGATGGGTCAAAGCAAGTTGAAACAAAACGTGCTTATGAAATTTGGCAAGCAATGAGTGCCTTGCAAAGAGAAAAATCAACACAAATTTCATTTACGAAATTGCCACCTGCAAAAAGAAAGGTACCATCGGCATCACAATACGAAAAATGGAAAAATGAAAATCAGTATGGTGTTTGGATCGATGATAAACATGTTTCTAATTCAAGCCTAAATAATTATAAGTCAAGTGACTTTGATTTATATTATGAAAGTAATTTAACAGGAGCTGCAAAAACTGGTAAAAAATATAATGTACAAGTTTCGTTGTGTACAAAAGATTATTTTAAAACAAAGATGCGAAAGGATACTTCAATTTTTGTAGTTCCTAAACGACCTTTAAAATCAATCGATTCTTTAAAAGTTGTTCCACTCTCTGCAAGTAAGGCATTAATGTTTGTTGATGGAAAGAAAATTACTCATGATGAAATGGGTAAAATTAATCCTAACAATATTGAAAGCATGAGCGTTTTAAAAGATAAAATTGCAACTGATAAATATGGCAATGAGGGAAAGAATGGTGTGATAGAAATTAAAATGAAAGCACCTAAACCTTTATATGTTTTGAATGGAAAACTAATGCCGAAAAATTTTGATTTTAGTAAAATTAGCACTGGCGATATAGCAAGTGTAAATGTTCTAAAAGATGCAATTGCAATTTATAAATATGGTGATGATGGTAAGAATGGTGTAATAGAAATAACTACTAAGCCTACATTAAATACTGATAATAGTGGTTATCAAGTTTTTTTAGAAAGAAATAAAGATGTTAAGTCATGCTCATGGAAATATAATCCTCGAATGACAATTATAATTGAATTGAAAAATGGAACAAGTGAAACTTATGACTTATCAAACGAGTCAAGTGAAAAAAGAGCAATAGATAAATATGGTGCTTTACCAATTGCACCACCACCTCCACCATCTGGGAGACCGGTAGTTACCAATGTGCCGCGCAACCATACTGTTGATGTTAACGAAAATTACGATAAAATATTTACGCAAACCCAAGTCCCTGCTGAGTTTCCGGGTGGTAAAGAAGCATGGCAAAAATATTTAGAAAGAAATTTGAATCGTGATCTTCCTGTTGAAAAAGGTGCAGGTCCTGGTAAATACGCAGTTGAATTATCTTTTATTGTTGATGATAAAGGAATGGTAAGTAAAGTAAAAGCAGACAATGATCCGGGATATGGAACTGCTGAAGAAGCAGTAAGATTTATGCGAAAAGGACCAAATTGGAAACCAGCAGTTCAAAATGGAAGAAATGTTACAAGCTTGGTTAAGCAAACAATAACATTTGTTGTTTCGGAAGAATAATTTTTTTGCGTGTGTAAATAAAAACGTTCTTACTTTTTTAGTAAGAACGTTTTTTATTTTCTGCTTGGCAATTAAAGTACCGAACGTACAAGTGTGCGATTCTTTCACTGAAAGAATCAGGGGCAACAGGCGATGCCATAAGTACTGCAGCTCGTCAAACAAAAAAATTAAAAAATAAATTTCATGGCAATGGCAATGGCCGAATAAATGATGGTTACAATAAAAATTCCTTTGGCTGTTTTGTCTTTGTTGCTATTTACATATGCCGTAAATAAAATGGCATTTGCTAACAACGAAAAACTAACCATGGCAGTAATTAAACTTTTTTCCTGACCGAGAAAAAGTATAAATTCTTTTAAAGAGTACACGCTGAATTTCCAGAAATAAAATCCAAACATACCAATAAATGGTGCCAGCAAACCCAACACCAGACCGAGTTTTAAATTATCTTTTGTAATGAACATCAGAATTTCCAGTTTGTTTCAATTTGTTTTTTCAAAGTGTAATTTGTAAGATCGAATTGCACAGGAACCAGACTTACATAATTATTTTTTAATGCCCACACATCGGTATCTTTTGCTGTATCGTAATTTACAAATTCGCCGGTAAGCCAATAATATTTTCGTCCATGCGGATCTTTGCGTTCTAAAAATTTTTCTTCGTATTTAGCATATGCTTGTTTGCAAACTTTAATGCCTTTAATTAAACTTTCATCAACCGCAGGAATGTTTACATTAAATAATAAATGCTTCACCACTTTTTGCGACAAAACTTTTTGTACAATTTTTTTTACATAAACTTTTGATGCTGTAAAATCGGCTTCAATACTAAAATCTAATAAGCTAAAACCTATGCTGGGTATGCTTTCTATTGATGCTTCCATGGCAGCACTCATAGTGCCGCTGTAAATAACATTGATAGAATGATTGGCTCCATGATTAATACCACTTAAACAAATATCGGGTTTGCGATGCAGAATTTTATCAACTGCAATTTTTACACAATCAACAGGAGTGCCGCTGCAACTATAAGCTTCAACGCCATCCATATAATGTACTTTATGCAATCGCAACGGATGTCCAATGGTGATGGCATGTCCCATGCCGCTTTGTGTTTTATCGGGAGCCACAACAACCACACGACCTAAATCTTTTACAGCTTCAACCAATGCTTTAATGCCCGG